>CCNC01000194.1 GCA_000824845.1 Mesorhizobium sp. ORS 3359 | reverse complement strand
GCAGCGCCGAGGCCCGCAGCCCCGCAGCCGTCACAGCGTCCCGCGCCACAGGCGCCGGCCTCGCATAGTCACGGCCGGCGAGGCGTGCCCGGCATCGACGCCATCATCGCGGTCGCCTCCGGCAAGGGCGGCGTCGGCAAGTCGACCACCGCCGTCAACCTGGCGCTCGGCCTTGCGGCCAATGGGCTGAAGGTCGGCGTGCTCGACGCCGACATTTATGGGCCGTCGATGCCGCGGCTGCTTAACATCCATGGCCGGCCGCAGACCGTCGACGGCAAGATCCTGAAGCCGATGCAGAATTACGGCCTGAAGGTCATGTCGATGGGCTTCCTCGTCGATGAGGAGACGCCGATGATCTGGCGCGGCCCGATGGTGATGTCGGCGCTGACGCAGATGCTGCGCGAGGTCGAATGGGGTCCGCTCGACGTGCTGGTGGTCGATATGCCGCCCGGTACCGGCGACGCCCAGCTCACCATGGCCCAGCAGGTGCCGCTTGCCGGCGCTGTCATTGTCTCCACGCCGCAGGATCTGGCGCTGATCGACGCCCGCAAGGGCCTCAACATGTTCAAGAAGGTCGACGTGCCGCTACTCGGCATCGTCGAGAACATGAGCTACTTCCTCGCGCCCGACACCGGCAAGCGCTACGACATCTTCGGCCACGGCGGCGCGCGGCGCGAGGCCGAGCGCCTCGGCGTCACCTTCCTTGGCGAGGTGCCGCTGGAAATGGGCATCCGCGAAAGCTCGGACGCCGGCGCCCCGGTCGTCGCCTCCAAGCCCGAGGGCGCCGAGGCGAAAATTTATCGCGACATCGCCTCGAAGGTCTGGGGCCGGGTCCAGGAAGAGCGCGGCGCGGCCGAAGCCGCCGTGCCGAGCATCGTGTTCGAATAGCCTGCTCGGTTGGCGCTAGGCGCCGACCTTCTCGCCGAACGTCGAGAAGAACTGCCCCGCGAGCTTCTTCGATGTCGACTGGATCAGCCGGCTGCCGAGCTGCGCGATCTTGCCGCCGACCTCGGCCTTGGCGGCGTATTTGAGCACCGTCGCATCCGGCCCGTCCTCGGTCAGCGTCACGTCGGCGCCGCCCTTGGCGAAACCGGCAATGCCGCCTTTGCCTTCGCCCTGGATGGTGTAGGAATGCGGCGGCTTGAGGTTCTTCAGCGTCACTTCGCCGTTGAAGGTCGCCTTGATCGGCCCGATCTTCAGCACCACGGTCGCCGCCATCTCAGTGTCCGAATTCTTCTCGAGGCTCTGGCAGCCCGGAATGGCTTCCTTCAGGATCTCGGGGTCGTTGAGGGCTTCCCACACTTTTTTGACGGGTGCGGCGATCCGCTCCTCGCCTTCGATCACCAAAGCCATCAAACCCTCCCGGATTGCTGTTATCGATTGGTCGTAGCGCGCGGCCTCTAACAAGTCTATCGCACCAAAGTCCGGGTCCCAGCTGCGTCTGCCTCTTGCTTGCGCTCGCGCGTTGTCCTATCGATTTGTCATACAAATACGGAGACCACCATGGCAGGCGCCCCCACCAGGAAGAAGAAATTTCGCTCGCAGGATTGGTTCGACAACCCCGACAATCCAGGCATGACGGCGCTCTATCTCGAGCGTTATCTGAACTATGGCCTGACGCGCGCCGAGCTGATGTCGGGCAAGCCGCTGATCGGCATCGCGCAGACCGGCTCCGATCTTTCGCCCTGCAACCGTCACCACCTGGAGCTTGCCAAGCGCGTGCGCGAAGGCATCGTCTCGATGGGCGGCATCCCCTTCGAGTTCCCGTGTCATCCGATCCAGGAGACCGGCAAGCGCCCCACCGCCGCGCTCGACCGCAACCTTGCGTATCTCAGCCTCGTCGAGGTGCTCTACGGTTATCCGCTCGACGGCGTCGTGCTCACCATCGGCTGCGACAAGACCACGCCGGCGCTGCTGATGGCGGCGGCCACCGTCAACATTCCGGCCATCGCGCTGTCGGTCGGCCCGATGCTCAATGGCTGGCACAAGGGCAAGCGCACCGGCTCCGGCACCATCGTCTGGGAATCGCGCCAGCGCCTGTCTGCGGGCGAGATCAATTATGACGAGTTCATGGACATCGTCGCCTCCTCGGCGCCGTCGACCGGCTATTGCAACACCATGGGCACCGCCACCACGATGAACTCGCTGGCCGAGGCGCTCGGCATGCAGCTCCCCGGTTCGGCCGCCATTCCGGCGCCCTATCGCGAGCGCGGCCAGATTGCCTATGAGACCGGCAAGCGCATCGTCGACATGGTGCATGAGGACCTGAAGCCGTCCGACATCATGACGCGCCAGGCCTTCGAGAATGCCATCGTCGTCAATTCGGCCATCGGCGGCTCCACCAATGCGCCGATCCACCTCAACGCGATCGCCCGCCATCTCGGCGTGCCGCTCGACAATGACGACTGGCAGAAGATCGGCCTCAACGTGCCGCTCCTCGTCAACCTGCAGCCGACCGGCGAATACCTTGGCGAAGACTATCACCATGCCGGCGGCGTGCCGGCGGTCGTCGCCGAACTGATGAAGGGCGGCCTGCTGCCGCATCCCGATGCGATCACCGTCAACGGCAAGTCGATGGGCGACAATTGCCGGGATGCCGTCAACGAGAACCACGAGGTCATCCGCAGCGCCGACCAGCCGCTCAAGGCCAATGCCGGCTTCATCAATCTCAAGGGCAATCTGTTCGATTCCGCCATCATGAAGACGAGCGGCATCTCGCCGGAGTTCCGTGAGCGTTATCTCTCCAATCCGAACGATCCGGAGGCCTTCGAGGGCAACGCCATGGTTTTTGACGGGCCGGAGGACTACCACGCCCGCATCGACGATCCGGCGCAGGGCATTGACGAGCACACGATCCTGTTCATGCGCGGCGCCGGTCCGGTCGGCTATCCGGGCGGCGCCGAGGTGGTCAACATGCAGCCGCCGGCCTACCTCATCAAGAAGGGTATCCATTCGCTGGCCTGCATCGGCGACGGTCGCCAGTCCGGCACCTCCGGCTCGCCGTCGATCCTCAACGCCTCACCGGAAGCCGCGATCGGCGGCGGCCTTGCGCTGCTCAAGACGGGCGACCGCGTCCGCATCGACCTGAGGAAAGGCACGGCCAACATTCTCGTCAGCGACGAGGAGATTGCCAAACGGCGCGCCGCGCTGCAGGGCAATGGCGGCTATCACTATCCCAAGCACCAGACACCGTGGCAGGAGATCCAGCGCGGCATGGTCGATCAGTTCTCGGCCGGCATGGTGCTGAAGCCGGCGGTCAAGTACCAGGACGTCGCCCACACCAGCGGCGTGCCGCGCGACAATCACTGATCTTGTAGTCGACCAAATCACGAGGACGGCTCGCCGACGGCGGGCCGTCCTTTTTCGTGCCCTTGTCTCAGCCACGCTCAGCCCACAGATAAGATCGATCTCGGCAGGCCGTGAAGGGGAGAGATCATCGTGGCAAAACGGCGTTCTTCCCTCGGCTTCCTCGGCATGTTCGGCCGCTCGGGCGACCTGCGGCAGTTGGATGAGGCGTTGCGCAAGGCCGACCTGCATCCTGCCCTGGTTCCCGAGGGCGTAAAACTCACTATCGTCAATCTGACGAACGACCGCTGGCCGGACGAGCCGCCGGCCGACGCGTATAGCTCGGTGGCGCAGCTCTGCGGCTATTGCGTCGCCGGGCCGGACGTGTTCGAGCAGGCCAATGGTCGTGAGCCGACATTGGCGGTCGAGCGCCGCATCGAGGCGGCGCTCGAGGCCGGCGACAGTTTCGACGCGCAGATCGTGCTGATGACGCTGCACGCCAAGCTGATCAATCCAGAAGTGGTTGAGCGCTACGAGTTGAGGGCCGATTGACTGGCGGCTGGGAGACGTTGAGATTCAGGTCAGGCCGAGCCGGAGTCGAAGACGGGCGCGAAGCGACCAAACAAGGTGGTCTCCGAGAACCGGAGCGGAGCGTACTTAAGTACGCGAGCACCGGAAGCGCAGGAGACCGCCATTTGCAGGCCGGCCTCACCTGAATATCAATGTCTCCTAGCCGCCCATGCCGCTGCGCGGCAATTTGATCATCTCGCCGAAGCGGGCGCGCAATTTGTCGTCGAGCAGGCGCGAGACATGGCGCGGGAAGCGCTCGGCAAGCACCCGCTTCTTCTCGGCGATCGCCCGCGACAGGATGTCGGGCCGGCCCTTCTCGTTCCATTCCTTCGGCGAGAAACGGTCGCCGACGGCGGGATAGAAATACTCGGTCTGCATCAGCTTCAGCGTCTGGTCGTTTCCGAGATAATGCCCGGGGCCCTTGAGGCAGACCTCGGCGATGGTGTCGATCGACAGCGCATCGTCGGTCACCTCGATGCCGCGCACGCAGCGCAGGCAATGGCCCAGCATGTCGTTGTCGATGATCAGGCTTTCGAGGCAGAAGCCGAGCAAAGAGGCATGCATGCCGGCCGACTCATAAACCAGGTTCAGGCCGGACAACCCCGCCATGACATTGGTGATGCCCTTCTCGTAGCCGGCCTGGATGTCGGGCAGCTTGGAGTCGGACATGCCGGCGGCCGAGCCACCGGGCAGGTCGTAATATTGCGCCATCTGCGCGCAGGCCGCCGTCAGCACCGCCTGCTCGGCCGAGCCGCCGGACATGGCGCCGGTCCTGAGGTCCGAGACGAATGGCCAGGTGCCAAAGATCGCCGGATGTCCGGGCTTGATGGCGTTGACATAGACCAGGCCCATCAGCACTTCCGCCACCGCTTGGACCACGGCCCCGGCGATCGCGGCGGGTGCCGTGGCGCCAGCCTGGCCGGCCGACAGAAGCAGGATCGGAATGCCGCCTTCGACACAGGCTTCGAGCACGCCGCAGGCGTCCTCGGCGAACTTCATCGGCGGCACGACGAAGCAGTTCGAGTTCGACACGAACGGCCGTGCCCGGAAATTCTCCTCGCCGCCGGCGATCGCATAGAGCATCTCCAGCGCCGGCTTGACGTTCTCGCGCACGGTGAACGAGGTGCCGACATGCTTCGACGTACCCATCACGCACGCATAGAGCGTGTTGAAATCCATATCGAGCGGGTCGGGAATGTCGCGCGGCACCATGGTGCGCTGGAAGAAATGGATGTTGTCCAGTCCGTCGACGAGGCGCGCGGCGTCGTAAAGATCCTGCAGCAGCGATTCGCGATATTCGCGCTTCTCGACATCGACCAGATGCACCGCCGCGCCCGCCGTGCCGTAATGCACGCGTTTGCCCTGGATCAGCATGTCGTGCTTCGGATCCTGGCCGTAGAGGGTGAAGTTGCGCGCCGCCCTTTTGATCGTGTCCAGCACCAGCGCGCGCGGCAGCCGGATGCGGCCGTCGTCGCCATAAATGCCGCCGAGCCTGGTCAGCGCTTCGATGCAGGACGGGATGGCATTGGCGAAGCCGACTGTCTCGAGCAGCGTCAGCACCGCTTCGTGGATGCGTTCCTGGTCGTTCCGGCTCAACGGCCCGTAGCTGCCGCCTTCAAGCCCCGGCCGCACCGGGCGGATGTCGTCGGCCAAGGGCGCCGCCCGCATCGCGCGGCGCGCTTCGCGCCCCCCGGAACGCCGCGAACGCTGGTCCGACGACGCTTCCTGCTTCTCGAGAGCCACTGACATGGAAGCACTCCACCTTTTGTCTTTATTTGCGACGCGGTCCGCGGCGGTTGGTCCACCATCGGCCTGCCTCGTCCCCTTATAGCCCCGACTATGCCGCCGGCATTGGTACAGCCTATGAGCCAAGCAATCCCGTCGAATATGCCAGAGTGCTAAAGCGGCTAGCATGCGCCCAAACAAAAAGAGCCGGCGGCTGCCGGCTCTTTTTGGAAAGTTCGTGGGGATCAGGCCGCCGCGGGCCTGCGCCCGGCAGCGGTGGCGAGCTCGCGGATGCCGGGCTCGATATGCTGTAGCGAGATCGAGGAGATGCCCAAGCGCATGAAACGAGAGGGCTTTTCGCTGCGGTCAAAGAACCGGTCGCCGGGCTCGATGATAACGCTGCGCGAAGCGGCGGCTTCGGCCAGGCCGCGTGAATCGGTGCCGCGCGGCCCTTCCAGCCAGAGCGATGTGCCGCCCGCCGAGTCGGTCGAGCGCCATTCTGGCAGGAAAGCGGAAATCGCATGGACCAGCCGCTTGCGCCGCTCGTCGAAGGCGGCCGAGAGCCTGCGCACCAGCGCCTCGTGGTGGCCGAGCGACAGGAACAGCGCGACAGCGCGCTGGTTGTTCGCCGGCGGGTGCCTCAGCATGAAGCGGCGCAGCGCGCGCAGCTCCGCGATCAGCCCGGCCGAGGCCACGATGTAGCCAAGCCTGAGGCCCGGAGCCAGCGTCTTCGACATCGAGCCGACATAGATGACGCGGCCCGAGCGGTCGAGGCTCTTCAGCGCCTGCTGCGGCGCCTCGTCGAGCAGCTGGCTGTCATAGCCGTCCTCGATGATGATCTGGTTGTTGCGGTTGGCGCGCGCCAGAAGGTCCTGCCGGCGTTCCGCCGACAGCGGCACCATGGTCGGGCAGTGGTGGCTCGGCGTGACGAAGACGAAGCCGGAATCGCTGGGGATCGACGAGGTGACGATGCCTGACTGGTCGACCGGAACCGGCTGGATATCGGCGCCGGCCAGCCGGAAGATCGAGCGGGCGTCGGGATAGCCTGGATCCTCCATCGCCACCTTCGAACCCTTGGTCATCAAGAGCGAGGCCAGCATATAGAGCGCGTTCTGCGCGCCCAGCGTCACGATGATCTCGTCCGGGTTGGCAAAGATGCCGCGGCGCGGCAGGAGCCTGGCCTGGATCTGCTCGATCAGCAGCGGATCGTCGCGGTCCACCATGTCGGACGCCCAGTTGCGGATCTCCAGCACGGCCAGCGCCATGCGGTTGCACTCGCGCCATTCGGCGGTCGGGAACAGCGCCGGATCGAACTGGCCGTAGACGAACGGATAGGAGGACTTGATCCAGTTGTCGTGCTTGGCGGGCGGCGGCATGTCGCTTGCGGCGATCTGCCGGCGCGCCTTCCAGTCGATCTCGTTCTGCTGGTCGGGCGCCTTCTGGTGCGGCTTGGCGGGAGTGGCCAGCACGTCAGGGTTGACGAAATGGCCGCGCCGCTCGCGCGCCACCAAGAAGCCCTGGTCGACCAGCTGCTGGAAGGCGAGCACCACCGTGCCGCGGGCAACCCCAAGTTTTTCCGCGAGAATCCGGCAAGACGGCAGCGGCATCGAAGCGGCGATCTGTCGGTCGAGAATGGCCGCGACGATCGCCTGGCGTATCTGCGCCTGGAGGGTTTGGCCGGATTCGGCCGAAATCCGGAACAGGCCGGACCATATGGCCGTGTCATTGCGCTGTGGCATGGGAAATCATCCTCGGATGGCCAGCTGTTTTCACTTGGCTGGACCAGTGGAGTGTATGGGTGGCATAAGGGGTTGCGCCAATCAATTTTTCTGATCGCTGGGATTTATGCCAGTGATCTATTGGCCGCGTAAGCGGTTCATTTAGCGATCGGCAAAAACAATGCTGCAGTGCATCATAAAAGTGTGATGCACTGCGGCAATGCCGCGCTTGAATGAAATGGAAATCGGTTCAATAGAATGACGCGAAAATCACGCGACGACATGCGCCGGAAACATCCGGCCTGTTAAGATAAATCTAAAAACGCGCCAGGAGCCCGCCAGTGGATCAGTCATCTTTCGACAAGCATCTTGCCGCCCTGCGTGATCAGCGCGCGGCAGCCAAGGGTACGATGCGCGAGGCCTTCGCTGCCGATCCCAAGCGCTTCGAGACCTTCTCCGCCACCGACGGCGACCTCCTCCTCGACTGGTCGAAATGCGCGGTCGACGCAAATACCATGACGATGGTGGAGAAACTCGCCGGCGCCGCCGATCTTGCGGGACGCCGCGCGGCCATGTTCGAAGGCAAGAAGATCAACATCACCGAGAACCGCGCCGTTCTCCACACCGCGCTGCGCAACCTGACCGGCAAGAGCGTGATCGTCGACGGCCAGGACACCAAGGCCGATGTGATTGCCGTGCTCGACGCCATGAGCGCCTTCGCCGACGCCATCCGCTCCGGCAAGGCGCTAGGTGCCACCGGCAAGAAGATCACCGACATCGTCAACATCGGCATCGGCGGCTCGGACCTCGGCCCGGCGATGGTGACGCTGGCGCTGGCGCCCTACCATGACGGGCCGCGCGCGCATTATGTCTCCAATGTCGACGGCGCCCATATCCACGACACGCTGAAGGGCCTGTCCGCCGAGACGACGCTGTTCATCGTCGCCTCCAAGACCTTCACCACGGTCGAGACGATGACGAATGCTGAGACGGCACGCGACTGGGTGCAGAAGGCGCTTGGCAAGGACGCGGTCGGCAAGCATTTCGCCGCCGTGTCGACAGCCCTCGACCTGGTGGCGAAGTTCGGCATCGAGCAGGACCGCGTCTTCGGCTTCTGGGACTGGGTCGGCGGCCGCTACTCAGTGTGGAGCGCCATCGGCCTGCCGGTGATGATCGCCGTCGGACCGCGCAACTTCCGCGCCTTTCTCGATGGCGCGCATGAGATGGACGAACATTTCCGCTCAGCACCCACGCAAAAGAACCTGCCGGTGCTTCTGGGGCTGATCGGCTGGTGGCACCGGGTCGTCTGCAAATATCCGGCCCGCGCCGTCATCCCTTACGACCAGCGCCTGTCGCGCCTGCCGGCCTATCTGCAGCAGCTCGACATGGAATCGAACGGCAAGAGCGTCACGCTGGATGGCACCGCGGCCGCCACGCCGACCGGCCCGCTGGTCTGGGGCGAGCCCGGCACCAACGGCCAGCACGCCTTCTTCCAGCTTCTGCACCAGGGCACCGACTTCATCCCGGTCGAATTCCTTGCCGCTGCCGTCGGCCATGAGCCCGAACTGAAGCACCAGCACGATCTCCTGCTCGCCAACTGCCTGGCGCAGTCGGAAGCCTTCATGAAGGGCCGCACGCTGGAAGAAGCGCGCGCGCAGATGCTGGCCAAGGGCATGAAACCGGCCGATGTCGACAGGATAGCGCCGCATCGCGTCTTTTCGGGCAACCGCCCCTCGCTCACCATCCTCTACCGCAAGCTCGATCCGCGCACGTTGGGCCGTATAATCGCGCTCTATGAGCATCGCGTCTTCGTCGAGGGCACGCTGTTCAACATCAATTCCTTCGACCAATGGGGCGTCGAACTCGGCAAGGAACTGGCGACGGGCCTGCTGCCTGTCGTTGAGGGCAAGGAGACTGCCGCAAACCGCGACGCCTCGACTGCCGGACTGGTGGGACATATCCACCAATTGCGTGGCCTGGAGTAAAAGGATTGGCGGATATCAAGGGAATATTGTTCGACAAGGACGGCACGCTTGTCGACTTCAATGCAACCTGGCTCGGTGTCGCGGACTTCATGGCGATGGACGCCGCCGAAGGCGATCGCTGGAAGGCCGATCGCCTGCTCGCCGCAGCGGGCTTCGACTTCGTCAGCAAGCGCTTCAAGCCCGACTCGATCTTTGCCTCGGGCTCGAACATGGACGTCGTCGAACTGTGGTTTCCGCGCCTGTCCGACGAGGACCAGATGCATGCCGTTTCCCGCTTCAACGAGATCACCTCGGTGCAGGGCTCGTCGATGGCGGTGGCGCTTCCGGGCGTTCTCGATTCGCTGCGGGCGCTGCACACGCGATCCTATCGCATGGGCGTCGCCACCAACGATTCCACCAGCGGCGCCGAGAAGACACTCGCCACGCTCGGTATCGCGCAGCTCTTCGACGCCGCCTTCGGCTATGATGCCGTGGCCAACCCGAAGCCGGCGCCGGACACCGTCATTGCCTTTTGCGATCTGACCGGGCTGAAGCCGGGCGAGATCGCCATGGTCGGCGACAACCGCCATGACCTGGAGATGGCGCGCGCTGGTGGCTGCGGCCTGGCGGTGGGCGTGCTTTCCGGCACAGGCACGCGCGACTCGCTGGCGCCGATGGCCGATGTCATCCTGGACTCGGTCGCCGACCTGCCGGATTTCCTCGCCGCGCGGATAAGCGTGCCCGCGGGCTAACCGGGTTCGGCCACAAACGCGAACACCGCGCTTGGCTTCGCCTCGCCGCCGCCGTTTCCGCCGACATCCGGCACCTGGTATTCGCCGAGCAGGCAAAGCCGCGGTCGGGGCAGCCAGGCGCGACCGGGGTCGCCGACCAGCACATCGATGCCGGCGGCGAGGCAGCGGTCGAGGAAGGGCATCACCCGCTGCCCGACATCCTGCGCGTAGAAGACGTCGCCCGCGAGCACCAGATCGACCGCCGGCGGCTGGCCGCCGGTGACGTCCTCACCGCGTATCTCGATGGCGATGCCGTTGGCTTCCGCGTTGAGGCGGAGCGCCACCACGCCATTGCGGTCCATCTCCGCCGCGATCACAGCGCGCGCGCCGGCTTTCGCCGCCGCGATGCCGACCAGCCCCGAGCCGGCGCCGAGGTCGAGCACCCGCTTGCCGGCCACGATCGACGGACGGTCCAGCACGTAGCGGGCCAGCACCGCGCCGCCGGCCCAGGCATAGGCCCAGTAGGGCGGCTGCGGCTCTGCCGCGCCTTCGTCACCGTCATCCGGTTCGAGCAGCCGCCGCAGGCCGCTGCCCGGATGCGCCTGATAGAGCCGGATCTCCGGCAGCGCCGGCACCGGCGCCAGTCGCAAGTTCGCCTTGATGAACTCCGCCGGATCGAGCACCTTCGCCGGCTCTCGCTTCAGGCTGGCCGTGCTGTCGCTCAAGCCTCGTCCCGCAACGCGCGACGCAGGATCTTGCCGACTGGCGTCTTCGGCAGTTCGGTGCGGAACTCGATATATCGCGGCCGCTTGTAGCCGGTCAGGTTCTCGCGGCAGTAAGCCATCAGGACTTCGACGGTGAGCGCCGGATCTTTCTTGACCACGAACAATTTAGGCACTTCGCCGGAATGCTCGTCCGGCACGCCGACCGCGGCCGCTTCCAGCACGCCGGGGTGATGCGCCACCACCTCTTCCAGTTCGTTCGGATAGACGTTGAAGCCGGAGACCAGGATCATGTCCTTCTTGCGGTCGACGATCTTGGTGTAGCCGCGCTCGTCCATGAAGCCCATGTCGCCGGATTTGAAGAAGCCGTCCTTGGTCATCACCTTGGCGGTCTCGTCGGGCCGGTTCCAGTAGCCGGCCATCACCTGCGGGCCGCGGATGCATATCTCGCCCACCTCGCCGAGCGGCACGTTGTTGCCGTCGTCGTCGCGGATGGCGATCTCGGTCGAAGGCAGCGGCAGGCCGATCGTGCCGGTGAAGTCGCTGGAGCTGAACTTGTTGGCGGTGGCCACCGGCGAGGTTTCGGACAGTCCGTAACCTTCGCTCACCGGGCAGCCGGTCAGCGCCTTCCAACGTTCGGCGACGCCCTTCTGCACCGCCATGCCGCCGCCCAGCGTCAGGATCAGCGGCTTGAAGTCCAGCTTGCGGAACTCCTCATTGTTGAGCAGCGCGTTGAACAACGTGTTGAGGCCCGGGAAGATGTGCATCGGGTATTTCGCCAGCTCCTTGACGAAGCCCGGAATGTCGCGCGGGTTGGGGATCAGCACGTTCTGCGCGCCCTGCTGCATGCCCATCAGCGCGTTCACCGTCAGCGCGAAGATATGATAGAGCGGCAGCGCGCAGATGAAGTTTTGATGCGCCGGCTTGGGCTTCACAGTATAGGCGTCCTCCACCCAAAGCGAGTTCTGCGCGACGTTCGAAAGCACGTTGCGATGCAGCAGCACAGCGCCCTTCGAGACGCCGGTGGTGCCGCCCGTATATTGCAGGAAGGCGATGTCGTCACCGGAGACCGTGGGCGGCTTGAAGGCGATGGTCGCGCCGGTCTTGAGCACGGCGTTGAACTTGACGTGGCCGGGCAGCGACCATGCCGGAACCATCTTCTTCACCCGCCGCACGACGAGGTTGACGATGGCGCCTTTGAGGCCGCCCAGCATGTCGCCCATCGACGCCACGATGACATGTTTCACAGGCGTCCTGGCGATGACCGCCTGCAGCGTGCCGGCGAAGTTTTCCAGGATGACGATCGCCTGCGCGCCGGAATCCTTCAACTGATGTTCCAGTTCGCGCGGCGTGTAGAGCGGGTTGATATTCACCACCGTGTAGCCGGCGCGCAGGATGCCCATCATCGCCACCGGATATTGAAGCACGTTCGGCATCATCAGCGCCACGCGCGCGCCCTTCTCCAGCCCTCTTGCCTGCAGGTAGGCGCCGAACGCGGCCGACAGCCGCTCGAGCTCGGCATAGGTGATCGACTTGCCCATGCATACGAAGGCCGGCTGACCGGCGAATTGCTTGCAGGCGCCGACCAGGAACTCGCCGATGGACTTGTAGGGCAGGGCGCCGATCTCCGCCGGCATGTTCTTCGGATAGCTTTTCAGCCACGGCTTTTCCGGCAGGCCGACCGTGAGTTCGGTGATCGCCTTCGGCAAGTCCTTCGAGGCAGGCTTGGCGGTGGCCGGCTTCGTGGCCGCTGCTTTCGCGGCTGCCGCCTTGGCCTTTGGCGCTGCGGGTTTGGCGGCGGCCGGCTTTGCCGCCTTGGCGGGCGCTGCCTTCGCGGCCGTCTTCGCCTTCGGCGCGGCGGCAGCCTTGGCAACCTTGGACGCGTCGCTTTCGGCGGCCTTGGCTTTTGCTTTCGCCGGGCCTGTCGTCTTGGCTGCTTTTGCCACCTGTCTCTCCCTGTCGCCTTCGGTCTGGGCGCCCGCTTCCGCAAGAAGCGTCCTCCACGCCGGTCACGGATTTTCCGGGAAATCCCCACCCATCATCTATGTATTGCCTCTATCCGCGACCGTGCAAGCCTTGCCCCAGCGGCAGGGCGGGGAAAGATTTGCCGTCGAAATCCACTCCTCGACGGCCTCGCGCGTCATGCCTGGAGGGCAGGCGGACCTCCGGCGGCGAGGCCCTTACCGGCTCGTTTCCCCAGGCGGCAGATCAATAAAAAAATGCGGTCGTTAATAATGTTGTGAGCGGAAAAGAATGCTCACTTTTTCTATTATTGGAGCGCAATCTAGATTCTTTTCCTGCTTCCCGTGGGGTACGCACGCGAGGTGTTCCAAAGGCGAAGAAACGGTGCTTATATGCGCGCTTCGCGAGCCTGATAGAGGGGCTTGAGAGAACATCAGGGAGTGCTCAATGAAAAAGACAATGACTTTTGCAGCCGCGTTGCTGGCTGCAAGCGTCCTCAGCGGTATGGCCAGTGCCAAGACGCTCGTTTATTGCTCGGAAGCGTCGCCGGCCAATTTCGATCCCGGCACGACGACCGGCGGCAACGACTTCGACGCTTCGTCGCGCACCGTCTATTCGCGACTGGTCGAGTTCAAGCATGGCGGCACGGAGATCGAGCCGGGTCTCGCCGACAAATGGGAGATTTCCGACGACGGCCTGGTCTATACTTTCCACCTGCATCCGGGCGTGAAGTTCCAGACCACCGATTATTTCAAGCCGACGCGCGACCTCAACGCCGATGACGTCGTCTTCTCCTTCGACCGCCAGTTCAACAAGCAGAATCCGTGGAACGGCGACAAGTATCTGCCGAACCTCACCTGGGACTATTACACCGGCATGGACATGCCGAAATATGTCGCCAAGTGGGAGAAGGTCGACGACCTCACCGTCAAGCTGACGCTGACCGAGCCGAACGCGCCGATGCTGGCCAATCTCGGCATGGACTTCGCCTCGATCGTGTCGAAGGAATATGCCGATCAACTCGAGAAGGACGGCAAGATGGCCGACTTCTCGACCAAGCCGATCGGCACCGGTCCGTTCCAGTTCGTCGACTACCAGCTGGATGCCGTCATCCGCTATGCGGCCAACCCCGACTATTTCAAGGGCAAGGAGAAGATCGACGATCTGGTCTTCGCCATCACGCCTGACGCGACCGCCCGCATCCAGAAGGTGCTGGCCGGCGAGTGCGACGTGGCTCCGTATCCGAACCCGGCCGACATCGCCACCATCAAGGCCAACAAGGACGTGACCTTGATGGATCAGGCCGGCCTCAACATCGGCTATATGAGCTACAACACCACGATCCCGCCGCTCGACAAGCCTGAAGTGCGTCATGCGCTCAACCAGGCGATCGACCGGGAAGCGCTGATCAAGTCGCTGTTCCAGGATGCCGGCGCCACGCCGGCCGAAAACCTCATCCCGCCGACCATGTGGTCGTGGGACAAGGACGTGAAGACCGACGCCTACAATCCGGATGAGGCCAAGAAGGTGCTCGAGGCTGCCGGCTTGAAGGAAATCCAGCTCTGGGCTTCCGACCGCGTTCGCCCGTATAACCCGAACTTCCAGCGCGCCGCCGAGCTGATCCAGGCGGACTGGGCCAAGGTGGGCGTCAAGGCGACCATCGTCAACTACGAGTGGACCAAGTATCGCGAGGAAGGCAAGAAGAAGGACCGTCCCGGCGCCTTCCAGATCGGCTGGACCGGCGACAATGGCGATCCGGACAATTTCTTCGCCACTCTCTTCGCCTGCTCCGCCATCGGCGTCTCGAACTATTCGAGCTGGTGCGACAAGGACTTCGAGGACCTGATCCAGAAGGCCAAGAAGACCAGCGACCAGGCCGAGCGCACCAAGCTCTATGAGCAGGCGCAGGTGATCTTCGCCAAGCAGGCTCCGGCTTTCCTGCTGGCTCACAGCCAGGTCTACGCGGTCGTTCGCAACAATGTCAGCGGCTTCAAGATGGACCCGCTCGGCATTCACCGCTTCGACGGCGTTGACAAGGCCGAATAATATTGCGAACGGGGCGGCGCTAATTCCAGCGCCGCCCCGTTCCATTTGACGATGCTCCGATATCTTCTCAACAAAATCGCCCTCCTGATCCCGACTTTGGTCGGCATCACCATCTGCGCCTTCGCGTTCGTGCGCCTGCTGCCGGGCGACCCGATCCTGGCCATGGCCGGCGAGCATGGCGTCGCCCCCGCCCGCTACGAAGAGCTCAAGCAGCAATTCGGCTACAATCTGCCGATCTGGGAGCAGTACGCGCGCTATGTCGGTGAGGTCGCCACCGGCGATTTCGGCGTCTCCATTTCGTCCAAGCGGCCGGTTCTCGAGGAGTTCAAGACCCTCTTCCCGGCGACGCTGGAACTATCCTTCTTCGCCATGATCTTCGCCATGGTGATCGGGATCCCCGCCGGCATCTTCGCCGCCGTCAAGCGCGGCTCATGGTTCGATCAGTCGCTGATGGGCACGGCCCTTGTCGGCTATTCGATGCCGATCTTCTGGTGGGGGCTTTTGCTGATCATCTTCTTTTCCGGCTATCTCGGCTGGACGCCGGTCTCGGGCCGCATCGGCCTGCAGTTCTTCTTCAAGCCGATCACCGGCTTCATGACCCTCGACAGCCTGCTCCACGGCAAATGGGACGCGTTCCGTTCCGCGCTTAGCCATCTCGTCCTGCCGGCGATTGTGCTCGGCACCATTCCGCTGGCGGTGATCGCGCGCCAGACGCGCTCGGCGATGCTCGAGGTGCTGGGCGAGGACTATGTCCGCACCGCGCGCGCCAAAGGCCTCTCGGGGGCGCGCGTCATCGGCGTGCATGCGCTGCGCAACGCGCTGATCCCGGTCGTCACCACCATCGGCCTGCAGGTCGGCACGCTGCTCGCCGGCGCCATCCTCACCGAGACCATCTTCGCCTGGCCGGGCATCGGCAAATGGATGGTCGATTCCATCTTCAAGCGCGATTATGTCGTCGTGCAGTCGGGTCTGCTTTTGATCGCGCTCATCGTCATGGCGGTGAACCTCATCGTCGACGTGCTTTACGCCGTCATCAACCCGCGCATCAGGGCGGCATAAATGACCCAGACCGAAATCGCCCCTATGGCCGCCGGAAGTCCGGACCGCCTCACCGGCCTCAAGACCTTCTGGCACTATTTCTCGGTGAACCGCGGCGCGGTCATCGGCCTGTTCGTCTTCATCCTGCTGGTGCTGGCCGCGCTGTTCGCGCCGCTGCTCGCGCCCTATGCGCCAGACATCCAGGACAAGACCGCGTTCCTGCGGCCGCCGGCATGGCAGGAGGGCGGCTCGACGCAATATCTGCTCGGCACCGACCCGGTCGGCCGCGACATCCTCTCGCGCCTGCTCTATGGCGCACGCTTCTCGCTGCTGATCGGCGCGGTGGTGGTCACGCTGGCGCTCACCGGCGGCATCACGCTCGGCCTGCTGGCCGGCTATTTCCGCGGCTGGGTCGATGTCGCGATCATGCGCGTCATGGACCTGATCCTGGCCTTCCCGTCGCTGCTGCTGGCGCTGGTGCTGGTGACGATCCTCGGGCCCGGCCTGTTCAACGCAATGCTAGCGATCGCGCTTGTCCTGCAGCCGCATTTCGCTCGCCTGGTGCGCGCCGCCGTGATGGCCGAGAAGAGCCGCGAATATGTCGTGGCGGCGAAGGTCGCCGGCGCAGGCCATCTCAGGCTGATGCTCGCCACCATCCTGCCCAACTGCCTGGCGCCGCTGATCGTCCAGGGCACGCTATCCTTCTCCAACGCCATCCTTGAAGCGGCCGCGCTCGGCTTCCTTGGTCTGGGCGCCCAGCCGCCGACGCCGGAATGGGGCACCATGCTCGCCTCGGCACGCGAGTTCATCCTGCGCGCCTGGTGGGTGGTGACGTTCCCGGGTCTCGCCATCCTCATCACCGTGCTTGCCATCAACCTGATCGGCGACGGCCTGCGCGACGCCCTCGATCCCAAGCTCAGGAGGTCGTGATGGCGGCGCTGCTCGACATCCAGAATCTCGTCGTCGAATTCCAGACCGCGTCCGGCCCGTTCCGTGCCGTCGACGGCGTCTCGCTCCATGTCGACGAGCGCGAGGTGCTCGCCATCGTTGGCGAATCCGGCTCCGGCAAGTCGGTGTCGATGCTGGCCGTGATGGGGCTCCTGCCATGGACGGCTGCCGTCACCGCCGACCGCATGACCTTCAACGGCCGCGACCTGTTGAAGATCAGCCCGGCCGACCGCCGCAAGATCATCGGCAAGGACATCGCCATGATCTTCCAGGAGCCGATCGCCAGCCTGAACCCGTGCTTCACCGTCGGCTTCCAGATCGAGGAAGTGCTGCGCTTCCATATGGGCATGGACAAGGCCCAGCGCCGCGCGCGCGCCATCGAGCTCTTCAAGCAGGTCGGCATTCCGGATCCGGCCGACCGGCTGAACTCCTTCCCGCATCAGATGTCGGGCGGCCAGTGCCAGCGCGTCATGATCGCGATGGCGATCGCCTGCAATCCGAAGCTCTTGATCGCCGACGAACCGACCACCGCGCTCGACGTCACCATCCAGAAGCAGATCCTCGATCTGCTGGTCTCGCTGCAGGCCAAATACGGCATGGGCCTGATCATGATCACCCACAATATGGGCGTGGTGGCCGAGACCGCCGACCGCGTCATCGTCCAGTACAAGGGCCGCAAGATGGAAGAGGCCGACGTGCTGTCGCTGTTTGAATCGCCGAAGAGCAACTACACGCGCGCGCTGCTTTCGGCGCTGCCGGAAAACGCCGTCGGCGACCGGCTGCCGACGGTCACGGACATGCTGTTCGAGGCCGCGCCTTCAGGAGCCGGCGCATGACCAAGGTCGTCGAAGGCAAGGACATCAAGCGCGACTATCATGTCGGCGGCGGCCTGTTCCGCGGCGCGCGCACCGTGCATGCGGTGAAGGGCGTGTCCTTCAGCGTCGAGAAAGGCAAGACGCTGGCGATCGTCGGCGAGTCCGGTTGCGGCAAGTCCACGCTCGCCCGCATCATCACCCTCATCGATCCGGCAACGTCAGGCGAGCTGTTCATCGACGGCAACAAGGTCGACATTGCCAGGGACGGTCTCACAAGGGAAATGCGCCGCAAGGTGCAGATCGTGTTCCAGAACCCTTACGGCTCCCTCAACCCGCGCCAGAAGATCGGCGACGTGCTCGGCGAGCCGCTCTTGATCAACACCGACAAGCCGGCCGAGGAACGTCGCGACCTCGCCATGAAGATGCTGAAGAAGGTCGGCCTGGGACCTGAGCACTACAACCGCTACCCGCACATGTTCTCGGGCGGCCAGCGCCAGCGCATCGCCATCGCCCGCGCGCTGATGCTGAACCCGAGCCTGCTGGTGCTCGACGAACCGGTCTCGGCGCTCGACCTTTCCGTGCAGGCGCAGGTGCTCAACCTGCTCGCCGACCTGCAGGACGAGTTCCAGCTGACCTATGTCTTCATCAGCCACGACCTCTCGGTGGTGCGCTACATCGCCGACGACGTGATGGTCATGTATTTCGGCGAAGCGGTCGAATACGGTCCGCGCGACGAGGTCTTCTCCGACCCCAAGCATGCCTATACCAAGACGCTGTTCGCCGCGACGCCGCGCGCCGACATCGCCAGCATCAAGGCGAGGCTGGCGAAGAAGAAGGCGGCTTAGGCCGGGCGTGTCGAGATTCAGGTGAGGCCGGCCTGCGAATGGCGGCCTCCTGCGCTCCCGGTCTGCATCCAGCCGCACCCTCAGCATCACCGAGACTGGCCTGTCTGAAATTGGGATGCAACGCCCCTCATCTTGGCCACCGAGACGGCCGTTACCGCCCCCGAAAGAAGACATTTTGGTTGACTATGCTGGGGGTCGCACACGCGCGTTCGATGCCTAAGGGAGGCACATGTCTTGGAAAAGCATGTGCGGCTGGCTAGGCTTCCGAGCACAGGCAGCGGAGGACCAAGATTCATAAGCCCACCTTCCTTGATATTGCGCGCCGCGCCGGTGTTGGCACGGCCACGGTCGAGCGCGTGCTGAACGGCAGGGGCGGGGTTCGGCCGCACACCGTCGAGAAGGTGGTGGCGGCGGCGCGTTCGCTCGATTATCCGCGCCGGCTGCCGGAGGCGCATCGCGGCGTCATTCGCATCGAGGTGATCCTGGTCAGGCCGGACGCGACCTTCTTCGCCCGTCTTTCCGATGCCTTCGAGCGCATCGCCGCGACACTCGACCGCTCGATCGCCGTGCACCGTACCTTTCTCGACGAGGCGAAGCCGGCGACGATCGCCAAACGCATCCTGGAGCCGGATCTGCGCCGCGCGGCGCTCATTCTCGCCGTGCCCGACCATCCGCTGGTCAGCGACGCCTTGCGGAAACTGGAGGCGGAGAACATCCCGACGGTGCAGATCGTCACTCAGATCTCCCGTACCAAGAGCACCTATGTCGGCATCGACAATTACGCCGCTGGCCGCATGGCCGGGCTGCTCATGGCCAAGATGCAGCGGCGGCCGGGCAAGGTGATCGCGATCTGCCATAGTCAGATCTACCGCGTGCACCGCGACCGCGTGCGCGGCTTCTTCGACTATCTGATCAAGGAGGGCAGGGACTTCGAACCGGTCGCGGCCCTTTTCGGCTTTGACGATGGCGATCGTAATGCCGAGCAGTTGCACGAGGCGCTGAAGCGCTGGCCCGACCTTGCCGGCCTCTACAATGCCGGCGGCGCCAACACCGCACTGAACAAGGTGCTGCGCAAACACGGCAGAGGCCGCGATATCTTCTTCATCGGCCATGAACTCACCGAGCGCAGCACCAAGGCCTTGCGCGAGGGCACGATGGATGTCGTGCTCGACCAGGCGCCAGAAGCGCAGGCGCGCCGCGCCATTGACCTGGTGCTCGCTGCGCTCAACCTGCATGATCTGCCGGTCGGAAACCCGCCGATCCGCTTCATCACCTTCACGGCCGAAAACGTTTGATCTGATTTGATCAAGGAATAAGCGGCGCCAGCGAGCACTCGGTGTTATCCCCTTGCGAAACGGGAGGATGATCAGTGGCAAGGCGGCTGACGACATACGACCTGCAGAGCGCCAAAGGCAGCCGTAAGTGGCTGCAACTCCATGTCGACACGCCGGCCGAGGCCACTGCCGCAGCGGCCTGCAATATCGTCATCCTCTCCTGCGAGCCCGATCACAATCTGGAAGCCATCCGACGGGCGGCACCTTACGCGTTCCTCTCCGTCGGCATGCCGCATGGCGCGGTCGCCTCGCCTGAGGAGGCAGTGAGGCTGGGCTTCGCCATGATGAAGCGCGGCGCCGATGCGATCTATTCATCACACTCGCCGCACTTCATCGAGGCCATGGCGGCGGAAGGCATTCCCGTCACCGGCCACGTCGGCCTGGTGCCTAACCGCGCCACTTGGACGAATTTCCGCGCCGTCGGCCGCACCGCCGAGGAAGCGCTCAACGTACTGCGCGCGGCGAAGGACCTCGAGAATGCGGGCGCCGCCTGCATCGAGGTCGAGGTGGTGCCGGTGCGACTCGCCGATTACATCACGCGCTCGACCCCGCTGATCACCATGGGCATGGGTTGCGGCAGCGCCTGCGACACACAATACCTGTTCTCCTGCGATGTGCTCGGTACGCACGCCGGACACTATCCGCGCCACGCCAAGCGCTATGCCGATTTCGTCACGCTGGAGGCCGAGCTGCAGGAAAAGCGCGTCGGTGCGTTCCGCGCCTTCGGCCGCGACGTCGCCGAAGGCAGCTATCCCGAAGCCAAGCACCAGGTGGACATGGATGATGCTGCCTATGACCGCTTCCTCACCCTCTCTCAGTCTCTGTGAGGCTCATCATGGATGACCTGCAATTCGGCACGCGCAACAAAAGGGGCGACTGGGCTCCGAACAAACCGGCCGGTACCGCGCCGCTGTTCGTCTTTCCGCCGCGTCCGCTCGCGGTGCTGAAATGGCTGCCAAGCTATTTCCTGCCTTATAATTTGCTTTTCGCCCTCTCGGCGGTGGCATGGTGGCGCTTCGTGCTGCCCGACGTCGAGGTGATGAAGACGCTCTCCACCGGCTGGATCCTGCGCCTGCTCCTCGTCAACTGCGTGGCGCTGCTGGTCTTCTTCGGCGCGTTCGAGCTTCGACTCTACATTCTGAGAGCCCAGGGCAACCGTTTCAAATACAACGGCAAATGGCCCTCGGAGCAGAAGAGCAAGGCCTTCTTCTTCGAGAACCAGAACATCGACAACATGCTGCGCACCTTTGGCACCGGCATGCCGATCTGGACGGCGATCGAGGTGGCGATCCTCTACGCTTACGCCAATGGCTATGTACCGTGGCTGACCTTCGCAGAGCATCCGGTCTACCTGTTCTGCCTGGCGCTGGTGGTGCCGATCATCCACGAGACGCACTTCTTCCTGCTGCACCGCGCAATCCATTGGGGTCCCCTCTACAAATGGGTGCATTCGGTGCACCACAATTCGGTCAACCCGTCCCCCTGGTCGTCGCTGTCGATGCACCCGGTGGAGCAGCTCGGTTATCTCGGCGTCGCTTTCTGGCACCTGATCATCCCGTCGAACCCGCTCTTGGCGCTCTACCAGCTCCATTATGCCGGCTTCGGCGCCGTTCCCGGCCATGTCGGCTTCGACAAGATCGAGCTTGCCGAAGGCACCGGCGTCGATAGCCACGCCTATATCCACTACCTCCACCACAGATATTTCGAGGTGAACTACGGCGACGGCCTGATTCCGTTCGACCGCTGGTTCGGCACCTTCCACGACGGCAGCAAGGAAGGCGAGGCCCGCATGCAGGCCCGCTACGAGAAGAAGAAGGCACGCGCCAATGCGGCGGCAATCAAATGACATCTGCTCGCACAGCCGCGTGCGGGCCCCCGGGCGGCTATGAAGGCTATGCGGATGTGCGCCGCGATCGAATTTTAAGGATGGGAAAAATGACCAATTGGATCAGGGCTTGCGGCCTCCATGACATCGAACAGGAGGGTGCCCGACGTTTCGACTATGGAGGCCGGACCTACGCCGTCTTCCGGTCGCCCGACGACGAGGTGTTCTGCACTGACGGCCTTTGCACGCATGAGGCCGTCCATATCGCCGATGGGCTGGTCATGGAACACGAGGTCGAATGCCCGAAACATGCTGGCGCCTTCGATTACCGCACCGGCGCGGCCACGCGCCCACCGCCCTGCATAAATCTGCGAACCTATCCTGCGAAGGTGGAAGGCGGCTCCGTCCTGGTTGCAATGCCGATAGCAGCTGTCTGAAGACTTCGCGGACCGAGCGATCTGAGCCTGACTGCTTTGGGTCAGGTCACTGGTAGGCAAGCCAGCGCGCTAGGCCAGACGCAGATCACGATAGCTTCGCGATGATCGCCCGCAGTGCCTCACCGAATTTGTGCACTTCCTCCACCGTGTTGTAGTGCACCAGCGAGGCGCGGATCGCGCCGCTGTCCATCGACAGGTTGAGCCGCTTCATCAGCCGCGGCGCGTACATGTGGCCGTCGCGGATGCCGATCTGCATGGCGGCCATTTCCTCGACGACCCGCTGCGGCGACAGCTTGCCGATGTTGAAGCAGAAGGTCGGCACGCGCTCGTGGATGCGCGCCTCGTCGGCGACGCCGTAGATCGTGGCATTGCAATCCTTCAGCACCTTCATCATCTCGCGCGCCAGCATCAGCTCATAGTCGCGGATGGCGTTCATGCCCGCGACGATGTTGTCGCGGCGCGAGCGGTTGTTTTCGGGCAGGAAATTGCGGCCGATCGATTCCAGGTAGCGCACCGCCGCGTCCATGCCCGACACGTTCTCGTAGATGAAGGTGCCGGCCTCGACCTTGTAGGGCGGTTCGTCCGGAATGAAATCCTCGCGGAAGGTCGGCAGCCGCTTCAGCGTGTCGAAGCGGCCCCAAAGGAAGCCCATATGCGGCGAGAAATTCTTGTAGCCGGAGCAGACGAGATAGTCGCAGTCCCAGGCCTGCACGTCCATCAGCCCGTGCGGGCCGTAATGCACGCAGTCCAGGAACACTTCCGCGCCTGCCGCATGCGCGATCCTGGCCACCGAGGCGACGTCGACGATCGAGCCGATCGAATGCGCCGTCACCGTGCAGGCGACGAGCCGGGTGCGTTCCGACACCAGCGGCTTGAGATCGTCGACATGGAGATTGCCGTCCTCGCGCATGCGCCACCATTTGAACTTCGCGCCGGCCGGCTCCAGCGCCAGCCAGGTGGCGATATTGGCGTCGTGATCCATGTCGGTGACGATGATCTCGTCGCGTCCCCCATCCGCGTCCTTGGCGAGCATCTGGCCGATCCCGAGGCTGACCAGGCGGATGAACGAGGTCGCGTTCATGCCGAAGCAGATTTCGGACGGGCTGTAGGCGTTGATCAGGAGCGCGACGCTCTCGCGCGCCGTCGCGACCGACTGGTCGACGGTGACGCTGCGGCCATAGCGGCCGCCGCGCTGCACATTGTGCGACACCAGATGGTTGGTCACCGAATCGAGCACGCTTTGCGGGATCTGGGCGCCCGCGGCATTGTCCATGAAGATGAAATCGCCGGCCCGCTGCAAGGCGGGAAACATGGCGCGAATCTTTTCGACCGGGAAGGCGGCGCTGGTGCTGTCGGTCTGATGCTTGTTCACGGGGCAGGCTCCTGCGAGGGACTTGGGCGGGAATGGGTATCGATGGCGGTCAGCGCGCTTTCTCGTCCTTGAAGCGGCGCTCGAGCAGGCTGACGAGGCGCACCAACGGCCATAGGAAGATGAGGTAGACCAACGCGGCGCCGATCAGCGGCGAGGGGTTGGCGTAGAGCGACTGCGCATTGGTCGCTTCCTTCAGAAGTTCCGGCAGCGCCACCGTCGAGGCGAGCGAGGTGTCCTTGAACATCGAGACGCAGTTGCTGGTCATCGGCGGGATGACGACGCGGATCGCCTGCGGCAGCACCACCTTGCGCAAGGTGAGCATGAAGGGGAGACCGAGCGCCTGTGCCGCCTCGAACTGACCCTTCGGGATGCTCTCGATGCCGGAGCGGAAAACCTCGGCCGAATAGGCCGACATGATGATGGCGAAAGCGGTCACGGCGGACGCCCAGGATGACAGGCGGATGCCGAGGAAGGGCAGGGCGTAATAGATCAGGATCAGCACCACCAGCACCGGCAGGGCGCGGAAGATGTCCGTATAGCCGATGGCGAGCCACCGCAGCGGCTTCGGCGCATAGAGCCGCAGCAGGCTGATCGCCAGCCCCACCGCGATGCCGATGACGATGCTCATGATCCCCAGCAGCAGCGTGTTGAGGAAGCCGCGCAGCAGCGCCGGCAAACTCGACGCAATGACCTCGGGATTGAAGAAAGTGTCGATCAGCGACATGGGAGCATTCCCGGACCGTGTTGCGTCATGCGATGTCCCGACAGGACCCGGACCACAAATCGGATTGGCCGAAAGCATGGTGGTCCGGGGACGTCACGCGTCAAACAAGACGTGCCGGCCTTTGGAGCCGGCACGTCGCTGGTTTTGCCGCTGGCCGCTCAGGCCTTGGGCAGCGGCATTTCCTTGACCGTCGAGGAATCCGCCGGCGCGTCGGTGCCGAACCACTTCTTGTGGATGGCGGCCAGCGTGCCATCCTTCTTCATCGCCGTCAGCGCATCGTTGAGCTTGCCAAGCAGCGGATGGTCCTTGCTCATCATCAAGCCGTACTGCTCGCCGGTCTTGATGCGTTCCTTGACGACGAGGTCCTTCATCTTCTGGAATGAATACTGCATGCCGGGGATGTCGCTGACGGCGGCATCGACGCGGCCGGCGCTGAGGTCGAGCAGCAGGTTCTGCTGCGTGTCGTAACCCTTCACGTCGCTGAAGCCGTCGGCTGCCTGATGATCCTTGACCCAGGTCTCGCCGGTCGAGCCGGAGAGCACGCCGACGACCTTGCCCTTGAGGTCGGCTTCCTTGCTGATCGCGCTGTCGGTCTTGGTGGCGATGCCCATGTCGGAATCATAGTAGGGCTGAGTGAAGGAGAGCGTCTTCAACCGCTCCGGTGTGATGGTGATCGACGAGATTGCGACATCGATGCGGTTGGAACTGACAGCCGCGAACAGCGCCTGGAAGCCGAGATCGGCGATATCGGTGGTCATGCCGATGCGCTTGGCCGCTTCGTTGACGATGTCGACTTCGAAGCCCTCGAAAGTGCCGCTCTCGTTCTTGTATTCGAAAGGCGGATTGGTCGGGTAGGCGCCTACATTGAGGACATCGGCGGCATAGGCGGTGGCGGGGCCGGCAGCGATGCCGATGGCGGCGGCCAGAACAAGCAGATTGCGACGCGTAAAGCTCATTGTTTTTCCCTCTGGGTCTTCCCTCTGTTGTCGATCGGGCGGGGCTCGCCCCGCACGGTTTGTTGCCGTCCCGCCTCCCAGCGGGGCGTCAATTCATGGCGCCGACCATGCGCTCGAGCGCCGTTTCTATCTGACCGCTGTCGCGGCACACACACATGCGCAGGAATGCCGCCGCCGAATTTCCAAACAGGTGACCGGGCGCCAGCCCGACGCGCGCCGTCTCCAGGATCCTGGCGCAGACCTGCCGCGCATCGGCTTCGCCTTCCATGGCGAAGAATGCGTACATGCCGCCGCGCGGTTTGGTCGGCAGGATCACGCCGGGGATCCGGGCCAGCCGGTCATAGGCGAGGTCTAGCCCGGTCCTGATCCGTTGCCTGATGTCTTCGACCAGCGGCTCGCCCTGGCGGATGGCGGCCACGGCGCCGGCCTGGATCGGCGCGGCAGTGCCGCTGTTGATGTACTGCGTCATGGCGCCGAGCTGGTCGGCAACGCCCGACGGATGCGTCAGCCAGCCTATGCGCCAGCCGGTCATCGCCCAGGCTTTCGAAAAACTGTTGACCGACAGCACCCGGTCGCCGTCCTCGGCGATCTGCAGGATCGAGGGCGCGACGTTGCCGTCGAAATAGAGCCGGCCATAGACCTCGTCGGAAATGATCCAGATGCCGGTGCGCCGGCTGAAATCAAGCAGCGCCTGCATCTCCTCGCGTGACGCGGTCCAGCCGGTCGGGTTCGACGGCGTCGACAGGAAGATCGCGCGGGTGCGCGCGTCGCAGGTGGCGAACAGCCGGTCGAGGTCGAGCCGCCAATCATCCTTGAAGTCGAGGGAGAACGGCCGCGGCTCGCCGCCGATCAGGTGGATGGCGTTGTGGATGTTGGGCCATTGCGGCGCGACATAGACGACATTGGTGCCGGTATCGACCAGCAGCTCCAGGGCAAGATAGAGCGCCTGCATGCCGCCCGGCGTTACCGTGGTGCGTGCGATCGGGATCGGGCGGCCATGGATGCGCGTCTGGTACTCCGACAGCGCTTCATTCAGCGGGCCATGCCCGCGCATATTGGGGACGTAGAAGGTCAGGCCTTCGTCGAAAGCCGCCTTTGCCGCGTCGCGGATGAAGGCCGGCGTCACCACGTCGCCTTCGCCGTACCAGAGCGCGATGACATCGCCGAGCTCGCGCGCGCGGACCGCGAGGTTGGCGATGTTTTCCGTGTGCAGGTCGCGAATCTGGGCGCGCACGCCATCGAAGGCATAGCGCGCGCTGGACGACGACTGGGGCAACACAAACGACAAGGACTGAAACCCCTTCCACCCGGGCGACGACGGACCGACAGGAAAACCCCTTAGCCGCGGCAGCCGCCATCGGGATGCTATCCAAAGTGCCGCGCTTTTCAAGGCAAAAGTTTTAAGCTTAAAAAATTTGGCGCCCCTGCTGCCCAACGGATGCGCGGGTCGCGTCCGTTTTACGCCAGCTCGTCGCGCGCCGCGGCAAAATTGGCCGCCGCGCCGGCGCCAAGGAACATCGTGTCGCTGGCCAGCACGAAGAAGCTGGCGCCGAGGGCGCCCCATCGGCCGACATTCTGGGGGCTGGCGCAGAATAGGCCGGCGGTCCTGCCATGCGCGAGCGTCGCGCCGATGATGCCCTTGATCGCCGCATTGAGCTTCTCCGTGCCGGCAGGCCCGATCGCGTCGATCGACACGGAGAGATCGCCCGGGCCGACGAAGATCAGGTCGACGCCGTCGACCGCGGCGATCGCTTCGATGTTGGCGAGGCCTTCCGCGGTCTCGACCTGGACCGCGACGACGATCCGCTCATTGGCGGCGGCCAGATATTCGGGAATGCGATAACCATAGCCGGCAGCGCGTCCGGGGCCGACGCCGCGCTCGCCCTGGGGCGGATAGCGCGAGGCCTTGACGGCCATCGCCGCCTGCTCTGCGGTCGAGACACGCGGCACGAGCACGCCTTGCGCGCCGCTGTCCAGCGCCGCCTGGATCGCCTCCGGCGCATGGCCGGGAACGCGCACCATGGCCGGCACGCGATGCACGTCGGCCGCCCTCACCATGGCCTCGATCGTCTCGCGCGAGATCTGCGCGTGTTCCCAGTCGATGCAGAGGAAATCGAGACCGGAGGATGCCGTGACCTCGACGGCGACCGGATGGGGGATGGCGGCAAAGGACCCGACGAGGTTGGTCCTGCGGATGCATTTCTGGCGGAACTCGTTCATGCCGATCCCCTTTTCATGTCGCCCAATCCATATCCGCAAACGACGTCGAGGCGAAGCTATTTCAGGCTTGAAATATTTTCACGCCGGCCTAGCGTGTGGCGTCCTGCCCGAGAGTTTCCAAGATGATCAAAGCGCATCCCCTGCATGGCCCGAACAGACTGAAGCTTGGCGTGTTCTCGACCAACGCGGATGGCGGCCTTGCCATCACCGATGTGCCGGAACGCTGGACGGCAAGCTGGCAGGACAATCTGACGGCGGCCCAGATCGCCGACCGCGCCGGGCTGGAATTCATGCTGCCGATCGCGCGCTGGCGCGGCTTCGGCGGCCGCAACAAGGTCCGCGAATTCTCCTTCGAAACCTTCACCTGGGCGGCCGCCCTTGCCGCGTCGACCGAGCAGATCGGCCTGTTCATGACGGTGCATGTGCCGCTCGTGCATCCGCTCTACGCCGCCAAGGCGCTTGCCACCGTCGACCATATCAGCCAGGGCCGCGCGGGACTCAACATCGTCTGCGGCTGGAACCCGAAGGAATTTGGCATGTTCGGCACGCCGCTGGTCGAGAAGGGCTACGACCAGGCGGCCGAATGGATCGAGATCCTGGAGCGGCTTTACGCTTCGAGCGAGCCGCTCGATTACGAGGGCGCCTACTATCGCCTGAAGGAGGCGGTGAGCCGGCCGGCCAGTCTGCAGGTGCCGCGTCCAGTGACCATGAATGCCGCTTTCGGCGGCCCCGGCCGCGACTTCGCCGCCGCCCGATGCGACTATCTGTTCACGACCTTCTCCGAGATGAGCGATGCCGGCAAGCATGTCGCCGACATCGGCGAGCGCGCCGACAAGGTTGGCCGCGATGTCGGCGTCTACACCGTGGCGCATGTCGTCTGCCGCCCGACCATGGAAGAGGCGCAAGCCTATTACGCGCGCTATGCCGTCACCATGGCCGACCACGAAGCGGTCGATGCCCACATGGCCGGCAAGAAGGAATTCTCGCAGTCGCATGACCCGCATGCCTATGACCGCTACCGCCAGCGCTTCGCCGGCGGCGCCGGCACCTATCCGCTGATCGGCACGCCGGAAACGATCGCCGCCGACATGGCGGCAATCGCCGCGCACGGCTACCAGGGCATCGCGCTGTCCTTCGTCAACTACACGCAGGAGCTGCCCTATTTCTGCGATCACGTTCTGCCGCAGCTGAAGCAGGCCGGGCTGCGTTGATAGTCAGTCAGGAATAACCGCCGTCGCCTGGATCTCGACCTTCGCCCGGTCCTCGACCAGCGCCACCACCTGCATGGCCGCCATCGCCGGAAAATGCCGGCCGATTATGGCGCGATAGGCCTCGCCGATGCCTTTGAGGTTGCCGACATATTCGGCCTTGTCGGTGAAGTACCAGGTCATCGAGGTGATGTGCCGCGGCTCGCCGCCGGCTTCGGCCAGCACGGCGACGACGTTGGCGAGCGTCTGGCGCGCCTGGCCGACGAAGTCGTCGGTCTCGAATTTGCATTCGGCGTTCCAGCCGACCTGGCCGCCGATAAAGACAAGCCGGCCACGCGCGGCCACCCCATTGGCATAGCCGACCGGTTTGGCCCAGCCCTCAGGCTGCAGGATGGTGTGCATGTCTCCCCCTATTTCGGATGCGGTTGGCAAAGGGTTCACGCCGCGCCCATGACCTGTCTGGCGATCACCACCTTCTGCACGTCGGAGGCGCCCTCATAGATGCGCAGCGCCCGGATCTCGCGATAAAGGCTCTCGATGATATGGCCCTTGCGCACGCCGTCGCCGCCATGCAGTTGCACCGCCTTGTCGATCACCTCTTGCGCCTTGTCGGTGGCGAAGAGCTTCGCCATGGCGGCTTCGCGCGTCACCCGCGGTGCGCCCATGTCCTTGGTCCAGGCGGCGCGATAGATGAGCAGCGCGGCCGCGTCGACATCCAGCGCCATGTCGGCGATGTGGCCCTGCACCATCTGCAGCTCCGCCATCGCCGCGCCGAAGAGTTTGCGTTCCGCAGCGCGCTTGACGCTCTCGTCCAGCGCGCGCCGCGCGAAACCAAGAGCTGCTGCGCCCACGGTCGAGCGGAACACGTCGAGCACCGACATGGCGATGCGGAAACCATCGCCGGGCTTGCCGATCAGGGCGGAAGCCGGGATGCGGACATTGCCGAAGGAGAGCCGCGCCAGCGGATGCGGGGCAATGACCTCGAGCCGTTCGGCGACGCCAAGCCCCTTCGCGTCGCCAGGCACGATGAAGGCGGAAATCCCCTTGGCGCCGGGCGCCTCGCCGGTGCGGGCGAAGACGACATAGAGGTCGGCGATGCCGCCATTGGAGATCCAGGTCTTTTCGCCCGAGAGGATGTAGTTGTCGCCGTTGCGCGTGGCCGTCATTTCCATGTTGGCGACGTCCGATCCCGAGCGAGGCTCCGACAGCGCAAAGGCCGAGATCGCCTCGCCGGCCCGCGTCTTCGCAAGCCAGCGCTGCTGGTCCGGCGTCCCGAACAGCGTGATCGCGCCGGTGCCCAGGCCCTGCATGGCGAAGGCGAAGTCGGCAAGGCCATCGTGGCGGGCGAGTGTTTCGCGCGTGATGCACAGCGTGCGCACGTCGAGCGGTCCGGGGTTGGCGGGATCGAGCGCTGTCGGCTTCAGCCAGCCGTCGCGGCCGAGTTTCGCGACGAGTTCGCGGCAAGCAGCATCGACGTCGTGGTGATCGACGGGTAGGTTTTTCGCGCACCAGGCGTCGAGGCGTTCGGCGAGGTCGCGGTGGCGGTCATCGAAGAAGGGCCAGTTGAGGAAGGAACGGTCAGGCATTTGTGCCTCCGCAGTTCCGCGAGGTTTGCGCTCCACGGCGCTCCCCTCTGGCCTGCCGGCCATCTCCCCCACAAGGGGGGAGATTGGCAGGTCGGGCGCCGGCGCCATCCTTACAACGTTGAAAACTGGCGAAAGCGGACGCGACGGCTGATCTCCCCCCAAGTGGGGG
>CCNC01000193.1 GCA_000824845.1 Mesorhizobium sp. ORS 3359 | reverse complement strand
CCGGAAGCGCAGGAAGCCGTCGTTCGCAGGCCGGCATCACCTGAATATCAAGTGACCCCCTAGACCAGCACCAGCCCCTGCCGCATCGCAATCGCGATCGCGTCCGTCCGGTTGGCGGCGCCGAGCTTGATCAGGATGGCGGCGACATGGAACTTCGCCGTGTGGACCGAAATGTTGAGCCGCCGGGCGATCACCTTGTTCGGGGCGCCTTCGGCGAGCAGCGCCAGCACCTCCGCCTCGCGCGGCGACAGGGCCGGACGCGCCCGATTGTCATCCGTGACGTCCTCTTCGGCGAGGCCATCACGGAAATCGCCATGCGCGGCCTCCGACGGCCCTGCCCTGTCGATGCGATAGCCGGAAGCAGCCAGCCGCGCCGCGGCAGCGATCAACAGGCCGTCGGCCGACGGCGGCAGCACGGCGACCACATTGCCGGGAAGCCGCTCGTGTCCGCTGCGGCGGGACAATAGCACAACAGGCATCGTCAAGCCGACAGCCAGGCTTTCCAAGGCCGCATCGTCTGTCACCGCGACATCCGCTGGCTGGCCTGTGCTGCTCCCGGCCAGCGTCGGCAGCAGATCGTCACTGGCGGCAAGCGCATCGGCAAGCTGCTCGGCGCGTTGGGCATCGCCGAGCGCCACCAGCACTGTCAGCCGGTGGGCTGACGGTTCCGGTCGTGCGATTACTTGTGCCGCGCTGCTTGCCATCGATCCTCTCAGCTCAGCGGCTTCTCGCCGATGGTGATCGAAACGTCGCGCTCAGCGCCGCCGCTCGAAATACCAAGCGTCACGGTGGTACCCGCGCTGTCCGGGCCGAGCTTGCGGATCAGCTCGCGCGGGCCATGCACGGCCTCGCCGTTCCAGGCGACGACGATATCGCCGACATGCAGGCCGGCGGCCTTGGCCGGGCCGTTGTCGTCGAGGCTCATGACCATGGCGCCTTTGGTGTCGCCGTTGCGGATCGGATGCAGTCCGGCGCCGAGATAGCCGCGTGCGACATGACCCTTCTCGCGCAGCGTCGCAACCGCGCGCTCGATCGTCTCGAAAGGCATGACCAGCGCCCGCCGGCGCGGCCCGAACAACAGCATGCCGATCAGGCCGCCCTTGGCGTCGAGCACCGGACCGCCTTCGAAACGACCGCCGGTATTGATGGCAAGGTTGATGCGCCGGTCGATCGCGCCGCCGCGCATCGAGCGCCAGGCCGGTCCGACCTCGCCGACCGTGCCGAACACGGCAAGCGCTGCGCCATCGCTGTTGCCCACGGCGATCGCCAGATTGCCGGGCCGCACCGTGCCGGCCTGCGCCAATTGCGGCAAACCGGCAGCGCCGGAAGCAGGCTTCAGCAGCGCAACGCCCGTCGAAGGATCGCGGCCGGCCAGCTCTGCCTTCACGGTTTCGCCGGAGGCCAGCGTCAATTCGATCTCCTCGCCGGCTTCGACCGCTTCCTCGGCGGTAACGAAATAGCCGTCTCGCCAGTGGAAGGCGCTCGCGGTGCGATGGTGATGCGTGACGAAACTCGCCAGCGCGGGCGCAGCGGTGGCCGCGACATCGGCGATCGCGTCGGAAAAGGCACTGAGATTGAAGTCGCTCATAAGACTGTCTCCTGGGTTCGGTGACCCAGATATCGCTCGCTAGCGCAGCCGCGGATACTCGCCTGACGGCTAGTCACCGCCCCGACTGGCCATCTGGTCAGGTCGCGGCAATTGCGGCCGCTTCGCACATATAGTCATCATTCCACGAGGGAACACACCGATGGCCTTCGCAGCCGAAAAACTTCCATCCGATGACACTTTGCTCGACGCTTACTCGGCATCCGTTGCCGACGCCGTCGACCGTATCGGTCCGGCCGTCTGCCGCATCGAACGCATCGGCGCCGGCGGTCACGGCTCCGGCTTCGTCATCGCGCAGGACGGGTTGGTCGTCACCAACTTCCACGTCGTCGGCGATGCGCGCGCCGTGCGCGTCACCATGCCGGATGGCGCCTCGCGCGAAGGTCACGTGCTTGGCCGCGATCCGGATACCGACATCGCGCTGGTACGCGCCGACGGCAGTTTCGCCGACATCGCGCCGCTCGGCGACTCCAAGCGCCTGCGCCGCGGCCAGATCGCGATCGCCATCGGCAATCCGCTCGGCTTTGAATGGACCGTCACCGCCGGCGTCGTCTCCGCGCTCGGCCGCTCGATGCGCGCCTCGACCGGCCGGCTGATCGACGATGTCATCCAGACCGATGCCGCGCTCAATCCGGGCAATTCCGGTGGCCCGCTGGTGTCGTCGGCGGGCGAGGTGATCGGCGTCAACACCGCCATGATCCACGGCGCACAAGGCATCGCCTTCGCGGTCGCCTCCAACACCGCCAATTTCGTCATCTCGGAGATCATCCGCTTCGGCCGCGTGCGTCGCGCCTTCATCGGCGTCTCCGCCGACACGACCAACCTGCCGCGCAGGGCGGCCCTGTTGTCGCAAGTCACCACGAACACGGCGGTGCGCCTGCGTAGCGTCGAGAAGGACGGTCCCGCAGCCAAGGCCGGCCTGAAGGAAGGCGACATCATCGCCGCGATCGACGGCCGGCCGGTGACCGGCGTCGACGACCTTGTGCGCATGCTCGACGCCGAGCGCATCGGCCGCGAGACGCTCTGCACCGTCGTGCGCCGCACCGGCGTCAGCCAGGTAGCGGTGACGCCGGTGGCACGGACAAGCTAAGCCTCGCTGGCTTAGCTTCCCGCCATCCCCTCGGCATATTGCGCCAGAAATTCCTCGCTTGGCGGGATAGGCTTGATGACGTCGATCAGCACGCCATTGGGGTCCCTGGTGATGAAGTGGCGCTGGCCGAACGGCTCGTCGCGCAAGCTGCGCAGGACCGGCAGGCCGGCGGCAACCACGCGCTCGTAGACGGCGTCGGGATCGCGCACCTCGAAATTGATCAGCAGGCCGGACGTGAGTCCCCGCCCCTCCTCCGGGATCGTCTCATGATCCCCTTGCACGACGCCTAGATTGACGCGCCTGTCCTCCGCCGATTGGAGATGCACATACCAGTCGCTCTCGAAGAGCGGCTTGAAGCGGAAATGCTCGACATAAAAGGCCGACGTGCCTGCGACATCGTCCGTCATCAGAACCGGATAGTAGCTCGTCGTCTTCATCTTTCCTTCTCCTCTCATCCAACATACAGTCTGTATGTAAATGCAAATAACATACAGGCTGCATGTATGCAACAAGAGTCCGGACACCGCTCCAACCGCGACCGCACCGAGGCGACGCGCGCCGATCTGATCCGCGCGGCGCGAAAGCTGTTCACGGAAAAATCCTATGCCGAAACCGGCACGCCGGAGATCGTCGCCGAGGCCGGCGTGACGCGCGGCGCGCTCTACCATCATTTCGCCGACAAGCAGGCCCTGTTCGGCGCGGTCGTGGAACAGGAAGCGGCGGCCGTGGCGGCCGAGATCGACCATGCCTCGCCGCCGTCGCTCTCCGCGCGCGACGCGCTGATCGCCGGATCGGACGCCTATCTCGAGGCAATGCGGGCGCCCGGCCGCACGCGGCTTCTGCTGCTCGACGGGCCGGCCGTGCTCGGCCGCGCAGCCATGGACGAGATCGACAACCGCCACGGCAACCGCTCGCTGCGCGAAGGCCTGGTCGCCGCGATGCGCGCGCAAACGATGACCAGATTGCCGGCCGAGGCGCTGACCGCCCTGCTCGCCGCCGCCTTCGACCGGGCGGCTCTGGCCATCGAGGCCGGCGCACCCGCCGAGGATTATCGCGCGGTGCTGATCGCGCTCATGGACGGCTTGTCTCCGGTCCGTCCTCGGCCCACACGCCCGGCTCCATCTCGTTGAAGCAGCCCAGCTGGCGCCTGAACTCGTCGATAAGCCAGGTCGCCGCCGGCTTGGGGCTGCGATCATTGCGGTGCATGGCATATATCGGCGAACGGACTTCGCGGTAAGGCTCGAGATCGAGCTCGACCAGCCTGCCGCTGGCAAGGTCGTCGGCGATCAGCCAGCGCGGCAGGCCGCCCCAGCCAAGTCCTTCGCGCATCAGCGCATGCTTGGTGCGCATATCGGTCAGCCGCCAGGTGCGATAGGCAAAGACACCATAGTCTCGCCCGCGCGTCCGCTCCGACTGGTCGGTGACGACAAGCTGGATGTGCTCGCGCAGGTCCTCGACACCGACCGGCTTCGGCAGTTTGGCCAATGGATGGTCGGGTGCCGCCGCAGGCACCAGGGAGGTGAAGCCGATGCGCAGCAGATTGACGTCGGCATCGCCTTGCAGGCCGCCGAAGCCGAGATCCACCTGGCCATTGACGACCTGGTCGACGATCAGGCCGAGCGAGCCGATATAAAGCCGCAGCATGACCGCCGGGAACTGCGCCTCGAAGGCCTTGAGCACGCGCACCAGCGCCGGTGAAGGCAGCGTCACGTCGACCGATATCGCCACTTCCGCTTCCAGCCCCTGCCGGTAGCCGTCGGCGCGCGAGCGGATGCGCTGCAGCACGCCGATCATGCGCCGCGCATCCTCCAGCATCGCCTTGCCGACATCGGTCAGCTGCGGCTCGCGCACGCCTTCGCGCTCGAACAGCTTCAGCCCAAGCTGCGCTTCGAGATTGGCGATGCCGTAGCTCACGACAGACTGCGCCCGGTTGAGCTTGCGCCCTGCTGCCGAGAAGCTGCCGGTATCGGCGACGGCCACCAGGATCTGGAGCTGGTCCAATGTCGGGTTCGGCTGCATGGCTATGCTATCCATTTCGTTGATGGATTGTATACATATTATACCAGTTATCCTGATGGAGTAGCAATCCCATATTGGCGGGGAAAGTTTCAATCCAACCCCAAGGGGACACCGCCATGTCTATTCTTCTCGTTACCTCCAGCCCGCGCGGCGCTGCTTCGCACTCGACCCGCGTCGCCACCGATCTCGCCCAGAAGCTTGTTGCCGCCGATCCGTCCAACACGCTTGTCGTGCGCGATCTGGTCACCAATCCGCTGCCGCATATCGACCCCGACTACGCCACCGGCATCTACACGCCGGCCGAAGCGCGCACGCCGCGCCAGGCCGAAGTCGTCGGCGTTTCCGACGCCGTGCTCGATGAGGTCTTCGCCGCCGACACGATCATCCTCGCCACCGGCTTCATCAACTTCAACATCTCCTCGACGTTGAAGTCCTGGGTCGACCACGTCGCCCGCTCGGGCAAGACCTTCGCTTACGGCGAGAATGGTCCGAAGGGCCTCGTCGCCGGCAAGAAGGTCTACATCGTGCTCGCTTCCGGCGGCATCTATTCGGAAGGCGCCGCGGTGCAGATGGACCATGCCGTCCCGTATCTGCGCAGCGTGCTCGGCTTCCTCGGCATGACCGACGTTGAAGTGATCCGCGTCGAGGGCGTCGGGATGGGTGCCGATGCCGTGACCGCCGCGCTCGCCAAGGCCACCGCCAAGGTCGACGCGATCGCTGCCGCCAACGCCAATCAGGCCGCCGCGGCTGCCTGATCACCGATGCCGGAGATGAAAGAGGCAGGCGCCCGCCAGCGCCTGCCTCTTTCTGCATTTCGCCGGTAGCCGGCCATCCTACAGCGGCGGCAGCACCACGGCCGGATGGCGGTCCTCGCGCAAGATCAGCCCAAGGCTGTAATCCAGCGCCAGCTTCATGGCGCCGAGCGCGGTTCCGACATCGTCCAGCGTGCTGACCGCGATTGGCGTCGGCCAGGCCAATTCGCCGGCCACCCGCTCGACCTCCGCCGTCATCAGCGCGTTGCGGCCGACGCCGCCGCCGAGCACGATCAGGCCCGGATCAAGCATGCCGATGCAGCCGGCCGCGAGCCGGCCGATATCGGCGGCATGGCGCGAGACAGCCTCGGCGGCCGGCCGCGACCCGGCCAGCGCCAGCGCGAACAGTTCCTTGGCCGAATTCGGCGGGGTCCCCTCTTCCGCCGGCCAGGTCTGTCGGCTGCGCTCGACAAGCGCCCGCGAGCCGAGATAGTGCTCAAGCCCCTCGCGAAAAGGCACTTCGCTGGCCGACCATGGAAACGGCATGCGGCCGACCTCGCCGGCAGCGCCGCCGGCGCCGCGATAAAGCCGGCCTTCATTGATCAGGCCCAGGCCGACGCGGACGCCGACCTGCAGGAAGGCAAAGGTCTCGTGACCCTGCGCGGCGCCGAAATGCCTTTCGGCGATCGCCGCGCAGTTGACGTTGTTTTCCAGGATTATCGGCACATCGATCTTGCGGCGAAGCGTGTGCAGTACCGCATCGGGACCGTTGCCCTGGCCATTGCCGAGCCGGCTATGCGAGACGATGCGCGGCACCGCCACGGCTATGCTGCGCAGGATCCGGAAAGTCTTGCCGACCTTGGCCGGGATCGATTTGGCGACCGCAAGAATGACCGCCCCGGTCTCGTCGACGGTCGCTCCGTCCGGAATGCTCTCTTCCACCGTCGCCAGGGGCTGGGCATCCATCGAATAGGCGACGGCGCGCACCTGTGCCGCGCCGACATCGATGCCGATCACATAGCCGGCGCCGGGGCCGATGCCATAGATGGTGGCGGTCCGCCCGATGGCGCCGCGTTCCGTCCCGCGCGACGCGACAAGGCCAAGCGCGCTGAGCTCGGAAACGGCGGCCGACATGGTCGGCTTGGAGAGTTCCAGCATCGAGCCAAGCTTCGGCCGGGTCACCGGCCCTTGCGAGGCCAGGAGGCGCAGCACGGCGCGGGCGCTTTCCGTCAGGCTGGGGATTTCGGATGGAGCCATCTGCGACGTTGTTCCGCCTTCATCCTCTCGGCGCTCGGCCAATCGCGCCTGCTCGCATATCACGAATCAAGCGCGACCAATTGCCATTGTGATGCGTTTCGGCGGATTGCGCGAATGCCCCCTACCGAGAGAACGAGTCCGGCGGCCGGGATATCTAAAGCTCTGTCGGCGACCAGGGCTTCAGCTTGGTGTCGGTCTGCCGGTAGCGGAAAGTGACATCGGTGAGGCCGGCCGCGTCCTGCATGTCCGCGACGACCATCTGCAGCGCGATGATTTCCAGGATCCCGTCCGCGATCGCATTGCCCAGCGCCGGGATAACGATCACGGCGAGCTTCTCCGTGGCGGCGATATCGGTCCGTCGCGTGATCAGCACCGAGGGGCAGCCGAAGCCGGCGACGTCCTGCGCGATCTTGACCTCGCGGTCCTCGCCGAAGGCGATCAGGCCGGTGGCAGCGTCCTGCGATTCCATCGGGCCATGTAGGTAGTTCAGCGTGTCCCAGCCTGAGGCCGGAACCCTGACCGCCTCGCGGATCAGCATCGCTGCCTCGCCCGCATTGGCAAAGCCGATACGGGCGCCGACAATGTCGATGGAGGCGCGGCCCCCAAGCAGCCTTGCCGCCCGACCGGCGCTCTCCCAGCCATCGGCCAGCAGCCGCTCGACCGCCGGAGGCAGTTGCGCCCAGTCGAAGGAGCCCCCGGCGATCTTGTCGGCCAGCATGCCGAGCGCGAGTAGGGTTCCTGTATACCCGGTCGAACTGGCGCCATTGTCGGCGCCCGATGCCATGGCGATCACCGCGCCGGTGATGTCGGCTAGTGGATTGTCGGCGCCGCGGCAGATGGCGAGGCGCGGATAGGCCTTCGCCTGTCGCATCACATCGGCGATTTCGCGGCTCTGGCCGGAGGCCGAGAGAGCGACAAAGGCGTCCGCGGCCGCATCCGTCCGGCCATAGAGCTCGGTCGGCACGAAGGCGAAACCCCGCCGGCCAAGCTGACGCAGATAGAAGGCTCCGGCAAGCGCCGCCTGATAGCTGGCGCCAATGCCCGCAAACCCGACCGTGCCGCCGGCAAAGCCAGACAGGTCGACCGTGTCGAGCGCCCTTGCCACGGCCTGCCTTCCGATTTCCAGGCTTTCGGCCTGGCGCAACACCGCTGGACGGTAACCGATACGCTTCATGTCAATGCTCCTCGATCCGCTCTCAGCCGTTGCCACGCTGCTTCCCCGCGATAAGGCGTCCGGCCAAAGCCACCGCGCCGATCACCGGCGGCTCGCGCAGCAGGACCACGCGGCTTGCCGGCGACACGGAAGCCATCGCCCTGACGAAAGCTTCCATCAGCATCGGCTGCTCGGCAATGACGCCGCCGCCGGCGACGACCAGCGACGCATCGGCGCCGCGTTCGACCAGCAATTGCACAAGCGCCGCGAGCCCCTCTCCGCCTTCCTCGATGACGCGAGAAGCGAGCGGCGAACCGGCGTTCGCGGCATCGAAGACGGCATTGGCGTAGCGGCCCCAGGCCGCAGCGCCCCTCGTCTCGTTGAGCAATATGCCGAGCTTAGTCTGGTCGTCGGTTCCGATCTCGCGCATCAGCATCGCAATAAGCGGATCGCCCTCCTGGCCGCGATCGAGCGCGCGGCGGATCGCCTTGGCGGCTTCGCGCACCAGCGCCGCCGCGCTCCCTTCATCGCCCAGGATCCAGCCCCAGCCGCCGGCGGCAAGCATCTTGCCTTCGGCCGTGCGTGCGACCGCGATCGAACCGGTTCCGGCCACGACGCCGATGCCCTCATCATAGCCGGCGGCGGGCACCATCAGCTCGGCGTCGTTGACCACGCGGACACTCGTTTTCAGATTGGCCGACAGCAGCGCCTGGAACCGCCGGCAATGCTCGTCGGTGTCGCAGCCATGCGCGCCGACGGCCACGGCCACCGGCGCCAACCCGCCGCACAGATCCATGACGATGGCCGACAGCTTCGCCGCATCGGCCTCCATCTGGCGGATCCGCCATTCGTCGGTGATAACCGTCTTGTCGAACAACACGGTGTCGCCGCGACGCCCCATGATGCGTGTCTTGGTGCCGCCTATGTCCACGCCCACCAGCAGGTTCCGATCCACGCACATTCCCTTCGCCAGACGCGCTGCCGAAGCTTCGCGCAAACACCGCAATCACATTAGTTAGGAAACTTTACAAACTATCTTTCCAGACGGCAAGAACTATGATTTGATCAACCCCGTCAAGGCGCATGAAGCGCTGAATGGGAGATCAGAAGATGAGCAGAAGAAGGATCGGCCTGGCCCTCGCGGCCGCCTCTTTCGCATGGGGATTTGCAACAAGTCTGGCGCACGCGACCGAAATTTCGTTCTGGACCTGGCGCCAGGAAGACAAGGCCGCCTATAACGAGCTCTTCGCCGACTTCACCAAGGCGAACCCGGACATCCACGTGAAGTTCGAGTCCTTCCCGGACGAGAACTATCCGACCATCGTCTCGACGGCGCTGGCCGGCGGCAAGGGCGGCGACGTCATTCACACCCACGCCTATGGCTGGCTCGAGCAATTCGTGAAGGCCGGCTATTTCGAGCCGCTCGACATGGCGACCGTGCCCTCGCTCGCCAATCAGCCTGCGGATGCGCTGGTGTCCGGCACCTACCGCGCCGACAAGAAGGTCTATTCGCTGCCCTTCGCCTCGCAGACGCTTGGCCTGTTCATCAACAAGGACGTCTTCGCCAAGGCCGGGCTCACGCCGCCGACCACCTGGGACGAGTTCATCACCGTCAGCAAGGCACTGAAGGAGAAGGGCATCTATCCTTTGGCCAACGGCATGGGCACCAGCTGGTTCAACGAAATGTTCGTGGCCATTTTCACCAATCCGTTCCTTGGCCCCGACTTCGTCAGCGACCTGACCAGCGGCAAGACCACCTTCAAGGATCCGCGCTATGTCGCCGCACTCGGCAAGCTGCTCGAGCTGCGACCCTATATGCCCGACGGCTTCGAAGGCATCGACTATGAGACCGCCGGCCAGCTGTTCTTGAGCGGCAAGGCGGCGATGCTTGCCGGCGGCAGCTTCGACATCGCCACCTACCGGTCGCAGAACCCCGCCATCAACATGGACTTCGTCGCCCCGCCGATGGCCAAAGCCGGCGACACGCCGCAGGCCACGAAATTCTTCGACGGCGGATACGCGGTCAATTCCAAGTCGGCCAGCAAGGAAGCGGCGCTCAAGCTGGTCAACTGGATGGGCACCAAGGAGTTCGGTGACAAGTTCTCGGCACTTCTTGGCAACATCTCGCCGATCAAGGGCGTGGTCATCAAGGACGAGCTGCTCTCGCATGTCGCCAAGTTGAACGAGACGGCGATGCCGCATATCAATGTCGTCTATTTCCGCTTCGAAAAGCCGACGGGATCGGAACTGCTGCAGGGCGACATCACCAAGATGATGTCCGGATCGATCACGCCGGACCAGCTTGCCGCCGACCTCACCGACGGCCTCGCCAAATGGTATAAGCCTTTCCAGGGCAAATGAGATGACAGAAGGCTGGCGCCACACAGCGAAACCCTTTGCGTGGCGCCGGTCGCTCTGGATTGCCGCCCTGCTGACGCCGGCGCTGCTGGTCATGGTGCTGTTCGTGCTGTGGCCGCTTTTGTCGGCCTTCCGCTTCGCCTTCTATGAATTCAACGGCTTGCGGCCTTCGGGTTTCATTGGACTTGAAAACTTCCGCCAGGTTCTGTTCGAAAAGCCGTACAGCGACTGGACCTGGAATGCGTTCAAGCACAATGTCATCGCCTTCCTGGCGCTGATGCTGTTCGAGAACGGCACCGCCTTCCTGATCGCCTTTGCCCTGCTCAAAGCGCTGCCGGGCCATCGCGTCCACCAGGTCATCGTCTTCCTGCCGGTCGTGCTGTCGGCGGTGATCGTCGGCTTCCTGTGGAAGCTGTTCCTGCATCCGCTGTTCGGACTGGTGAACCAGTTGCTCGGCCTGGTCGGCATCGGCGCCATCCCGTGGCTCGGCAACGAACACACCGCGCTCGGCAGCATCCTCTTCGCCAACATCTGGCACTGGCTGGGCTTCCCGGCATTGGTGCTGCTTGCCGGCATGCAGCGCATCAGCAAGGATGTGCTGGAGGCCGCCCGCCTCGACGGCGCCGGCGACTTAGCGCTGATGACGAAGATCGTCTGGCCGCTGATCGCGCCGAGCGTCACCATCGTCACCATCCTGACCTTCATCGGCAGCTTCAACTGGTTCGAGATCCCCTATGTCATGGCCGGCCTGACCGGCTCGCCGGGCGGCTCGACCGACGTGCTCGGCCTCTATTTCTACCGCACCGCCTTCGGCAGCACGACCACCGGCATCCAGGATTTCGGCCAGGGCAGCGCGCTGGCGGTTCTGATGTTCGTCTTCGTCGCCGGCGTCACGGCAATCGCCCTGCGCTACCTGCGCCGCCGCGAGATCGAGCAGTGAGGGATCGCGGCGAAACGATCGGGAACGGCGCCATCCAGCTCCTGCTGGCGGTCAATGCCGTTATCATGATCTATCCGCTGTTCGTCATGGTGGCCTCGTCGTTCAAGACCAACGCCGAGATCTTTTCCTCGCCGCTTTCGCTGCCGACGCATTTCTCGACCGCCAATCTGGAGAAGGTCTGGACCGAGACCAATTTCGTCCGCTATCTGGCGAACTCGGTCGGCATCACCGCCGCTTCGGTCGCGCTGATCCTGATGTTCAGCACGCTCGCCGGCTACGCCATCGCCCGCTACCGGTTCCGGCTGAGCTCGCTGGTGCTGATGTTTTTCCTGAGCGGCATGACGGTGCCGCTGAAGCTCGCGATCATCCCGCTGTTCATCCAGCTCGACACGCTCGGCCTCGTCGACAGCTATCTCGGGCTGGTGCTGGTCTATGTGGCGATGGGCATTCCCTCGGCCGTTTTCATCATGACCGGCTTCCTGCGCACTCTGCCGCGCGAGCTGGAAGAATCCGCTCGCATGGACGGCGCCAGCGAGCTTCGCATCATGTGGTCGATCATGCTGCCGCTGGCGCGGCCGGCGCTGGTCATCGTGGCGATCCAGAACGCGGTGCCGATCTGGAACGACTTTTTCTTCCCGCTGGTGCTGATCACCTCCGACAATTTGAAGACACTGCCGCAAGGGCTGACCGTGTTCGTCGGCGAATTCACCACCGACTGGGGGGTGCTGTTCACCGGTCTGACACTGGCGGCGCTGCCGATTACCGTGCTCTATATCGTGCTGTCGAAGCAGTTCATTTCCGGCATCACGCAAGGCGCTGTCAAATAGGCGCTTCCAAACAACCAAGAGATCGAGGCATCAAAAGTGGCGAACCAGAACAAGATCATCATCACCTGCGCGGTCACGGGCTCGATCCACACGCCATCGATGTCGCCGCATCTGCCAGTGACGGCCGAAGAGATCGCCACCGCCGCGATAGAGGCGGCCGAGGCGGGTGCGGCGATCGTCCATCTCCATGCCCGCAATCCGGTCGACGGCCGCCCCGACCAGTCGACCGAGGCCTTCGCGCCTCTCCTGCAGGTCATCAAGCAGCGCTCCAACTGCGTGGTCAACATCACCACCGGCGGTGCCGCGACGATGAGCGTGGAGGAGCGGGTGAGGCCGGCGAAGGTCTTTGCGCCCGAGGTCGCGTCGCTCAACATGGGCTCGATGAATTTCGCGCTGTTCCCGATGCTGGAGCGCTTCAAGACCTTCGAGCATGAGTGGGAGCGGCCCTATCTCGAATCCTCGCGCGACCGCATCTTCCGCAACACTTTTGGCGACATCGAGCACATATTGCGCACCTGCGCCGACAACGGCACGCGTTTCGAGATCGAATGCTACGACATCGGCCACCTCTACACGCTGGCGCATTTTGTCGAGCGCGGCCTGGTGAAGGCGCCGTTCTTCGTCCAGAGCGTCTTCGGCATCCTCGGCGGCATCGGCACGCATCCCGAAGACGTCGCGCACATGAAGCGCACGGCCGACCGGCTGTTCGGCAACGACTATCACTGGTCGGTGCTGGGCGCCGGCCGCCATCAGCTGCCGATCGCCACGCAGGCGATCGCGCTGGGCGGCAATGTGCGTGTGGGCCTCGAGGATTCGCTATGGGTCGGCAAGGGCAAGCTCGCCCGCTCCAGCGCCGAACAGGTCACCAAGGTCCGCCAGATCATCGAAGGCCTCGGCGCCTCGATCGCCACGCCCGACGAGGCGCGGCAGATCCTGCAGCTCAAGGGCGGCGACAAGGTCGCGTTCTGATCAACCGGAAGCTGACCAGCGCAGCCGAAGTTACGGCAGCTAGCCGAACATCCTCTCGCCCTGCTCGTCGACGAGCTGGATGCCCTTCTTGATCGAGATGTCGACGGCGTCGTCCAGCCCGGCGAAGCGGTCGGCGCGGATGAAGCGGTGCTCCTTCAGCACGCCGTCCACTTCCTTCGAGACGACGCCGCAGGTCTGGTATTGGCCCTCGGCCTTGTAGGGCGTCGCGCTGATCAGGAACCCCTTGTGCTCGACCTGCTTGGCCGGCTTGGCGGAACCGGTCTCCGTTGCCTCACTGCTGCCGCCGCCGAAAAGCTTTTTCAGAAAAGACATTTTTCAAAACTCCCATTTCACGCGGGCGCCGAAGATCCACGGCGCCCTGTTTATTCAGGCTTTGTCTCAGCATGCGCGAATGCGCCGCCATGTTCCAGTCCCTTGACGAAAACGCCGACCAGCAGCTCGATCTGATGCCAGATCTCCTCGGCTTGCCGGCTGTTGGAATTCGCCACATAGCCGCTGGTCACGATGCCGTGCACGCTTGACCACAAGGTCCGCGCCGCAAGCGCGCGGCGGTTGTCGTCGAGGCCGAAATCGCCTGCCTTGAGCACGCCGGCGACGATGTCGAAGAGCGCGTCGAGCAGGGCGTCATAGGCATCGGGGCCGGGCCGCGTCGCGCGGCCGCGGTTGAAGGCAAGCACGGCCGGCCAACTGCCGGGATGCGCCTCGACGAAGCGCACATAGGCCGCCGCCATGGCCAGGATGCGGTGCTGGACATCGGTCACCCCTTGCCTTTCGAGATCGGCCATGGCCGCAAGGCCTGTCGCGCCCAGCCGGTCGAGCAGCCGCATGTTGACAGCCCGATGCACCTCGTCGAGATCGGCAAAGAGGTTGTAGACCGATCCAACCGAAATGCCGGCCTGCTCGGCGATGGTACGCGCTTTGAGGTTTTCGGCCCCGCCCTCATTGAGCAGCGCCTCGGCGATGGCGAGCACCTTCTCGCTCATTTCTTCCTTGTCCAGCGCCATGCTCTTTCCTGCCCTTCTGTCTGGAACCCGCGTGCAGGCCCGAATTCATTCTGTTTGCCTGCGTTTACCATGCTTGACGGCTCATGAACAGCGTTCATAATAGCTCTTGAACAATGTTCATTTCCTGCTATGTTGACGTCGTGAACAACGTTCACATCAACAGGGAGAAGACTCAATGCTTAGCCTGATCAAGACATTGCTGGACGGCGCCAGCGCCCGGGCCGAGGACAATCTGAAGGACCGTTTCGCCATCGACCTTCTGGCGCAGCGCATCCGCGACGCGGAAGCGGGCCTTGCCGCCGCCAAGCAGACGCTCGCTTCGCTGATCGTGCGCCAGCGTGCCGAGCAGACCAGCCTCGACCAGCTCGACCGTCGCATCGCCGATCTGGAAACCCGCACGCTGAGCGCGCTTTCCGCCAACAACCAGGCGCTCGCCGAAGGCGGCGCTTCGGCGATCGCCGAGCTCGAGAACGAACGCGAAGTGCGCCGCGCCACCGTGAAGAGCCTCGGCGAGAAGACCTTGCGGATGCGCCTGTCCGTCGAACAGGCGCATCGCCGCATCATCGACCTCAACCAGGGCATGATCTCGGCCCGGGCGATCGATGCCGAACGCAAGGCGCAGTCGCGCCTCAACCGCTCGATCGGCCGCACGGCGAGCATCAATGAAGCGGAGGAACTGCTGGCCCGCATCAAGGACAGCAGCGACCCGTTCGAGGAGGCCGGCATACTCGACGAGATCGACGGCGAGCTGCGCCACGAGGCGATCCGTGAGCGCCTCGCCGAGGCAGGCCATGGACCGGCCACCAAGGTGCGCGCCGAGGACGTCCTGGCGCGCCTCAAATCCTTGAACTGAACCCGCTTTCCGAAAAACAGATCAAATTCCAAGGAGCAATACGATGAACGGCAATCAGACCTATATCCTGTTCAACACCGTGTCGGTGGGCGCCGCCTATTTCATGCTCGGCCTGTCTCTGTGGCTGGCGCCGGTCGACCTCTCGACCAAGGGCTATTGGGCCATGGGCATCCTCCTGCTTACCGGCAGCCTGGTGAACCTGGTCAAGTACCGCACCGACGAGCGTATTGCGGCCGAGACCACCGCCAAGATCGAGAGGGCGCGCAACGAGAAGCTGATCAGCGAATATGTCGGCAAGGAATAGTCCTTGCCCTGTCGATCGCTGACTGAATGCAAAAAGCCCGGATCGCTCCGGGCTTTTTGGCTGCGCTTATGAAAATGGCTTAGCGCCGCGCCAGCGCCTCGATCGCCTCGGCGGCGTCTTCGAGGATGCTGATCGCCTCGGCCTGCTTGTCTTCCGGCGCGTCGGCGATGTCGCCGAGCGCGGCGCGCAGACGATGTCGCAGCGCGCGGAACTGGTCGCGCTTTTCCGAACGGCCGCGGCGCCCGTCGTCCTTGTCGTCGCCCCAGCCGAACCACTCGCGCGCCGCGGCCATCTTGCGGCCGAAGCGCTCGAGATGGTCGAGCACGCCGTCGATCATCTCGCGGTTCTCGTCGAGATGCGCCCTGCCGGCCTCGGTGATGGAAAACACCTTCTTGTTGCCTTCGCTGGACGACACCGCATAACCCGCCTCTTCCAGGAAGGTCAGCGTCGGATAGACCACGCCCGGGCTCGGGCTGTAGACGCCGCTGGTGCGCTCTTCCAGCGCCTTGATGATGTCGTAGCCATGGCGCGGCGCGTCGGCCAAGAGCGACAGTGTGATCAGCTTGAGATCGCCGTCGGCGAGCATCCGGCCGGCGCGGAACATGTCGCCCGGGCCGCCGCGCCCGCCGCCCCTGCCCCCAAACGGACCGAAGCCGCCGCCACCGCGGCCGCCGAACTTGCCCGCCATATGCATGAACATGCGCTCGCCGAAATGATGCCCGGAATGATCGTGCCTGTGCATGAATAGCTCCTTGAGTTATATCTTACGATACATCGTAAGTAAGGTACGCCCCTCATCAAGTCAAGATATATCTTAAGATGTATCGCAGGATTCGCCAAGGGCGCTGCCGCCTACCAGCGGCCCTTGCGCCGGTTCCACACGTAGAGAAGGTCCGCGAAACGGTCATAGGCGAGGCGCGTCAAAGGCAGCGCAATGGGATTGCCGAACAAGCTCGCCAGCCACCCCTCGCCCGGCGTGAGCCGCCAGACCGCGATAGCCACGTCGGCGCCGACCAGCAGCCGCCCTTCGCCATCGGTCGCATGCAAACGCCGGCGGATATCCTCGAGCGAGGCGCCGAAGGCGGAGAGCGCCTCAGGTTCGAAATTGATGTCGCGGAATGCGACGTGGCCCGCCTTGACCGCCTCGATCAGCCGCCGCTTCTGGCGGCTGATGCCGGCATCGCACACCGGACAGCGGGTGTTGTACCAGACAGTCAGCGGCGGCTTGGGCATGGCGCGACTATCGGGAATGCGGCGCGGCTTCGCAACAGCCACGCCGGTCCCGGCTTCAGCCGCCTACCCGAGCGAACTGATGATCTCGCGATAGGCGAATTCCGGGAACGCCTTCATCGTCCGCGTCTTGACGTTACCGCCCGACGACAGCAGCAGCGCGAAGCGGGCGAGCACCGCATCGTCCGGGGCTTCGACGATGGCGACCATGTCGCATTCGCCCATCGTCAGGTAGAATGACTTGAACGATCCGCCCATTTCGCCCAGCAGCTTCTTGGCGGCATCGAGCCGCTTTGGCGACTCCCGCACATTTCTGGCGCCCAGCTCGGTCCAGTTGATAAGCACGATGTAGGTTGTCATGGCACACCTCCCACCGGGAACCACGGAGCGCGACGCCGTTACGACCGGCGCCGGGGCGGGCATCCGGCTTGTCGCCCACAAATGCATCCGACGCCGGAATTATCCTCCTGTCGGGCAGATGCGGCAAGGCGGCATGAAAGGGGCCGAAAACGCCAAAGGGCGCCCCGAGGCGCCCTTTGGATGCTTGTCTGACCTGCGGATCAGCTGTCGAGGAAGCTTCTGAGCTTGCGCGACCGGCTCGGATGCTTGAGCTTGCGCAGCGCCTTGGCTTCGATCTGGCGGATGCGCTCGCGCGTCACCGAGAACTGCTGGCCGACTTCCTCCAGCGTGTGGTCGGTGTTCATGCCGATGCCGAAGCGCATGCGCAGCACGCGTTCCTCGCGCGGCGTCAGCGAGGCAAGCACCCGCGTCGTCGTCTCGCGCAGGTTGGCCTGGATCGCGGCGTCGATCGGCAGGATCGCCATCTTGTCCTCGATGAAGTCGCCGAGATGCGAATCCTCCTCGTCGCCGACAGGCGTTTCGAGCGAGATCGGCTCCTTGGCGATCTTCAGGACCTTGCGCACCTTTTCCAGCGGCATGGCGAGCTTTTCCGCCAGTTCCTCCGGCGTCGGCTCGCGGCCGATCTCGTGCAGCATCTGGCGCGAGGTGCGAACGATCTTGTTGATCGTCTCGATCATGTGCACCGGAATGCGGATGGTGCGCGCCTGGTCGGCGATCGAGCGGGTGATGGCCTGCCGTATCCACCAGGTGGCGTAAGTCGAGAACTTGTAGCCGCGCCGGTATTCGAACTTATCGACCGCCTTCATCAAGCCGATATTGCCCTCCTGGATGAGATCCAGGAACTGCAGGCCGCGATTGGTGTATTTCTTGGCGATGGAGATGACGAGACGCAGGTTCGCCTCGACCATTTCCTTCTTGGCGATCGCGGCCTCGCGCTCGCCTTTCTGCACCTGGTTCACGATCTTGCGGAATTCCAGGATCGAGATCGCCGTTTCGGTGGCGAGGTTCTGGATCTCGGCGCGCAGCTCCTTGATCGTGTCCTTCTCGTTCTTGGTGAACTCCTTCCAGCCGCGCGAGGTCAAATTGGCGATCGAGCGGGTCCAGTTCGGATCGAGCTCCGAGCCCTGATATTCCTTGAGGAATTCCTCGCGGCGCACGCCATAGCTCTCGGCGAGCCGCAGAAGCTTGCCCTCGTTCTGCACCAGGCGCTTGTTGATGTCGTAGAGCTGCTCGACCAGCGCCTCGATGCGCGCGGCGTTGAGCGACAGCGACTTCACCGCCTTGATCAGCTGGTCCTTCAGTTCCTTCAGGCGGCGATCCTGGCTGGGCGACAGCGTGCCGGCGGCGGCGAGACGATTCTCGACCTGCTGGTCCTGCAGCTTGCGCAGCTTCTTGTAGGTGTCGGCGATGACGTCGAGCGTCTCCATCACCTGCGGGCGCAGTTCCGCTTCCATCGCGGCCAGCGACAGGCTGGCCTCGTCCTCGTCGTCTTCCTCTTCCTCCAGCCCGCGCGTGTCGCCGCCGACATTGGTGATGTCGTCTTCTTCCTCGCGTGCCGCCGCGCGGCCGCGCGGCTTCTCGTCCGGCTTTGACGATTCCTCGACACGTTCGACCACCGGCGCCTGCTTGGCCTCCGGGCCGGCATAGGTCGCCTCGAGGTCGATGATCTCGCGCAGCAGGATCTTCGATTCGTTGAGCTCGTCGCGCCAGATGATAATGGCCTGGAAGGTCAGCGGGCTTTCGCACAGACCCGCGATCATCGTTTCGCGACCGGCCTCGATACGCTTGGCGATGGCGATTTCGCCCTCGCGCGACAGAAGCTCGACCGAGCCCATCTCGCGCAGGTACATGCGCACCGGATCGTCGGTGCGATCGGTCGGCTCTTTCTTGGTGGTCGTGGCGGCAACGGCGGTGCCGGTCTGCTCGGCAAGCTCGTTGGCGTCTTCCTCGCTGTCGCCGGCGGGCTCGGCCTCGGCCTCTTCGCCCTGCTCGTCATCCTCGACGACGTTGATGCCCATGTCGCTGAGCATCGCATTGATGTCTTCGATGCGGTCCGGATCCGTCTCTTCCGAGGGCAGCACCGCGTTCAATTCGTCGAGCGTGACATAGCCGCGTTTCTTCGCGGCCTTGATCATCTTCTTGACAGCATCGTCGGAAAGGTCGAGCAGAGGGCCATCGGTGGCGCCTTCGCGTTCGGTCTCGACCTCTTCCTTTTCCTTTGTCGCCATTCTTTGTCGTCTCCAAGCGGCCCAATATCGAGGCCGCGTAAACTGTCGGACCGGTTACGCCGGATGTGCTCGTACCGGAATGCTTTTTACCGGCCCGGCAACCGCGTCATCTCTTTTGTTTTGTGCATCTCGTTTGCCCCAAACCGGTTTCCACTTTTGGGCGACATGCATTAAGTCCAGATTAACCCTGATATCTGGAGCAGGCGTTTTGCCTGTCCAGCCGTCACCGGCACCTCACATCGCTCAAATTTCCCGCCGACGCCGGGGCACGGTTAACGTTTCGAATCGTCCTGATTCCGCCAATCTGCCAGAAGGTCAAGCGCCTCTGGCATGATTCGCATGAAAAAAGCGAATCAATTACCCGACTTAGAGGCGTCGATTCGACGCGCTGCGCATTTCCACTTCACTTCCAATGGGTGGTGTTCGGCCCTAAACGCGGCCAACCCTGCCCGACGAAACGCCAAACCCTTCGATCAGCGCTTCCGTTGCCTGCACATCGTTGAATTGCGCTTGAATCTCGACAAGATGCCGGAAGTTTTCGTCCGAAGGGTCTGCATCGAGCGCCGCCTGCGCCTGTTTCAGCTCTCTATGTAAGGTGCGGGCGCTGCGCTGCAAGTGCATCGCCTGGTTGAAGGCGTCGCGGGCGTCGTCGAGCGCGGCGGTCTCGAGCGCAGGCCATTGCCGCGCCCGCTTGATCAGTTCCACCGCCCGCTCCCAGATGCCGCCGCAGCCTGCGCGCTCGATGGTGGCGATGACCGAGCCGCGCTCGTCGGCCGCGTCATGCGCCATGGCATCAAGGATGGCCGCGTGCAGTTTGCGCAAATCCGAATTGGCGAGGTCAAGGAATTCGACATGGGCGAAATTCTCGTCGATCAGCGCCGGATGGTTGACCAGAGCCACGATGATCGTCGCCTCGCGCACCGACATCCCCTCGCCGGCGCGCTTGACCAGCGCCGACTGTCCGAGGATTTCGGTGATCGCGATGCGGCCGCTTCCGCCTTTGGCGAACTGCCCGCCGGGCACAGCGGCCTTGCCCTGGCCGCGCTCTCCCGGCCGGCCGCCATCCTGGCGACCCTGCCTAGCATTGCGTTGTGAGCCGAAGAAGCTCAGCTCCCGCTCGCGCATAGCTTGCTGGTAATGGTAGCGCGTGCTCTCGTCGCGGATGCGGCTGGTCAGTTCGCGCAGCGTCTTTCCCAGTTCGGCGCGACGTTCCGGCGTTTCGAAAACCCCGCCGGCGGTCTCCCGCATCCAAAGGAGATCGACAAGCGGCCGCGCCTCCGCCAGCACCGCCCGGAACGCGTCCGGCCCCTCGGCCTTGACCAGATCGTCGGGGTCCTTGCCTTCCGGCAGCAGCGCAAACCGTGCCGAGCGTCCTGCCTGCACCGAAGGCAGGGCTAGATCCGCGGCACGCCACGCCGCTTTCAATCCGGCCTTGTCGCCGTCGAAGCAAAGCACCGGCTCGGGCGCCATGCGCCACAACAGCTCGAGCTGATTCTCGGTGAGCGCCGTGCCGAGCGGCGCCACGGCATTCTCGAAACCGGCCTGCGCCAGCGCGATGACGTCCATATAGCCTTCGACCGCGATCACCGTGCCGCCCTTGGCGAGTGCCTTACGGGCGCGAGCGAAATTGTAGAGCACGTTGCCCTTGTGGAAGAGCTCGGTGTCGGGCGAGTTCATGTATTTGGCGAGCGCATCCGGCGCCAGCGCCCGCCCGCCGAAGGCGATGATCCTGCCGCGCGAATCCGGGATCGGGAACATGATGCGGTCGCGGAACCAGTCATACGAAACCGGAATGTCGTCGCCATGCCGCACCAGGCCGCAGGCCTCGATATCGGCCTTCGGCACGCCCTTGGCGGCTAGATGCTCTTTCAAGGCGTTGCGGCTGTCGGGCGCGTAGCCCAGCCGGAACGATTGCTGCGTCGCCGACGTCAGTCCGCGCTCCCTGAGATACGCACGGGCTTTGGCACCGTCGGCGCTCTGCAGCCGCTCCTGGAAGAAGGCCGTCGCCATCTCCATCACCTCGGTCAGGCTGGCGCGCTCCTTCTCGCGCCGTTCTTCCCGTTCATCGCGCACCGGCATTGGCACGCCGGCCATCTCGGCGATCTTCTCGACCGCTTCGGGGAAACTCATGCCGTCGAGTTCGGTGAGGAACTTGAAATGGTCGCCCGACACCGAGCAGCCGAAGCAGTGATAGCGGCCCTTCTTGTCCTCGCAGTGGAAGGACGGGCTTTTCTCGCCGTGGAACGGGCAGCAGGCCCAATAGTCGCCGCGCGACACGTTGGTCTTCTTCCTGTCCCACGCGACACGCGTGCCGATCACCGATGAAATCGGCACACGGTCGCGTATCTCGTCGAGGAAGGCGGGTGGAAAGCGCATCTAAGAAAGCTCGTTTGCCCTCCATATAATCAAGCCGGCCGGGCGCTGCGACTCTGTCCCGCCCATCGTACCCGCTTTTCACAGACGAAAAGAAGGCGGCCGGGTGGCCGCCTTCTGAATTTCCGGATTGCCAGATTAGTGCGCGGCGATGGCGCCGAAGACGATGCCGGAAAGGATGCTGACCAGCACATAATCGTTGCCGACGCGGATCCACTCCTGGCCGGGTCCGGGGCGGCGCAGGCCGTAGCGGTGCCAGTCGCGGACCGGCTGGTGGCGCTTCCAGTTGGAATAGCGCTGGCCGTTGCGCCAATGGCTGCGCTTCACGACGACCTTCTTCTTCACGATGACCCGCTTGTCGACATGCCTGTCGGGCTTCTGCCAGTCGACCTGCGTGTAGTTCGACTGCGGCGCGCTCGGCTGGGCGAGCGGCGTGGCCTGGCCAGAGAAGGCCGAGGCGGCCAGCATCGAGGCGGTGACGGCGCAAAGTATGAGACGCTTCATGGTCGGTACTCCTTGTTGTCGATGGACGCAGGAGTAACCGCCAATGGATGAACCGAAACTGAACGCTGGAATTACAATTCTGTAATGATTTCCGATGCTTGCTCAAGCCGCTTCAACAACGCTGCGGATTTCCCCGGCCACGCCGCCAAGCGTTGGGCAGCATGAAGCGAAGCGCAGCCGCCAAGCGCATGCAACCAATGCCTTCTCCGTTCATTTCCGACATGCGCCGTCGAGCCGAGACGATCCCCGCATTACAAAATCTATTACCCGGCTAATCTTAATTGGTGTATTTCCAGGCCTCGAGATGGCTAAGATTCGTACCTCTCTCCGCGCTGCCAGAGCCACCCCGCGGGGTTGGCTGTGAGCGGCTCCGTCGTCCTCCTGCACCTTGCCGGCGCGGTGGCGCTGATGTTGTTCGCCACCCGCATGGTGAAGACCGGCGTCGAGCGCGCCTATGGCGACGTGCTGCGCCACAAGCTGCGCGCCACCATGCGCAATCCGGTTATGGCGGTGCTCACAGGCTGCGGCCTGGCAGTCGCGCTGCAGAGCTCGACCGCGGTGACGCTGCTGGTCGGCTCCTTCGCCGGCGCCGGCATCGTTTCGGGCGCCGCCGGACAACTGGCTGTGCGCGGCGCCGAGATCGGCTCGGCGCTGGTGGCCAAGCTGCTCACCTTCGATCTGACGCTTTTGGTGCCGCTCTGCCTGATCGCGGGCACCGTGATGTTCATGGCCACCGAGCGCCGCGATTGGCGGCAGACGGGCCGCATCCTGATCGGCGTCGGCCTGCTGATCCTGTCGCTGGAGATGATCGGCCAGGCGTCGGAGCCGCTGCGCAACAGCCAGCTGATGCCGCTGATCATCAATTATTTCTCCGGCGACTCCATCACCACTTACCTGTTGGCCGCGCTGGTCACCTGGCTGTTCCAGTCGAGCATCGCCGCTGTGCTTTTGATGGCAACGTTGGCGGGCCGCGGGCTGATCACGCCGGAACTGGGCGTCGTGCTGGTGCTGGGCGTCAATCTCGGCTCGTCGCTGATTGCGCCGATGTTGACGCGGTCGGCGCCACCCGAAGTGCGCATCGTGCCGATCGGCAATCTTTTGATGCGCGGCCTCGGCTCGCTGATCATGCTGGTCCTGATCATGAGCTTCAAGCCGGACGTCGCCTTCCTCGGCAGAAGCGCGCCCGATCAGATCGTCAACGCCCACATCTTGTTCAACGTGCTTATCCTGCTGGCCGGACTGCCGCTGGCCGGCCTCGTCTACCGCGCTTCCGAAAAGATCGTGGCGCTGGGCAGCGCGCCACAGCCGGCCGCCACCCTCGAGGTCGTGGAGTTGTCGGCGCTGAACGAGAGCGCCCTCGATACCCCGAACCAGGCTTTAGCCAACGCGACGCGCGAGGTGGTGAGGGTCTGCGAGATCGTCGAGATCATGCTGAAGCGCATCATCGAGCTTTACGAGGATGCCGATCCCGCCAAGATCAAGGCGCTTGCCGCGCTCGATGACCGCGTCGACAGGAAGCACGCCGCGATCAAGCTCTACCTCGCCAAAGTCACCAGAAACCCGCTGACCCAGGACGAGGCGTTGCGCTGCCAGGAGTTGATCGGCGCCTGCGTCAAGCTGGAGCAGGTCGGCGACATCATCGTGCGCAACATGCTGGTGCATGTCAGGAAAAAGCTGGAGCGCGGCCTGGAATTCACGCCGGAAGGCTGGCAGGAGCTTTGCGCCTTCCACTCTTCCGTGCTTGCAAATGCGCGGCTCGCCTTCAACGTGCTCGTCTCGCGCGACCCGGAAACCGCCAGGCAATTGGTTCTGGAGAAGGACCTGTTGCGCGAGCGCGAGAAGGAAACCAGCGCCAGCCATTTCCTGCGCCTGCGCGAAGGCACCGCCAAGAGCGTCGAGACCAGCTCGATCCACCTCGACACCATCCGCGACCTGAAGCAGATCAACTCGCTGTTGGCCTCGATCGCCTATCCGGTGCTCGAGGAGCGCGGCCTGCTCGGCGGCTCGCGGCTGAAGGCCAGTTGAGGCTACTCAAGGCAGCCGGAAATTAGTCTTTGCTCATTGTCGCTTGCGTCGGCTAAGGATCGCCCCAGGACCTCTGGGAGGACGATCGGTTGATGGACACGCATTCGCGCAGCTTCGCCAAGGCGCTTTCATGGCGCGCCACCGGCACGATCGACACGATGATCATATCCCTGGTGGTCACCGGCAGCATCAAGCTTGCTGCCACCATAGGGCTCACCGAAGTCGTCACCAAGTCGCTGCTTTACTACCTGCATGAACGGGCTTGGCTGAAGATCCCGTATGGGCGCAAGAAGCCTGCGTATCCGGAGTGACAGGCCGGATCGGATCGGTCCAGTCAAGAAAAGCTAAAGCGCCATGATCAATTTCTGCATTGCCGCGTCCGCCCGGGCGTGGTTTGAGGCCATGCATTCCTCGCATATGTTTTTGAACCATGCTGCCGCTGATTGCTCTTTTCCTTGCCGCCTTCGCCTTTGGCACCACCGAATTCGTCATCGCAGGCGTGCTGCCGGAGGTGGCGCAAGGTCTCGGCGTTTCGGTGCCGACCGCCGGATATCTCGTCTCCGGCTATGCCTGCGGCATTGCCATCGGCGGCCCGCTGCTGGCGCTCATGACCAGCAAAGTCTCGCGCAAGACGCTGCTCATCGGACTGACGATCGCCTTCACCCTCGGCCAGGTGGCCTGCGCGCTGGCGCCCGATTTCACCTCGATGCTTCTGCTGCGCATCGCGACCGCAGTAGCGCATGGCTGCTATTTCGGCGTCGCAATGGTGGTTGCGGTCAGCCTGGTGCGCGAGGACCAGCGCGGCCGGGCGGTCGCGGTGATCCTCTCGGGGCTGACGGTTTCCAATGTCATCGGCGTGCCCGCCGGCACCGCGATCGGCAGCCTGTGGGGCTGGCGCGCGACCTTCTGGGTGATGGGCGTGCTCGGCATTGTCGCGATCGTTGCCATGCTGGCGCTGCTGCCGCGAACGGCGGGCGCCGCCAACCGGCCCGCCGGGCTGGCGCGCGAAGTTCGCGTGCTTGGCCGCCAGCAGGTCTGGACCTCGCTGATGCTCATGCTGATGCTGATGATCGGCCAGTTCGCGCTGTTCACCTACATCACGCCGATGCTGCTCGAAGTTACCGGCCTCGACGAGAGCCTGATCCCCTGGGTGCTTTTGCTCAATGGCGTCGGCGCCACGATCGGCGTCCTGGTCGGCGGCAAGCTAGCCGACTGGAAGCTGATGCCCTCGCTGATCGTCATGCTCGCCCTGCAGGCGGTGGCGCTCGGCGTCATCCATCTCGTCAGCCCCTACCCGGTGCCGATGATCGTCGCCATCGTCATCTGGGGCGGCCTGAATTTCGCCATCGGCGCGCCGATCCAGACGCGCATCCTGGCCTGGACGGCCGATGCCTCCAACCTCGCTTCCGCGCTGATCCCCTCCGGCTTCAATGTCGGCATCGCGCTCGCCGCGTCGCTTGGTGCTGCGATGCTCAATGCCGGCTACGGCTATCGCAGCCTGCCGCTAGCCGGCGCCCTGGCCATGCTGGTAGCGGTGGTGGTGGCTGTCGGCTCGCAGGCCTGGGAATGGCGCAGCCGCGCGACGCCGCCGCTGCCGGCGGCGGCCGAGTAACGGGCCGCCAAGCCACGGTTTGCTGCTTCAGACCTTCGGTCGCGAGGAGCCCGGCACTCCCGAAAGGATGGAAGCGAGGCATTCAAGACCGTCCTTCAGCCGTTCGCGGTTGGAGGTGGCGCCCAGCGCCAGGCGGAACCCGTTGGCGAAGTCCGGCCCGACGGCGAACTCCTCCGCGGGGCTGATGGCCAGCCCGCGACGGCGGGCAATGTCGGCGAGTTCGGCCGAGCGCAACCGGCTCTCCAGCGGATACCACAGATGCAGGCTGGCCTCCGATGCCGCAAAGCCCGTGGGCAGGATGTTGCGCGCGATCTCCTGCCTGACCTGTGCTTCGGCGCAGACGGCAGTGGTGATTTCATCGGCTTGGCCGCTTCGCAGCCACTCGCAAGCAAGGCCCGTCATCAGCGGCGGCGCCATCATGGTGGTGCCGCGTATCGCTGCCGCGATCCGCTCGGCGGCCTGCGGATCAGGGGCCGCCAGAAAGGCCGTGCGCAGGAAAGGCGAGATGCATTTCGCCAATGTCGCGACATGGAAGGTTCGTTCGGGCGCCAGGATCAGAAAGGCCGGCGGCGGTGTGGCGAGCAGCCTTCTGTAGGGATCGTCCTCGACGATGGTCAGCCCGAGCTTGTCGGCCATGCGGGCGAGTTCGCGCCGCCTGCTTTCGGGCATGACGGATGCGGTCGGATTTTGCAGCGTCGGATTGAGATAGAGGACGCGTGCGCCGTGCCGCCGCACCGCCTCTTCGAGATCGTGTGGCAGCATGCCGTCACCGTCGCTTGCGACAGCGGCAAGCTTGCGTCGCGTGGTTCCGGCCAGCGCGATCAGCCCGGGATAGGTCAGCGCATCGGCCAGGATCGTGTCGCCCTCGCGCGTCTCTACCAGCACGACGGCTGTGAGCAGCGCCTGCGCGCCTGAACCGACAACGACCCTGTCGACCGGCAGCCTGTCTCCCGCCGCGGCGAGCCACGACGAGCCGGCGGCGCGCTCCGCGGGCGAGCCTGGGCCGGGATGATAGGAAAGCAGGGCTTCCGCGCTGGAGCGCTTGAGCAGCGCTTCGATGCCCGTCCGGATCAGTGCCGGCAGGTTGAGGCCACCGGGCGCCGGCGGGATGTTCATGCTGAGATCGAGGACAGGTTCCTCCGGCTCGCCCGGCGTGACGAAGGTGCCCCGGCCCGCCGTCGCGTCGATCAGGTTCCTGCGTCGGGCTTCAGAAAAAGCCCGCGTCACGGTCGTAAGATCGACCCCGAGCAGCCGAGCAAGCTCCCGTTGCGGCGGCAACCTGTCGCCCGGCTGCAACCGGCCGCTCGAGCGGGCATCCGCAAGAGCGCCGACGATCTTCAAATAGACCGGTCGCGGTCCCGCCTCCAGAACCGGAAGCCAGCCCATGTCACTTTCTCGGGTCAATTGTCGCTATCCATACATTTTGTCGCATTGTCTGCATACAAGAATAATATATGTATGCATCAGCGATCTCAAGGCCCGTCCAGCCTCGCGCGAGATCCACCGGAGAAACCATCATGCAAGACCTTGCGCATTATCCACCCCTGGTGCCTTGGCAGGTGGGAATCCGCGGCCGCTGCCCGCGTTGCGGAGAGGGGCACCTGTTCGACGGATTCCTGAAACTGGCGCCCAAATGCGATGTCTGCGGGCTCGACTACTCCTTTGCCGACCCGGCCGACGGCCCGGCCTTCTTCGTCATCTGCTTTGCCTGTGTGCCCTCGGTGCTGTTCGCCGTCTGGGCGCAGGTGACTTTCGAGCCTTCCATGTGGTTCCACGCATTCGTTTCGATCCCGATCGTTCTCGCGACCTGCATCCCGCCGCTCAGGCCGCTCAAAGGCTGGCTCGTGGCAAGCCAGTTCTACCACAAAGCAGAAGAAGGAAGGCTGGCCAGGCCCGGCGAGTGACCTCTAAAGATTGATCCGGAATTTCAGGCTCTCCGCGCCGCCATAGGCGGCGTCCTCGAAGAAGCGCCCGACGAGCCTGCCGCCATTGGCCGTGATCACCCTGTGCGAAGCCGGATTGCCCGACTTCGCTGTGATCTCGACATGATCGAGCCCGACCGCCCTCGCCTCCTCCAGCATCAGCCGCAGCGCCTCGGTGGCATAGCCGCGACCCCGCTTCCATGGCACCACAGCATAGCCGATATGCCCCAGTACATGCGGCGGCAGCGCCGATGTGCCTCTTTGCCAGCGCAGCCCTATCGAGCCGGCGGCTTCGCCGTCCCAGATCCACCGTCGGAAGCCCGGCAGCCGCGCGACCCTGGTGCCGTCGGGCAAGGTGATGGGCGGCCCCTTCGCCTGCGGATCGTCGAGGCTGGCGAGAAACGCGACCGGATCTTCGTCGATGGCCGCCAGCTGCTCGCGCGTGGTCTCGAGCAGCCGCACATTGTCGGGCGACCAGCCGCGCTCCAGCGCCGCCTTGTAGGATGGCAAATGTTCAAGAGCGGGTTTGACGATCTCGACCATGGCTCGTTTCCCTGTCGGGATCGACATAGTCGCCACGCGGATCGCTCTCAAGTCGCCTGGAACTGGATTTCCCCCTTGTTGAGGAAACAGGCTTTGTCGAACAGCGATAGGTCGAGCGGATTCGGCAGCCGGATATCGCCTGTATCCGGAAACGGCTTCTTGGCGGGATCATATGATCTGTCGATTTGCGAGATGAAGACCAGCACCAGCCCACGTTGCCGGGCGAACGACCTGAGCGCGCGTATCTGGACCATGAGCTCCGGATTCTCGCGCCTTTGGTCGAGCAGTTGCAGATAGTCGATGACCGCCAGCGTGCGGCGCGGCGCCGACCGCAACGCCTCGATGATGTAGCCGGCGCTGATGGCATCGGAATTGTCGAACTCGAACAGATGGTCGAAATCCGCAGGGTCGGCGCCGATGTCCCGGAACCGGTCGAGAATGTCGGCATGCATGTATTCCAGGGTGAAGAATACGGAGCGACTGCCCTGCCTCATGGCCGCCACGGCAAGTTCGAGGCTTATCAGCGTCTTGCCCTGCCCCGGCCGTGCCGCCACGAGGACCATGTCGCCGGGTATCAGCCGCTCCAGCAGCCTGCCGGCGGGCGTCGCCTCGGCGGCTTTTGCCGCAAGCAGGCTCCAGCTGCCAAAGCCTTCCTTGGCGGCAACGCGGTCGAGCGCCGTGTGGAGTGGAACATTCTCCCGGCGGGAAAGCAGCCTCGCCTGGCGTTTCAGATGATAGATGGGTGCGGAAAGCCGCATCAAAAAACCTCCTGCCGCGAGCAGTCTTGGCAACCCCTCCTTATGCGTGGCGCCCGAACAGTTGGTTGAGTGATGGACTGCCCTGCATGAACAATGCTTCCCGATGGAGGGAGGAGGCGTGGGCGCGCCGGAATCAGATCATAGCGCAATCGAAGCGGACCGGAAGTCCCACCTCCAAAAGGCGTCGCTAAACTAGAAGTGTTTCGCCGATGCGTGCGAGACCTTCTATGATGGTCCGGTGATTCACAGGCACGAGACGTTTCGACAGGAGGGGCAAAACGGTGCGGTTGAGATCTGTTCCGCTGGGCGCGGTCATCTTCTGCCTTGTCGCGGTTCTGGCCGCTCTGACGGCATCGGTCAGCTCATCTGCCGCCTTGCGGCCGTCGACCATTCCCGACTGGCTGCAGCGCCATGTCGGCGATGGCGAGGGCCAGATCTCTGAAGTCGTGCTGGAGCGGGCCCGCGCGCTCTACCAGAAGAAAGTCAGCGACGGCTCGGTCAGCAATCCCTGCTACTTCGCCATGGATGCCACACGTCCCGGCGACCTCGGCAACAACGTGCTCGGCCAGCGCTACTACATCATCTGCGAGGCCAAGCAGCTCTTCCGCGCGGTTTCCTCGGGCCATGGCGGCGGCCGCAACCTGAAAGGCGTCGCCGATTTCTCCAACGGCAGGCGCTGCGCGAAGAACTTCGGCAACGCGATGGATTCCGAGCTGACGGCCGGCGGCCCCTATATGACCGCCGAAACCAAGACGTCCTTCAAGGGCTACTACCGGGTCGGCGCGCAGAACGCGATTTTCATGCGCAGCTTCATCCAGTTCGACGGCGAAGGCGAGACGGCGAATGCCAGGCAGCGCGTCATCGGCGGGCATCCGGCGGCGATCCTGAAGGGCTTGTGCATGCGCAAGAACCCGCAAAGCTCTTACGCCAACCATGACGGCCTTGTGCCCTACGGCAAGCTGGTGAATTACGCCGGTGGCCGCAGCAATGGCTGCACCAGCTGGTCGCCGGCCGATGCCGAGCAGATCATCCCCCTCGTGAAGAACAGCCCGACGACGCTCTACATCTATCCGGAATCGCGCGACATCGCCGCCGTTGCGCGCGCCAAGGCCGCAGGCCAGGCGCTCTCAGGCGCGGGCACCTATTGGAACGCCTCCTGCCTGAAGGAGATCGGCACGCCCAAATTCTGGCCGAAGCAGACGCTTGAGCCGATCATCGCGCAATACAAGAAGGACCATCCGGCGCCGCCGCCGCAGCCGGTGCCGATCTGCCAGGACTGAAGCAATTCCAGGAAAAGTGTATAACGGTTTTCCGTCCGGAATTGCGAAAAAACAAGGGAATAGCGGTTCGCCAGTTCCCTGAAACGGGGAAACGCTCTGAGGCTGCCTCCCCCCTACTGCAGCAGCCCCTTGATGATGGCGCTCGCCTTGGCGAAGTCCATCTGGCCGGCATATTTCTGCTTCAGCGCGCCGATCACCTTGCCCATGTCCTTCTGGCTGGCGGCGCCCGTCGCCGCGATCGCCTCGCGCGCCGCGGCCGTGATCGCCGCCTCGTCGAGCTGCGTCGGCAGGAACTCGCGGATGATCTCCATCTCGCCGCGTTCCTGCGCCGCCAGTTCCGGCCGCTTGCCGTCCTCGAAGGCCTTGGCCGATTCCTCGCGCTGCTTCACCATCTTGGCGAGGATCTGCAGGATCTCCTCCTCGCTCGCCGGCGGCTTGCTGGCGCCGCGATTGGCGATGTCGCGGTCGTGGATGGCGGCCTGGATAAGCCGCAGCGTCGGCAGGCGGTGCTTGTCCTGCGCCTTCATCGCGCTCTTCATGGATTCGGCGATTTTCTCGCGCATTGTGCTTCTCCTTCGAATGCGGCGGACAATAGCTTCGCCGAACGGGTAACGCAAATTACCGCAAGCCGCTGATATTGCTGGACGAATGGAAATCAGAGCTGGCTGGCGGTATCCGCATTGACCGTTCGGGTGCCTTCGCCTATGTACTCGGTCCTGCATGAGACAATGAGTTGACGCGCGGAGGCTGGGAAATCCTGCTTCGCGCGCTTTGCTGCGCGAGTGGTCCCGTTGACCAGTCGCAGCGCCTGACAGGAGTGCCGCCATGGCCACGATCACCGCCCCCTGGGCCACCGAAAAGCCGACCGCCCTTCTGGTGCTCGCCGACGGCACGGTGATCGAGGGCCGCGGTCTCGGCGCCACCGGATCGGCCGTCGCGGAAGTGTGCTTCAACACGGCGCTGACCGGCTACGAGGAGATCCTCACCGATCCGTCCTATGCCGGCCAGATTGTCACCTTCACCTTCCCGCATATCGGCAATGTCGGCACCAATGACGAGGACATCGAGGACTTGCATCCGGCGGCCCGCGCCGGCGCTGTCGGCGCGATCTTCAAGGCCAATGTCACCGATCCGTCCAACTATCGCGCCGCCGGCCATCTCGACCAGTGGCTGAAGCGGCGCGGCATTGTCGCGCTGTCCGGCATCGACACCCGCGCGCTGACCGTGCTGATCCGCGAGAAGGGTATGCCCAACGCCGTCATCGCGCATGCGCCGGACGGCGTCTTCGACATCGAGGATCTGAAGCGGCAGGCCGCGGCCTGGTCGGGCTTGATCGGCCTCGATCTCGCCAAGGAGGTCACGTCCGGCCAGTCCTCGGTCTGGCGCGAGACGCCCTGGGCCTGGAACGAAGGCTATGGCGAGCAGGACGCGCCGTCGATGCATGTCGTGGCCATCGACTATGGGGTCAAGCGCAACATCCTGCGCCTGCTGGCGGGGCTCGGCGCCAAGGTCACCGTCGTGCCGGCCAAGACCGGCGCCGATGAGATCCTCGCCATGCAGCCGGACGGCATCTTCCTGTCGAACGGTCCCGGCGACCCGGAAGCGACCGGCGAATATGCCGTGCCGGTGATCCAGAACCTGTTGAAGACCGACATTCCGGTGTTCGGCATCTGCCTCGGCCACCAGATGCTGGCGCTGGCGCTCGGCGGCAGGACCGAGAAAATGCATCAGGGCCACCACGGCGCCAACCATCCGGTCAAGGACCACACCACCGGCAAGGTCGAGATCGTCTCGATGAACCACGGTTTCGCCGTTGACGCCGACTCGTTGCCCGAAGGCGTCGAGGAAACTCATGTCTCGCTCTTCGACGGATCCAACTGCGGCATCGCGCTGACGGGCCGTCCCGTCTTCTCGGTCCAGCATCATCCCGAGGCCTCGCCCGGCCCGCAGGATTCGCACTACCTCTTCCGCCGCTTCGTAAACCTGATCCGCGAGCGGCGCGGCGAGGAAGCTCTGGCCGAACGTGCGTAGCCCAACGGCGCCTTTAAATCGGGTCGGTCACTGCTTCCTGCGTGTGCATGCGCTCGACTTCCTTCGGCGCCGGCTTGGCCACCTTCGTGACGAAGACGATGACCGCCAGCGTCAGGAAGATCGCGCCAAGCACATAGGGCGCGCCGCCGAATACCACCGGCGCGCTCGGCCCGGTGAACCAGGAAAAGATGCCGGTATAAAGCAGCGGCGTGATGATCGAGGTGATCGAGAAGATCGAGGTCATCGCGCCCTGCAATTCGCCTTGCGCCGAAGGCGGCACCTTGGCGGCGGCGAGGCTCCTCAGCGGCGGATCGGCCAGCGCCTCCAGGCAGCCGGCCACGATCACCGCATAGACCATCCAGCCCTGCGTCGCGAAGGCGTAGCCGAAGGCGCCGAGCGCGGTGAAGGTCAGCCCGATCGCCGCCGTCTTCCACTCGCCGAGCTTCGGAATGATCCGCGGCAGTACCGTCGCCATGATGATCGCGCCGCACAGGCCGAAGGCGCCGAGCGAGAAGCCGATCTGCTGCTGGTTCCAGCCGTAGCGGTAGTTGGAGACGAACGCCCAGACAGCGGGATACATCATGTGGCCGAGCGTCATCAGGAAGAACACCAGCCCGATCCAGCCGATGCCCGGATAATTGCGCATCTGCATCAGCGTGCCGACCGGATTGGCGCGCTTCCACTCGAAGGGCCGGCGGTGTTTTTCGTCCAGCGTTTCGGGCAGGAAGACCATCGCGATCAGGAAATTCACGAAGGCGAGCGCGGCGGCGAAATAGAACGGCACGCGCGGCCCGAACGTGCCGAGCACCCCGCCCAGCACCGGGCCGATGACGAAGCCGACGCCGAAGGCGATGCCGAGCAGGCCGAAATTCTTCGCCCGGTTCTCGTCGTTCGAGATATCGGCGATGAAGGCCGATGTCGTCGAATAACTGGCGCCGGAAATGCCCGCGAGCACGCGGCCGATGAACAGCATCGGATAGGACCAGGCGATGGCGCAGATCAGATTGTCGATCGAGAAGGTCAGCACCGAGGCAAGCAGCACCGGCCGGCGCCCGAAGCGGTCGCTCAAGCCGCCGATGATCGGCGCGAAGAAGAACTGCATCGCCGCATAGACGAAGAACAGCCAGCCGCCCTCGATCGCGGCCTCGCTGACGCTGACGCCGCTCAGTTCCTCCAGATAGGCCGGCAGCACCGGCATGATGATGCCGAAGCCGATGATGTCGAGCAACAGCGTCGTGAAAACGAGCGCAAGGCCCCGCTTGGCGGTTTTCGGGTCGATCATGACGACAAGCTCCTCATCCGCCCTGGGGCACGGGCGGGACGGACCTTATAGGCGAGGTCAGCGGCGGGAACAATCCGCGAACGAACGCAGATGCCTTATGCTGACACCACTTGCCACCTGGCACGGATCACGGACTGTCTCGGAATGAAGCGGCGGCGCCGCCTCAGATCGGACCGCTCATCGTGTTGCAGTCGGACAGCTTGCCGCTCTTGAAACCCCGCGCGAGCCAGGTCTGCCGCTGCTGCGAAGTGCCATGGTTGAAGCTTTCCGGCACGACATAGCCCTGCATCTTCTTCTGCAGCGTGTCGTCGCCGATCTGCTTGGCCGCGTTCAACGCGCTTTCGATGTCGCCCTGCTCCAAAATGCCCTTCTGCTGGGTGAAATGCGCCCAGACACCGGCGAAGCAATCGGCCTGAAGCTCGATGCGCACCGACAGCTGGTTGGCGTCGACTTCGCTCATGCCCTGCCGCATCTGGTTGAACTTGCCCATGATGCCGGTGAGGTTCTGCACGTGATGACCGATCTCATGCGCCACCACATAGGCGCGGGCGAACTCGCCGGAAGCGCCGAACTGCTGGTCGAGCTGCTGGAAGAAGGTCATGTCGAGATAGACCTTGTGATCGCCCGGGCAATAGAACGGCCCGGCCGCCGCCGAAGCGAAACCGCAAGCCGAACGAACCTGGCCGCTGAACAGCACCAGCCTGGGGTCCTCGTAAGTCAACCCCTGGGATTTGAAAATGCCGGTCCAGGTATCCTCGGTATCGGCAAGCACGGTCGCGACGAACTGCTTCATCTCGTCATTGGCGGGCGCGTTGCCATTGTCCTGCGTCTCGGTGATCTGGCCGCCGCCCCCCGGCAGCAAGCCGCCGTCGCCGCCACCCAGGATCTGCGACGGATCGAAGCCGAAATACCATCCCGCCAGCACAACCAGGATGACCAGGAGGATGCTGCCGCCACCGCCGGTGCGGCCGCCGATCGGGACGCGGAACTGACCGCCGCCACCCAATCCGCCGCCACCGCCGCTGTCGCTGCGCTCGTCCTCGATGTTATCGCTCTGACGACGGCCTCTCCAAAGCATGGCAACTCCTCGCAATGCGAATGTCCTGGAGGGGCTGGCCCGCGACCGCCCCGTGCTGACAAGTATCGCAACGGCCAGTCCAAGTCACAGAATTTTTCGCGCCCCAAAAATGCGCGGGGCGGACGAAACTCCGGTCGGCTGGTTAATTTCCACTCTCGATAAACCGGCTGAAAATCTCAGCTTTTCTGCTTGGCGCCGGCGCTTTTGCCATCCGAACTTTTCGACCGTTCCTCGAAACGCGCCGCGCCCTTCTTCAGCGGGTGGCCGGTCTCGGCTTCGGTCTTGCGCTCGTCTCCGGCGGCCGCCTGCCGCAATCCGCTGGCCGCCTGCTTTCCCTTGGCGGTCGGTGCCTGTTCGATGCCCATTGCTTCCTCCCTAAGCGCGATAATCGCGCGATGTGGGAGGTAATGCGGCCGGGATGCGTAGGTTCCGCGTCAACACGCGCGATGGGAACCGGGGAGCTACGCTTGGCGATGGGTCATCGCTCGGCGGAAAGCGTCCAGCGTTTCGGCGCTGACATGGTGCTCGATGCCTTCGGCGTCGATGCGCGCCGTCTCGGCGCTGACGCCCAGCGAGCGCAGGAAGGCTTCCACCGTCTGGTGGCGGATGCGGCTTTCCTCGGCGACCTTGCGGCCGGTCTCGGTCAGGAACACGCCGCGATAGGGCTTTCGCGAGACCAGCCCGTCGGCGCAGAGCCTGGTCAGCATTTTCGCCACCGTCGGCTGCGCAACGCCGAGCCTTGCCGCGATATCCACCTGCCGCGCCTCGTTGCCGTCCTCGATCAGGTCGGCGATCAGCTCGACATAGTCTTCGACCAGCGCGCTGCGGCGCGCCTGGCGCTGCTGCCTGAATCCTTCCGAATGGATTTCGGCATCGGGAAGCGGCTCCTCGCGTCGAACTGGTTTGTTCCTAAGCGCCAATATGCGCTCCTCCTGAATCGGGATCGCATCCATAGCACGAAACCCCTAATGACCCGGCCGTTTATTTGCATTCCCGCGCGGGTGCAACCGGCGTTTCCGCCGCCCGCCCTGGAACTTGCTCCCGCGGATCACGAAAGCATGATCAATGAAATATAGCATATTGCATAATGTTGAGCTGTGGCATAGATAAGAGGCAGGTTCGATAATTCCAGTGGAAATCCCATGTCCGATGCCGATGCAGCAACCGTAGCCCGACCCGCATGGCGATTCGACAGGCCGGACGACGAGCAGCCCAGCCTGCGCGAGGTGAACGCCTCGATCGCAGTGCCGCGGACCGGCGTCTGGTTCCGCCGCCTGTTTGCCTTCATGGGGCCGGGCTACATGGTTTCGGTCGGCTATATGGACCCCGGCAACTGGGCGACGGACCTCGCCGGTGGCGCGCAGTTCGGCTACACGCTGCTTTTCGTCATCATGCTGTCGAACCTGATGGCGATCCTGCTGCAGGCGCTCGCCGCCCGTCTCGGCATCGCCACCGGCCGCGACCTCGCGCAGGCTTGCCGCGCCTATTATCCGCGCCCCGTCAATCTGATGCTCTGGATCGCCTGCGAGCTGGCCATCATCGCCTGCGACCTCGCTGAGGTCATCGGCACCGCGATCGCGCTGCAGCTTCTGTTCGGAATTCCGTTGATCGGCGGCGCCATCCTCACCGCACTCGACGCCTTCCTGGTGCTCCTCCTGATGAACAGGGGCTTCCGCTATCTCGAGGCCTTCGTCGTCGCGCTGCTGATCATCATCTTCGGCTGCTTTGCCATCCAGATCTTCGTCGCCGCACCGCCGGCCGGCACGATCCTGCATTCGATGTTCGTGCCGTCATCGCAGATCGTCACCAATCCGGCGATGCTCTACATCGCCATCGGCATCATCGGCGCCACGGTCATGCCACATAACCTCTATCTGCATTCCTCGATCGTGCAGACCCGCGCCTATGAGCGCACCGAGACCGGCAAGCGCGACGCCATCAAATGGGCGACGACGGATTCGACCATCGCGCTGATCCTGGCGCTGTTCGTCAACGCTTCGATCCTGATCGTCGCGGCAGTCGCCTTCCACAACACCGGCCATCACGACGTCGCCGAGATCGGCCAGGCCTTCGAGCTGCTGTCGCCGCTGTTGGGCCTCAGCATCGCCTCCATCCTGTTCGCCGTCGCCCTGCTCGCCTCCGGCCTCAACTCGACGGTCACCGCGACGCTCGCCGGCCAGATCGTGATGGAAGGTTTTCTGCGCCTGCGCATCCCGCAATGGGCGCGGCGCCTGCTGACGCGCGGCATCGCCATCGTCCCCGTCGTTGTCGTCACCGCGCTTTATGGCGAGAAGGGCACGGCCGAGCTGCTTGTGTTCAGCCAGGTGGTGCTGTCGATGCAACTGCCCTTCGCGGTGATCCCGCTGGTGCAGTTCGTGTCTGACAGGAAGAAGATGGGCAGTTTCGCCATACCGCGCGGCGTTGCGGCGCTGGCCTGGGTGGTGGCCGCAATCATCCTCGTTCTCAACTTCAAGCTGCTCTACGATACCTTCGCCGGCTGATCGCGACATTCCAGCCGGACGCGCTATCTTGGCGCTATGGTCGAACCGGACGAAGCCCGCAGATTCTACGCCAGGCTAATGGCCGCGCAGGCCCGCTCGGCCGATCCGCGCATCGAGGAGGTGTTCGCCTCGGTGCCGCGCGAGGCCTTTCTCGGTCCAGGACCATGGACAGTCTTTGCCGGAGAAGGCCGGTTCGAGACGCCTAGCGCCGATCCGACCTACATCTATCAGAACGTGCTCGTCGTGCTCGATGCCGACAAGGGCATCAACAATGGCGAGCCGCTCCTGCACGCGATGTGGCTCGGCAAGGTCGAGCCGAAGCCTGGCGAGGCTGTCACCCATATCGGCGCCGGCACCGGATATTATACGGCACTGCTGGCGAGACTGGTCGAGCCGGGCGGCAGCGTCACCGCCTTCGAAATCGAGGCCGATCTTGCCGCGCGCGCCAAAGCAAACCTTGCGGCTTACGACAATGTCGAAATCGTCCAGGCCGACGCCGTCGCCAATCCGCTGCCCCCCTCCGACATCATCTATGTCAATGCCGGCGTCGTCGCCCCGCCCGCCGCATGGTTGGGAGCGCTGACGCCCGGCGGCCGCATGATCTTTCCGTGGCGTCCCTCCGAAACCGTCGGCCTCGCGGTCCTCCTAACCCGCCTGGAAAATGGCTTCGCGTGCCGGCCCTTCATGGGCTCCTGGTTCATCCCTTGCGTCGGCGCCTCCGCCATCGAGCCGGGCGCGAAAATACCGACCCGCGAGCGCGCCGCGCGCACCCGCTCGATCTGGCTTAGGGAAGACAAGGCGCCCGACCGCACCGCCACCGCCGTCTTCGGCGATGTCTGGTTCTCGTCACGCACCATTCGCGCTGACAACACGCGGTAGAAATTCGCGGTGCCGTGTCGGAAAGCGGCCTTGCCGTTCGTCCTTAGCTCGAAATCCCGCCGTGAGGGGCGCGGACCAGCCAAAAGGAGAAAGACTATGCGCAAGATCATCGCTGCCACCTTCGTCAGCCTCGATGGTGTCATGCAGGCACCCGGCGGACCAGAAGAGGATCCGGTCGGCGGCTTCGAATTCGGCGGCTGGACGTTCCACTACTTCGACGAGGTCGCGGGCACGGCGATGGAGGAACTGTTTTCCAAACCCTTCGCCCTGCTGCTCGGCCGCCGAACCTACGACATCTTCGCTGCCTACTGGCCGTATGAGAAGGATTCGATCGCCGACGTCTTCAACCCCGCGATCAAATATGTGGCCACCCATCGGCCGGATTCGCTGACCTGGGAGAACACCCAGTCGCTCGGGCCCGATATCGTTGCCAGGCTTAAGGAGATCAAGCAGGGAGACGGGCCCGACCTGCTTATCCAGGGCTCCGGCGAACTGATCCAGACCCTGCTCGCCAACGGGCTCATCGACGAGATCCGGCTGATGATCTTCCCGTTGCTTCTGGGCAAGGGCAAGCGGCTGTTCGGCGACAACGCGGTGCCGGCAGCCTTCAAGCTCGTCAAATCGCAGGCCGCCACCACCGGCGTCATCATGGCGACCTATGAGCGCGCGGGCGAAATCCGCACAGGCTCGTTTGCCCAGCAGGAGCCTTCGCAAGCCGAGCTCGAGCGGCGCAAGAACTGGAAGTAGCACAGGCGCTTTTCCTCGCCCCCGCCGAGGCAGGGGCGAGGAAAGAAAGTATGCTCACGCCGCCTGGCGGTAGCGCGAAAGACCCTCGCGGATATGGCTGGCGAACGCCTGCGCCGCTGGCTGGGTGGCATGTTTCGGCAGATGCAGGTTGACGGAGAAATTCGGCAGGGCCGGAAGCCCGGCATCGGACAGGATGTCGAGATCGGCCGGCACCGTCGAGGCAAGCCAGGTGGTCACGGCGAGGTCCGAGCGCACCGTCGCGGTCGTCGCGTCGATGTTGCCGTTCTCGAACACGGTGCGCCAGTCGAGCCCGTGCTCGGCAAGCGCCGCCAGCACCGCCGGTCGGAAGGCGCAGGTGTCGGCGACGATCGAAACCGGCAGCGGCCGCTTCAACCGTGCCGCACCCCCTTTGGCGCCGACCCAGACCAGCCGGTCGACGAGCAGGCATTCGCCGGCGCTGGGACCGACACGCTCCTCGATCACGGCAAGGTCGATCGTGCCCGCCGCCAGGGCCGCCGCGAGTTCCGGCGACGAGGCGCAGACCAGCGAAATCTCCACCTGCGGATAGGCTTCGGCATAGGCTTTCAGCACCGGCGCGAGCAGCGTGCCGACGAGATCGTAAGGCACGCCGATCCGCACCTGTCCGGCAACCGCCCCGCCCCTGATTTCGGCGAGGATCTCGTCATTGAGCTGCAGCAGGCGCCTGGCCTTGTCGAGCAGCCGCTCGCCGGAGCGTGTCAGCTTCAGGCCGCGGCGGTCGCGCTCGAACAGGTTTTGCCCCAGTGCATCTTCCAGCCGTTTGATCTGTTGGCTGACGGCGCCTTGCGTCAGATGGAGCGCATTGGCGGCCGCCGTCATGCTGGCCTTGTCGGCTGTCGTGACGAAGGTGCGGATGAGGGTCGTGTCGAGATCGCGGATCATGGTCCCATTATATTCCCTAATGCAAACCATATCAAACATTGCATTTGCTGATGCCACGAAGCACATAAGCATGCCGGCCTCGTCGACTGGGAAGCCCGCATGTCCGAAACCATCATCCCGCTGGTCCTGTTCGCGCTGATCTCGACCTCGACGCCGGGCATCGCCACGACGCTCTCGACCGCCTCCGGCGCGCAATTCGGCTTTCGCCGGTCCGTGCCGCTGATGGCCGGCAGCGCGGCGGGGCTGGCGACCGTGGCGGCCGCCGGTGCGGCAGGCCTCGCCGGCCTGCTCGCCGCGGTGCCGTCGCTGCAGCTCGCGATGAAGATCGCCGGCTCGCTCTATCTGATCTGGCTGGCCATCAAGATCGGCCGCAGCGGTCCCCCCAATCTCGACATCAACATGGCCAGGCCGAACAGCTTCTTCGGCGGCGCCGGCATCCAGTGGATGAACCCGAAAGGCTGGGCGATGGGGCTGGGCGCCGCCGCGTCCTTCGCGGCCCTGGCGGATGGCCCATTGCAACTCGCGCTGCTGCTCGGCGCAGTCTTCGGCCTGGCGGCTACCTTCTCGCTGTCGCTGTGGTGCGTGGCGGGAACCCTGCTTGCCCGCCTGCTCAAGACGGAGCGCCAGTGGCGCGCGCTCAACGTCGTGCTCGGCCTGCTGCTGGCCGCCTCGATCCTGCAGATGTGGCGGCCAGCCTGAGAGGTCAGACCGCGTAGCGCGCCGCCGGCTTGCCGGAGAACAGGCTGCCGAAGAACTGATCCCGGGCGCCGAGATAGGTCGTCAGCCCGGCCGCGTCGGCAAGGCCGGGCGCGGTGACGGTCTCGCCCTGGCCGAATCCGGCAAGCGCCGCGTCGACCAGATCCTCGGCGCTCATGATCCAGTCCGGATTGATCTTGTCGAGGCTGATGCCGGAGGCGTCCCACAATTCGGTGCGGATCGGCCCGGGCACCACCGACTGGACCTTCACATTGGTGCCGGCGACTTCCTTCTGCAGCGCTTCGGTGAAGTTGGCGACATAGGCCTTGGTGCCGCTGTAAATGCCGCCGACGGCAATGCCATAAGCGACGACCGAGGCGATGTTGATGATCCCGCCTCGATTGCGCGCAAGCAAGCCAGGCAGCACCGCGCGGGTCAGCCTGGTCAGCGCAATCACATTGACCTTGATCATGCGCTCCGCCGTGTCGGCATCGGCGTCGGCAATCGTCTCCAGGCCGGCCACGCCGGCATTGTTGATCAGCAGCGTCACGCTTTCATCCGTCGCGACCGCCTGCTCGACGCGGCGCAGATCGGCATCGACGGAGAGATCGGCGACGATCGTCTCGACCTTGCGGCCATAGGCATAGGCGAGCCTGTCGGCCACCTCCTGCAACCGGTCGGCGCGGCGCGCCACCAGCACCAGATCGTAGCCCTGCCCTGCCAGCCGGTCCGCATAGACCGCGCCGATGCCCGACGATGCGCCGGTGATGACGGCCGTGCCCTTGTTGTCCTTCGTGCTCATTGTCCTGTTCCTTTTGTTCGCTTCGCTCAGCTCAGCTCCGTTGATCGCATCATCAGCCGAGCCCTGATTTCAATTAGTGGCATATGCCACTTTTCCCGAAATAGGTATATGCCACTATCTTGTCAACGGCAGCGGCAAAAACTATTTCTGCGACAGGCTGGCGCGTCTTTGCGCCGGCAAGGAGTGACCATGACCGAAGCTCGAAAGCCCGGATTCAGCGACTGCAACAACGCCACGCTGCGCCGCGCCGCGCGCAGCCTCGGCCGCTTCTATGACGATGCGCTGGGGCCAACAGGCCTGAAGAGCACGCAGTTCGGCCTGCTCTTTCAGATCCACATCAGCGATGAGCCGGCGATGGGCGCCATCGCCGAGGCGCTGATCATGGACCTCTCGGCGCTCGGCCACACGCTGAAACCGCTGATTCGCGACGGCTATGTCGGGACCTTTCCCGACAAGGACGACCGCCGCGTCAAGCGCGTGCGGCTGACGCCACGAGGCCAGGCCAAGCTCGACGAGGCGCTCAAGCTCTGGAGCATCGCCCAGCGGCAATTCGAGGAGAAGCTCGGCGCGGAGCAGGCGGCCAAGCTGCGCGCGGCGCTGGATGCGGTGGCCGATCTCGACCTGGAAATGCCGGCGGCCGCTCCTTCAAATTGAAGAAGCGGCCGTCCGTCACGCTTTCAAACAGCTTATTCCGCAGGCATCGCGACCGGGCGCGCAAAGACGCGACCCGCCAACACGATACCCAACCCGATGATCGGGAACACCGCGGCGACCAGGCCGAGATCGGCCGGGGCGCCGAAGCGCAGCACGGCGGCGCCGACCACCGCGCCCAAAGCGACGCCGAAGTAAAGCGCCGAGGCGTTGAGCGATAGCACGATGGGCGCGGCGTCGGGCGCGATCTTGAGGATGCGGCTCGCCTGCGCCGGCGGGAAAGCCCAGCCGACAATGCCCCAAGGCACCATCATGGCCATCAGCGCCGGTCCGGCGATCGAATGCGGCAGGAAGGTCGGGATCAGCGAGAAGGTGGCGAGCATCGCGGCCGACAGCGTCAGCGACCAGGCAACGGTGCGGGTCGCGCCGAAGCGGTCGGCGGCCTGGCCGCCGGCGATGTTGCCGATGACGGCGCCGACGCCGAAGGCGAGCAGCATGCCGGGCAGCGCGATCGGCGACAGCCCGCTGCCCTGGATGGCCAGGGGCGCGATGAAGGCGAACACGGTGAAGGCACCGATCAGGGCAAGCGCCGTCGTCAGCAGGATCGGCATCACGCCGGGGCGCACCGCCGCCGCTAGCCGGCGCTTCAGCGGCAGCCTGGTGCCGATGATGCCGCGTGGCAGCCGCCACCACAGGATCGCGCCCGACAGCGCGCCGAGCGCGGCGATGGCGAAGAAGGTGCCGCGCCATCCGGCAATCGCCGCGACCAGCGCGCCGAGCGGTGCGCCGACCGCCACCGCCACAGTGGTGCCGCCGACGACGACGGCAATGGCGCGGGCCCGATGATGGTCGTCGACCAGCGCCACGGCCGTGCCCTGCGCCGTCGCGGCGAACAGGCCGGACGACAGCGCCATGACGATGCGCGCGATCAAAAGCAATTCGAAGGATGAGCTCAGCGCGGCGACGATGTTGCCGATGACGAAGAACACCAGCGTCCACAGGATGACGCGCCGCCGGTCCCATTCGCCGGTCAGCGTCGCCAGCACCGGCGCGCCGATAGCGTAGGCAAGCGCGAAGGCGGTGATCAACGAGCCGGCGAGCGGCACGGATATGCCGGCATCGGATGCAATGTCGGGAAGAAGGCTTGAGATGACGAAGCCTTCGGTTGAGATCGCAAACGATCCGAGCGCCAGCCAGAAGATCCGCTTGTCCATGGGAATTGTCCTTAGTTCAAAAGTTATTGAACAATTGGACATACCAGGGCATGATGTCAACCGAGCCGGGAAAAAATAGCTGAAGCCTGCTGACAGCCCTGTGTGAGGACGGGGCCGGAAAGAAGAGCCTATGTCGGTCGGAAGAATGAGGAGCCGCGTTGAAGTTCGTTACGTTTGTGCTTAATTCTTGGTCATGACATTGCCCCATCCAACCGCCGACCAGATCAGCCTGCCGATCGTGCTTGCCGTGCTCGGCGACCCGACCCGGCTTTCCATCGTGCGCTATCTGGCTCGCAAGGAAGGCGTGCCGATGAACTGCAGCAAGTTCCTCGACCTCGCCTCCAAGACCAATCTCAGCTACCACCTCGCCAAGCTGCGCGAGGCGGGTGTCACCCGCAGCGAAGCGGTTGGCACCAGCCGGCTGATCACGCTGCGCCGCGACGACCTCGACAGGCGTTTTCCTGGCCTGCTCGATAGCGTGATCGCCGCGGCCGACGGCGACAAGGATCTGCCGGCGGTCGGCGTGTCCGCAATCGAGGTTTCGGCCTGAACCGCATGCGCATCGCTGTTCTCGCCGACATCCATGGCAACCTCCTGGCATTGGATGCCGTGCTCGACGATCTGAACCGGCGCGGCGGCGCCGACATCACGGTCGATCTCGGCGACTGCGTCTCCGGCCCGCTCTGGCCGCGCGAGACGATGGAGCGGTTGCAGGCGCTGAACCTGCCGACGGTGCGCGGCAACCACGACCGCCGCGTCGCGCAGGACACGGCCGACGAAACCATGTGGCCCTCTGATCGCTACGCCCAGGAACGGCTGACTCCGGCGCAGCGCCAGGCGCTGCTGGCCATGCCGCTGACATTGGAGATCACGCCCGATGTCACCGCCTTCCACGCCCGGCCGGACCATGACGAGAAATATCTCGCCGACGCCATTGTCGACGGCCAGCTGGTGCGCGCGCCGCTTGAGGCGATCAGGCGGCGGCTGAAGCCGCTCGATCCCGCATGCCGCCTAGTGCTGTGCGGCCACAGCCACCGCAACGAGCTCATCCGCATCCCTGGCGGTCCGGTCATCTTCAATCCCGGCAGCGTCGGCTGCCCGGCCTATGACGATGACACGCCGCCGGCGCATGTCTCCGAGCAAGGCTCTCCGCACGCCCGCTATGGTATCGTCGAGCTCGGCAAGGACGGCAGTCCCAGCCGCTTCGAGAGCATCGCCGTCGACTACGACCATGAAGCCGCCGCAAAGCAGGCCGAACAAGCGGGAAGGCCGGAATGGGCGCGCGCGCTGCGGACCGGTTTTATGAAGGATTGAGCGCAGCTCATATCCAGGATTGAGCGAAACTCGTATTGAGCGCCACGTTTGAAGTGCATTGCTTATGGCCGAGGGATGAAGCGCCAAGTCACGCTCCGATCGACGCTGCTGATCGCCGTCCCTTTGTGCCTGGCCGCCCTCCCGGCCTTGGCCCAGGATGCGCCCGGGACAATCATTTCGATCATCGGTGGTCTCGCGCCGGATGATCTGCTCAACATTCGCGCCACCGCTTCAGCGGGCGGAAAGATCGAAGCGCGCCTGCCCAACGGCTCGGCCGTCAAGAATTTCGGCTGCAAGACCGTCAACAATTATCCTTGGTGCAAGGTCGAGGACACGCAGGACGCCCACATAACCGGCTGGGCGCCCGCACGCTATCTCAGCCCCAACAACCCGGCCTCGCCCCCTGAAGACACCGCCGCGCAAGCGGCCGCTTCTGCTGCGCCTCAGCCACCTCCCAACGAGCCGCAGCCCGACATAGCGGCGCGCCTGGGCGCCGGCGAGCCGGCCGACCCGCCTTCCGCCGTCGAGATCGGCATCACCGCCATGCAGGACGCCTATGGTCTCGCCTTCGCGGCCGCGGCGACCGCTCAATCCGACGCCCCTGCCCCCGACGCCGCCGGCGGCATCCCCTGCGCACGCCGCATCGGACAGCCAATGACCCGCTGCGACGTCAGCGTTGCCCGCAAGGACGGCGACAGCACGGTGACCGTGACATGGCCCGATGGCGGGGCGCGCGTCATCATCTTTCACAACGGCCAGCCGGCCAGATCGGACTCGCCCGACGAATTGCGCTTCACGCGTGAGGGCACGCTGAACATGATCCGCGTCGGCGTTTCCGAGCGTTTCGAGATCACGGACCAGCTGGCTCTAGGGGAATAGGGGGATTAGGCGTCGGGGAAGACCGACCGGCAGCTTCCTCCCCTTCATTTTCGGGGTTACATCCCGCAAAACTCTTCCCTATAAGGCCCTCCTAGCCTGATACCAGAATCGCAAGCACAACCGGCCGGGACCTCCCCCCGTCCCGGTTTTTCGTGCAAGCCGCTCGCCGAACGGATTTTTCGAATATGCCAAGACGCACCGACATCAAGTCGATCCTGATCATCGGGGCCGGCCCCATCGTCATCGGCCAGGCTTGCGAGTTCGACTATTCCGGCACCCAGGCCTGCAAGGCGCTGAAGGAAGAGGGTTTTCGCGTCATCCTGGTCAACTCCAATCCGGCCACCATCATGACCGATCCGGAGCTGGCCGACGCCACCTATATCGAGCCGATCACGCCCGAAGTGGTAGCCAAGATTATCGCCAAGGAGCGGCCGGACGCGCTGCTGCCGACCATGGGCGGCCAGACGGCGCTCAACACGGCGCTCTCGCTGCGGCGCATGGGCGTGCTGGAGCGCTATCAAGTCGAGATGATCGGCGCCGATGCGCATGCCATCGACAAGGCCGAGGACCGCGCGCTGTTCCGTCAGGCGATGAGCAAGATCGGGCTGGAGACGCCGCGCTCGATGCTGGCCAACGCCACCGACGTCAAGAATGCCGACCGCAAGACGCATGAGGCCGAGCGTGCCGCGCTGAAGGCCGAGAACCCGGAAAACCTCGATGCCGCGCTCGACGCGCTGGAAACCCGCTGGAACCTTGGTGAAGGCGACCGCAAGCAGCGCTATATCAGCCATGCCATGGCGATTGCCGCCCAGGCGCTCGACCATGTCGGCCTTCCCGCCATCATCCGCCCCTCCTTCACCATGGGCGGCACGGGCGGCGGCATCGCCTACAACCGCGCCGAATTCTACGACATCGTCCAGTCGGGCCTCGACGCCTCGCCCACCACCGAGGTGCTGATCGAGGAAAGCGTGCTCGGCTGGAAGGAGTATGAGATGGAGGTCGTCCGCGACAAGGCGGATAATTGCATCATCGTCTGCTCGATCGAGAACCTCGATCCGATGGGCGTGCACACCGGCGATTCGATCACCGTCGCCCCTGCCCTGACGCTCACCGACAAAGAGTATCAGATGATGCGCAATGCCTCGATCGCGGTGCTGCGCGAGATCGGCGTCGAGACCGGCGGCTCCAACGTGCAGTTCGCCGTCAACCCGGCCGACGGTCGCCTCGTCGTCATCGAGATGAACCCGCGCGTCTCGCGCTCTTCCGCTCTTGCTTCGAAAGCCACCGGCTTCCCGATCGCCAAGGTCGCGGCCAAGCTTGCCGTCGGCTACACGCTGGACGAGCTGGAGAACGATATCACCGGCGGCGCGACGCCGGCCTCCTTCGAGCCGACCATCGACTACGTCGTGACGAAGATCCCGCGCTTCGCCTTCGAGAAATTCCCTGGCGCTGAGCCCGTGCTGACCACGGCTATGAAGTCGGTGGGCGAGGTGATGGCCATCGGCCGCACTTTCCAGGAATCGCTGCAGAAGGCTTTGCGTGGGCTTGAAACCGGCCTGACCGGCCTGGACGAGATCGAGATCCCCGGCCTCGGTCATGGCAGCGCGCCCGCCAGCCACACCGACGACCGCAACGCGATCCGCGCCGCGCTCGGCACGCCGACGCCGGACCGGCTGCGCATGGTGGCGCAGGCGATCCGCATGGGCACCTCGCTGGAAGACGTGCACGCCATGTGCAAGATCGACCCGTGGTTCCTCGAGCAGATCGCCGGCATCATCGCGATGGAAGAGCGCATCCGTGAGCACGGCCTGCCGCAGGATGCCGTCAACCTGCGCATGCTGAAGGCGATGGGCTTTTCCGACGCCCGCCTCGCGTCGCTGACCAAGACCGACGCCGATGCCGTCCAGAAGGCCCGCGAGAAGCTCGACGTTCACCCGGTCTACAAGCGCATCGATACCTGCGCGGCTGAGTTCGCCTCGCCGACCGCCTACATGTACTCGACCTATGAGGTGCCTTTCGTCGGCGAGCCCGCCAACGAGGCGCGCGTGTCGGCGCGCAAGAAGGTCGTCATCCTCGGCGGCGGCCCGAACCGCATCGGCCAGGGTATCGAGTTCGACTATTGCTGCTGCCATGCCGCCTTCGCGCTGCGCGACGCCGGCTATGAAGCGATCATGGTCAACTGCAATCCGGAGACGGTCTCGACCGACTACGACACCTCCGACCGCCTCTATTTCGATCCGCTGACGGCCGAGGACGTGCTGGAGATCCTGCGCGCCGAGCAGGCGTCCGGCGAGCTGGTCGGCGTCATCGTCCAGTTCGGCGGCCAGACGCCGCTGAAGCTGGCCGACGCGCTGGAAAAGGCCGGCATTCCGATCCTCGGCACCTCGCCCGACATGATCGACCTGGCGGAAGACCGTGACCGCTTCCAGAAGCTCTTGCACAAGCTCAACCTCACCCAGCCGAAGAACGGCATCGCCTATTCGGTCGAGCAGGCCCGCCTCGTCGCCGGCGAGCTCGGCTTCCCGCTGGTGGTGCGCCCCTCCTATGTGCTCGGCGGCCGCGCCATGCAGATCATCCATGACGAGAGCATGCTGCAGACCTACCTGCTCGACACCGTGCCCGGCCTGGTACCGGAGGACATCAAGCAGAAATATCCCAACGACAAGACCGGCCAGATCAACACGTTGCTGGGCAAGAACCCGCTGCTGTTCGACACCTATCTCAAGGGCGCCATCGAGGTCGATGTCGACTGCCTGTGCGACGGCAAGGAGACCTTCGTCTCCGGCATCCTGGAGCATATCGAGGAGGCCGGCATCCATTCGGGCGATAGCGCCTGCTCGCTGCCGACCCATTCGCTGCAACCCGACCTCGTCGACGAGCTGGAACGCCAGACCGCGGCGCTTGCCCGCGCGCTCAATGTCGGCGGCCTGATGAACGTGCAATACGCGATCCAGGACGGCACGGTCTATGTGCTGGAGGTCAACCCGCGCGCCTCGCGCACCGTGCCCTTCGTCGCCAAGACCATCGGCCGTCCCATCGCCAAGATCGCCGCGCGCATCATGGCCGGCGAGACGCTGGAAAACGCCTTCGCTCATTACGGCGCGATGCCCGACCCGCGCAATCCCGGCCACATCGCGGTCAAGGAAGCCGTATTCCCCTTCGCCCGCTTCCCCGGCGTCGACATCCTGCTCGGGCCGGAAATGCGCTCGACCGGCGAGGTGATGGGCCTCGACCGCGACTTTGCCCTGGCCTTCGCCAAGAGCCAGTTAGGGGCCAATGTCGACCTGCCCCGCTCCGGCACGCTGTTCGTCTCGGTCCGCGACGAGGACAAGAAAGGCATCCTGCCGGCGGTGAAGCGCCTCGCCGAGCAAGGCTTCAAGGTCCTCGCCACCTCCGGCACCGCCCGCTTCCTCGCCGAGAACGGCGTGGTCGCCGAGAAGATCAACAAGGTGCTGGAAGGCCGCCCCCACATCGAGGACGCCATCCGCAACCGCCAGGTCCAGATTGTCTTCAACACCACCGACGGGCAGAAGGCGGTGTCGGACTCGAAGTCGCTGCGACGCGCGACGCTGATGCAGAAGGTGCCGTATTATACGACGCTGTCGGGCGCTGCGGCCGTGGCCGAGGCGATCGCGGCGCTACGGGCGGGGAACCTGGAGGTGAGGCCGCTGCAGGAGTATTTTGGGTGAGAGATCTCCTAGTCACTCAAATTTCTAGAAATATTCATTCCACTTGCTGGTGACTAGCTTGATCTTCCAAAGCTGAGATGCCGCCTTTTTTTGTTCCGACGCCGTCGATTTCACATTTTTCGTTTCGTCATAGAAATAGACAGATTTTTCAAGAAGCTTTCCAAAATTATCGTCGTCTTTAACGTAATCTTTCGGTATGGTCGGCAGCCATCCCTTCCGGGCAATTTCGTAAGCAAACAGCCACATTTCGGATCGCAGCCCGTCCGCGTTGGCGAAAGACCGCCAGAATTTCAGATTCAAGCCTTTCGGAAGTAATCCTAGATTCTGGAGATCAATCGCAATCAGCGCGCATGTCGGGCTAGTCATACCTAGGACGGGTGCAACCTCCTTAGAATTTAAAGATATCTTAAGCGCTTTACATAAGAACAAAGCCCAACTGACTTCGTAGTCAAAGCCTAAGGGCGAATATTGCTTTATCATGTCCACCACTAGAGCCTTGGCCTTCGAAAGGTTTATCGATTTTCCTTTCACGACCATCTTGTAGTTTCTTTCGATCAAAATTTGCGAAACGGCAGCAATTGAGTTCGTGTTGTATCGTGCACATCTATATAGATAATTCTCATAGTAATCCCAATCGTCATCATCTATTCTAAACGACCTGGATCGCTTCACGGCATAAGTTAATACATTGTCTCTTTCGTGGTCAGATGAGAGGTGCAATGCGTTTTTAAAATAGTCCTCGATTATCTCAATTTTCCTCTTCGTGACTCCAGTTATCCGGTAGCTCCGCAATATAGAAATCCACTCCGGGTGAAACCGCTCCCCCTTGCCTATGACTCTCGTCTTGTCAATGTTTATCTCAAGTCCAAACTCGGAAAATGCCGACGCAATATGAGATACGAACTGCTCCGGATTATCCTCGATACCCAGCCCTATAGCAATGTCGTCAACATAACGGACCGCCCTATCCGAAAATTGACTAATCTTATCAGCAATGCATTTTTCAATTGCAACGCATATGATCTCAGAAAGGATTCTAGAAGTATCCGGTCCAATTGGCAGTCCAACCGACTGATTCTCTTGGCAATACCTGACCAACCTATCTAATCTATCCCCCAAGCTCCCTTTGTAAATTTTATGCAAGTTTGCTTTGACAAACTTTTTTGTGTATAACGCCCAGCCAAGTGAGTGGGTATAAACGGTGGGGTAGAAACGAGAAATATCAACCTTGACGCATTTGTTGTGCAGCGCCTGCAGTTTTGATATTTCAGCCTCCACGTGCTCGAAATTAATCCCAAATAATGCGCGAGGGCCGGAGGTGTCAAAAATAGGTTTAAACTCGGAAATCGATGATTGTCGCAAGAACTTTCGAATTTCTACCCAGTTATCGCTCAATTCTTTTGCCAAGAAGAAATAGTTAATTGGGTTTGGAATTCCTAACGTTCGACGTGCCGAATTGTGGCGCGGGACGGAATAGCGAGCATACGCTGAATGTTGGACCTTCGGATCAAGAACTTTCTGGAAATGGGAACGGAACTTCGCAAATTCCGAGCTCACAAATGGTGGAGGCAGTTCTTCGAGGAAGTATCCTGCCTCAAGCAAACGCTTCAGCCGTGTATCCTTGTTCGGTAGCTTGGACATTCAGCAAAGCCAAAGGGTTAGTTCGCAGCGACAGGGGGCGTCTTGGCAGCGGCGCTAACCTTGGCCCTTTCTAATTTACTTACTGCTTTCTTGATCCTGGCCACTGCCTCCTTCGCCTTGTCCCCTTCGATCGTATCGCGCTTAATCACCTCGTTTTCGATCAGCTGCGACAAGTTTTCATTGCCAACTTTGAGGTCGGGAAAAAGCCTTCGAATTTCGCGCCGAACAAGAGCTATCACCGGTTCGGAGCGCATGATCGCAGAGACCGTGAATTTGTTGAAAAGCTGGGCCTGCTGGTGAAAGGCGTCCATCGCATCGATAGTGAGCCCTTCCTTGGCGAACAGGAACAGGCACTGCAGATGGTCTTCATTTTTTGGATTCACGTCGGCTAAAACGATACGGCAAACCTCTTCGTGGCTGATTTGGTTCGCCACATAAATCCGCACCAGCCGCCACTCGACGGCATTCGTCAGGATTACCCAGTGGATACCCTGATGAGCGCCATAGTCGATGACCTGGCGCAAATGATTATCCGCGAGTTCCGCACCCGCTGATTTCACCTCGACAAGCAATCGGAGTTTACCGCCTATTTTAATCGCAAGATCGACGTAAGTGGCTTTAATCTGATGCTCGGACGTAAGCTCCTCATATTTCTCGTAACCGAACACCTCGGCGAGGATGTCTTTCACCAGCGTGACGGTGTCGGCCTCGGCCACATCCGATTTTTGCTGCGTTACAGCAATGCGTTGGTATTTCTTGATATTCGACGCAATGCGGTCGACGAACTTCTTAGGTAGCTTATTCATGACTCGCCCTCCCTGTCCCCGTCGGGATTTGAGGGTGACTTTACTTTAAAGACAAGAGGAAATTACGCCGGCTCGAAAAATGTGCCCGGTCGTTATCGCAATCACGCCACCGCCACGCATTCGATCTCGATATCGAACTCCATCGGCCAAGATGCCACCGGCACGAAGCTGCGCGCCGGCGGGTTGGTCGCAAAATACTTGGCGTAGACACGGTTGATGGCGTTGTAGAAGCCGGAATTGACGGCGTAGATGCGCACCATCACCACCTTGTCCAGCGAGGTGCCGGCCGCTTCCAGGCAGTGTTTCAGCGCCTTCAGCGACGCCTCGGTCTGGGTCTCGATGTCGCCGCGCACCATCTCGCCGGTCACCATGTCCACCGGCGGCGTCGCCGAGATGAACACGAAGCCGTTGGCCCGCACCGCCGTCGAGCACGGCAGCCCGAGCGCGCGCACCTTTGCCGACATAACCGGCACTTCGATGACTTCCTTGTCCATGGCGG
>CCNC01000192.1 GCA_000824845.1 Mesorhizobium sp. ORS 3359 | reverse complement strand
GGGGGCGCTGTCCCGCCAGCGTTGCCAATAACACGCCCATCCTTAATTCCCCTCGAACACCGGCTTTTCCTTCGCCACGAACGCCTTGTACGCCCGCTCGAAATCGCCGGTCTGCATGCAGATCGCCTGTGCCTGCGCTTCCGCTTCGATCGCCTGGTCGAGGCCCATCGACCATTCCTGGTTGAGCTGCGTCTTGGTGATGCCATGTGCGAAGGTCGGCCCTGAAACGATCCGCGCCGCCATGTCGAGCGCATCGGCCTCCAGCGCTGCCGCATCGATTAGCCGGTTGTAGAATCCCCAGCGCTCGCCTTCCGCCGCGCTCATCGTGCGGCCGGTATAGAGCAGCTCGGCGGCGCGGCCCTGGCCGATGATGCGCGGCAGGATCGCGCAGGCGCCCATGTCGCAGCCGGCGAGCCCGACGCGGGTGAACAGGAAGGCGGTTTTCGCTTCCGGGGTGGCGATACGGATGTCGGAGGCCATGGCGATGATCGCACCGGCGCCGACCGCCACACCGTCGACGGCGGAGATGATCGGCTTGCCGCAATTCAGCATCGCCTTGACGAAATCGCCCGTCATGCGGGTGAAGGCCAAGAGCTGCTTCATGTCCATCTTGACCAGCGGCCCAATGATGTCGTGGACATCGCCGCCAGAGCAGAAATTGCGGCCATTGGGCAGGAACACGACCGCATCAACATCCTCGGCATAGACGAGATCGCGGAACGTATTGCGCAGCTCGGCATAGCTGTCGAAGGTCAGCGGGTTCTTGCGCTCGGGTCGGTCGAGCCGGATCTTAGCGACCTTGCCTTCGACCTCCCAGAGGAAGTGCTTCGGCTTGAGCCTGGCCATGGCGCTCATTCGCGTCCCTCCCAATTGCTGCGGAACGATTTCAGCATGCCGGTGAGCCGCTTCGCTTCTTCCTCGCTGACACTGCCGAGCAGCTCGCCGACCCAGCCCTCATGCACGGCCGCGATCTTCGCGAAAGCTTTGCTGCCTTCCTCGGTCAGCCGGACCATCGAGGTGCGGCGGTCGCCGTTGCGGCGCGCGCGCGTCACCAGCCCTTCCGAAACCAGCCGGTCGACGATGCCCGTCACATTGCCGTTCGACACCAGAAGGAAGCGCGACAGGTCGCTCATCAGCATCCCTTCCGGCACGCGATAGAGCGCCGCCATCACGTCGAAGCGCGGCAGGGTGGTGTCGAATTCCTTCTTCAGCCGCTCGCGCAGCTCCGCCTCGATGGTGCGCGAGGCGCGCAGCAGCCTGATCCAGAGCCTCAGCCGGTCTTTGCCCGGCCCGGTGGATGTCGGTCCCGCTACCATGTCTCGCCTCCGGAGATGGAGATTGCCTGTCCGGTGATCGATCGCGCCGCATCGCTGCACAGCCACAGCACCGCGTCTGCGACCTCGTCCGGCTGGATGAAACGTCCCTGCGGGTTCACGGCCGACAGGCTCTGCCTTGCTTCCGCTGCCGACCGCCCGGTCTTTTCGACGATGCGTTGGACGGATTCTTCCAGCATGTCGGTTTCGACAAAACCGGGACAGACGGCGTTGACCGTCACGCCCGACTTGGCGGTCTCGGCGGCCAAGGCGCGCATCAGCCCGACGACGCCATGCTTGGCGGCGACATAAGGCGCGACATAGGCATAGCCCTTCAGCCCGGCGGTCGAGGCGACGAAGACGATACGGCCTGTCTTCCGCCCGAGCATGCCGGCCAGCGCCGGCTTCACCGTCAGGAAGGCGCCAGTGAGGTTGACGTCGAGCGTTCGCCGCCAGTCGACAAGCGTCGTCTTGTGCGCCGGCGCGCTGCCGGCGATGCCGGCATTGGCGACGACGATGTCGAACGGTCCGCGCGCCGCCTCGGCCTGCTGATAAAGGCCCGCCATCGACGCCTCGTCGGTGACGTCGGCGGCAATGCCGAGGATGCGGTCGCTTGCGCGAGCCACCTTGGCAAGCTCCGCCTCGCGCCGCCCGCAGATCGTTACGTTCGCGCCGGCCTCCGCCAGCGCCAGCGCAATGGCCTTGCCAACGCCGGAGCCGCCGCCGGTGACCAGCGCATGCTTGCCGGCAACTGCCCGCGCGGCGCTCATACTTTCAGCCCCGCGGCTGCTTCGCGCTCGGCCAGCCGGTAGATCTGGTCGCGTCCCGGCAGATAGGGATCCGGCCATTTGACGCCGCGGTCGCCGAGCGTCACCGCCGCATGCAGCGTCCAGTAGGGGTCGGCAAGATGCGGCCTGGCCAGCGCGACAAGATCGGCGCGGCCCGCCATCAGGATCGAGTTGGCATGGTCCGGCTCGTAGATGTTGCCGACGGCCATCGTCGCCATGCCGACCTCGTTGCGGATACGGTCGGAGAACGGCGTCTGGAACATGCGGCCATAGACCGGCTTGGCCGCGATCGAGGTCTGTCCGGCCGAGACGTCGCAGAGATCGACGCCCGCTTCACGCAGCAGCTTTGCGATCTCGACGGCTTCCGCCGGCGTCACGCCTTCGATCCCGACCCAGTCATTGGCAGAGATGCGCATCGAGATCGGCTTTTCCGTCGGCCATACCGCGCGCACCGCGTGGAAGATCTCCAGCGGATAGCGCATGCGGTTTTCCAGCGAGCCGCCATACTCATCGGTGCGGCGGTTGGTCAGCGGCGTGATGAAGGCCGACAGCAGATAGCCATGCGCGGCATGGATCTCCAGCATGTCGAAGCCGCAACGTCCGGCCATCTGAGCCGAGGCGACGAATTGGTCGCGAACCATGTCCATGTCGGCGCGGTCCATCGCCTTCGGCACCTGGTTCTGCGGCGACCACGCCACGGCCGACGGCGCCATCACCGGCCAGTTGCCGGAAGGCAACGGCACGTCGGTTCCTTCCCAGCCGACGCGGGTCGAGCCCTTGGCGCCGGAGTGGCCGATCTGGGCGCAGATCTTGGCCTCCGTTTCGGCATGGACGAAATCGACCAGCCGTTTCCAGGCGACCTCATGTTCGGGCTTGTAGAAGCCGGGGCATCCGGGCGTGATGCGCCCTTCCGGGCTCACGCAGGTCATCTCGATATAGAGCAGCCCGGCGCCACCCTTGGCGCGCTCGGCATAGTGAGCAAAATGCCAGTCGGTCGGGCAGCCGTCGACCGCCTTGTACTGCGCCATCGGCGAAACGACGATGCGGTTGGTGAGCGTCATGTCGCGCAGTTTGAACGGCGCGAACATCGGCGCGCGGCGCAGCATGTTGCCGCCGGCGCCGGCCTTGCGCTGGAACCACTCCTCGGCGCCCGCCAGCCATTCGGCGTCGCGCAGCCGAAGGTTCTCATGGCTGATGCGCTGCGAGCGGGTGAGCAGCGAATAGTTGAACTGAACTGGATCAAGTCCGAGATATCGTTCGACTTCCTCGAACCATTCGAGCGAATTGCGCGCCGCCGATTGCAGCTTCAGCACTTCGGTCCGTCGCGCGTCCTCGTATTTGCGGAAGGCGGCCTCGAGGTTGGGCTCGGTTTCGACATAGTCCGCCAGCGCCACGGCGCTTTCGAGCGCCAGCTTGGTGCCGGAGCCGATCGAGAAATGCGCCGATGCTGCTGCGTCCCCCATCAGCGCCAGGTTCTTGTAGGACCAGCGCTCGCACAGCACGCGCGGGAAGTTGATCCAGGCCGAGCCGCGGATGTGGTTGGCGTTGGTCATCAGCGGATGGCCGCCGAGATGCTTTGCAAAAATGCGCTCGCAGGCCGCGATCGATTCCTGCTGCGTCATCTGGCCGAAGCCGAAGGCGTTCCAGGTCTGCTCGCTGCATTCGACGATGAAGGTCGCGGTTTCGCTGTCGAACTGGTAGGCATGCGCCCACACCCAGCCATGTTCCGTCTTCTCGAAGATGAAGGTGAAGGCGTCGTCGAATTTCTGCGTGGTGCCTAGCCACACGAACTTGCATTTGCGGGTGTCGATGTCGGGCTTGAAGACATCCGCGAAAGTGGCGCGGGATTTCGAGTTCAGCCCATCCGCCGCGACCACCAGGTCATGCGTTTCCATGAAGGGCCGGGGATCGGAAATCTCGGTCTCGAACTGCAGCTTGATGCCGAGCTCGCGAGCGCGGCGCTGCAGGAGGATCAGCAGCCGCTTGCGGCCGATGCCGCAGAAGCCGTGGCCGGAGGAGACGGTGCGAACGCCGTCATGGATGACCGCGATGTCGTCCCAATAGGCGAAATGCTTCTTGATCCAGACGGCGCTGACCGGGTCGTTCCTGGTCAGGTTCTCCAGCGTCTCCGCCGACAACACCACGCCCCAGCCGAACGTGTCGTCCGGGCGGTTCCGCTCATAGACCGTCACCTCATGCGCAGCATCGCGCAGCTTCAGCGAGATGGCAAAGTAGAGTCCGGCCGGTCCGCCGCCGAGAACCGCAACCTTCATGTCTTGCGATCTCCTCTAGAGCAATTCCAGGAAAAGTGCGAAGCGGTTTTCCGTCCGGAATTGCGTGAACTCTATAAGATGTCCGGAACCGCCGGATGGGACCAGCGGTTCCGACTGTCAGTATTGCGCCCGAGGCCAATTATTTCAAGCTTAAAGTTTTATAATTGAACGATGGTTTGGGCGCGGGCGGTTGAGGTCATTTGCTCGGATCCTTCGGGCTCCACAACACGGTCTCCGCCCCCTTCTCATAGGCCATGCCTTGCGGGTAGCTGATCGCTTCCAGCTGCAGTCCCCACGGTGCCTGGAAATAGAGGATGGTCTGGCCGGCCGCGGGGCCCTCCTTCACCGGCAGCGGTCCCAGTCTGGTCTTCACGCCCTTGCCGTCGAGATAGGCCTTCGCGGCCGCGACGTCGTCGACATAGAAGGCGATGTGGAAGCCGCCGATGTCGCTGTTCTTCGGCGTCAAATCCTTCTGGTCGGGCGCAGTATATTTGAACAGCTCGATGTTCGACCCGGTGCCGCAGCGCACCATGGTGATCTCCTGGATCACCGCCTTCGGATCGACGCCGAGCAGGTCCTGCATGAAGGTGCCTTTGTCGTCGGCGAACGGACCGAACGACATCGCCTTCTTGCAGCCGACGACATCGGTGAAGAAGTCGACCGCCTGCTTCATGTCGGGCACGGTGATGCCGGTATGGTCGTGCCCGCGCATGCCGGGGATCGAATCCGCCGATGCCGCTCCCATTGCGCCGAACAAGGAGGCCGCGAGGACCGCTGCCTGGATTGCGTATTTCATGTCACCCTCCGTTGGCGAGCCTGCTTGTCCTTGCGCACATCCGAGGCCCGCTGGTCGGCGTGCGGATTTTAGAACTCAATTCATGCCGGCGCCTTGGGCCGCAGCCAGTCCGGGTCGATCTCCGGCAGCGGAATGGCGGCGAGCAGGTCGCGCGTGTAGGTCTCCTGCGGATTGTCAAACAGCGCGTCCGTTGCGCTGGCCTCGACGATCCTTCCCTCGCGCATGACGATGACCTGCTGGCAGAGCCGCCGGATCACCGACAGATCATGGCTGATGAAGGCGACCGTCAGTCCCATCTCGGCGGCGAGCTTTTCCAGCAGCGTCAGGATCTGCGCCTGGGTCGAGACGTCGAGCCCCGAGACGATCTCGTCGGCCAGCACGAATTTCGGCGAGAGCGCCAGCGCCCGCGCGATGCCAACGCGCTGGCGTTGGCCTCCCGACAGTTCGTGGCGGTAGCGGCTGGCAAAATTCTGCGGCAGGCCGACGCGCTGCAGCGCTTCCGCGACGCGCTCTTTCAGCCTGTCGCCGAGGCCGTTCTGCCGCAAGGGCGCCGCGATGATGTTGAAGATCGTATGGCGCGGATTGAGCGACGACATCGGATCCTGGAAGATCATCTGCAGGTCGCGGCGCAGCGGGCGGAGCTCTCCCTCCGAAAGACGGCTGATGTCGCGCCCCTCGAAGCCGATCGAGCCGGCGCTCGGCTCGAGCAGCCTGACCAGGGCGCGGCCGAGCGTCGACTTGCCCGAACCGGACTCGCCGACGATGCCGGTGACCGAGCCCTTGGGGAGGTCAAAGTCCAGTCCTTTCAGGATTTCCGCCAGCGGCGCGCGGCCGATCAGCGGCTTGCGCGTCATGTCGGGCAGCGCCACCTTCAACCCGCGCACGGAAAACAGCGGCTCAGCCATGGCCGGGCCTCCAATCCTTGTCGGCGGTTACGATCTCGGCCGTGAGCCCGGCAAGCACGCTCTCGTCCACCGGCTTCAGCGAAGCGTAGGGATCGGTGTAGCGCGGCGTCGCCGCGATCAGCGCCCGCGTGTAGGCGTGCTGCGGAGCGGCGAAGAGCTGCGCGGTCTCGGCCTCCTCTACCACCTTACCGGCATAGAGCACCGACACTTTCTGGCTGATCTTGGCGACGACGCCGAGATCGTGGGTGACGAACAGAATCGCCGTGCCATGGTCGCGCTGCAGCTGCGCGATCAGCCGCAGGATCTGCTTCTGTACGGTGACGTCCAGCGCCGTCGTGGGCTCGTCGGCAACGATCAGCCTCGGCTCCGCCGCGAAGGCGGCCGCGATCAGCACGCGCTGGCGCATGCCGCCGCTGAGCTCATGCGGATAGCTTTTCAGCACGCGCTCGGGGTCGCGGATCTGCACCTCGTCGAGCAACTGGCGGATGCGCTGACCGGCTCTCTCGCCGCTCCAGCCGAGGATGCGCACCAGCCGGTCGGTCATCTGCCCGCCGATGCGGCGCGACGGGTTGAGCGCGGTGAGCGGGTCCTGCGGGATCAGCGCGGTGCGCGCGCCGATCAGATTGCGCCGCGCCTTGGCATCGAGCCGGCCCAGGTCCTCGCCCTCGATCAGCATCTCGCCTTCGACGATGCGCACGCTTTTCGGCAGCACGCCGAGCACCGCCTTGCCGATCATCGTCTTGCCGGCACCGCTCTCGCCGACCAGCGCGCGCACCTCGCCCGGCTGTACGCTGAGCGAAACGGAGCGCAGCACGCGCTGGCCATTGGGCAGCACGGCGCTCAAGCCGCGTATGTCCAGGCATGGTTCCAAATTGGCGCTCATCGCAGCACCGGATCGAAGCGCGCCTTCAGCGCTTCGCCGAACTGGCTGAAGGAAAGCACGGTGAGGATCAGCGTGATCAGCGGGAACACCAGCACCCACCAGGCCTGGTGGATCGATAGCCGGCCCTCGGCGATGATGCTGCCCCAGGTCGGGTCGTCGGTCGAGATCGACAGATTGACGAAGGACAGGATCGCCTCGACGATCACGGCGATGCCCATTTCGAGCGACAAAAGCGCCACCACCGACGGCAGCACATTGGGCAGCACTTCGCGCAGCATGATGCCGATGCGGCCATAGCCGGCGATGCGCGCGCTCTCGACATAATCCATGCGCGCCTGGCTCATCGCCTCGGCGCGGATCACACGGCAGAAGCGCGTCCAGTCGATGATCGCGATCGCTAGGATGACGGAGCTCAAGCCAGTGCCGAGCACCGCGACCAGGAGGATCGCGAACAGCACCGGAGGAAACGCCATCCAGACATCGACGATGCGCGAGATGATGCGGTCGGCCCAGCCGCCGAAATAGCCGGCAATCAAACCGAGCGCCGAGCCGATGAAGCATGCAGAGATCGCCGCGGCGAAAGCGACGATGAAGGCGATGCGGCCGCCGAAGATCAGTCGGGAGAGGAGATCGCGTCCCAGGCTGTCGGTGCCCAGCCAATAGCCGGGTTCGGCGCCGTCCAGCCAGAAGGGCGGCAGGCGCTCCAGCATCAGGTCCTGCGCCAGCGGGTCCTGCGGCGCGATCAGCGGCGCGAAGATGGCCGCGAGCAGCGCCAAGAGCAGCCAGCCGCCGGCCAGCCAAAGCCGGGGGCTTAAGGCGCGTCGCGAGATGCGCGCCTCATCCATGGCGCAGCCTCGGATTGAGCAGCGCATACATCATGTCGACGGCGAGGTTGATCAGCACGAAGAGCAGCGCGAAGACAAGCACGATGCCTTGGATCAGTGGCAGGTCGCGGTTGATGACGGCGTCGATCGCCATGTTGCCGAGCCCCTCATAGGAGAACAGCCGCTCGACGATGACGGTGCCGCCGATCAGGAAGGTGAATTGCACGCCGACCAGCGTCAGCGTTGGCAGGGCCGCATTCTTCAGCGCCTCGCGCAGGATCACCTGTGTCTCGGAAAAGCCTTTGACCCGCGCCAGAACGACATAGTCGAGGTCGAGCACCTCCTTCAGCGACTGTTTGAGCAACTGCGCGATGATCGCCGCCAGCGGCAGCGCCAAGGCCACGGCCGGCATCAGCATGTGCTTCAGCAGGTCCCAAGTCAGGTCGAAGCGCAGCCTGAGCACGCTCTCGACAAGATAGAACTGGGTGACGAAAGGCAGATCGAGCTGCGGCGACACCCGGCCGGAAATGTCGAAGACCGGCACCAGCACGCCGAACAAAAGGATCAGCACCAGACCCCACAAGAAGTCGGGGATGGAGAGCATCGCGCCGCTGGCGATATCGATGCCGGCCTCGATGGCCGTGCCGCGCGAGCGCGCGCCGAGGATCGCGGCGGTGGCGCCGAGCGCGATCGCCATCAGCAGCGCCACGGTCGCCAGCTCCAGCGTCGCCGGCAGCCGGTCGAAGACCAGGCCGAGCACGTCCTGGCGCAACGAGATCGAGGTGCCGAAATCGCCATGCAGCACGCCGCCCAGCCAGAGGAAGAATTGCTGCACGATTGACTTGTCGAGCCCGTAGAGCGCGCGCAGCCGGGCGATGTCGTCATCGCTGGCGCCTGGCGGCAGCATCATGGCGATAGGGTCGCCGGGGGCGACGCGGATGACGACGAAGACGACGATGGCGACGCCAAACAGCGTCACCAGCATCGTCAACAGACGAACGAGGAATCTCTGCAGCAGCATGCGTGCGTAATCACTCTGAACGGACTCCCCCTCATCCGG
>CCNC01000191.1 GCA_000824845.1 Mesorhizobium sp. ORS 3359 | reverse complement strand
TCTCCCCGGTGGGGAGAAGAGGCTGGCTCAGCCGTCCGCGACCTCTTCTCCCCTCGGGGAGAAGGTGGCCCGAAGGGCCGGATGAGGGGGCCCTGCCGGGCGAAGACCGGCAGGAGGCAAGGCCGATGATCAGGCCGGGGTCATCAGCGCCGGCAGCAGCGCGCCGGACACGTGCTGCACGACATTGACCTTCTTCGAGTGCACGATCGGCTGCGCATATTGCATCAGCGGCAGCACATAGGCCTGCTCGGCGATGTATTTGTCGACGGCCTTCCAGCCGGCGATGCGCTTGGCCTCGTCCTTCTCGCCCCAGAGCGGGTTGATCATGTCGACAAGGTCCTTGCTGTCCCACACCGAATGCGGGCTCGGGCCGTACATGGCGAAGCCGGTCGAGGTGGTCGGGTCGCCGATGGAATTGCCCCAATTGTAGAAGGCGGCCGGCGCCAGCTTGTCGGCAGCGCGCAGCTCGTAATGCTTGGCGATCTCATAGACCTCGATCTTGGCCTCGATGCCGACCTTGCGCCACATGCCGACGATCGCCTGGATCATCTCATAGTCCTTGGGCTTGAAGCCCTTGGTGGTCTGTATGGTGAATTTGACCGGCTTCTTGGGCGAATAGCCGGAGGCGGCGAGCAATTCCTTGGCTTTCTCCGGGTTGTGCTCGACCTTGATCGAGGGATCGAAGGCCGTGTATTCCGGCGTCTCCAGCGTCGCGATCGGCTGGCCGTAGCCGCGCAGCAGGCGCTTGACCAGGAGCTCCTTGTCGACCGCCATCACGGCCGCCTGGCGGACGTTCTTGTCCAGCATCGCCTCGATGTCGTTGAAGAAGATCATGCCGATGTCGGAGACGTTCTTGATCGAGCCGGCAAGCCCGTCCTTGGCGATCAGCCGGTCATATTCCTCATAGGGGATTTCGAGCGTCACCTGCGAGGAGCCGGACTCGATCTCGGCGACACGGCTCGCCGCGTCGGTGACGAACTTGATCGTCACATTCTCGAAGGCGGGCTTCGTGCCCCAATAATGCGGATTGGCCTTCAGCCGCAGGAAGGCGTTGCGCTCGAACTTGTCGACCATATAGGGGCCGGTGCCGATCGGCGCCTTCTCGAAACCTTCGGCGCCGACCTTCTCGTAATAGGCTTTCGGCAGGATGTAGCCGGTCAGGAACGACATCCACTTGAAATAGACCGGGTCGAACTGCACGACGTCGCCGGTGATCTTGTTGCCGTCGATCTTGAAATTGTTGACGTTTTTCCAGACGAACTGGATCGGGTTGCCGGTCTTCTCGTCGCCGGCCCGGGTCAGCGACCACACCACGTCTTCCGGCGTGAAGGGCGAGCCGTCATGCCATTTGACGCCCTCGCGCACCGTCATCGTCACCTTGGTGCGGTCGTCGTTCCAGCCCCATTCGGTGAGCAGTCCTGGCGTGAAGGAGAGGTCCGGCTTCTGGCCGATGATCTGGTCGAACACCGACTGGTAGAGGCCCTGGATCGTCGGATTTACCGCCGACGGGCCGGTCGTCGGATCCCAGGAGGGCAGGTTGACATTGTAGGCGATGGTGAGCTCGTCGGCCGCCTTGGCCGCCCTCGGCAGGCCAAGCGTCGCCGCGCCGATCGCGGCGGCGCCATATCCAAGCAAGTCGCGTCTGTTGATGGTCATGGTCGTTCCCCTTGTTGGTTGTCTTTAATTTGCGCGGCGTCATCGATCCGTCTGTTCAGGCACCCGGGCAACCGCGCGCTTCCCGTCCTGGAATTCTAGTTTCCTCCCAGCTGTTGGGCGAGCATGAAGCCGGAGGCCGCGCCCGTGCCGGCGCCGGGCCATGTCGCGGCTCCGGTGAGGTACAGGTTGGCGACGGGCGTGTTCCAGCGCGCGAAGCCGCGCGCCGGGCGGAACAGAAAATTCTGCGCCAGATGGTGGCTGCCGCAAATCTGGTCGCCACCGACGAGGTTCGGGTTTTCGCGCTCGAGATCGAGTGGCGAGAAGATCGCGCGGCCAAGCACCTTGCGGCGCAATCCCGGCGCATAGCTCTCGATGATGTCCAGCACGCGCTCGGCATAGGCGTCCTTGACCGCGTCCCAGTGCGCCGGTGCGATCTTGCCCGCGGCATCACCGAGAATCTCCGCCGGCAACATGCGCACCTGCACCCACAGCACATGCTTGCCTTGCGGCGCGCGCGACGGGTCGACGGCCGTCGGCTGGCCGACCACGAGCACGGGCTGATCGGGCAACTGGCCGGCGATCGCCTGCTGGTAGGTGCGCGACATGGCTTCGAGCGACGGCGCCAGATGCACATAGGCGAACTGGCGAAGCTCGGCGCCGGCGCTCCAGTCCGGCAGGTCATCCAGCGCCAGATGGATCATCATCGTGCCCGGCGCGTGACGGAAGTTCTGCATCGCCGCATCGAAGCCGGCGTCGCCCGAGCCATTGGGCAGCAGCTTGCCCGGCAGCGCTTTCGGCGCGACACCGGCAATGACGGCCTTGGTCGCGTTATGGGTTTCGCCGGATGCCAGCCGCACGCCGGTTGCCTTGCCGCCGGCCACCATAATCTCGGCGACATCCGCGCCGGTCGTGATCTGGCCGCCGGCCGCCTGCACCATGCCGGCCAGCGCGCGGATGATCGTATCGGCGCCGCCCTTGCCCAGCACCATGCCGAAACTCTGGTTGGCCATCGATTCCAGGTAGGGGAAGACGGCGCCCCCGGCGATGTCGGGCGCGAAGTCGAGATGCATGCCCCAGGCGGCGAGCGTCGTGCGCACATGCGGCGTTTCGAAATTTTCCTCCAGCCACGCGCGGGGCGATGAGAGCAGCAATCGTCCCGTATCCAGCGCGCCGGCGAGACCCTTCTTGCGCCAGAGATTCCAGCCCGTGCCGGCCAGCGCCCTTGCGCTCATCGGCGAGCCCAGCAGCCGGAACAGATGCTCGGCCTCACCCGGAAAGGCGCCTACCAGTTTCCGCCATGTGGCAGCGTCCGCGGCCGAGAAGGCGGCCAGCCGAGATGCGGTCTTGTCGAGGTCGTTGCTGACACCGAACCATTTCCCATCGGGGAAGGCGCTGGCGAAACAGTCGGCCACGGGCGCGAAGTCGAGCCCGTGGCTTTTCAATTCATTTGCATATTTCCGGTGAAAGGCGGAGCCGGCGAAGAGGCTCAAATTCATCGCGCCGAAATCGTGGCGGAAGCCGGGAAGCGTGTATTCGGCGGTCCGCACCGCGCCGCCGATCGTCTCGTTGCGTTCGAATACCGCTATTTTCCAGCCCTTGAGCGCCAGATGCGCGGCGCATGCCAGACTGTTGTGGCCCGCCCCGACAAAGATGGCGTCGAACTCGCTCACGCCCCGCCCCAAAATGCTTTATGCTTAAAGATAATTGCAGATGCATATGTTTTCGTCTAGTAGGTATATTAAGGGCCGCAACGAGCCTTGATCACCACGGACAACAGGGAACAAAGACCATGGACACGCAGAAACTCCTCGGCGAGGTCGCCAGCCAGCTGCTTTCGGGAGGGATCAAGGTGGTCGACCTGACGGCGCCGCTCGGGCCGAACACGCCGCTGATCAAGCTGCCGCCGGAACTCGCCGTCGATACGCCGAAGGTCGAGATCCACGAGATCTCCAAATACGACAAGAACGGTCCGTGGTGGGCCTGGAACTGGCTGAAGCTCGGCGAGCATTCGGGCACGCATTTCGACGCGCCGCAGCACTGGATCACCGGCAAGGATTATCCGGACGGCGCCACAGACACCATTCCGGCGCAGAATTTCATCGGCCCGGTCAACGTCATCGATTGCTCGAAAGAGGCCGCCGCCGATCACGATTTCCTGCTCACCGTCGACCACATCAAGGCCTGGGAGGCCAAGCACGGCGCCATCAACCCCGGCGAGTGGGTGGTGATGCGCACCGACTGGTACAAGCGCAACGGCTCCGAAGCAGAATTCCTCAACGCCAACGAGACCGGCCCGCACACGCCCGGCCCGACGGCGGAAGCCATCCAGTTCCTGATCAGCAAGGACATCAAGGGCTGGGGTTCGGAGACGATCGGCACCGATGCCGGCAAAGCCGGCGGCATGGAGCCGCCATTCCCGGCGCACACGCTGATGCACAAGGCCAACCGCTATGGCCTCGCCAGCCTCTGCAATCTCGACCAGCTGCCGCCGAAGGGCGCGATCCTGATCGCCGCCCCGCTCAAAATCGAGCGCGGCACCGGCAGCCCGATCCGCGCGCTGGCGCTGGTGCCGGGCAAATAAGGCGAGGCGGCGGTCTTCGGGAGAAGATCATGCTCGAGGGCAATGGAGCGATGATAAGGTCGAGGCGACCGTCCTGGAGCGTTGGTGTTCTACGGCGCCCCCCTCTGTCCTGCCGGACATCTCCCCCACAAGGGGGGAGATCAGACGTCACGCCTGCTTTCGCCAATCTCCAACGCCGCAGGATTGAGCAAGGCGCCGAGGCTGCCAATCTCCCCCCTTGTG
>CCNC01000190.1 GCA_000824845.1 Mesorhizobium sp. ORS 3359 | reverse complement strand
GGGGGGCGCGAAGGAACTCGGCTTTGCGCGATTGACGTCCATTTCTTGACCGCGAGCCCCCAATGACCGCCCCCGATCACATCATCGTCGGCAGCGGCATCAACGCCCTGGTCTGCGCGGCCATGCTTGGCTCAAAGGGCGCCAAAGTGCTTGTGCTCGAGCGCAACGACCGCATCGGCGGCTGCGTGCGCACCGAGGAGATCACCGCGCCCGGCTTCGTCCATGACGTGATGGCGACGACGTTCGTGCTGTTCATCACCTCGCCGGCCTTTGCCGCGCTTGGCAAGGACCTTGCGCGGCATGGGCTGGAGTTCTGCCACACGGCGACTCCCACAGGCGTTCTCATGCCGGACGGCAGCCATGCCGTGCTCGCTACCGACCGCGCCGCCAACATTGCGGCGCTCAACCGGATCGCCGCTGGCGACGGCGACAGTCATGGCACCGATGTTGGCGACATCGAGCGCAATGCCGGGCTGCTGTTCGGTCTGCTCGGCGGCGCGCTCTGGTCCTACCCGACAACCAAGCTGCTGGCCGGCGAGGCCTGGCGGCGCGGCCCGCGCAACCTCGCCGCCTTCATGGGCGAGGCGCTGGTGCCCGCGCGCGGCTGGCTGGAAACGACCTACTCATCCGACACGGTCCGCGCGCTCTGGGCACCCTGGGTGCTGCATGCCGGGCTCGGCCCGGAAGACGCCTTCTCCGGCCAGATCGCCAAGGTCATCGCCTTCGCGCTGGAGGCCGCCGGCGCGCCGATCGTCAAGGGCGGCGCGAAAAACCTGCTCGCCGCCTTCGAGGCGCTGATCAAGGAACGCGGCGGCGAGATACGCGTCGATGCCGACGTCGCCTCGGTCGTCCAGACCGGCGGCCGCGCCTCCGGCGTGCGGCTCGCGTCCGGCGAAACGGTGACCGCTGCGAAGGGCGTCATCTGCTCCGTCACGCCGACACAGCTCTATGGCCGCCTGCTCGACAGGGATGCGCCTGAGGCGGCAACCAAGGCCACGCAGGCCTATCGCTACGGCAAAGGCAACTTCCAGATCCACTATGCGCTCAACAAGCCGCCGGCCTGGCGCGGCGAGGGTCTCGACAAGGTGGCGCTGCTGCACCTGACGCCGGGTTTGGATGGCGTTTCGAAAGCCTGCAACGAGGCGGTGCGCGGCCTGCTGCCTGAAGTGCCGACCATCTGCGTCGGCCAGCCGCACGCGCTCGACCCGTCGCGCTGCCCCGAAGGCAAGGCGATCCTATGGCTGCAGCTTCCCGAGGCACCGCGCCACATCAAGGGAGATGCCGCCGGCAAGCTCGAAGTGCCGGCCGACGGCCGCTGGACCGAAGCGCTGCGCGAGGCCTATGCCGACCGCGTCGAGGCGATCCTCGCCAGCCACATCGACGGTTTTCGCGACACGGTGCTTGCCCGTCGCGCCTATTCGCCGCCTGATCTCGAGGCGATGAACATCAACCTGGTCGGCGGCGATCCCTATGGCGGCTCATCCACCATCGACCAGTCCTTCCTGTGGCGGCCGTTCAAGGCAAGCCGCAACCACGAGACCGGCATCAGGGGTCTCTACCATATCGGCGCCTCGACCCATCCGGGTGCCGGCCTTGGCGGCGGCTCCGGTTTCCTTCTGGCGGGGAGGCTCTGATGGAACAGAAGCTCGCCGAAAAGCGCCAGCGCATCTCGACCCTCGGCCAGATCGGCCTGCAGCAATTCGCGCCCTATCTGATGAACCGCATAATGGGCCGCTACAACGCCACTTTGCGCGAGGACTTCCGTAAGCAGGGTCTTACCATCCCGCAGGTGCGCACGCTCGCCGTGCTCTCGGTCACCGACGGCGTCACCGTCAACGACCTCTCGGTCTATACGGTGATCGAGCAGTCGACCTTGAGCCGCACGCTCGACACGCTGGAAGGCCAGGGCCTGGTGCGGCGCGAGCAGGGCGTCACCGACAGCCGCATCCGCCATGTGTTCCTGACCGATGACGGCCGCGCGCTCTTCACCCGCGCCTGGCCGGCCATGCACGACGCGTTCGAGGCGATGTTCGAGGATGTCGGCGATGCCGAATATGCCGCGCTGATCGCGATCCTGCAGAAGATGCTGAAGAACATCCGCAAGCACGACATCTGAGTTGACGTACGCGCCGCTGATTGCGGCAACGGAAGGAGGCAGAGATGGCCGAACGGTCTTTTGCCAAGGAAGTCGAAAAGCTGAGGCTGGGCGCCGGCGAGGAGTTCGCCGGCGAGGGCATCCTCGCCATCACCAAGGCGCTGCTGCAATGCGGCGTCGGCTATGTCGGCGGCTACCAGGGCGCGCCGATCAGCCATCTGATGGATGTGCTGGCCGACGCGCAGGACATCCTTGGCGAGCTCGGCGTGCATTTTGAGGCAAGCGCCTCGGAGGCGACCGCCACCGCCATGCTCGCCGCTTCGGTGCATTACCCGATCCGCGGCGCCGCCACCTTCAAATCGACGGTCGGCACCAATGTCGCTTCCGACGCGCTGGCGAACCTTGCGTCGGGCGGCGTCACCGGCGGCGCGCTGATCATCGTCGGCGAGGACTATGGCGAGGGCTCCTCGATCATGCAGGAGCGCAGCCACGCCTTCGCCATGAAGAGCCAGGTGTGGCTGCTCGATCCGCGCCCGAACCTGCCCTCGATCGTCAAGGCGGTCGAGGACGGCTTCGAGCTGTCCGAGGCGTCGAACACACCCGTGATGTTGCAGGTGCGCATCCGCTGCTGCCATGTCCACGGCCATTTCATTGCCAAGGACAACAAGCGCCCGCCAATGTCGGTCGCCGACGCGCTGTCGGCGCCGCGCCGCGACACTGGGCGTATCGTGCTGCCGCCCGCATCCTTCCTGCATGAGAAGGAGAAGGTCGCCAAGCGCTGGCCGGCCGCGGTGGATTTCATCAAGAGCCGCAAGATCAATGAGATGTTCGGGCCGGACCACGGCTCGGTCGGCATTGTCATGCAGGGCGGGATGTACAATTCCGTCATCCGCGCGCTGCAGCGGCTTGGCCTTGCCGACACCTATGGCGACACCGACGTGCCGCTTTATGTGCTGAACGCCGTCTATCCACTGATCGACGATGAGTTCCTCGCCTTCTGTGAAGGCAAGCAGGCGGTGCTGGTCGTCGAGGAGGGGCAGCCCAACTATATCGAACAGGCTTTCGCGGCCATGCTGCACAAGGGCGGGCGCGGCACGAAACTGGTCGGCAAGGAGCATCTGCCGATGGCCGGCGAATATACCGGTCAGGTCATGCTCGACGGGATAGGCTCCTTCCTGCGCGCCAACTCTCCGCATCTCTTGCCGGGCGAGGTGCGTGCGCCGAATAAATTGGGCGAGGGCGTCGATACTGCCGATCTCATCAATGTCGTGCCTGGACGTCCGCCGGGCTTCTGCGTCGGCTGCCCGGAGCGGCCGATCTTCGCAGCGACCAAGCTGGTCGAGCAGGAGCTCGGCAAGCACCACATCGCCTCCGACATCGGCTGCCATCTGTTCTCGATCATGCCGCCCTTCGAGCTCGGCGCCACGACGATGGGCTATGGTCTGGGGCCGGCCTCGGCCTCCGCCTTCAACTCGCCGGACGCCAAACGCCGCTCGATCTCCTTCGTCGGCGACGGCGGCTTCTGGCACAACGGCCTGACCTCCTCGATCGGCAATGCCGTCTTCAACCGGAATGACGGCGTCATCGTCATCGTCGACAACTTTTACTCCGCAGCCACCGGCGGCCAGGACATCCTGTCATCGCGCGCCAACAACCGCACCAAGTCGACCAAGCATCCGATTGACGAGGCGGTGAAGGGCATGGGGGTCAAATGGCTGCGCCACATCGACCGCACCTATGATGTCGGCAAGATGCGGGCCACCTTGCGCGAGGCGCTGACCACCGAGGAGAAGGGGCCGAAAGTCATCGTCGCCTCGTCCGAATGCATGCTCAACCGCCAGCGCCGCGAGAAGCCGCTGGTCGACAAGGCGATCAAGGGCGGCGAGCGCGTGGTGAAGCCGAAATTCGGCGTCGATGAGGACATCTGCACCGGCGACCATGCCTGCATGCGGCTCTCCGGCTGTCCGTCGCTGTCGGTGAAATCGCTCGACGATCCGCTGCGCGACGATCCTGTCGCCTCGATCGACCAGAACTGCGTCGGCTGCGGCAATTGCGGCGAGGTGGCGGATGCCGCCGTGCTCTGCCCGTCCTTCTACCGCGCCGACGTCGTCCACAATCCCGGTCGCTGGGACCGTTTCCTCGAAAGCACGCGCCGCGCCGTGATCGGGCTGCTGCAGCGCCGCCGCGAGAGCCGCCGTTTGATGTTTGCCGATGCTTGATCACAACGCAGTGCTGCGCCCGAAATCGGGCGCTTCTGACGACGAGCGGGTGATCAAACTCGCCGTGCTCGCCGTCGGCGGCCAGGGCGGCGGCGTGCTGGCCGACTGGATCACCGACGTCGCCGAGCGCAACGGCTACATCGCGCAATCGACCTCGGTGGCCGGCGTCGCCCAGCGCACCGGCGCCACGATCTATTACATCGAGATGGCCCGCGACACCGGCCGGCTACCGGTCTTCGCATTGTCGCCCTCGCAGGGCGATGTCGATATCCTGATCGCAGCCGAGCTGATGGAAGCCGGCCGCGCCATCATCCGCGGCTTCGTCACGCCCGAGCGCACCACGCTGATCACCTCCTCCCACCGCATCGCCGCCGTCTCGGAAAAGATCGAGCCGGGCGACGGCCGCGCCTCGTCGGAAAAGGTGCACGCGACAGCTGAGGCGGCGGCCAAGCGCTTCATCGCCTTCGACATGGAAAAGATCGCCGCCGACAACGGCACAATGATATCGGCCAGCCTGCTCGGCGCGCTGGCCGGCTCGGATGCGCTGCCTTTCACCCGCGAAAGCTATGAGCAGGCGATCGGCGCCGGCGGCCGTGGTGTGAAAGCCAGCCTTGCCGCCTTCAGCGCCGCTTGCGACCGCGCGCGCGGCATCGCGGCGGCCCCGATCGGCGAAAGGGCGCGGGCGAAACCTGCCGCGCCCGAAGCCCCTTCGACGGCGAGGGTCAGCGGTCCGGAAACCCTGCTGAAGGGCTGGCAGCAGCTCGCCGCTCGCGTCGCGGCGCTGCCGGAGCCGCTGCGCGACATGGCCGAGCGCGGCTTGAAGAAGGTCGTCGACTACCAGGACATCGCCTATGGCGGCGAATATCTCGACCGGCTGGACAAGGCGTTCGCGCTGGACAATGCGGAGCGCGGCTATGCCCTGTCCATCGCCGCGGCAAAGCATCTCGCCAACGCAATGTGCTATGACGACATGATCCGCGTCGCCGATCTGAAGACGCGCTCGACCCGCGACAAGCGCGTGCGCAAGGAGGTCGGGGTCAAGGAAGGTTCGGTCCTGCAGGTCACCGAATATTTCCACCCGCGCATCGAGGAGCTCTGCGGCACGCTGCCGGCAAGGCTTGGCAGCTACATCGAGAGCCGGCCGAAACTCGCCGCCTTCCTCGACCGCCGCATCAATCGCGGCCGCCACATCCGCACCGACAGTTTTACCGGCTTCGCCATGCTCTGGTTCATCGGCGGCCTGCGCCGCTGGCGCCGTCGCCTGCTGCGCCACAGGATAGAGGTCGAGCATCTGGAGCGCTGGTACGGCTTGGCGCTCGGCCATGCTCGCCAGGACTACGCGCTTGCCACCGAGATCCTGAACTGCCGCCGGCTGATCAAGGGCTACAGCGACACCCACGCCCGCGCCCAGTCGAAATTCGACCGCGTGCTTTCGGCGCTGCCGATGCTCAAAGGCCGCGACGATGCCGCCGACTGGATCCGTCGCCTGCGCGAGGCGGCGCTGAAGGACGAAAAGGGCGACATGCTGGACGGCGCGCTGAAGACGGTGACGACGTTGGGCGGATAGTCCGGCTCTGCTCCATCCCGGTTGCCGTCACGAAGGATGTCGGCAGCGCAAAGGCTGGCGATGACGCTTCGATGTCGGGGCAAGGCTCGCGCCGAACGGCGCAGTCTATTCGGTGGCTTCCCGTCCCGAAATCTGCTCGACGAGAATCCGGAAAAAGACGTGCGGCATGTTATCCGAGGTGGGAGGCGTGACGGGTTTGAGCGCGCCGGGCTCCCACCAGTCGGTGTGCTTGCTCAACACTGCCCACGCATGGTCGCGCTGAACCTTGTGGCCGATCCGGTCCGGCAGTTCCTCATAGCGGCCGTCGACAATCACGCTTTTCCACCCGCGCCCCTGCGTGTGTTCCGCCACTTGTGCGCACACCAGGGGATTGGCCCGCATCCAGTCGACCTTCTTGCCAAGGAGCGAAAACGCATAGAGGTGACTGTCGGCATAGGCGTAATTCAAGGGCACGACATAGGGTTGTCCGTCCTTCACGCATGCCAGGTGTCCAGTGCGGTTTGTCGCCAGCAATTTCGTGCATTCCAAGGTGGAGAGCGTGCGGATCATCATCGCTATGACTCCTGGTCTCAACTCGCCTTCGGCCGGTCTCCGCCGATCGGCCTTTGTCAATCCAAAGCTTAGAGCGAAGAACCTCGTGGCTCCTTGATATGGATCAATTTGATGCCGGCCGCGGCAATCCCATTTCAACGGCGCAACCGCGAGACCACGCGTGCTGAACCGCCGCGGGGCGGCACCGTCGAAGGAGCTAACGAAGATGTGATCCACACCGCTCCGACGGAAATCGGCCTACACTCCGTTTCACGGACGTAGGGACGAATTACGGAGACAACGCATGTTCGCAAAACACTTTCTGTCCATCGCCCTGGCCGCCGGCACATTGACGGTTTCCGCCGTAGGCTCCGAGGCCATGCCGCTTGTCAAGCCAAGCGCATCTCCGCTGCCAGTCGAGACCGTCGGCTGGCGCTGCGGCCCGGGCTGGCACGTGAACCGCTGGGGCAGATGCGTGCCGAACGGCAGGGTGATCATCCGCCCGATGCATGTGCGCCATTGGCATCCCGGCTTCTGGTATCACGGCCGCTGGCATCACGGTTTTTGGAGCTGATGACCGCTTCTGGATCGCCACTGACGCCCGCGCTGCAAACGGCGCGGGCGTTTTGGCTAAGGTCCCACGCACAGGTTCGAAACCTCCGCGCCAGCGTTCGTGATTGGCCGCGGCCCCTCAGCCTCGTCATCCACAGGCGGAGCAAGGAGCGAAGCGACGCAGCGCAGACCCGAGGATCCATTCCGTTACGTTGAGGCGCCGCAGCGGTCCAGAATTCTGCTCCGCCGCGCCCTTCGGTGAAGGTAACGGAATGGATCCTTGGGTCTCCGCGTCCGCTTCGCTCCCGCTCCGCCCGTGGATGACGAACTGAGAGGGCGCCGAAGCCATCTCTGACCGGCAAACCCAGGCTCACCCCACCAGATCCCGCATCGGCTTCACCGCCGCCGACTCCGGAAACACCTTGTCGCCAAGCATTGCCGCCGACAACCGAACTGATCCGCCAGCAGCCCCTTCAGCACCGCGCGCACATCGCTGGTCGGCGCAAGGTCGCGGCCTTCATAGAGCTGCGCCGGCTTCAGTCCCGGCCAGTCGGCGATGACGCGGCCGCCCTTGATCGCGCCGCCGGCAAGCAGCACCACCGTGCCAGTGCCGTGGTCGGTGCCGACGGTGCCGTTGATGCGCGCCGTGCGGCCGAACTCGGTGATGGCGACGACCGCCGTGTCCTGCCAGCGTTCGCCGAGCCCCTTCTCGAATTCCTCGAAGGCGCCGTCGAGGCCGCCGAGCAGGTTGGCGAGCCGCCCCGTCGCGCCGCCTTCGTTGACATGCGTGTCCCAGCCATCGAAGCCCAAAGCCGCGATGCGCGGCCCGTCATCGGCCGCCATCAGCCTGGCAGCACCTTGCGCCGACTGGCGCATGCCGGCTGCATTGTCGAGGCCGCCCTTCGGCTTCATCGTCTTGCCGCCGAGCTGATCGCCCATCGCCATGCGGTCGGCGTCGAGACCTTTCTGCAGGGCTGCGGCCAGCAGCGGGTCGCGATGATTGTAGAGGTCGAGCACGCGTTCGGCCAAGGCATCGCCGGGCGTGGGTAGGGCTTGCGGCGCCCAGCCGAGCACGGGTGCTGCGCCGCGGATCACTAGCGGCGTCGACGGCCCGACCGCGAGTCCGTCGGCTTTCGCGACCCTGTCGCCGGCCGGCAGGCTGGCCAGAGCCCGGTTGAGCCAGCCGGTGGTTGCATTGCCGGGACCGGGAAAGCCGCTTTCCAGCACGTCCTGGCCGTCGAAATGCGAGCGGTCGCGATAGCCGGTGGCGGCAGCGTGCACCACCGCCGCCTGGCCCGCCTTGAACAGCCGCGCAAACACCGGCATCGCCGGGTTGACGGCGAAGAAACCGTCGAGCGGCAATGCCGGGTTGGCGCCTGAAAGCGAAAGGGCGATATCGCCATGCAGGCCGGCATAGTCAGGATCGCCGATCGGTCCGACCGTCGACAGCCCGTCCAGCGCGCCGCGCAGCACGATGACGATCAGGCGCGGGTCGCGTTTGTCGGCGGCGCGGGCAAAGCGCGGCAGATAGGCCCAGGCAAACAGCGCTCCGCCGGTCATCAGCATCGCGCGGCGGGACAGGCTTGGGGTTTCGCAAAGAAGGCTCATGGGTCCATCTCCATCCTGATCATCGGCGTTGGAACTCTGGCGCCATCAACAGCAGCGCCAGGCCCTGCGGCTTGGATTCGGCGCGAGCGATCGCCTCTCGCGTCTCCGAAGAGACCGAGGCGCCGAGAAGGGCGGAAAGCATCTCGTCGGGATCGCCGATGTCGTCCGCCTGCTTCGCGGCCAGCCAGGCGATGTCGAGACGCGTCTTGAGCCCCTCCGCCGACGCCCAGGCGTCGGTGCTGTCGGAAAAGCCGTTCGGCCCCGGCGGCCGCCACAGCGGCTCGCCGAGCACGCTCAGCCAGCGAAGCGACCGTTGCGGTTCGTTGCCGGCCGTGGCGCCAATCGCCCGTCGCAGCGCGACGATATAGTCCAAGGGCGAACGCAGCTTCGTGAGCGGCGTCGACCAGGCTTCGGGCATGTCGATCAGCGTCAAGGCGATCGAGCGCAGGTCGCCGTCGGTCTTGGTAAAGACCGAGGCCAGGCGGGAGACAGCCGCCGCCGGTGGATCGTCGGCGATGAAATGGCGCGCAAGCTTGCTGGCGATGTGCCGCGCAGTGGCCGGATGGCGGGCGATGTCGTTGAGCGCCGCCTCGGCCTGGCCCATGCCGCCGTCGGGATAGGTCTTGCCAAGCAGCACCGCCTGGCCCGGCTGGTGGGCGTTGGCGTTGAAGACGAAGCTTCCCGGCTCTCCTAGCCGCCCCTCACGCCCCGCCATCGTCCAGCCGGTCAGCATGCCGGCGAAACTGGTGACGTCGGCCTGGGCATAGCCGCTGCCGACGCCGAGCGTATGCAGTTCCAGGATCTCGCGGGCGAGGTTCTCGTTGAGGCCGCGGCCACGCCTTTTGCCGGCGCGCGAATCAGGCCCGATCGACTGCTGGTTGTCGAGATAGAACAGCATCGCCGGATGATGCTCGACTGCCAAAAGCATGTCGGCGAAGCGGCCGAGCACGAAGGGGCGGATCGCCTCGCGCTCGAAGGCGCCGGCGCAGGCCCGCACGACCGGCGCCTTGGCGACGGAAACGCAGAAATGGTTCGACCAGAAGCCGACCAGCCGCTCCACGAAGCCGGGCGCCGCGGCAAGCGCCTTGTCGAACCGGGCTTGTGCCTCGTCGCGATAGATGTCGGCCTCGACGCGCGGCACGGCGGGCTTGGCTTCTGTCACGGCCGGACCGGCTGGATCATCGGCCGCCATCGGCTGCATGGCGGCCGCCGCCTTCTCATCCCTTGCCGCCTTGCGCTCCATGGCCGCCGCCATGCTGGCCTGGATCGCAGCCGTGCTGTCCAGCAGCCCGGCATTCCTCGGATCGTCGGGGGGAATGAGCGCGATGTCCTGCTGCTTGAGCTCGGCCTTGAGGTAGCCGCGCGGATCGGCGGCGATCTTGCCGAAATCGTCGCCTGGTCTCGCGCCGAGGCCGAAGCGGTGGAGCGCGACCAGCGCCGGGTCCGGCGGCTTTGCATTTGATGCGGGCAAGGCCAATCCAGCCTCCATCTCGCCGGCCGGCGCTCGCCGCGTCGGCCGGCCTGTCCTCGTCGTCGGATGGTTTCACGACGCCGGCTGCAGCACCGGCGGCGCGAGGCGGCTCTTACCAACGGCGCCAGTGGTGCCAGCGGTGGTACGGATGCCAGACAGGGCCGATATAGACGCGCGGCCCGCCCCAGTAATGATAGCCAGGATAGACAACACGCCGATTGGGGACACAGCGGCCCCAGTAATTGGGATGCCAGCCCGGACCGCAGCCCCAGGCGACATGCTCGATCATTGCCGGCGCGGGGGGCGCAACCGGCGCGATCGGCATGGCCGAAGCCGCGCTTGCGGCGGCCGTGCCGCCGATGGCGAGCGCTGCCGCGAGCGAATATTTCGTCAGACTGTTCATGGGATGCTCCCGAAGTTCCAAAGTTGAAGAGAACCTGCCGGCACCGACTGTCGGCAGGCCTGTCCCATCTTTCCCTTGAACGGAGCGCGCTCGTTTTTTCCGTCGCCGCCTACGGGGATTTTTTTGCAGGCGGCGGCTGCCTGCCGGCGCGCCGAAGCAGTGCGTCCGCAAGCAGCTGGCGGTCTTCCGGCGAGCCCGATGCCGCGAATTCGACGATGCGCTGTTCCAGCCGCGCCCGCACGGTGACATCGGCGTTGCGGGCGCGCTCCAGGGCGGCGGCAAGCGCGTTGCTGTCGAGGGTCGGCTGCTGCAGCAGGTTCGCCGCCTCGCGCCTTGCGGCCTGTCCATCAAGGATCACGTCGCGGGACTCGCGGCGAGCCTCGCGCAGCGCCTGGCGGAAAATCTTGCGGTCGGCGGCGGGCAGCCGGCCGCCTGCCGATTCCAGCGAAAAGCCCGGATTGGATTTGCCGATCAGCCAGCCCGCCCCGCCGGCCACCGCGCCGATCAGAAAGACGTTGAGCACCAGGGATGCCGCGACAAGACGGGGGTTCATAGGTCCTCCTCCGCCTGGTCGGCATCGGGTCCGGCGTCGCCGAACGACGTCGCGTTGGCGTCCATCACATAATGGTCGGACTGGATATCCGGGCTGACGACGGTCACCAGCGCCAGCCCTGCCACGGCGCCGGCGAGCCCGACGCTCGCAAGCCCGAAGCCCAGCCACCAGAACCGCCGGCGCCGCTCCTGCCCGACCTCGGTCGTTGCCCGGGCGACGATGGCGCGATGCAGCGCCGGGCTGGGCGCCTCGACCCGATGCCGGTCGAGCATGACGTCGAGCCTGCCGGCGCGCGCCAGGATGGCGCGGCCTTGCTCGGTCTCGGCAAACAGTGTCGCGGCGGCCTGATCGGCCCGCGGCCAGCGGTGCAACGCGCCGCCATAGGCGTCAGCCAACGCGGCGAAGCGCCCGGCATCCATCGGCCCTTCTCTCGTCCTCTCAGCCATATCGTTCCCCCTTCCGCCGTCTTGACGTGGCCCCCCACGCCCTGATCCGCGAAGCCGGCAACTCCCTTGCTGTCTCAGTCATCGCCATCATCTCCGATAAGCATCGCCTGCAGGGCGCGGCGACCCCGCGCGAGCAGGCTTTCCAGCGCATCGACGCTGACCTGCATGGCGCCGGCGGCCTCGATGTTGGACAGCTCCTGATAATAGACCAGCACGATCGCCTCGCGCTGGCGCGGCGCGAGGCGCAGCAAGGCCTGGTTGACCCTGCGCTCTTCGTCGCCCGGCATGGCATCGGGAAGCGGTGCGTCATCGGCCACCTCCGGCAGCTCGTCCGTTACCCATTCGCGCCGGCGCCGCAGCCGGTCGTAGCAGAGGTTGAGCGCGACGCGATGGATCCATGTGTCGAATCGCGCGTGCCCCTGGCGCCAGCCCGAGGCGTGGCGCCAGATGCGCACGAAAGTCTCCTGCGCGACGTCCTCGGCCTCCGCAGGATCGCCGAGCATCCGCGCGGCCAGAGCCAGGATGCGCGGCAGCTTGCGCGCCACCATCGCCTGCATTGCGGTGGAGTCGCCGGCGCCGATGCGGCGTACCAGTTCCTCGTCCGGATCGGCGCTCATCAACAGGGGCGCTCGCATGTGTCATTGCGCGGCATAACCTCTTGGTCATTGCTCCTGCTTGGGAGCGGATTTGTGGCTCGGCCGCTCGTCGGCGCTGAGCACCCCGTCGCCATTCTTGTCCAGCTTGGCGAAGCGCTTGGCGAGGAAGGCGTCGAGTTCGCCCTTGTCGACGACGCCGTCCTTGTTGGCGTCCATGCGCGCGAAGGATTTGGCCGGATCGCCCTTGGCCTTGCGCGCGGTCTGGAAAGCGGTCCATTCGGCGAGGCTGACCTTGCCGTCATTGTCGGTGTCGGCCCGCATGAACGCCTTTTCCCGGCGCGCCTCGAACTTTTCCAGCGTTAGGCCGGACTTGGTTTGGTCAGGCTTGGCGGCAGCCGCAGTGTCCGGCGTCGTCGGGGCGGGGGCAGGCGTCGTCGTCTGGGCGACCGCGACAGCGGTCTGCAGGCCAAGTGCAAAGGCGAATAGGCGGATCATGCTCTCGTCTCCGGTTGGCGCGGCCATTGGCGGCCACGCTTCAGCCGTTGAACGCGCCGAGGAGCAAAATCCGTCGGTCTTTTTCGGCCGGACAGCATATCCATCCGATCCGGTGGCACCGGACCGGAATGCGCCCGTACGGAAGCGGCGACTATCTCTGGTTGTCGACCACCACCAGCTGGTCCGGCTTGAAGCCGGCATGTTGCGGGGTCCAGACGTCGCCTTCGCGGTTGAACCAGTGGCACAGATACGTGCCGGAAGCCGCGCCGTCGCTGATGGTCATTTCCGGGCCTCCGGACTTCAGCCTGACGACGTCTCCGGTCTTGAAACTATTGGGCATTTCGACCTCCCATGCTGACCGGCCGAGTTTCCCACCAACAGCTACTCCCGACAATGGCCGAGATGCGCCGATGACGTGGTGCAGGGCTGGGAAGGTATCGAAAAACTGATGCCGCTTGCCTGGCGCGCCGGGCAGCGCTCCATATGTGGCCGGATCGTGTCGGGGCTTCGCAGGCGAAGCGAGCGACCTGATCGCGCTCCGTGTCTTCAATCGCTGTCGTGCTGAGGAGCCGGCGGCTGCGCCGACTGGCTGTCTTGTCCGGCCGGGCGGACGGTCATGGACCTTTCATCGGGCCACAATGCCTGTGCCTTCATAACCGCTGCCAGGAGGTCCTCTGCTTCAACGCTTCCGATCTCGGTTAGAAGCGGGCTGTTGCCGCCTGCTGCGAAATCGACGTGATAGACAGTCCAACTCCTCATTGCATTTCCGGCAAGTTGCGTCTCGGCGCGGGCACGCGGATGGAAGCCCGGCTCGCTTTTGTGGTTAGGATTTTGAGGTCCGCGAGCCGGGCATGCGCCAACCGATGGGCGGGGGGCTTGGGGTTATCAGCCGGCGCGAGGGCGAGACTGGCTGATTTGCCCGCTGGTCCACAATCGACCGAGGTCCATCCTGCCGGACGCATTGGTCCGAAAGGACCAAAGATATAGCCCCTTATTCCGTTGGGGCAGATTGCCTGTGCCGGTGATCTGTCAGCGCGGGCTTGGCAAAAATCTGCGGGCGCCATCAGATACCTGTCTCAGGCCGGCGGCATCGGGCGCGGATCGAGTCGGATCAAAAGGCGACAAAGACGCCGCTCTGGAGAGCCGGCAACCCGTGCTGGATCACGTTTCTCCTGGACGGAGGCGAACCGCTTCCTCCGCAGGCAGCGTTTGCGGCTGAAGCAACTCGGAAGGCGATGCGGATCGCCGCAGGCCAAGGTCCTGCAAGGTTCGAAAGATCGGGTCGTCGCTACTCGGTCATTTCGAACCGCTCCATCTCGGGGATATGGCCTGACCCCGGCGATCGAACCGGCGCATTCGGAGAGGCTTGTGCGGAAGAGCGAAAAACACTAAGCCAGCCCGCGTGGGGCCTGTAGCTCAATGGTTAGAGCCGGCGGCTCATAACCGCTTGGTTGGGGGTTCGAGTCCCTCCGGGCCCACCATAACCTTTGATTTTATTACAGAAAATTGCCCCCTGCCCAGAACGTTCTGGGCCAGTTGTGGGCCGCAAATCCCTCTCGTCCCTTTTGCTGCTTGGCATCGCGGGCAAGGCCCAATAAATCGGCTGGCATCTTTCCACATCGATGCCAGCGTTTTCGGCAAGCCAGATGCCCAGACGGGCAATGACCGAGGCGCCCAGCAAATCGGTACTGTCTCTCAAAAATCTGATTGACCCTCGTCGTCCGCCGCTCGTCTTTCGTTCCGCAACGGAGAACCGTCGAGCAGGCCCTGGCCTCATGGGAGACGTAAGGTCCGTCTCACCAATCGCATCCAAGCTGGGCGCAGGCCAGGAGACGGTCGATCTGGTTATCTTACCACACGGATGATAGCCCGGCGTTTCATGGCGTCCCGTTTGGCCTCTCGCTCGTTGATGGCGCGCGCGATGTCGACCGCAATCCGCTTCTTGTTTGCGTCACGAACGTATTCGTCGGTCACGGTCATCGATGAGTGACCCATCGCTTCCATGATGGCGCGCGCCTGGATGTTGCATTCGGCAAGGTACGTGCCGAAGGTTCTGCGCAGGCCATGGAGGGTGTAGCCGTCGGGTATCCCCGCCTGCCGGGTCCAATGCTGCATCATGCCCGTAAGGCTCTTTTCCGAGAACGACTTTTTGTACCCATTCTTCAAGACGGTGCCGCCTTGCGTGCGGTCGAGCGGGTCGAGAGCCTCGGCCAGCTTGTCGACAACAGGGATGAACATTTCTCGTCCACCGTGTCGATTGCGGTTCTTCTTCTGGCGAAAATAGAAAGCTTCAATCAGCTCCAATGAGCCGTCGAACAGTTCGATCTCTTCAGTTACCAGATCCTCCCATTCCAAGGCCGCGATGTCGCCACGCCGGTTTCCGAGCCAGAAACCCAGTGCGTAACAGGTGCGCGCTGGGGTGCCGATCGGATGGCGTGCCTCGAACTTCTCGCGGACGGCGACTGGCCAAGCCGGGTTTCTAGTGGACCTCGGCACACGAACCCGGATCGACAGCGAGGGGTCGTCCTGTGGTTTGATCCACTTTTCGACTTCCGTCGCGACCCAGAGCAGCTTCTTGATCGCTACCAACATGTGTTTGGCTACGGTGCGGTTAGTCGCGAAGATGCCCTCGATGATGTCGCGGAGCCGATCCGCGTCCAGGTGCTCCACCGGCGTGTCCCGCCAGCTGAGCGGATAATTTGGATCGACCTTCAGGTTGAGAAAGCGTTCGATCAGCCGCGCATTCTTCCGCTGGGTAGCTTCATCAAAATCCAGCCACTCCATCGTAGCCTCGAGGCGTCGCGCGGCGTGGCCGAAGGTCTTTGGCACGGCGCGTCCCGGTAGGTCGATAATCGGCGTCTTTTTGCCCAGACCCTGGGTGGCCTTTTGGTATTCCGCCTCAAAATCAGCATCTCCGGGCTTCCCTGGAAGCCGGATCTCAGGCATGCCTTTCAATCGGAAGCGATAGATCACCTTTCCGTTTTTGACGCGCGACGAGACACCGGGGTAGCGGTCGTTTTTATATGGCCTACCCATCAATTCCCCCCCTAGATCACTGTTGTGGTGTTCGACCGCCAAGGCGGCGGCGCATGTCACCGGCCCAAGGCCTTCCTTGCCTCCCCACTGCTTCGCTCGAGAAGGGTCTGCAGATCATTCTTCCTGTCGGGCAGGGAGGTGAATGCGACATCGAGCGCAACACGATCCCAAATGGTACGGCTGTTGACGTGCTTTGGCGGAGGCATGCGCCCATCAGCGACCATCTCATCAAAGAGCGTCGAACCGACGCCGACATAACGCGCAGCTTCATGTCTGGAGAGCCCTCTGGGCGGATAAGAGATCGTGTCGTTCGTCATGCTGATTGCCTGGCGCCTTAAGGACCTTCGGATGCGGTTGAAACTGGTGTAGGCCGCATCTAGGAAGGTGAGCGCTAAGCGCCCATGGGCAATCTAGCCGGTACTATAGGGGGAGAGGTTTTTTGTTGACCGCGGACATCCGGCGGCGAGTGCTATTACCTGAAAACACAAAATTTTTTTCGGACCGAGGGTAGGTCTATCCCCCCCTCCATACGGCCCGTCCCTACGAAAAAAGGTGTACTCCTTCCGCTGGCTGGGTCGAGGACCGCAGCCGATCGAAAGATCCGCGGCCGGGCCGGTTCCAAAACCTTCGGGCCGCCGGCCGAGCAGCATGACAGAAACGCCGGCCGAAAATGCAGCTGGCCGAGCCGCTTCTTCGCGCGAACGCAGCGGGGGCAGCTCAGCCGAGAGGGCATCGCCCGTGATGCCGGCGGATCGTTGGGTCGCCAGACACAGTGGACGCTGCAAACCGTTGGCCAAGGCTGCAAGGGAGACGACGTTTGGACAGACCTCGGAGGAGGGAGAGGTAGCAGAACGTGAGAGGATCATTCAGGATCCTCAGGATTAAACCTCGCCATACGCTCGACGGCCTCTCGAAGCGTTGCGGCTTTCCGCTGGCGTCGTTCTTTGATCACTTCTTGCAGCTGGTCGTGCGGCATGGTCGGCACGAAGTCCGCTGAGGTCAGTTGGCCCTCCTGATAGGTGAAGCTGAGCGCCGTAGCTCCGACCAGGGTCACGTGCTTGGCAAGGTAGGAGCCGAGGTCGTTGAGGCGGACGGCATGCGCATACAGCAAAGCCGTGGCGATAGGCGATTTGCGGATAATCACATCGCTGACCAGCAGATCGTAGCCTTTCCACCACATCAATTCCCCAATTCCCCTCCATGGGACCGAGTCAGCGGTCTGGGCTGCGTTCACGTAGCTTGTCACGAAATCTTCGACATACAGGACGTCGAGGTCCCCGCGCGCAAAGTTGATCTCCGCGTTGCCCTTTTGATTAACTCGGCCATGCAGATAGACCCTCGGTCGCCTCTTCTCTTTACGTACAGCGGCGCTCCAACCGAGCGGGTCAATCAGCATGGCAACGTGCTCTTTGTTGAGACCGCAGTCGTAGGTCTCGTCGTCCAGCATCCAGGTCAGTTCCTGGTTAAGCGTGTATGTCCCGGCCCGATGGCGCTCACGCGCCAGGGCCAGATAGTCGGAGCTTGGGATGGCGGGGTCGAACGGCTCGATCATTTTTTGAAAGTCCTGTGGAGGAGAGAGGCTGGGCGCCGTGAAATTCGGCTTTCGGATCGCTATGTTAAGAGCGAGTCGCCTGTTCGAAGCGGCGCATGACATGGTGGTAGACTTCAGGGGCCTTAAGGCCGGCGTCCGCCATCAGAGTAGCAGCACGTCGCAGCGTTTCGATCGTCGGCTTCAAGGCTCGGAACTCTACATCGTCGTGATGGAGGTCCAGCTCCGAGGAGAGTTCGCGCAGGAGGTCGGTCAGCACTTTTGCCGTGGTCTGGTCCATGGTCATGTGGTGGGTTCCTTAAGGGTTACTCGCTGATCAAAAACAGTGCGTACGCACTGTATACGATACATAAGTGGCGCGCATGCACCTTCAATAGGCCGCTAAATATTTTTGCTGGAGAATGTCTGGATGACCGAAACCGAGTGGGAGCGACTGGTCAGCGGCGTGCTGAAGGCCGAGCTAAAGCTTCAGGGCCTGAGCTACGCCGACCTGGCAGAGAGGTTAGCTGCCATCGGCGTCGAGGAGAAGGTACCCAACATTCGCAACAAGCTGTCACGTGGACGCTTCAGCGCCGTGTTCTTCGCCCAGTGCTTAAGCGCCATCGGGTCGAAAAGACTGAAGCTCGATTGACCCGATGAGAGGGGACGGCGCCTGCGCCTGATCGAGCGTCGATCTAGAAGCAGCAATCACAGCACTGGTTGGGGATAGCGCAGACTGGCCTTAGACGTGGCTCAGGCTCTGGCGCGGGCGGGTCAAGTCCGGCTCAAGACGACCTCGATCAAACAATTTTCTCCCCCTCTAGTATCGCGAAGAACGTACCTAGCGGATCGAGCTGGACGGGACCAAATGCAAGTCGGACGAACCTAACGAAAGGAACCCTATGTCCGACAAACATTTGACAATTAAAGAAGTCGCAGAATTGCTGGGGGTGCTCAAACGGCACGTGCAATGGATGGCTGAGCATGGCGTCCTGCCGCATCCGATCATGATCGACGGCGAACCGCACTTTCCTGAAGAGGCGATCTTGCGGCTAAGGGAAGAAGAGGATGACGCCGTCCCTTCGGCTGGTGTTTACCTGTCGACGGGGAAAGATATTTCCCACTTTAAGGTGGTGAAGGCCAGCTACATGGTCATTCACAAAAATTGGCCGTTCGCCGCCTTCACTCTTTGGGATGGGAGCCTGCACATCCGTCCTTGGCTCACCCATATTGTTGACGATCTTCCGGAAAACGAGAGCATTTTGCTCTCCTGTCAAGACGAGAATGTCTTGGAGGTGAGTTTGCAAGATCTTCCCAAACCATCTTCGATCGTTTGGGGTTATAGCTGGGTTGGCCAATACGATTTGGAAAGCACACCCGCGGCGCCAAACGTGAGCCACTGACCGACAATCATCGGGGTCATTAACGCGTTTCGACAAACAACTCGCGACGCAATCGCACCTGGTCAGCTATGAGAGGAGTGGGGCTAGTTGGCTCTATTCCTCGCATATCTGTCCCGGCGGTGCATCATCTCGCGGCGGCGTGCATCACTCGCCGGTTGTTGCCTTCTCTCCCGGTTCACATCTCTTCGGCGCTGGCAGAAGCCAGTTTTGCAGAAGGAAGACCCGCGTGAAAGAGCAGTTCCCTATCGACCTTTACCCATACTTGGCCAAACAGGACGGACATCTAATGGTCGACATCAACGTCGCTCAGCGACTTCACATCCCGAAGGCAGCGCTCATCGAGCTGGTTCAGGCAGGTCTTGGCCCTAGGCCGCATCCCGCTTACGCCTCAGGCCACTACTGGTTTCTGAAGAAGTTCGTTCCGAGCTGGAAATATTGGGCAGCACGTGAGGCTAGTGACGAAGAAGTCAGACAAGCCGCCGATATCATCCTGGAGGACGATCGCGCTCGTCGCGTTCGCGAGTTCGCAGCCTATGATCACGACGACCCCCGGAGCTTCCTAACCACGTTGTTTTCTCGAAAGGCATGGTAGGTGTGCATGCAGTCCAACAGGAAGCAGATCAAGGACTACATCGAACGGATGTTCGGGCACGAGAGCGAGGGCAACCTCGTGGTGTTCGAACGTGACCAGTCGGGGACGAAGCGCAGGCATGTCCATTTCCCCTATAAGGATCGTGAAGTTGCGTTCGACTTTCTGGCAGCACAGCCCGGAGACGCTCATCGTTACCTCGCGGTGGCTCTTCATGATCACCAGGCTGCGAAGGAACGGACCCGACGCCAGGACACGGCCTGTGCCGTCGCTTTCCTTGCGCTGGATGTCGACCTCGCCACTGGTGTGCACGCCGCCACGAACCTGCCGGAGAATGAGGAGCAGGCCCTCAGGCTGCTGCAGGAGGCGGGCTTGCCAGAGCCCACCCTCACCATCCATTCCGGCGGGGGGCTCTACCCCGTCTGGCAGTTCCAGGAGCCAATTCTGCTGCAGACACATGCAGAACGGAGCCGCGTTCAGCGGCTCTGGTCGGCCTGGGAGGAGCAGGCTCGGTTGGCCTGGAAAAGGCACGGGCTGAAGCTGGACACCATTGCGGAGCTTGGGCGTGTCCTCAGGGTGCCGGGGACGTTCAACCCGAAAACTCGACCGGCTAAACCCGTCCACATCCTGGAGCGGGCAAGCGGTCGAACCTGGACTCTCGAACAACTGGAAGGCATCGTCGCGACCCGCATATCCGCTGGTTCCGACAATCGGCCTCGTTCTGTCGAGCATTCGCTGATGGACGCGCTTCGCCAAGAAATGATGTCCGACGACGAAGATGCCAGTAAAAATGCCGCTGGTGCTCTCGCCATGTTTACGGCCTGCCGTTTTCTTCGTTCATGCGATGAGGGCAGCGACCGCCTGACAGAGCCGCAGTGGAAGGACGCAGCTGACATCCTAGCGCACATCCCGCAAGGGCGGCGGTATTTCCACGAGATGTCGTCTCGTGATCAGCGCTACTCTTACCAGCAGGCCGAGGACAAGCTGGAGCACGCCGCGAAGTTCCGCCCGAAGCGTTGCTTGACAATCGCCGCAACCAACTCCGAGTGCGAGGGGTGCCTCTTCCGCGAGGGGATGGTCATTCGGACTCCGGTGGAACTGGCCCACACGGACCCGGGGCTCGCGCCGCTACAGGCGAAGTATGTTCTCGACGCCAAAACCGGTCTGTTCTTTGACATCTCAACCGGGCGCGACAAGACGAAGGACAATTTCGATCGCTCCTTCACGCGGAACATGCGCAAGAAACAGCTGGCCAGCACGGCCTTCCGCAATTCGAAGCTGTCCTGTCTGGCCGACGAGCACGACTTCCTGGTTGGGAACCACAAGCTTATCGTCGAGGAGAATGGCGTCCGGACCTTTAACACCTGGAGGGACGGAGGCATCGCTTCCGCAAAAGGCGACGCCTCGCTCTGGCTTGACCATCTTCATTACCTTTTGCCCGGCGACGCCGAAAGGCGGTGGGTGCTTCAGTACCTTGCCCATCTCGTCCAGCGGCCGGCCGCCAAGATCAAATCGGCAATCGTGCTGCAATCCAGGCAGGGTGTTGGCAAGAACCTCCTGATGCAGGTGGTCAAGCGCATGTTCCATGAGAATGACGTTCGCGAGGTCTATGGCGGCGTCCTGGCCGAGCGTTGGCAAGCCGAGCTGGGAAACGTTCGTCTTTTGGCTCTGGATGAGCTACAGATCGATGATCTCAAGGCGGCTTACAACCGCCTTAAGCGTTGGGCCACCGAGGAAATCCAATCCGTCGAGCGGAAGGGGATTGACGCGTTCAACGTGAGGACGCCTCGCGGCATCATCATCATGACCAACAGCGATAAGCCCATGGCCATTGAGCATGATGACCGGCGGCTCTTCGTGTGCAAGGTCGAAGCCGCCAAGCGGGAAGACGCATATTATCGTGAACTCGTCGACGTCGGCCTTTCGGACGAGAGCGTTGCCGCCTTCAAGCACTGCCTCCTGCAGGTCGACCTCTCCGATTTCGACGCCAACGCCGAGCCACCGCGAACCGGTGCGAAGGAAGAGTTGATACGGGCCAGCGCGCCGGTGCTGGAGCAGGTTATTGTCGAACTGCGGGAAACCCGCTCTGGACCGTTCGAGCGGCCCGTGTATCTGGCCGAGGATGTTGCCGAGGCCGTGGAAGAGCGGATGAGGAAGACAATCACGGTGCAACAGATCACGCCGATCCTGAAGAGGCTAGGCGACTGCAGGCGGAGCACGAAGACGTCCGTTCCGCGCCTTGGAAGGTCGCCGCGTGGCTACGTCTGGGCGTGGCAGGAGGTCGAAAGGTGGATGAACGCTTCGAACGATGACGTCCGGGCTGCGCTGACGGGCAGGGACCCGGAGGTCATGTCATCCGGACTGCCGACCGTCCTTGCTGCCGCTGTCCAGCTGGCCAACTGACCAGGCGCGCGGAGCAAGGTGCTATGCAGACTTATATCTCTCCTAACTGTCACCTTGAAGAAAAAGAGGTTGGACAGTTGGACAGTTGGACACCGAAGGGCATTGCTAGGCACGTCGATATTAAGCACTTCTATACGACGGCCATGTCGACCAGCCTGCCTCCGTGGCGACCGATACCTTCTCGCCTTGCAGCCAGGTTCCTGGGCACCTCCCTCCAGTCCCTGGCGAACTGGCGCATGAGGGATCTGGGCCCCGCAACCGAACCGATGCGGCGCGGGCAGGGCAACCGCATCTACTATCGCCCGGACAAGATCGCCGAGTGGCTCTCGGGGGGGGCGTGTTCTGATTGGCAGTTCTCGGCGCTCTGGCTCCAGCAAATGGGTATGTCGCTCGACGAGATCAGCGAGGATGCCGTCCGCGAACGTATCTCCCAGCTTGAGGGCGTAAGTAATCTGTTCCCCGCGGTGAATCGGCTGTGGCGGAATTTCCGCGAGGTCGAGGTTGCCTAGGTTAGATGAAATAATTGTATTAACGCGAGGATTGCTCACATTTGTTCATGCGTCCCGCGTGGCACTGGCAACTGATGGGCTGGTCTGGTCTCCTCCGAGACATATTAGTGGTGGTGGGTTCTAACGCGCCGTCGCCTCGCTATAGCGAGAACGAGGGCGTTTCCGAGCCTTTCTGGCGGATACTATAGGGTAAGTAGAATTTACCCATCGTAACGCATGGCAGGTTTCGCTATTTCTCGTCTTCGGCCAGAACGATAGAAGTATTGGCGAATAATCCGAAAGGACCTCTATGGAAGTTGGTGAATATGTGTCTCTCGGGGCTAAGTTCTTCGCGCGACGGTGGAGTTGTAATTTCCTCTACGTAAACTCTGACATAGACGAGGATGCCATTAGGTATGTGGTGCAGGAAACGGAAAGGATGAGGCGCAGAGCGTTCCTCTTTCTCTTCCTGCAAACAGAAAACGGAAACGCGGCCTCGGCGCAATCTATTGTCGGCTACTTGAATGAAAAATACCATTGGGTGAGTGTCGTTGCCTTGGAGCAATGTCGGGGCGATGGAGCTGCAATGTGCACCGGTTTTGATGAGGTCTGGGTCAGCGAGCCAAATGCGCTTCAAGCGGCATATCAGTCCCAGGTGCCGTTCCACCCACTAGACCGCAGCAAGGTGTGGAGTGAATTCAAAATGCACGATGAAATGCTTGATGAAGATGATGATGGGCGGTTCGAAAGGGACCTCCAAGAATTCACCGAGGATGTGCGAAGGATGATCTCAAAGGAGCCGGTTGGAGAACGAGGCCGTCAGATCCGGTATCTCAACAAGCTGGATGAACCGCAGCCCGCCAGGTAGTGACGAAGTTTGGCTGCCACAAGTTGGCAAACAAGCCCCCGCACGAAGCGTTACGTGTCGAGCCGCCAGGCTGTGCCCTCCACCTGGCGGCCCACTTCGCCAGCCTTTCGGGCCACCTTTGCATACCCGACTCTACCCCCCCGCCAGGGATAAGACTGGCTCCGTCATCAGATCAGCCTCAATGTCATCCTCAGCCGAGAGCAGCGTGGTCGTAGATAGCGTTTGATCCCGCTGGATCGCGTAAACAGCTCTTCAAGGACCGCCACCACAACTTCCTCAGCAGAGCGTTTCGCAGGCCACGCCGTCGCCGTCTCGATCCAGCTTGGCGCCACAAGAGCAGCTCTGCAGATACCGCTGGGCCTCGTCGCAGGCGCTGATCTGCTTGCACGTCCGCCGCGGTTCGCACGAGTAGCCGCCCTGAGCGACTAGCTTGCGCCTGATGATCCCGAGTGGCGCTTGCCCATCCTGGTGCGAGGCACGCCAGTCCCAGGGCGTTTCGAAGTTGCCGACCCACACTCCAACTTAGGCAGCTTCAGCCTTCGCCTGCTGCGAGGCATGGTGCCGCCGTGTAGCGGGGACAGTCCTTTCCCTGCGCAACCATCCATGAGGCCACGCCGGCGCCTACGATGCGAACTGCTGCTTTGCGCCTCAAAATCGACCTTATGAATCAGGATTGCGATTTGCCGAAAGCGGACGGTATCAGAGGCGACTTCTGGCCAAGGAAGAAACCCACATTGCGCTCAACGCCGCGCCGATACCTTCCATGAACCGGAGCTCATTATAACGCCGACCGGCCTCAGATACCGCTCGGTTCGGCCTTCAGCACGTCGGTTATGCGCGCTCGCTTCTGGACGGCTCCGTTCCCTGCCTCGCCGAGACCTCGCCGGCTGGTTCGAGCAAGCTGAAATTCGACAGCCTCTTCGAGATCGCGACCAACAATCACCTCGGCTCCGATAAATTCGAATGGATTTCGCTATAGCCGGAGCGTTCAATCAATCGTCTGACGACGCGTTGATCAGCCGTGGAGAGCGGCAAGAATTGCTTGACCTTGGCAGACGCCACAAGCTTCGGTTCCAGGCAGTTGAGAAAGGGAGCTGGGCACGCAATCGCTTCTATCCCCGCATGATGCGGTAGACGGTAGCATCGCCCTCCACGCCTCGAAGGGGCGCGTCAAAGGCCACGACACGATGGCCGGCAAGAATTTCGCTGACGCCGGGCGCGGAATGAAGCGCCTCGGAAATGCAGACCTGGCCCGCTTCAGCCAAGGACTGCACGCGCGCGGCGACATTTACGGTCTGGCCGAAATAGTCCAGGTTGTCGTTGAGCGTCACGGCGATCGACGGTCCACAATGGGCACCGATCTTGAGGATGATCCCCGGTCCGTCATGGTCGCCGTTGAAGCGATCGATTTCTTCAAAGATGTGCAGCGCGGCCGAAATAGCATCCGACGGCCGCGAAAATGCCGCCATCACCGCATCGCCGATCGTCTTGACCACCGCTCCCGAATGTTGGTGAACCGCCGCGTTGACCAGAGCGAAATGCTCGCGGACCAAAGCATAGGCGTTGAGATCGCCCAGGCGCTCATACATGGCGGTCGAACCCTTGAGGTCCGTAAAAATGAAGGTGACCTGCCGGATGCCGAGTCCCTCCTTCTCGTCGACACGTTCGGACCGGAAGAGCTGGCGGAAGGTTTGCCGCGCAAGCAGAGCACCACCGGAAACATAAGGGTCGAAATCGAGCGCTGGCTTGGTGGTCAGCGCGACAAGCTCGGGCGGCCAGTTGATGGCAAGCAACGAACCTCGCACCGGACCTCTATTCGCTACCTCGATGACGATGGGACCGGGTGGCACAGCGGGCAATGCCGGCAGGAAGCGTTTGCCGTCATAGTCGACCTTCAGAAGCGTCGGCGCCAACACCGGATCGCCCGATATCGGCACGGCGAATGCCGCCTGCGTCTGCACATTGACGCCCGCAAGGGCGCCCGGTCCCAGGTCGGCGCGGAGCACTGTGGTGGTCCCGGGCGGCAGATACGTCATGCCTCGAACGAAGCCGCGCAGAACGTCAAGAAAGCGAACGTGTTGGCCCGGTAGCCGCCCATCGTGCCCGAAGTGCAGCTTCCAGTGAAAATCCTCGACAGACAGCGTCTCGGGATCATGGTGCGGCAGGCGCCGCAGCTTCGGCGATATCGAGAAGGTGACCTCGATGAAATCGTCGAGGTCGGTGTCGCCCGACACGTCGCACAGGCCACAGACGTAGTGGGTCTTCAGCGTGCGCAGGGCGCCGAAGCTGTCGAGCACCATCCCGGACTGGGGACAAAGCACATCCCAACTCATGTCGAACAGCCCACAGCGGGCGGCGTGAAGGAAGAGGTCGATTGCTTCAGGCTCGGCGATTGCGCGGTCGCGAGCAAAGGCCAGCGGATTGACGCGATAGACTGATTGGTCGTCGGCGCTCCTGATCAGCGTTTCGAATTTCGAGATGACGCGCGGGCTCCAGGCGCGCGCCTGCTCCACCTTGGTCATCTTGCTTTCGAGAAGACGATCGTTGACTGCCGTCACGCCCGATCCTCAATCTATCTGGCCACAGCCTACTGGAAAACCAGCGCGATGCGAATGGATTGCAGATCGCTGCTGGCACAGCAGGGATGCTTGTGCTCCTGCTCGTTTACTGCCACATGCGAAGGCGCTAGCCCCCAATCCAAGGCATATCGATCGCCCCAAGCGACACAACGATCCCGAGGCCCACCAGAGCCACGCCCAGGCTACCTTCGAAGCGCCGGCCACGGGGCAGCAGCTTCTCGACGAAGACGATAAGCGTCAAAAGCAGCATCCAGGCGATGCTCATGACGCCGGTCGCGACCAGCACGGCAAACAGCGCCCAGCAGCAGCCAAAGCAATAGAGGCCGTGGCGCAGCCCCATCTTGAGCGCGCCCACACGCCCCTCGCGCCAGTGCTGCGCAACGAAAGCAAGCGGCGAACGGCAATGGCTGAGGCAGATGTGCTTGAGGGCCGTGAATTGGTAGAGCCCGGCGACGCCAAGCGTGGCACCGAGCGCGAGCGGTGCCCATTTCGAACGCTGGGGTGGATCGAGGCTCGTTGCAAGGTCGCTACCGAGCTGGACCAGAACATACACGACAAGGCCCGCCGCCGCCCAGATGAGCAGATAGCCCGCGACGAAAGTCCACGTTGGGATGGCCACGCGCTGTTCGCGCCTCGCCTGCGCCGCCGCGAACATAAAGATCATCGGCGCCGCAGCTGGCAACATCATCGCCGCCATCATCACCGTCCACACGGCGAGAAAAGCGGCAGCGCCCGCCACTGACCAGCCGTCGGCTGCAATTCCGGCCATGGCCATGCCGGCCATGCCTTCCATACCTTCCACACCGCCGCGCACGGCAATGCCCATGGGTTTATCCATGCTGAACGTCTGGTAAAGGGTAAGCGCCCACGCCACTGCTGTCAGCCCTACGAGCGATGCGAGTAGACCGAGAGGGATGCCCCGCAACCACCGCGATTTCCTGAGGAACGCGCCAGCCATCGTCATGCCCTAGTCCGGGCCGCTCCAGTCGAACGGAATGTGCTTGCTCGAACGGGCGGTGCCTGTCCAGTCGAGGCCAAAGCCTTTGGTGCTCACCTCGACGGAACGCCCCCAGGTGGCAACCTGGCCCGGGCCAACCTCGGAACCCGGCGGGTTGATCGTCTGCACCCGCTTGCCGGGCGGCGTGGTCGGTCCGGATAGCGCTTCCGCATGTCCGACGACAAGGCCAGGAATATCGACCCGCCAAGTGGCCAGATCACCCGCCACCTCAAAAGTGATCGGCACGAACTCCATGCCACGCATCTCACCGACAGTGGCGGCAAAGCCCGCCGGCCAGCCGCCGACCTGGCCTCCGAAGATCATCTGCAGGGCTTCGCGCTGCCGCTCGTTCGCCCTCTCGTCCAGATACATGCCCATCACGGCCCTTGCCTCGCCGGCCCAGAGATTGCCTTCGAACTGGCCGAGAGCGACCAGTGTCAGGCCGTCGAGCTTGACGTCGCCATACTGACCCTCGCGCACATGCCAGGCCAGCACGCCCTGGCAGTGATTGCCTGTCGGCCGCTGGGCGAATTCGCAAGGGCAAGGGATGTCGCAGCTGCAGATGTCGAACCAGTCGCCTGCGAGCCGCCATTGAGGCACTGCATTCATGGCTCATCCTCCCGAAAAATCGAGCATCGTATCATACGTCGATGGCGGGCCCCACTCTAGCTATTCGTGCGCAGCTCTGATTTGAGACTGGCCCTTCACGTATAGTGGTCGAGCGGTCCACGGCTGCAGCTGGGCCACTTAGGTCCCGATGTCGGCGACGACCGTTCCCGAGACAGGATCGGTCACGCCGAGCTCGCCGCCGAGATCCTCAAGCAGGTCGCGCATCGTATCCAGAAGGCCAATCATCTGCGGCCGCGCCGCCGCCAGGCTATCCATGTCGTTCCATTCACCGACGACGCAGAAGGTCCGATTCCCGGTTCTGATGAGCGCACCTTTGCGGAAGCCCCTGACATCGAGATTTGCCTTCCTGTGCGCATCGATAAATGCCTGTTCCTTGCCTGGTTTGGTGCGGAACCGAACGACGTTGTAAGCAGTCATGTTCTCCTCCAGTCAAAAAACCCTTGTTGAAAACCTTACGGGCGTGCCTCGAGAACCATGTTGAACGGCGTCTCGGTGGCGCGGCGGAACCGCTTGAACCCGCCGCCAGTGACGACCTTGCGCAGCCTCGCTTCGCCAGCTTGGGCGCCAAGCCCGAGTCCGACTTCCTGGGAGAGCGATGCGGGCGTGCAGATGAAGGTAGAGGCGGCGTAATAGATGCGGCCAACCGGGTTGAGGTTCGCCGAAAGCTGGTCGTGCGCGAAAGGCTCGACGATCATCCAGGTGCCGTCCGGCTGCAGCGCCTTGTGCACATGTTTGGCCGCGCCTTCCGGATCGCCCATGTCGTGCAGGCAGTCGAAGAAGGCGACGAGATCGTAGGTGCCGGGAAAATCCTTGGCCGACGCCACGTCGAAGCGCGTGTTGCCGGCAACGCCTGCCTCCTTGGCCGCGGCGCGCGCCCGTTCGATCGACGGTGCATGATAATCGAAGCCAACGAAGCGGGAGTTTGGAAACGCTTTGGCCATCAGCACGGTCGAGGTGCCGTGGCCGCATCCGACATCGGCGACGTCTATGCCCCGCTCCAGCTTCTCGACCATACCGTCGAGCGCCGGCAACCATGAACCGATCAGGTTGGCGTTGTAACCTGGGCGGAAGAAGCGTTCGGTGCCGCGGAACAGGCAGGCGCTGTGATCGTGCCAGCCCAGCCCCTTGCCGGAGCGGAAGGCCTGCCGCACCTTCTCCTCGTCGAGCCACAGCGCCTGCACGACCTCGAAGGCACCGGCCATGAAGGCGGGGCTGTCCTCATTGACGAAGACCTGTTCCTGCTCAGGGCTGAGGTAGAATTTGTCGGCGGCTTCGTCATATTCGACATAGCCGGCGGCTGCCTGGGCCGACAGCCATTCGCGCACAAGTCGTTCCTGCGTGCCGGTTTTTTTGGCAAGCTGTCCGGCGGTCATCTTGCCGCCCTCGCTCATGGCCGCGAACAAGCCGAGCCTATCGCCCAGCAGAACCGCGGCTCCTGTGGTGATGGCGCCCAGATCGCCGACCATCTTTCCAAGCAGCGCCTCAAGTTTTTCCTGGTCGGGTTGCGTCTCCTTAATGCGTTCCAGCATCGGCTTTCTCCTCCGGCTCGACCCCAAACACTTGCCACGGGCGACAAACCAGATCCCAGTCGCTGGGAAAGGCCCCGCCACATCTCTCGATAGTTCGCGCCCCAGCGGCTGACTGTTACGGCTTCACAGCAACGTGACCAGGCCTCTCAGGTTGATTGGCCCGGTGGCTGTGCTAGGCCGGGGTGGATCATCAGGGAACCGACATGGCAGCCAAGCGAAAACATCCGATGTTGCGCCGCTCGCAGGCGATGTGGGTGTCGCGGCGCGTCTGGCAGCCGCGCCTTGTCTTCTGGGCCGGCGCCATCTCGATCGGCTTGGTCAGCGTCTTCTTCGCGATGATGGCCGACGAAGCGCAGATCCTGTTCCACACTTTGGTCGGCGCGGACACCGGGTGGCGCTTCTATCTGCCATTTGCGGCAACACCGCTCGGCTTCGTGCTCTGCGCCTGGCTCGCCCAAGTGTTCTTTCCAGGTTCGCAAGGCAGCGGCATTCCGCAGGCGATTGCCGCGCGACATCTTCGCGAAGACGAGGACCGAAGCCATATTCTGTCGCTACGGCTAGTGGCCGGCAAAATAGCTCTTACTGTGGTTGGGCTCGCTTGCGGCGCCTCGATCGGCCGCGAAGGGCCGACAGTGCAGGTCGGGGCCTCGGTGATGCTACAGGCTGCGCGCTGGGGCGGGATGGCGCAGGCACGAGGGCTGATCCTCGCTGGCTCCGCCGCCGGTATTGCGGCTGCTTTCAACACGCCGCTAGCCGGCATCGTCTTCGCCATCGAGGAAATGGGGCGTGCCTATGAGGCTCGCACCAACGGGCTGGTTCTAACGGCGGTAATCCTCGCCGGCCTCGCCTCGCTGGGTCTGCTCGGCAACTACACCTATTTCGGCATAGCCAGGGACACTGTCGCCTTCGCCCGGGACTGGCCTCTGGTGCTGTCCTGCGGCATCATCGGCGGCGGTGTTGGCGCGCTGTTCTCGCTGTTGGCTCTCAAGATAATGCGCCGCATTCGGCGCTGGAACACGCTGCAGCCATTATGGCGCACTCTGGCGGTGGCGGGCATCTGCGGGCTGGCGGTAGCGGGGATCGGCCTTGCATCGGGCGGCCTTACCTTTGGCACCGGCTACGCGCAGGCGCGGGAAGCCATCGAAGGAACGCCTCTACCGTCCTTCTTCTTCCTCGAGAAGTTCTCCGCCGGGCTGCTCTCGATGGTATCCGGGATTCCGGGAGGCATCTTCGCGCCGTCACTCGCTGTCGGCGCGGGCCTTGGCAGCACGCTGGGGCTCATTTTCGGCGCTGGCACTGGCATCGCCGCGCTGCTCGGCATGGCCGGTTATTTCGCCGGCGTGGTGCAGGCGCCGATGACCGCCTTCGTCATCATCCTCGAAATGACCGGCAACCATGACAATGTCATCGCGCTAATGTGCGCGTCGATGCTGGGTTATGGCACGGCACGGCTGATTTCCAATGAACCGCTGTATCACGCGTTGTCCCGCGTATTCGTCGCCGAAGCCATCCGGCGCCGCAGAGCGGCAGGTGGTGAAGCGACCGCTGCCGGAAGCCTATAGGGCCTGCTTCGCCGAGAGGACTCGCGTTAGGTGGAACTTAAGATCCCGGAAGGTTTGGATTGGAGAGATCGAGGCGCATGGCGCAGCGCCGGCTCTCTGGCATGCCATGCGCCACCTCTCGGCGCAGCACTTCCCGAAGCTGCTCTCCGACTCCCGCGTCTTCGAGGATCCGAAAACCCAGCTTCTGATAGAACGGCGCATTCCAGATCACATCACGGAAGGTGGTGAGACTCAGAGCGACGAGACCACGTCGTTCAGCATCCGCAATTGCTTCCTCGAGCAACGCGCGACCAATCCCCACGCGCTGCCGATCGAGGCGCACAGCGAGTTCCCAGATGTGCAGGGTATCATCCAGTATCTCGGCACTCAAAAACGCCACCGGTCGACCATGATGGTCGACCGCAACCCAACTGGCGCCCCGAGAGATGAGTTGCTTATGACGCTCTACGGTCTGGTTGTCGTCATCGGCGATCCAGGCCAGCTCCGCAATATCTCGGTAAGCCTCACCTGCCGACTGTTCGATATTAGGCAACGCTGCGGCGTCAGCCTCTTGGGCAAGTCGAAAAGTGATCATTGAGCGCCAGCCGGCTCCAGCAGCGTTTTGCAGAGGATGACATTGGAATGTCCCTCGGGCCAATCTGCAAACTCAGCGACCCGAATAAAGCCGGCCTTTTCATACATGGACGGCGCTTGGAAGTCGTAGCTCTGGACCCATATCCGCCGGACAGCTCGGATTTTTGCCTCCGCGACGAAGGCCCTCAGCAACGCTCGGCCGTAGCCTCGTCCCCGATGCGATTGGTCGACCCACATTTGTTTGAGCTCGGACGTGCCGGCCCAGGAATATCCAGCCGCGACCCCGACGATGCGTCCCGCTTCATTTCGGATCGCAAAGCCAAGGCCTTGAGCGTCGCTCTGTCCTACCGCTTGCCGATTATGGTCGTAGAGGCGTCCTTCTGGCATCGATCTCAGCTGCAGAAAGGTCGTGCTCGGGGTGCGCAACGATATTCATCTTGGGCGCCCGCTGGCTTTCGATCGAGGCAGGACAGTTTGCAGCGACAGGCGGCCGGGACCACCGACCGCAAGCGTTATCAGGCCTCCCAAATAGAGAAGCACTATTTCATAGCCGACGGGCCCGAATCGAACCCCTGCTTGCGTTACCTCGGCAAACTTCACCGAGAAGAACCCATATTGGGAATGGACGGTGAACAATGCGGTCAATAGCACGATCGCCATGGGCACGCTGACAAGCGGTATGAAGGCACCCGCTAGCACAGCAATGCCCCCCAAAAGCTCAACCAGCGTGGTCAGCCAGGCCAGCAAGCGCGGGCCAGGGACTCCTAGCGTTTCAAGCACGATACCAAAGCTTTCCGGCCCTCGACTGAGTTTCGCATAGCCATGAGCCAGAAAGCCAAAGCCCACGATGAACCTTATTGGCAATGGCGCCCAGCCGGCGGCGGAACTTGAAGGCGAGAGCGCGATCTTTGAGAGGAGCTGGATGAACCGCATACTGCCGGGCCTTCTTCTAGCGGGCTGTCAGCGAGATATTCGGCCTCGCCAGCACAATCCGTGACGCGTTGGATTATTCCCTTGTTCGCTCAAGTGCATGTGACCGTTACTGCCTCACGGCAACGTGACCGCCATGTGGAAATCCGGCAGGAGCCTAGCAAATCATTCAGAGGTAGATTGACCGGGGCACGGCCGAACGCGGCGTCAACCCGCGGACCGCCTAAGCGGGCCGGCGACTTTCCGACCTTGTGAACGAGACAGTCAGCTCGATTTCAAAACGTGGTGATCGTCGAAGTCCGTGAGTTTCGGATAAGCAATTGTAGGGGCCTGTGCGAGGTTAAGGGTGCGGTCGCGGTAACGATCGAGCCACATCTGGCGCTCGCTGTCGCCGACCCGCGCTGGTGCGTGCACAAGGAACGGCTCGATCACTGTGAAGCCGACAAAATAGAGCATCCCGTGGTTGATCGGGAAAAGGATTGAATCGATCGGCCCGTTCAGTCCTCGGTCGGAATAGATCGGCGGCGGTCCGCCGATTGTGACTGAACACATGGCGCGCTTTCCTGCGAAGACGCCATTATCATACCATCTGCCGCCGCCATAGATGCGGCCGCCAGACGCGAACACTCGGTCAACCCAGCCCTTGAGGATCGCCGGCAGCCCGAACCACCAGAGCGGAAACTGCAGGATCAACACATCGCACCAGAAGAGCTTGTCCATCTCCGCCTGGATGTCGGGGGCAAACCCACCGTGGGCGGCTGCATTCGCCTCCTCGGCCTGCTGGCGATAGTAGGTCGCATCGAGCACGGTCGTGAAGTTGCGGCGATCCGACACCGGATTGAAGCCCATGGCGTAGAGATCGGAGACGACGACCTCGTGCCCAGCCGAGGACAAGGCATCCTGCGCCGCGCGGGTCAGGGCGCCATTGAAGCTGTTGGGCTCGGGGTGGGCGTGAACGATGAAGATGCGCACCTTGCGTTTCCCGCCCGATCGGAATGTTCATTTTCTGGATGCCGAAAGGGCTCGCTCGGCGACATGGTCGAGCGAGAAAACACCTGCGCCGCGTGTTAGGACCAGAAGCAGCAACGATGCCCACAGCAGATGCTCCGCCCAGTTCTCTGGATAGACGAAGATCTGGATGACAGAGACGACACCGAGCAGCATCACGGCCGCAAGGCGCGAGAACAGCCCGAGGAAGACCAGCACCGAGCCGGTCAGCTCAGCGGTCGTTGCAAGCGGCGCCGCGATCGAAGGGTCGATGAACGGCAGGTTGTATTCGTTGGCGAACAACTGCAGCGTCACCGGCCAGGATGCCAGCTTGCTCTGCGCCGACTGCCAGAAGACATGGGCCACTGCCACGCGGGCAGCGAGCTGAATCAGCGAGAATGGAATGTGTTCGGGCAGCTTGATGATACGCCTGTAGAGGCCGACAAAGCCGGCCGGGTTGGACGAGGATTGCTCCGATATTGCGGTCATGACCGTCTCCGTCAGTTTGAGGGGGAATTCGAGGCGACCCGCACGTCGGTGACGAGCCTGTCGCGGAACAGACGCACAAGGGCCGAAACCAGGTCGAAGGCTGGGTCGAGCGCCAAGGCGCGGCCAGTGGCATGCTCGAGGCCGAAACCGTGCTTCAGCGAATGCCAGAATGCGAAGCTCGCGCGGTCGAGCAGAAAAAGCCGCACGTAATTTCCCGATCGCCACAACGCCACGCGTTCGGGGCGCCTTGTCCAGGTGATGTTTTCGTCGACCGTCGTCTCATGTTGATGCGCCATCCATACCGACAGGATCGACCAATGCGAGACGATCAACCGCAGCGAGGGCTGGAGATGGATATCCGGCGACAGCCCAAGATCGGTGTTGTCATATTCTGCGAGGCTACGAGGCGGCAGCGACGCCGCGTCGAGCGCCTCCGCTATGGCCCATTCGAGACGCGCTGTTTCGGCGACGATCGGCATGTCGGACAGCGTGTCGATCGTTTTCAGGAAGCGCGGAAAGCCGGCGCCGTAGCGCGCAAGCCGCGATTCAACCGGCGGATGGCGTCGAATGAACTCGCTCGCCGCATATCGGAAGAACCGTTCGTCCACTAGACGAACCGTGACCGGAAAGACCGCCATCAGCACTGCGGTGAGCGAACTGAGTGTATTGTTCTGGTAGATGCGCAGGCGGGCCAGTGGATCGGCCTTACCGGCGGTCAGCATCTTCGCGAAGACCATCGGTTCGGTGGCAAGCACCGAGCGCGCCATAGTGGTCTGCAGGTGTTCAAGCGGCAACATCGTATCTTCCCTCCATCGGCGTTAAAGCGTTCCACATGACAGGTCCGGCCTTGGCGGCAGCAAAGGCTGCAAGCACAGGCATGCTGGTCCGCACGTTTTCGAAGGGGGTAGGGGATACGGGACGAGGCTTGGCTACCGCAGCCTGTCTCGAGGCTTGCTTGCGGCTGAACATGAGCGAAGCGGTGAGCATGTCGGCCCACATGGCTTCGCCGAGCAGCACATCGAGAACCGGAACATCGGTGTCCCATTCGATCAGCGTGGGTCGCGGCCCAAGCCGGTCTATAGCATGCCGATAGAGCGCCCAGACGACGGGAGGCACGCGCGAGCCGTGGTCGTCGATGAGCACAGTGTCGGCGCCGACGTGGTTGGTCGCATGGCCAGCAAGGTGGATCTCGCCGATCGCCTCCGCCGGCAGCGCATCGATGAAAGCCTTGGCGTCATATTGCAGATTGTGCGCCGAGACCTGGACATTGTTGACGTCCAGCAGCAGACCGCAGCCGGTCCGCACCACGAGCTCGGCCAGAAACTCGGCCTCGCTCATCGAGGAGTCCGCAAAGGCGACGTAGGCAGACAGATTCTCGATCAGCACCTGCCGCTTCAACGTTCCCTGGACGGTCTCGACGTTACGCGCGACGATCGCTAGAGCTTCTTCGTCATAGCGCAGCGGCAAGAGATCGTTGAGGTAGGCGCCGTCGGCGACGCTCCAGGCGAGATGCTCTGAAACCAGATCGGGCTGGAAGCGCTCGCAAACCTTGCGCAGTCGCTCCAGATGATCGCGGTCCAAGCCTCGCGCGCTGCCGAGCGACAAGCCGACGCCATGCACCGAAACGGGATAGATCTCACGCAATTTTTCCAGCGCCTCGACGCCGGCGCCGCCCCCCATGTAGTTCTCGGCATGAACCTCTAACCAGCCAGCCGAAGGCCGCCGCGTCAGCATTTCGCCGATGTGAGGAGAGCGAAGACCGATGCCCGCGGACGCGGGGATCGTCAGGGCTTGAAACGCACGGGACATCGATCTTCTCCATTTTGGAGGTTGGCAAGAAGTCTGGATTGCTCAGGCTTTCGGCTTGTCGCTGCCGCCGGTGATCTTGGCGCAGCTGCCTGCGGGCACGTAGAGCCAGGAATCCGGCTGGTTGTCGGCGGTTGCCGTGCCGGCGCAGGAATGCGTCGCGGTCTGGCAGTCGTTCTGGCCGGCCTTGACGACGCCGTAGCACTTCTCGAAGGCGAAGCCGGGCTTGGCGGCGGGGCCGCTATAGGCCGCCGTCGCGGCAAGGGAAGTGGCGGCAGCAAGGGCCGATCCGATAAAGGTTTTGGTGTTGATCACAGGCTTGTCTCCTGGTTGGTGTTTCGAGAGAAAGACCGGCCTTGAGGCCTGTCTGCAAAATCAGTCTTGCCGATCGCGATGCCGAACTGAAATGCTGTCTCGGCATGGAATTGATACGCTGTCACTATGTCCTGGAACCTGGCGCGAAAAAGCCCTCCGGCGGGGCACCGGAGGGCTTGGCACCTGCATTCGGGAGTATGCGATGCAGGCGCGGCTAGGCGGGAGGGAGACGCCTAGATGTATTGGGTTCGACAGCCGATGGCTCGGCGTTGGTCGGTGCTGAAAAGATCAGTTGCAAGCCAGCCTTCGGCACATTTTCGACCTCTGTCACGCATGTCTGTCAGTTCGCCCCAGTCGATCCAGGGTCTGACGAAGAGTTCAGTCCCTGCTCGGTATTGACTGTCGAAGATGGTGTGAACCGGCGCGCATTTGATCGCGCAATGGGTGGAGGAAAAGCTGCGATCCGGACATAGCGTCGTGAACAGCGAAGGCCTGCTTGCGATGATCAGGCGGTGGCTCGTTTTCGGTGATCGAGCAGACGGCAATTGCGAAATGTCCCCGTCCCCCCAATAAGTATCGCCGTCGATCTCGATCGGCTGGGAGAGGAACGGGACTGTCGCTGCTGCCACGATCGCGTCAATCGACAGCTGCTCACCGGAAAATATCTTCACAGCATCGGTGCGGGCGTTGACGGCCTGGACGCAAAGTTTCACCGGGCAGCGTTCGACGCGGATCTGGTCGATATCGATTGACTGTTCCAGGACCGATCGAAGCTGGCTGGCCCTGTCATTGGCGAAAACAGAGGCGTGGCTGACGCGCCGCCAGAAATTGGCGAGCGCCGTCCGCGCGCCGCGCCTACCGCCGACGCTTAAGCCATAGGCAAAGACTGCCGCTTCCATCGCTGCAAAGCCTGACGCGGTCACGTCCCTGAAGTTGCAGCGCGGCTCGTCAAGCAGGCGATCGAGCACGCCCCAGACGAAAGCGCCATGTGCGTCGTTTGCCAGCACGATGTCGATCATCCGGTCTTCCGCACCAAGATCCGCAACCGAAATGGCGGCTTGGTCTGTTTTCATCAGGGACTGAGCAAGCATGGTTTGGTCTCCTCCCAAGATCGTCAACAAGACGACTGGAGAGAGACTGCCGCATCTTCTTGTTCAGCCGAAATGCCAAGGTGGCATGAAGTCCATAGGCAGATTGCATTGGCTGCCGCTCCTCGCCCGTCGCACTCTTCATCCTGATCAGGCCAGGCACCGCGGAGGCTGTCGAACCGGGGCCGTTGGTTGGGTTCAAGAAGGCCTTGTCGGCCATACCGAAGCATGACCGGGTCAAGATGACCAAAGACGTGCAACGATCCGGCAATGAGTAAGCCGCGCGCTCAGTTCTGCCGGCGGAGCCAATTAGCGGTGCTCGCCGAGCCCTTTGGAATAGAGGGCCGGCATAAACTCCATTCGCAGACGGCATTGGCGAGTTGAGCGCCGGATGAAGCAAAGTCCACCTCGGCAAGACGGAACAATAGAGTTCCAAATGCCGCCAGTCATCAGCGCAGTCGTCAATGGGCGATTGCCCAATTCCAGAGAAGGTTCTCACCATGAATATCAAAGCCATCTGCTTTGGCGCTTTTGCCCTTTCGGTTATTGGCGGGATGGCGTCCGCCGGAGTCCTCGACGAGCCATCCAATATGCAGCCCTTCTTCACCGATTCCGGCATGAAGACGATGAAGTCGAGTGCCGATTTCGAGACGGCGTGGAAAGCCACGCCGAAGGCGATGCAGACTTCAATGATGAAGGAATGCAACGACGCCGCCATGAGCAAGCCGCATGCTCAGTTCTGCGCTCGGCTCTTCGCCTTGGGTCATCACAGCTGACATTCTTGGCACCCGGCACGACAGGGCGTTTTTGATGGCGGGCCTCGGCCCGCCTTCGTCGCATGACGAAACGCTATGGACTTTATAGCACTGATGCATTGGCGTGTTGGAATGCCATGCGGCAGGGTTCCAACGTGCACCTGTGCTAATGAGGAACGCCCCGCATGGACATTCATCACATCCGCTACTTCCTGGCCGTCTGCGAGACCCGCAATTTCACCCGCGCCAGCGAAAGGTGCAACATCACTCAGCCGGCGCTGTCCCGCGCGATCCAGCAGCTCGAGGATGAGGTCGGCGGCTTGCTGTTTCGCCGCGAGCGGAACCTGACCCATCTTACGGATCTGGGCGCATTGCTGCGTCCCCGGTTTCAGCAAATTCTCGATGAGGTGACCGGCGTGCGCCAGGAAGCGTCGAGGTTCCTGTGCCTGGAGAATGCAAATCTCAAGGTTGGGGTCATGTGCACAATCGGTCCGCGGCGATTTACCGGCCTATTGACCGACTTCAACAGGCGCCAGCAAGGTATCCAACTGCAGCTTGTTGAGGGCGTGCCGGCTTCCCTTTCGCAGCTGCTGGAATCCGGCGAGATCGATGTCGCGATCATGGCGTCGAGCAACAGTTTCCCGGAGCGCTTCGACGTTACCCCGCTTTATCGCGAACGGTTCGTGCTTGCCTTTCCCAACGGGCATCGGCTGGCCCGTAACGACAATGTCGCCATCTCGGAACTCGACGGCGAGAACTATCTCAGACGCCTGAATTGCGAGTATCGGGATTATCTTGCCGGCCTCTGCAACGAACGTGGCGTAAAGCTCAGGATCTCCTACGCCAGCGAACGCGAAGACTGGATTCAAAACATGGTCTCAGGGGGGCTGGGAATCTGCTTCATCCCGGAATTCAGCGCCGTCATCCCGGGCTTGCAGATCAGGCCAGTTGTCGATCCTGAAGTTTGGCGCGAGGTCTCGCTCGTTGTCGTGGCGGGGCGCCGCTTCTCGCCGGCGACATCGACGTTCGTGAACAGCGTCAAGGCGCACAGCTGGCCGGAAAGTGGCATTGATCTGTCGGCCAGGAAGAGCGCTGCATAGCATTTCGAAGTGAACCCTAACGTCGCGATAAATGTCGTGGCGGGACAGCCGCGTTGGCGCGGTCGTCCACCATAGTTTTCAGGTATCGAATTAAGAGCCAGTCAGCATTTCTCTTTCTTCGAGGCTGCCGTCACTCTCCTCCTATGCCCCGCTTCCGCGATTGGGCACCGACAAAGGAGAAATCGACATGGCTTCCAAGACTATTGCATTGCGGGTGCCGCTGAAGCTGGCGCTGACACTCGGACTTCTCACCGCGACCGCCGCGTTTTCGGTGGCCCCGGTTTTCGCTGGCGACTGCCCCGCCGGCCAAGCCGCCACCACGGACATCCAGGAACATCCGAGCAAGCCCGTCGGCGTGACCGACACGGTGCTTTCAGCAATCGATTTGAGCAGCAAGGGTGAAGCCTGGAAAGGCAACATGCTGCGCCTTCGCAAGCTCGTCGTTCAGCCCGGCGGCGTCGTGCCGTGGCATGAGCACAATGTCCGCCCGGCAAACATTCTGGTCGTCGAGGGCTCGATCACCGAATACCGCAGCACATGCAAGGTCGGGATCGAACATCCGGCGGGCGACGTGACTGCCGAGTTCGGCCAGCTCGCCCACTGGTGGAAGAACAACGGCAAGGTGCCGGCCGTCCTCTATTCCGCCGACGTTCTGCCGCCGGCAATGCACGAAGACCACATGATGTGAGCCGCTCATCGCGGTGACGAAATCCCCGACATCAGAAACCAAGAACCTGTCCTCGGGCCACGCCCGAGGACCTGGCAACGGAGCCCGTCATGACGACCAGTGAGCATTCCGAACCGACGCGCCTTCGCATGGTTGCCGCGGACAGCTGGCGCTTCGGCCTGATCGCGCTGATTGCGTTCCTCACGCTCGTTGACCTCTTCGCCACTCAAGCGATCCTGCCTTCGCTGGTGGTCAAATTCGGCGTTAGCCGTGCGACCATGGGCTTCGCCGTCAATGCCAGCACTTTCGGCATGGCGGTCGCCGGGGTCGCCGTCGCTCTCTTCGGGCGCGGCATCAATCGCCGCAACGGCATCTGGATCAGCCTGGCCATCCTGGCGATTCCGACGACGTTGCTTTCGCAGACGGATAATATCGTGGTCTTCGCCCTGCTGCGTGTGGCCCAAGGCCTGTGCATGTCGACTGCGTTCACGCTCACCATGGCCTACCTGGCGGAGCATTTTTCCGCGCGGCAGACCACGAGCGCGCTAGCGGCTTACGTAACTGGCAATGTTGCCAGCAACTTTTTCGGTCGGCTGATGTCGGCCGCTGTCGCCGATATGTTCGGCATCTCCACCAACTTCCTGACCTTCGCCGCCCTCAATCTGTCCGGCGCGGCTCTTGTCTGGTTCACGTTGCAGAAGACCTCGGCAATGATGCATACCGACGCGGAGAGCCGGCCTGCCCGCGCGGCTTGGAGAGTTCCGCTGCAAAATGCCGAACTGCGGGCCTGTTTCGCGATCGGCTTCCTGATCCTCTTCGTCTTCATCGGTACCTTCACCTATGTGAACTTCCAGCTCGTCGCGGTGCCGCTGTCGCTGACGCCGATGGCACTGGGCGCAGTCTACTTCGTCTTTCTGCCATCAATGCTGACCACTCCGCTCGCCGGGCGCGTGGCCACGGGTCTCGGCCCGAGTGTGGGGGTAGGCGCAACGCTTGGGCTGGCGATAGTCGGCTTGCTGCTGCTGCTCATACCCAGCCTTCCCATCGTCCTCGGCGGCATGGCGCTTGTCGCCAGCGGCACCTTCCTGGCGCAGGCCATTGCCACTGGGCATGTGAGCCGGACCGCATCGCGCGAGCGCGCCGCCGCGAGCGGCATCTATCTCGCGTCCTACTATGCGGGCGGGCTCGCTGGCAGCTTCCTCATCGGACAGATCTACGACCGTGTCGGCTGGACGGCATGCGTGGCCGTGCTGGCCGCGGTTCTCGCCGGTGCGATCGCGGTAGCCCGGACGCTGAGAACGCCGGCCACGTGACCGTTTTGCGGCGGCAAGATCGCCCCAAGAAACTCAATCCATAGCCATACCAGCAACCAAGGAGAATACGATGAGAGCCTACCTGAAAACCCTGATCACCGGTGCCGCCATGCTGATGACGGTCATCCTTCCTGCCGCCGCCTCGGACGGCGTCATCACGGTGAAGAGCGACTACTCCGTCGCCGAGACCGTCGCCCGCATCAAGAAGGACGTTCTCAAAAAGGGCCTCATGTTTTTTGGCGTGATCGACCAGGCAAAGCTCGGCAACAAGGCGGGCAACGACGTAAGGCCGTCGCGGCTCGTCATGTTCGGCAATCCGGCACTCGGCACGACGTTCATCACATCCAACCCCGAGGCCGGGCTCGACTGGCCGGTGCGCGTGCTGGTCTACCAGACCGCCGACGGGTCGGTTTACGCCGCCTACAGCGATTTCGACTGGATCGCCAGGCGGCATGGCATCACGGATCGACCCGCACAGTTCAAGATGGCGACCGAGGTCATTCAGTCGGTGACTTCAACCGTAAAGAAGAACTGACAGACGGAAACGTAGCCGGATATCGAATAGGCATGCGACGATGCTGCCCGAGAAATTTATTCGGCGGCGGACAATGCCTTTGCCCGCTCGCCGAACCATTTCTTCTGCGTTGCTTCGCGGACCAGCGCGCCAACCGCGGGCGAATGCCTGCGGCCGCGCACCGTGACGAGATTCACGTCACGCCAGAATTCCGGCTCCGTGATCGGCAATGCCGCCACACCCGGGTGCTTCGCGGTGTGCTCCGGCATGAATCCGAAACCGAGGCCGGCAGCGATCATGGCGAGCGTCCAGTCGTCGCGATCGCTCCAGTAGACTGGACTGACGGTAACGCCTTGTTGCGCAAGGATGGCATCCGCATAGCCGGCGAATTCGCAGTTGTTGCGGTGAATGTAGCTTTCGTTGCTCATATCCTTCACCCGCACAACGCGCTGGTTGGCAAGGCGATGGGCCAGGTGAACAGCCATCACCATCTGCTCCTGGAACAGCGGCAGGGAGTGCACTTCTTCGTCGGGAACGTCTGAGGGCAACGCGTAGATGGCAGCCTCGAGCTCGCCCTCGAGAAGCCTTTTCCTGAGGCTCACCGCGTCCGCATCGCAAAGATGCAACTCGACGCCAGGATGGTGCGCGCGCACGGCCGCGATGAGCTCGATGATCTCGTCCGGAGCGATGGTGCTCATGATGCCGACCTTGAGCGGCATCTTCTTCAGGGTCACATATTGCTCGGCGATCTGCTTTGCCTGGCGAGAATTCTCGAAGACGCCTTCGAGAAAGGTCTCGACCATGCGGCCGAGTTCGGTGAGATGAGTGAAACGGCGCTCCCGATGGAAGAGCGGTCCGCCGAATTCATCTTCCAGAAGCTTGATGGCGCGCGACAGCGCCGGCTGCGTGACATTGCACTGCTCGGCCGCCCTGGTGAAATTCAGCTCCTTGGCGACGGCCAAGAAGTATCGGACCTGGCTGATCTCCACTGCACGCTCCCCTCACTGGACGCGCATACGGCACGGCCCGCGTTGCCACGCGATCTTACTAGCTGCCCTAACGTCAAACAATCGACCGGTCGATCGACATCCAGGGCTTGGAGCCAACGATCTGACCGTCAGCTATCGAATCCATGTCTCAACGGCATTTCCGCAGCTTGCGGCGGTTCACCATACTACTCCTCAGATCCAGAGCCGGCCAGCGCCGTGGCTCGTAGCCGCGCAATCAGAAGGACAAGACGATGCTCAAAGGTAAGACAGCACTTATCACCGGTTCGACCAGCGGCATCGGGCAAGGCATTGCCGAGGCCTTCGCGGCCAAGGGATGCAACATCGTCCTGAACGGCTTTGGCGACGCCGCCGAGATCGAACGCCTGCGGGCGAAGCTCGCGGCCGATCATCGGGTCGTCGTTCGATACGACAATGCCGACATGAGCAAGGGCGACGCGATCACCTCGATGATGGATAAGGCCATCGCCGAGTTCGGCGCGATCGACATCTTGGTCAACAATGCCGGCATTCAGCATGTCGCGCCGATCGATGACTTCCCGATCGAGAAATGGGAAGCGGTCGTGGCGATCGATCTCATGTCCTCATTCTATACGATCCGGCGCGCGTTGCAGGCGATGAAGGCGCGCAAATGGGGTCGCATCATCAACGTGGCCTCCGCACACGCGCTCGTCGCCTCTCCCTACAAGTCCGCCTATGTCGCGGCTAAGCACGGCGTCGCCGGCCTGACCAAGACCGTCGCGCTGGAGGTCGCCGAACTGGGTATCACGGTCAACGCTGTTTGCCCGGGCTACGTGCTCACGCCGCTTGTCGAGAAGCAGATACCCGACACGGCCAAGGCCCGCGGGATCACCGAGCAGCAGGTGATCAAGGATGTCCTGTTGGCCGCGCAACCCACCAAGCAGTTCGTCACGGTCGAGCAGGTTGCCGCGCTCTGTCTTTTCCTGGCGTCGGACGAGGCAGCCTCGATCACCGGCGCCGTGTTGCCGATCGAAGGCGGTTGGACCGCTCACTAGACCCGCACGAGGAGCGAAGGCCATGAACAAGATCACGCAGAATCTCTCCGCCTCGCAAGCAGAACCGGCGGCTGGACACCAGAGCGACGTCAAACGTCAGACCGTCCTCGTCCTTCAAGGCGGCGGCGCGCTTGGCGCCTATCAGGCCGGCGTCTACCAGGCGCTGGTCGAGGGCGGCATCGAACCGGATTGGGTCATAGGCACGTCCATCGGCGCCATCAACGCCGCGCTGATTGCCGGGAACCAGCCCGGCGATCGTCTGCCCAGGCTTCAGGAATTCTGGGATGGCGTCAGCCGGAGCAGCCCATTTGACGAGTTTTTCCGGATGATGGTTCCGAGCAACATTTTTGCCAATATGGGCACGGTGCTGCGCGGCATCCCGGGATTCTTCGAGCCGAACCCGAGCGCCATGTTTGGGGTCAACCGCGAAGTCGGTGTCGAGAACGCGTCCTACTACACCACCGATCCGCTCAAGAGGACGCTGAGCAATCTAATCGACTTCGACTACCTCAACGGGCGCCACACGCGGCTGACAGTTGGCGCGGTCAACGTCAACACCAGCGAGCTCAAATACTTCGATACGCGCGAGATGATCCTGTCGGCGGCGCACATCATGGCGTCGGGCGCCTTGCCGCCGGCGTTTCCGGCGGTCTGCATCGACGGCGAGCCCTATTGGGATGGCGGCATCTATTCGAACACGCCGATCGAGGTGGTGCTCGATGCGCGCCCCAGGCGGGACTCGCTGATCTTTGCAGTCAACATGTGGCAGCCCCGCGCCACCGAGCCGAAATCGATCTGGCAGGTCATGGGCCGGCAGAAGGACCTGCAATACGCCAGCCGCGGCCGGAGCCACGTTGCTCGGCAGGAGCAACTGCATCGGCTGCGGCATGTGGTGCGCGAAATGGGAAGGCTCGTTCCAGAGGAGCGTCGCGAGGATCCAATGTTCAAGGAACTCGCCTCTTATGGCTGCCCGTCGGTCATGCACCTCGTCCGCCTGCTTTCGCCGCGACTGGACGGCGAAGACCATACCAAGGACATCGACTTCACCCGCTCGGGCATCCGCACCCGCTGGCAGGCCGGATACGAGCACGGGCAGCGCGTCCTCACCGATAAGCCCTGGGAATGCGAGGTCGACATGCTTCAGGGCATCGTGATCCACGAATCGCAAGAGTGATGCGCCGCGCCGAGGAAGATACGGAGACACCGATGCAGATCATCACCCCGGGCATGCGGTTGATTCCGGAAGCCGTGCTCGCCAACGACGCGGCGCTCTTCCGCACGATCCCGGAGACCCCCTCGCACGCGGACAAGTCACTGCATCGCGTGGTCATTGTGGGCGGCGGCGCCGGCGGCCTGGAACTGGCGACACGCCTCGGCCGCAAATTCGGCAACCGGCGGCTTTCCGTCACGCTTGTCGACCGGAACCGCACCCATATCTGGAAGCCGCTTCTGCATGAGGTGGCATCCGGCGCCTTGAGCGCCACGCACGATGCGGTTGAATACATAGCCCATGCCAGCCGCCACGGTTACCGCTACCGCATTGGCGAGGTCGTCGGCATCGATCGCGCCAAGCGCCAGGTCTTCGTCGCGCCAAGCTTCGACGAAGACGGCCGCCAGGTCATTCCGCCGCGTGTCCTGGGCTACGACACACTCGTCATGGCAGTCGGCAGCGTCAGCAACGATTTCGGCACGCCGGGCGCCGCGCGCCACGCCGTTTCGCTTGACACCGCCGACCAAGCCGCCCGCTTCAACAAGCGCATGATCGACGCATGCCTGCGCGCCAACGCGCAATACGAGCAGCTCTCACCTGGTCAGCTTCATTGCGTCATAGTCGGCGCCGGCGCCACCGGTGTCGAGCTGGCCGCGGAATTGCATAAATCGATGCGCGAAATTGCCTCGCACAATCTCGACAACATCGATTTCGAAAAGCTGATCCGCATCACCATCGTCGAGGCCGGACCGCGCATCCTGCCCGCCCTTCCGGAGCACATGGCCCAGGCTTCGGCGCGCCTGCTCATCAAGTTGGGTGTGCCGATTCGCTGCGGCATCAGAGTCACCGAAGTCACGGAAGACGGCATCAGGCTTGGCGAAAAGCTGTTCGTGCCGGCCGAGCTCGTGGTCTGGGCTGCCGGCATCAAGGCGCCGGATTTCCTCAAAGGTCTCGATGGCCTCGAAACCGACCGCATCAACCGCCTGATCGTGGACGAGACTTTGCGCGCAGTCGGAGACGAGAATGTGTTCGCGATTGGCGACTGCGCGAACTGCATCCTGCCGGGCGAAGACAACGCCTTGCCGCCGCGTGCCCAGACAGCACACCAGCAGGCAGATCATCTGGTAAAGGTGGTCGCGGCACGTCTTGCTGGGCAAGCGGCGCCGGCATTCCGCTACCGCGACTATGGCTCCCTCGTCTCGCTCGCCGACTATGGTGCGTTCGGCAGCCTGATCGGCGGACTGAAGATCGAAGGTCTGGTTGCAAGGCTCGTCTATCGCTCGCTGCACAAGATGCATCTCAAGGCGGTTCACGGCCTCGCGAAGACAACGCTTGCTTCGATCGGCGAGATGATCGTCAGGCGCGCCAGACCGCGGATCAAGCTTCACTGAGCGCGGCGGAGCGGTGCGATGGAAAAATATGACGTCGTGATCCTGGGCGGCGGCAATGCAGGAATGGGCGTCACGGTCGCGACGCGCGCTGCCGGGCTCTCCGTCGCCATGGTTGAGGCTCGCGATCTCGGTGGCACCTGTCCCAATCGCGGCTGCACGCCGAAGAAGGTCCTGGTCGCGGCCGCGCACACACTCGACGAGATCGCAAGGGCCGGCACCCATGCAATCAAGATCGAGCCGCCGAGACTCGATTGGCGAGCCTTGATCGAGCGAGAAAAGGACATCATCGCGGATATCCCATCCCGGCTGTCCGGATTGATGGCCAAGCGAGGCGTCGACGTCATCCACGGCGAAGCCGCATTCGTCGCCAGCAATGCCGTCCGCGTCGGCACCCGAGAGCTCGAGGCAAGAAACATCGTCATCGCCACTGGCTCGAAGCCACGCCCGCTGTCGATCCCTGGCGCAGAATTCATGACCACGTCCGACGATGTGCTCAGCGATTTTACACTGCCTCGCGCCGCGGTGTTCATTGGCGGCGGCGTTATCGCCTTCGAGCTGGGCCACGTCTATGCACGCGCCGGCGTCGAGGTCACGATCCTCGAGGCACTACCGCAACTCCTGGGAGGCTTCGACGAGGATGCTGTTGCTCAAATCCGTGCCGAGAGCGAGCGGCTGGGCATCAGGATCCATACCAAGGCCTGGGTCAAGAAGATCGAACGGACCGACGGGCGACTGCGGGTGAGCTTCGCGAAGGATGGCGCCGAATGCTCGCTCGACGCGGATCGGGCCGTCAATTGTGCGGGGCGCGTGGCCGACGTGGAGCGCCTCAATCTTGGCGCCGGTGTCATCGTGCATCGCGAAGGCCGCATCGAGATCGACGAGCATCTGCGCTCGCGTTCCAATCCAGACGTCTATGTCTGTGGCGATGCCGTGTGGAACTCCCCGCAGCTTTCGCCGATAGCAACCTATGAAGGCGGGGTCGTCGGCCGCAACATCGTCGACGGCCCGAAGCACCGGCCCGACTACGGTCATATCCCGGCGTGCCTCTACAGCATTCCGGCCGTGGCAAGTGTCGGACTAACGGAAGCCAAGGCGAGGGAACGCGGCCTCGGCGTCAAGGTCCATCTCAACAACATGCAAGACTGGCTCACGGCGAGGACCTATGCAGAGACGGTGGCGTGGTCGAAGATCATAGTCGAGGAAACGACAGGCAGGATCCTCGGAGCCCACCTTGTTGGCCATGCCGGCGAAGAACTGATCCACATCTTTGCTCTTGCCATGAAACACACCATCACGGCATCGCAGCTTGCCGACATGGTCTACGGCTTTCCGACTTTTTCCGCCGATATCAGGAACATGTTGTAACGAACTGAGGTCTGGTGGCGAACGGAATACGAACTTCGCCGGCTTTGATGCGCGCAAGGCATCAAAACCATGCAAGAAAAACATGGCCGTGGCCGAGGGGCTTCGATGATAGGCTGCGTCAGATCGATGAAAGTGCAGATATGGCCGCCGATGACCAGCCCATGACATTTGAACAGGCCGTCCAGGCAGCCGTCGAACTTGATGCGCCTCTCAACGAGCGGTTGGCGGTAATTGCCGCGGCGGTCCGACGGATCGACGCGAATTTCGCCGATGCCGTTGACCGCCTGGTGGAACGCCTGGAGAAACAGGGCGCCGGAGCAGCGGCGCCAACTCCGGGCGATGTCATGCCGCCGTTCCTGCTGCCGGACGACGAGGGCAGGTTGGTTGGCCTCGCTGACATTTTGCTCCAGGGGCCTGCTGTGATCACCTTCCAGCGCGGGCATTGGTGCCCTTATTGCCGCTTGAACGCGATCGGCATCGTCGAAGTCCAGCAGGAGATCGCGGCGTTGGGCGGGCAAATCGTGGCGATCATGCCCGAGCGAGGCAAATTCGCCAGAGCGATGAAGGCCGCGGTTGGCGCGAGCTTCCCGTTCCTGACCGACATGGACAATGGCTACGCACTGTCCCTCAATCTGGCGATTTGGATCGGGGCGGAGATGGAGAGGTTGATGGGCGTTGCCTACGACCTCCCGAACTACCAGGGCAACTCCAGTTGGTTCCTGCCGATCCCTGCGACCTTCATCGTTGGGACGGATGGCGTCATCACGGATCGCTTTGTCGATCCCGATTACCGCCGACGCATGGACATTGACGACCTGATCGCCGCGCTCAGGCGGGCTCGCTGACGCCGAAGGGCGACCAGTCCGTCGATCTCAACAGGTTGAGCAGCGTCGCGGCCACCGGAGATCTGTGTCGCCCGGCAACCGCGTAGACGGAGACGACCCGCGAAACATCGAGATCGCGAAGCTTGAGCCGGCGCGTGTTCGGCGACCGTGGCGCGGTCATAGAGACGAATCCAACGCCGGCGTTGGCTTCGAGCAACGCCAGAAGGTCCTGATCGGTCTCGACTTCATGTGCGGTTCGAGGCGTAAGACCTCTGGCGGATAGGGAGCGCGACAGCTCCTCGCTCGTCTCCCAATCGATGCGGCTTAGAACCGGTTCGGCGGCCAGCTGGTTCAGGGCGACATCGGCTTCGTTGCGTCGGGCCAGCGGATGATCGGCATTTACAGCGAGTTCAATCTCTTCCCGAAACAGCGGCCATACGTCCAGGCGGTCCCAGGCCTGTCCTAGGGGGCCGGCAATTGCCAGCTCGACGTCGCCACTCTTCAACGCGTCGACGACAGCAGCGGGCGAACCACGATTGATCTTGAGGTGGGCGCCGGGATAGGCCCGGAAAAGCTCCGTGAAAGGCGAAACCAGCAACGCGATGTTGATGCTGTTGGATATCGTGACGTTGAGGGGGGCTACATCGCTGCTTTGAACGGCTTTAGCGAGTGATTTGGCGGATGTAGCGGCATCATAGCACTGCTGCAGCAAAGGCAGCATGCGCCGGCCAAGTTCGGTAAGGTGGGAGTGCTGACGCTCGCGCCGGAGGAGCTCTCCCCCTAGCTCCTCCTCAAGCGTCTTGATCGCGCGCGTAAGGGCCGGCTGAGTGACGTTGCACTCCTCGGCCGCCCTCGTGAAATTCAACGTGTTAGATAGGGCCAAGAAATACCGGACCTGCTGCATCTCCATGAACTTTCGCCCCCTCAGCGAAATGGTTTATCAGCGATGGCGCATATTGCGAGACTAACCTAGTTGATCGCGTTGGGCAAAGCGGCGCGCATTGCGGACTGGGTGTGATACCGCTGGGCAGTGGCAGCCACTTGTTATGACGAACCAAGTGACTTGCTCAACCAGTCGGCAAATCCTCTGGCCCGCTTGCTTGGCTGGCGCCCGGCCGGGAACAGAGCATGGATGGGTATCGCAGGCAGCGCAAAATTTGGCAGCAGCCGACACAGGCGGCCGTCCTGCAGTTCAGCGTTGAACATCCAACCGGAACCGAATGCCACCCCAAGCCCAGCCACTACACAGGCTGTCACCCCGGCCGAGCTCGAGACCCTGATGCGAGGACTTTCAGGCAGCACAAAGTTCACCTTCGGATCGTTCAGCTCCTGAAACGTCGCCCCGGAACTGTCCGAGGGCCCGAAGATCACCTGGTGATGCGCCAGATCTGCAGGGCTGCTCGGCTGACCGTGCTGGGCAATGTAGTCCGGCGCGGCAACGAGCAACCGAGGCGTCTGCCCGACCTTGCGCGCCATCATGCTGGAATTGTCGAGCAGGCCAAGCCGTATCGCGACATCGGCGCCCTCCTCAGCAAGACTGCGCCGGCGATCGTCCATCATCAACTCGACAGAGAGATCGGGGTGCTCGGCGAGAAGGCTGGGCAAGCGAGGAATGACCGCGCGCACACCAAAAGTTACCGACAACTCGACGCGAAGAACGCCGCGTAACTCCTCATTGCCTGCTGCGGTGTCGGCCGCTGCCCCAAGATCTGCCAGCAGCGGCCGGATCTGGTCGAGGTAGACTTGCCCGGCCTCGGTCAGCCCAACCTTGCGGCTGGTGCGGATGAGCAGACGGGCACCGATGCGCGCCTCAAGATCGTTCAGAATCCGCGACACGGACGGCTGCGACAGACCGATCTCACGTGCGACTTGGGAAAGGTTCGCCCGCTCGGCCACCCGCACGAAAACCTCAAGTTCCTGGAGTCTGTCGGCCATTCGTTTTCCGGATGATTGCTATGCCTTTCGGCAAGCTACCCCCCTTACTGGAAATAGGCGAGGACATTCCGCCGCAAGCCGTGCGGTCAAGATTTGGAGTGTCTCATGTCTCTTCAGGAAAAGCTCGATGCCTTCAAAACCGACTTTGAAAGCAAGGCCCCCAAGCAAGCGGTCGAGGTCATGCGCCGTGCGACCGCCGAACTGATAGCGTCGGGTCAGGCCGCCCAAGCCCTAAAGACAGGCGCCGTTGCGCCAGCATTCACATTGCCGGAGGCTGATGGCGGGTCTGTCGCATCCAGCGATCTGCTTACCCGCGGTCCGTTGGTGCTCAGTTTTTATCGCGGAGTCTGGTGCCCCTATTGCAACATCGAGCTTGCCGCCTTGCAGGAAGCTTGGCCAGCAATCCAGGCCACCGGGGCACAATTGGTTTCCATCTCACCGCAGTCGATGGCGAACGGCCGCAAGGCCAAGCTCGACAAGCAGATAGCGTTCCCGATGCTGAGCGACGCCGGCGGAAGGGTCGCCGATGCCTTCGGCCTGCGGTTTCGCCTGCCTGACGACCTGATCGACTTGTATCGCGGCTTTGGGGTCGACCTGCCGCTTATCAATGAGGATCGTTCCTGGACCCTCCCGATGCCGGCTCGTTTTGTGGTCGGGCAAGACGGCATCATCGCCTATGCCGAAGTCAGCCCGGACTACACGCGTAGACCCGACCCGGCCGACCTTCTTCCGGTGCTCAAGCGTTTGCAGGGTTCAATCGCCGCCTGAGACGACGGACATGGAGGACATGGCAGCCGCGAATGTCATCGCAACCAGCGCCGCCCGGCGCTGGTGGATGCTAAGCGTTATCTCAGTCAGCGCCTTCCTGCCGATGACGACATGGTTTTCCGCAACGGCGATTGCCCCGCAGCTGACCCGGCTGTGGGGCCTTTCTCCGGCGCTGGGCGCGTGGATAACCGGTGCCGTGCAGATCGGCTTTGCCATCGGCGCGTTGGTCTCCAGCATGGCCGGCCTTCCGGATGTGCTTTCGCTTCGCAAGGTGATCGGCGTCAGTGCCTTGACGGCAGCCGCTGCCAACCTTTGCCTATTATTCGCGCCCTCCGTCGGCTTGCTGCTGGTCGCCCGTTTTGTCACCGGCTTGGCCTTGGCGGGGGTGTATCCACCCGCGGTGAAACTGGCATCGACCTGGTTTAGTCGCGGACGGGGAACTGCGCTTGGCGTCCTCCTCGCCGCCCTAACGCTTGGTTCTGCGTTCCCTCATCTGGTATCAGCCCGAGTCGCCGAACTGGCTTGGCAAAGCGTCATCGTGGCCACCTCCCTCGCAGCACTGGCTGGCGCGTTATTAATCCTCTGGCTGGGCGAGGAAGGACCTCATCCCTTTGCGAGATCGGCGTTCGACCCCCGCCACATCAAAACGCTGATGCGCAACCGCGCGCTGATGCTCGCCAATCTTGGCTATCTCGGTCACATGTGGGAGCTCTACGCCATGTGGGCCTGGATACTGGCTTACATCAGGGCAGGTGGCCCCGGTCTCGGCATCGGTGATCCTGGCGCTGCCTCCTTTCTGGCATTCTTCATCGTGGCGTCGGGTGGGATCGGCTCAATTGCCGGCGGGATCGTGGCGGATCGCATCGGCCGCACTGCTACGGCGGCAGCAATGATGATTGTATCCGGCTTCTGCGCATTGACGATCGGCCTGACCTTCGCCGGTCCGATCTGGCTGTTCGCCGTCGTTGCCATCGCGTGGGGAGCGACCGTCATAGGCGATTCCGCCCAATTCTCGGCCATGGCGACCGAATTGAGCGATCAGCGCTACGTGGGCACAGCGCTTTCCCTGCAGCTAAGCGTCGGCATCGCACTCACTTTTTGCTCCATCCATCTGGTGTCATTCATGGCGGAGACTGTAGGTTGGCGGTGGAGCTTCCTTGTCCTGGCGCCTGGCCCGTTGCTCGGTGTTGTCGCTATGGTGGCCCTTCGGCGGATGCCGGCCGCGCGACTAATAGCGCACGGGCTGAGATAGAGGTTCAGTCCTGGCTTTCGGGTCATTTTTACACCTCGGCAGACCGCAGGTTGCTCGGCAGACCGCAGGTTGAAAACTCCGCGCAACGCTGCACGATGGATCCGTGAACGCCTGAAAGTCCCGGGCGTCGTGGGGAGCGTATTGGTGCGCCGTTCACCGAAAGCGGACATTGCTGGACGTGGCAAGGTTGCTCTTCGCCCGGTAAGCAGCGGAAGGCGTGCCGCACATCCAATCAATGACTCGTGGCGAGGTCAGGACGGGTGCCCTAATTTGCCCTTCGGCGTGCCTTGCCGGAGGCCGCATTCTGATCCTTCCGCCTGAAAAACCTCTCCCACCGCATCCAATCGCCGCTGCAGGCGCGGCGCGACGAACTCCAAAAAAGCCCGCAACTTGAGCGGCTGATGCTGCCGGGCGGCATGCACGATCTGCACGGGCATTGGCACAGGCGCCCACGCATCAAGGATCGAGCGGAGCGCGCCCGCGCGGACGCTCTCGGCCGCCTGGTACGACATGACGCAGGCGATGCCCAGGCCAGCGATGGCACCGGCGATCACCGCATCCGCTGTGTTTACCGAATAGCGCGGGCGAATGAAGACAGTCTTTTCGCCGCGATCCCCGGCGAACGACCAATCCCGCCAGAGTTCGAGACCTTCGTATGCAATACACTCATGATCAGGCAGTTGGTCCGGTGAGATTGGTACGCCGCGTCGATCCAGGTAAGCGGGGCTCGCGCAGATCACCCATCGCACTTCACCAACTCGGCGTGCGAGCAGTGCGCTGTCCGGCAGCTTACCTATTCTGATCGCGGCATCGATGTGCGGCTCAGCCAAATCCATAATCTGGTCGGAGAGGACCAGCCGAACCGTAACCTCAGGATAGGCGTCAAGGAAGTCATGAACGATCGGCGCTACGTGCATCTTGCCAAACATAATTGGCGCAGTGATCAGAAGCTCACCGCGTGGCGAACGATATTCGCCGGCTGCTGCCCGCTCGGACTCGGCTAATTCTTCCAGAATGCGGCGCGCCGAAACAACATAGGCCGCGCCGGCCTCGGTCAGCAGGAGCTTACGGCTGGTTCTTACCACCAATTGCGACCCAAGGAGAGCTTCGAGGTCTGCCACTCTACGGCTGACGGTCGGTAGCGGAATGCTCAACATCCGGGATGCGGCAGACAGGCTGCCACCGTCGACCGCAGCGATGAGGGTGCGCATTGCCTCAAATCGATCCATTTCCCTCTCGTATTGCGGAAGTCTGGCTTTCGAAGTTATTGTCTTCTGTCACTTTTTGGAAGGGGATATTTACGCTCCTCGAAAGGCCGATTGGGGCCTTCCTCTAAGGAGAAAAAGTCATGTCCCGCATTCCCACTCCCACATTGGAGGAGGCGCCCGGCCCCGCGCAACCGCTGCTCGCCGGCGCCAAGAAGCAACTTGGCACCGTCCCGAACCTGTTTCGCATCATTGCCAACAGCCCCTCGGCTCTGGAGGCTTATCTCGCCTTCTCCGGCGCTCTCGCCAAAGGCGCGCTGCCTGCGCCGACGCGTGAGCGTATAGCGTTGGCCGTGGCCGAGCTGAATGGCTGCGACTATTGCCTCTCGGCACACACCTACCTCGCTAGCAACCTCGCCAAGCTGGACGACGCAGAGATCACCGCCAACCGCAACGGAGCGTCGAACGATGTCGCGGCGGATGCGGCTGTCCGCTTCGCTGCCAAGCTCGTGCGGGAGCGCGGCCACGTTGGCGATGTCGACATCGAGGCAGTGAAGCGCGCCGGGTATTCGGACGCCGAGGTCGTCGAGATCATTGCCCATGTGGCGCTCAACGTCTTCACCAACACGATCAACGTAGCCCTCGGTACCGAGATCGACTTTCCTCGTGTAGCGGCTCGCAAAGCGGCCTGATTTCCCGAAACAAATACCAACGAAGGCATGCAGGCGGTCAATCGACCCATGCAATGCCTTCGACGAAGGAGACCCCCATGTCCGTTCATTTCAGGACCGTCGATGTAGACGGCCTCAATGTCTTCTACCGAGAAGCCGGCGACGCTGGCCGCCCAACCCTGCTTCTTCTCCACGGCTTCCCGAGCGCCAGCCACATGTTCAGGGATCTGATCCCCGAGCTTGCGGACCGCTACCATGTCGTGGCGCCCGATCTTCCGGGCTTTGGCATGACAGACCAGCCGGCGCGCGACCGGTTCGCCTACACTTTCGAGAACATCGCAAACGTGATCGATCGCTTTACCGAAGTGATCGGCATCGACAAGTTCGCGTTGTACGTCTTCGACTATGGCGCGCCGGTCGGCTTCCGGCTCGCAGTGAAACACCCCGACCGGATCACGGCCGTCGTCACACAGAACGGCAACACCTATCTGGAGGGCGTGTCGGACGCCTTCGCGCCGGTCCAAGCCTACTGGAACGAGCCCACCCAGGCCAATCGCGACGCCCTGCGCGGTTTCATGGCGCCGCAGACGACGCTGTTCCAATATACACACGGCGTTGCCGATCCAGGCCTGGTTTCGCCCGATGGCCGGAACCTGGATGATTATTATCTGTCGCGGCCGGGCAACATTGAGATCCAACTGGATCTCCTGCTCGACTACCGGTCCAATGTCGCGCTCTACGACACGGTACAGGCTTATCTGCGCCAGCATCAGCCGCCCGTCCTGGCCATCTGGGGCGAGAAGGATCCGTTCTTCATTCCACCTGGCGCCGAGGCGTTCAAGCGCGACGTGCCCTCGGCCGATGTCCGTTTCGTCGACAGCGGTCACTTCGCGCTCGAGACCCACGCTCGCGAGATCGGGACGGCCATGCGCGAGTTCCTCGGCAAGCATGTCGGCTGATGCGGTGGTCCGGGCGCCGCAGGCGGCCGGACCTCTCCGGGCTTCATCACTTGTCGCGGCCAGCGCGCCAGCCATTCAGATCAAAGGAGATGACATGACCACTCCCACCGAACTCATCCAGAGATTTTACGATAGACTGGCGGCCGGCGATGTGGCCAACGCACTCAGCCTGATGTCGCCCGAGATCGAATGGATCACCATGTGGCACTACAAGGTCGGTGGCCCCGGGCCTGAGCGAGTGGCTGAAGACCTTTTCAAGCCGCTTGTCGCCGAATGGTCGAGCTTCGCGCTCGTCCCGACCGAGTTCATCACCGAGGGCGACACTGTGGTATCGCTCGGCGGTTTCACCGGTGTGCATGGTGTAACGGGAAAGAAAGCCGAAGCCCGCTACGCACACGTGTGGCTTCTCAAGAACGGGAAGATCGCACGCTTCCGCCAGTATATCGACACGCTGGCGGTCGCCGAGGCCCGTCGGTCATGAGCCGCGTCGCCATCGTGACGGGCGCGAGCCGGGGGATCGGACGCGCAACCGCCATTCGCCTGGCGCACGATTTTGGCGCTGTGGCGATCGTGGCGCGCGGTGCGGAATTGCTGACTGAGACCGCCAACGCGGTGCGCACGGCCGGTGCGGAGCCACTGGTCATCGCACGAGACCTACGCGAGCCGGAGGCGAACGATACAGTCGTGCGGTTTACGCTCGAACGTTTCGGTCGCATCGACGCGCTGGCATGCATCGCGGGTGCCGTTCCGCAGCTCGATCTCTTCGCGTTGACCGACGAGCAATGGGACGACGGCCTGGCCTTGAAGTTTCATTCGGCGCGGCGCTTGACGATCGCCGCCTGGGAAGCCCTGAAGGTCTCGCGCGGTTCCGTCGCGATCACGTCGGGGACCTCGGCCTACGCACCCAAGGCGTCTCTGGCTGCGGTCGGGACGATCAATGCTGCGATCCTGGCTCTCGCCAAGACGTTCGCGGACCGCGGTATCAAAGACGGCGTGCAGGTGAATACCATTCTACCAGGCTCGGTGATGACCGACCGGCGGCGGTCCATGCTGCAAGGCTATGCAGACATGCACGGATTGGAGCTCGATGCGGCGACGGAGCAGTTCGCCGCCGAGGCCGGCATCGCCCGCTACGGGCAACCGGAAGATATCGCCAACGTGATCGCCTTCCTGTTCACCCATGGAAGCCAATGGGTGACGGGCTCGGCTTTGCGGGTGGATGGCGGAGAGACGAAGATGCTTTAGTGACCGAGCATCGACATCGGCTCTGCCCGCCAAAATAGTTCGGAGTGGCCGACCGCCGTATGAATCTTGTGCGTATTTGGCATCGGCCAAGTTGGTCGCTCGGTCATATCGTGTCGCTTCTCAGCGCGGCCCGGAAGATCCGCTTCCGACAATCCAGCATCGGACCTGGGCGGTCCACTGCCGGACCGCGGGCTGCCAGTCAGCAACGCGCCAATGTCGGTCATTGAAATCATACCGACCGTCTACCACAAGCGGCCACAGCTGGTGTCAGCGCCACCGAGGGTGCGCCGTGAGCATATCTCCAGAATGATCTCAGCATCGGCTTTTTCCAGCTCTGCCCACCGATCAAGTGTTTTGTGAACAGCATCGCACTTTGCTAATATTGCGGTCACTGCACTCGGCGAGGAAATCGCAGCATGTCGGAGAGGGGTCCGGTCGCGTTGCCGGGGGCGCCGGTGGCAACAGGTTTTCTGGGCGGCAACGGCGACAATCCGTCCGAAGCCCGGCATGAGCGTCGAATCCTGACCGCGCTCTGCTACGACCTGGTCGGATCGACCGACCTTCTTGCGATCCTGGACATCGAAGAGTTCGAGGAACTGATATCAGCCTTCCAGCGGGCGACGAGACAGGCGGTCGCGTCATGCTCGGGTGCCGTCCGGGTGGAGGTCGGTGATGGCGGCGTTGCTTTGTTTCCTGCCGAAATAGACGCCAAGGACGCGGCATCGCTGGCGATCCGAGCCGGGCTCGAAATCATCGACGCCTGCAGGCGCGTCGGTTTGGACAAAGGCCGTGCCGATTTGCATGTCCGCGTCGGAATCGCGACATCGATGACCCTGATCCACAAGGGTGACGCCGACACCGGTCATGACAATGTCACCGGCCCGGCCTTCGCGATGGCCACGCGGCTCCAGGCCATCGCGCAGCCGGATACGGTGGTGGTCTCGGACGCGACGCGCAACCTTGCGCGACGGTCGCATGTGTTCAGCTTTAGGGGCGCCCATGCGGTCAAGGGGTTTGCCGAGCCGGAGCTGGTCTGGCGCGCGCTGAGTCACAAGCGCGAGGTCGACCGCTTCTTCGCCTTCGGGCGGCTGAGCAGTCCGCTCATCGATCGCGAGGCCGAGCTCGCCACGATCTCCGAAGCATGGGATAGCGCCATTGCGGGAAACGGCGGCGTGGTGGTGATCGAGGGCGAGGCCGGGATCGGCAAGTCGCGCATTCTCCACGAAGTACGCCGGCGCACGCGTCATCAGCGCGCGAAACTGCTGTTCTTCCAGTGCACCCCCGGCGGCTTGCGCTCGGCGCTCCATCCGCTGCTACAGAACGTACGCGGCGATCTCGCCGGCAACGAAGGACAGCTGAGCGCTGCCGCCGTGGCGGAAGCATTCCGCGATCATGACGTCCGCGATCCTGAAATCATCGAAATCTTTTCGTTCCTGCTCGGCGCTGCGGGAGCCGATCCGATGCTCAAGGAGATCGACGCTGAGGCGATGCGCGCGAAAGCCAACTGGGCGGTTCGCCACGCGCTTGAAGCCCTGTGCGCCAGCGGGCCGATTGTTCTGGTGGTCGAGGACATCCATTGGATCGATCTGACGTCGAGACAATTGTTGGCTGAACTTGCACAGTCGGCCCCTCACTTCCGGGCGCTTGTCATCGCGACCACGCGCCCTGAATCTGGGAGCTGGCTGGCAGCATCGAATCCAAGGCATATCTCGCTAAAGCCGCTCAATCGCGAGCAAACGCGGATGGCGATCGCGGCCATGTGGCCGCAAGGCAAGCCGTCAACTTCCCCGGAATTGCTCGACGTGGTGGAACGCGTGACCGGAGGCGTCCCGCTGTTCATCGAAGAAATCTGCCAGTGGATGACCGAGAACGCGGCCTCGGCAACGGATCGGCTGTCGCAGAGTGAGACGCGCAGTCATGCCTCGGTGTTCGAAAGCGTGATCGAGGCCAGGCTCGAAACGCTGGGGCCGGCACGCGAAGTCGCGCGCGCTGCGGCCGTTGCGGGCAATCGTTTCAATCAGGAATTGCTGCGCGCGCTGTTGCCGGAGCTCGACGACGAAGCCATCGCAAACGCGCTGGATTCGCTGAGTGAGGCCGGGTTCCTGATCCGTGTGCGGCCTTCCGGCGCTCCGGTCTATGGCGTGCGCCATGCGCTCATCCAGGAGACGATCTACAACGCAACGCTGCGCAAGAGACGGCAGGCCTTGCATCGCCGCCTGTTTGCCGCGGTGAGCCACAACCGAAACCTGGCCGGGTGGCTGGGCACCGCCGAGGTCGCCGAGCATGCAGAGCGCGCAGGCCTTCTGGAGGACGCGATCGCTCAGTTCGTGATCGCAGGCACGGAAAGCTCGTCCCGCTCGGCAATGGCGGAAGCGAGGCAGATACTCGAGCATGCATTGGCGCTCTGCGAGCGCGTTACGGCAGCCGACACGCGAGACGCGCTGCGGCTATCGGCAATGATCGTGCTCGGTCCCATCCTGACCGCTGTCGAAGGTCCGAACTCGGCGCCCGCCCGCAAATTGTACGAGGACGGCGTGATGATCGCCCGGCGGCGGCCGGTTGCCGAGCGGGCCAAGTGGTTTCCGATCTACTGGGGCTGGTGGTTTACGGATACCGTCATGGACGGCGAGCGGGCGGAGGTCGTGCTCAGCGATCTCAAAGATGTCGAGGATGCCGAAGTGCAACTCCAGGCCAGGCACTGCGTGTGGGCAATCGACTTCAATCTTGGCCGCCACGACCGCTGCATCGCGGCGGTCGGCGCCGGACTGTCGCTCTATGAGCACGGCCAGGGCAAAGCCCATGCTGCGTTGTTTGGCGGGCATGACGCGAGGGTCTGCGGGCTCGCCCACCGCGCCTTGTCAATGTGGTTCGTCGGGAAGCCGGCAAGCGCGCTCCATTCGATGTCGGAAGCTAGGAGCTGGGCGCAGCAAACCGGACATGCCGGCAGCATAGCGCATGCCTACCTCAACGAGGCGATGCTGCATTGCTATCGCCGCGATTTTTCGATGCTGCGAAGCGTGATAGCGGATCTGCGCCACTTGACCGAGCGTCATCATATGCCCGCCCTCGCCGCCGCAGCGCAAATCTTCGAAGGCTGGTGCGACGGCAACGCGGGCCAGGTCGAGAGCGGCAGGGAAAAAATGCGGCAAGGCCTTGGCCTCCATGGCGAATTCCAGACGCCTGAGGACGAACCGGTCTATTGCGGCATGCTGGCGGAGCTTTTGACACGAACTGCCGAGGTCGATGAGGCGCTCGCTCTGCTGGACTCGGCTGTGGCCCAGGCCGAGGCCGGCGGCAGCCGCTTCTGGCTGGCAGAACTCTACAGGCGAATGGCGGAGCTGCTTCTTCTCCAGGGCGATGCGAAAGCGAACGTAGTCGCTGCCCTCGAAAAGAGCATCGCCATAGCCGCGGAGCAAGGCGCCGTGCCTTTCCTCGTCAGTACATACGAAACCCTTCAATCATCAGGCCTGTCACCTGAACTGTCGTTGCGCTATCGCGATCGGGTCGAACGTGCGAAATCCGCTCTCGAGTCGGGCGCCGCGCTGATCGTCAATCCTGAATCGCCCGGTCGGCGCTAGCCGGCCCTGCAAGAGCATCCGCGATGCTGGAGCGATATAAACGCCTTGGTCCGCCGCCCGACGAGGCGCTGGCGAGGCTGATGAACATGCGCCAAGGCCTTGGCATTACGCGGATCGCCGACATTACCGGGCTCGACCAACTCGGCATCCCGGTCGTGCAGGTGACAAGACCTTTCTCGCTCTCCAACGCGGTCGCGCAAGGCAAGGGCGCCACCCTGGCGCAAGCCGCGATATCGGCCATGCTGGAATCGGCCGAGACCTTCTTTGCAGAGCAGGTGGCGAATTTCGACACAGTCGTCGGCTGCGCCGATCAATTGCGCATCCCGCCCGGTCGTTTCGAAAGGCATCTCCAGGGGGGCACCGCGCCCGGATGGCGCGGCAGGGAGACGGCGTGGGTAGCCGCGGACAATCTTCTTACCGGCAGCCGCGACCTGGTCCCATTCGAGCTCGCGCACACCGCCTATGTGTTGCCGTCACTGCCCCACGACGGCATTTTCGCGGCATCGACGAGCGGTTTGGCTGCAGGCTTCGAGGAGCCGGATGCCATCGTTCATGGCATGCTTGAATGCATCGAACGCGACGCGATCGCCACGGCATACCGGACCCACGGTTTTTTCCACCGTCAACGCATCGATCCCGAGACGATCGATGATCCGTCGCTCCGTGATCTCCTGGAAACTTTGGCGGCCAAGAACGTGCTGGTCGGCCTTTGGCAGGCTTTGTCGCCGTTGGGCATCCCGGTGGTGTGGTGCCATCTGCTGGAAGACGAACCGATCGAAACGGTCCTTTTGGATCATCCGGCTGATGGCTCGGCTGCCGGTTTCAGTTTCGCCGGCGCGGCGGCACACGCCATCTACGAAGCGGCCCAGGCCCGTCTGGCGGCGATCTCGGGCGCGCGCGATGACCTGACGCGCGCATCCTATCCGAAATACCCCGATCGGCAGATGATCGCAGCGCATCGCCGGCTCCTCCGGGATGGCCCGCGCAGCGTGGATTTCCGCGCGCTCGCCGAGCAGAAGGTCAACACGGCGTCGGACGCGCTTTCGGTCCTCTTAGCAATTCTCGAAGAGAGAGGATTCGATGCCGTTCACCTAATCCGGGTGGGAACGGGACCGCTCGACGCTCTGTCCGTTGTCAGGATTGTCATTCCTGCCTTGCAACCGCTTTTGCAGGGGTAGAGATTATGCGCCCGAAAGTCGTCTTCACCGGCCCGACCGTGTCCCATGCCGACGCGTTGAAGGTCGTCGATGCGGTATGCCTTCCCCCCGCCGTGCAAGGCTCGATCGTTTCGGCTGTGCAGCATTTCTACCCGAGTGCGATCCTTATCATAGACGGCGGTTTTCAGGCTGAGCCGGCGGTTCGGCACAAGGAAATCCTGTGGGCTCTCAGCCGCGGCATTCATGTCGTCGGCGCGGCCAGCATGGGTGCCCTTCGAGCAGCCGAGCTGTTCCCCCATATGCAGGGAGTGGGGCTTATCTACCGATGGTATCGCCGCTTCGCCTTTGCACCCGACGACGCTGTAGCGGTATTGCATGGACCGGCCGAGGTGAATTTCGCTCAAATGACGCATGCGCTGATTGACCTGCGCCGGACTCTTCGCGCTGCTTGCCGGCGCGGCGTGATTTCACCCGAACAGCAGGCGAGGCTCGAGGGTGCGGCACAGGCTGTCAACTTTCGCCAGCGCACCCTGCCGCGGATGGTCCGGGATGCACACGACGGCAAGGACGATGTCGAAAGATTGTGCAGGGAACTCGGCGCGGCTTTCGTCCAGCAAAAAAAGCAAGATGCCCTGCGGGCACTCGAACTTTTGCGGGAGCAGGCATTTGAAAAAGCACCCCCCCTGCCGGAATTGCAGCTAACCTCGGCCTTCTCCAAGGATATGGATGATGCGGGGCTGACGCTATAGGCCCTGACCTCTTGGCGGCCGACGATTTACGCAACGTAAGCGCCGTGATAGCGTGGGAGCGTCAGAGGGGGCCAAGCAATTGGACGCGGTCGATCGTGTCGTTGCGCAAGATCGGTTGCTGGGAACGCGGTTCCTGGTCTACCCGCAGGTCCCTCACCTTTCGGGCTACGGAACACCAGAAACAGTATGGATTTCTACTCCACCCGATCTGATCCGCTCCGGCCCGGAAGATCGCCGCATCTATGTTCGCGATCCGCTCTTCGACAAGGAGCCTTACGACTACCCTTATCTGCCACCGTTTGTCGGCGAAATCTTTCCGCCTGCGGAGGCTGGCTTTGACGGCCATTTCGATCAGCTTTCCCTGACCTCGCGGCAGTTCCTTTCTGCCCACGCTTTCGCCTCGGTCAGCCGCGTGCTGGACATCTGGGAAAGCTACCTCGGCAAACCGATTGTCTGGTATTTTGCCGAGACGTACGAGCGGCTCGAAATCATCCCCTTCGTCGACTGGGAGAATGCGCAATCGGGCTATGGCTATCTGGAACTGGGCCGAGAGCGCGGCATCGACGGAGGCAAGTATCCCTATGCACTCAACTTCGATGTGATCGCACACGAGGTCGGCCACGCAATCTTGTTTTCGCTGTTCGGGACACCAGCCGGCGGCCTGACTCAAGGCGATTTCGGACCGTTCCACGAAGCCAGCTCGGATCTGATCTCGCTTTTGTCGTTCCTGAATTTCGACAGCGGCATAGACCGGCTGCTGCGGCACTGCGACGGCAACCTGCTTGTTCTCAATGAATTGAACCGGATTGCCGAACTGACTGGCAATCGGCAGATCCGCCTCGCCAGCAACGCACGCCGCATGTCGGAGGTGACGGCGGAAATCCATGACAGGTCACGTCCGTTCACGGGAGCTGTGTTCGACACGATCGTCGACATCTACCACGCGGCATTGGTGCACGAGGGGTTGGCCGACGAGCGGGTGCTGGGGATCGATATCAGGGATGTCGACCAGTCCGACATGCAACGCATCTCGGATTTCACGTCCCGCGCTTTTCGCGCTCGGCCCTTCATGTTCAAGAGCATGCTGATCAGAGCAAGGGACGAAGTGGCCCTCGCACTTGCTCAGGCATGGCCGCGCCTCGATGCAGATGACCTGACCTTCGAGAATGCCGCCGCCTCGTTGGTCGATGTCAGCGACCGGGTGGCGCCCGCGCTTGCGGAAAAGTTTGAAGAAAACTTCAGATGGCGAGAGATTCTATGAACTGATCGATTGCAACAAAAAGGAGTGAGGAAAATGAGCGACGACTTTCACCGGCCGACACTGACGTTTCCGAAAGGTGCCTACAACGCAACACAGGTACGCCTTTATGGTATAACTCCGAAAAGCGACCTATTGAAACATATAGATGCAAATAATATCGAAAGTACAAATAAAAAGATAAGGATAAAGACTGATGTAACAAAGACAGATTTGGTTGTCATCGACACAAAATCGAAGATAGGGATAGTATTTATCTTGGCCGCGACATGGGACGAGGATAATCCAATATCATGTGGGGTTATTGTAGGGTATTCTTATGAAGGGCACTGCTATGACCTCCCAAAGCCGAAACTTATGCTTATACCTGCCAGCCCTCGAAGCATCCCTACTGACGACTGCGGTTATGACCTAAAGGAGGATCCCGACACTAAAGAAAAATATAAGTTGTGGATTGTCGACAAGCTCGACCAATGCGTGGAATTCGAAGTGAACCAGGGCTTTGTCGAACAGATCGTCCTTGAGGCGAACCTTCCAGGCAAGCGTTCACCGACGATGTACGCATCCAAGATGACGATGGGACACCGTGGCGGAAAGCTGAACGACTAGTGTCTCATGTTCCCTGTCAAGGTTTAAGGCAAGAAGGTTTGGCTGCTTGGCGGGTTTCCACGCAGTCGGATCGGCTGAAGCTGCACAGGGCTGGGGGTGGAACTAGAGACGACGGTTGATCAGACTCTCATCCGTGAGTAGGGTACCGGCCTTCCCTGTATTCGTCTCGGAGTTGTCGTCGATCTAGAGGGCGGGCGTCGGGGCGCATAGAGCGCAACGCTATCCTTGTCGTCACCGCCGGCCAAGATCATAGAATCCTGTCGACACGAACCCGAAAGAATTCATCACAGCCGTCGCACCAGTTAACGAGCATGTCCGCTTTCGGAATGCTACCGCCCATCACCGGACGGCAGGAAGCGGCCCCATTGCGGTCATTCACTAGGAGGACGCTCCTGGCGACCGGCAGCCACAGCGTTGATATCTCGAAGCTAGTAGTTAACCTCGTTCATCGTCGTTGGGTTCGCCAGACCATACGAGAGAATACGAAGGAAATGGGGTGGCGGACCGTCCGCTAACGTCTTGATTTCCTGTCGAAAACAATGACCCTCAGTGACCGACATGATCTTTGTAAATCAATAGTTTACGAAGCGGTTCGCCAAAGTCGATTCAAGAGCCAATCCAGCCACTCGCCCATCCTTTTTGTCTTCTGCGGAATGGCAGCTTTGCGCTGCGATACAGATTCGCAAAAGAGAAGCCAGCATCGATCACTGTGCCAGGTAGCCGCCATCTATGTTCAGCTCCAAGCCCGTCACGAAGGAGGATTCGTCGCTTGCCAGATAGAGCACACCAAAGGCGATTTCGTCTGGCCTGCCTGCACGCCCCATCGGCGTGACAGCGATGATGCTCTCATTCATCTCCTTGCTCTGGCCTTCGATCAGCGGTGTCCAAATAATGCCGGGATGGACGGAGTTTACCCGGATGTTGTCCTTGGCGTAGCTGATGGCCGCGTTCTTTGTCATGGTGCGGACCGCTCCCTTCGCGGCTTGATATGGGGCCGCTCCGGCGGCGCCGGTGGTGCCCCAGATCGAGGAGAAATTCACGATGGATCCTCCGCCGTTGCGCTTCATGACGGGGACGATCTCGCGCATGCCGAAGAAAGTTCCCGTCTGGTTAACCGAGATGACCCGGTGCCAGGCTTCGGTGCTAGTGGCGTCTATCTGGCCATAGTGCTCGACAATGCCGGCATTGTTCACGAGCACATCCACACGATCATGACGCTCGACAATCTCCGAGACGACGGCGCGCCAATCATCTTCTTTCGATACGTCGAGCCGACGATACTGCGTGCCGGGCTGAAGGTCGCCTTTCGGTGACGGCTGGACGTCGGTCAGATAAAGCATGGCACCCTCGGCGGCGAATAGCTTTCCGATCGCGGCGCCAATCCCTTGTGCTGCACCGGTCACAAGCACGACCTTGCCTTCAAGACGGCCCATTCTTCTTCCTCCTTGCCGATACTCGTGACGCCGCCGGTTTAGACCGTGACAGCGATGAGAATTTTCAGATGGTCCTGGTCCGGCCGCGCAAGCGCATCGAAGCCCCGGGCGATGGCGTCGGCCATCGCCACCCGACCCGTTATGATTTTTTCTGGCTGGACCTGTCCGGCAGCGATCATCTGGACGACGCGGGGGCCGATGGTGATCGGAAAGCCCCAGCTCGTTGTCAGCGTCACCGCCTTGGAAACAAGCAGCCGCATGTCCACGCGAGGAGGCTCGACGAAGATGCCCACCTGAACTATCGTTCCACCGCGCCGTAAAAGCCGGATGCAATCGGCCAGGGCGCGCTCGTTGCCCGCGCATTCAATCGCCACATCGACGCCCAAGCCCTCCTCGGTCGGCCCCAGCACGGCATCGCCAAAATTCGCCGAAGTGGGGTCGACGACCTCATAGCCGAGTTCAAGAGACTCCAGCCTCAGGCGGCGTGCGGGATTTGCTTCGGACACCACGACCCTCGATGCGCCGGCGGCTTTCGCAGCCATTGCCGCAAGGATGCCTATCGGACCGGCGCCGGTCACCAAAACCGTGCTGCCGGCATCGACGCCGCCCCGGTCGATCGCATTGATGGCCACGGCCATCGGCTCGAAAAGCGCGCCTTGTTCGTCGCTCACGCCATCCGGCAATTTCACGATGTTGTCCTGCGGAAGGACCGCATATTCCCCCATGCCGCCATAGGCCGAAGAGAGGCCCACCAGAGCCGTCGTATCGCTGATGTGACCGATCCCGCGGCGCACGAAATAGTCTCCCGGTTTGTTGAGATGGGGGAGGATCGCAACCCGGTCGCCTTCGGAGAAGCGGCTGACAGCGCGCCCGATGGCGACGATTCTGCCTGAGAATTCGTGGCCAAGCACGATCGGGGCCGACGCTCCAGTGAGAGGGTGCGGCCGCGTCGACACGAATATCGGTCCGTCCAGGTACTCGTGAATGTCGGTACCGCAAATCCCGCAATGGCTGACCGCAACGATGACGTCGTTCGGCTCCGGGGCGGCGGGCGGATCTATATCCTCCAGCCGTAAATCGCGCGCGGCGTGAAAACGAAGGGCCTTCATGGTTTATCCTCCCAGATGGTCTATTTGGCGCCAGGCGGCCGACGGCAGGCATGACGGCGCAAGCTGGTTCCTCCACCAGCCCACTCGCTGTGATCACTATCCATGCGTAAATCAGATGGTCAACAGAAAAATAGATTTTTTGTTGACATATCTTATTTTTTGGAAAATCCTTGCCTGAACAAACAGACACTGTGAGCGAGGAAACGCATGCGCTTCGTAAGGTTCGAATTAGGGGGTCACCGAGGCTTGGCCGTGGAAAGGGCAGGTCGACTGCGCGGCTCGATTGCCGCCGGCACGGATCGCACGCTCGAGCTTGAGCATTTGATAGCCGCCGGCCCGGAGGAGCTGTTACGCGTCGGCCATAAGCTCGCGGACGGCACCGAGTTTGATCCCGATGCGGTCACTTTTCTTCCGCCTCTGGCGCGGCCGCCGAAGATCATTTGCGTTGGGCTGAACTACGCCGACCATACCAAGGAGTCGCCATACGAACAGCCGGACTATCCAACGCTGTTCGCCCGCTTCGCCACCACGCTGGTGGGTCACAACCAGCCGATCGTGCGGCCGCTCGCCTCGACCAGCCTCGATTTCGAAGGCGAGATGGTGGTTGTGATAGGGCGGGGCGGTCGCCACATCCCGAAGTCGCGTGCCCATGACCACGTGATCGGCTATTCGATCTTCAACGAAGGATCGGTCCGCGAATATCAGTTCAAGTCGCCGCAATGGACGGTGGGCAAGAATTTCGATTCCACGGGCGGCTTCGGCCCCGCGCTGGTGACTGCCGATGAAGTGCCGGCGGGCGGCAAGGGCCTCAGGCTCGAGACGCGGCTCAACGATGTGGTCGTCCAATCGGCGACCACGGACGACATGCTCTTCGACGTCGCCACTCTCATCGAGACGATCAGCGAGGCGATCACGCTCGAGGCCGGCGACCTGATCGTCAGCGGCACGCCCGCCGGCATCGGATGGGCCCGCAACCCGCGCCTGCTGATGAAGGACGGGGACAAGTGCGAGGTCTCCATCGAGGGGCTTGGAAAGCTGGTCAATCCGATCCGCGACGAAGTCCGCCGAGAGGACATGACCGGTAAGGCCGCCTGACGGAAATCGGAAGCAACGCTCCGGAAAACTGCACAACTAGCGTCGCCGCGCCTGTGTGGCGCGTGAACGAAGTAACTAATGCCTGAGGGATCCATGGACATCGGGTTGAAGGGAAAGACCGTGCTCATAACGGGGGCGGCAAGCGGCATAGGCAGAGCGACGGCGGTCGCATTTGCTAGGGAGGGGGCGGACCTGCGGCTCATCGATATGGACGCGGCGGGCCTGAAGGAGACGGCCGCATCGGCCTCGGCGACGGGCGTTGCCATCACCCTCGCGGTGGCCGATCTATCGTCGGCGCAAGGCGTCGAACAAGGGATCGCCGACGCGTTCCCGGCCGGAAACGGCAAACTGGATGTCCTCGTCAACAATGTCGGCATTGTCGACGCGCAGCCGTTCGATCTTTTGACCGACGCGCACTGGCAACGCACATTCGATGTCAATTTCCTAAGCAATATCCGCATGACGCGCGCCTTGCTGCCCCGGCTGCGCGAAAGCCGCGGCGCGATCGTCAACAACACGTCCGATCTCGCCCGCCAGCCCGAGACCATTCCAGCCGACTATGCCGCCTTGAAGACCGCGCTGGTGAGCATCACCAAAAGCCTCGCACGAGCGGAGGCTCCCCACGTGCGGGTGAATGCGGTCGCGCCGGGGCCGGTCTGGAGCCCGCTGTGGTCCCGGCCGGGCGGGTTCGCGGATAAGCTTGCGGAGGTTCACGGCATGCCGCCGCGCCAGGCGGTCGACCATGAAATGAAATTGCGGCAACTGCCGCTTGAGCGCATGGGCGAACCCGAGGAGGTTGCCGACATCATCGTCTTCCTTGCCTCGAAACGGGCATCCTTTGTCACGTCGTCGGTTTGGGGCGTCGATGGCGGCTCGATCCGTAACCTATTCTAGGAGCAGCCGGATGAAGGCAGTCGGATTCACCAAAGCCGGGCCCGTCGACGCGCCGGATGCGCTTGTCGACGTCGAACTGTCCCGGCCGAGCGAATTGCAGGATCACGACCTTCTCGTCGAAGTAAGGGCCATTTCGGTCAACCCGCTCGACGCCAAGCTCAGGCGCATAGCCGATCCGGGTGGTGCGCTCAAAGTGCCCGGCTACGACGCCGCCGGGATCGTCGTGGCGGCGGGCTCGAAGGTGGAAAACTTCAAGACGGGCGACGCCGTGTTCTACGCCGGCTCGGTCGTTCGCCAGGGCAGCTACGCGGAATACCAGCTTGTGGATGAGCGGATCGCCGCGGCGATGCCGAAGAGTCTCGATTTTGCGCAGGCGGCTGCCTTGCCGCTTACCACGCTGGCAAGCTGGGAGCTTCTGTTCGACAGGCTTGGCGCCCGCCCAAGACCTGCCTCGGACGGACGGACCCTGCTGATTGTCGGCGGCGCTGGCGGAACCGGTTCCATGGCGATCCAGCTCGCGCGCGCCTTGACCGATTTGACAGTGATCGCGACCGCGTCGCGACCGCAGACGGCGGACTGGTGTCGGGAGCTTGGCGCCGCCCATGTTATCGACCACCGGCAGCCATTGAAGCCGCAGGTGGAGGCATTGGGCTTCAAGGGCGTGGATCTCGTCATGGCGCTGGCCCAGACGCCTCGGCATCAGAGCCAGTTCGTGGATCTGGTTCAGCCGTTCGGGTCAATCGGAGTTCTCGATGATCCCGATCCGTTTCCGCTCGCGACGTTGAAAACCAAGTGCATCGCCGTGCATATGCATTCAGTGATGGGACGGCCGGTTTTTCAGCGCCCGGACATGGCCGAGCAGGGCGCAATCCTGCGCAAGCTGGCGCAGCTGGTAGATGCCGGGGAGGTGCGAAGCACGCTGACGAGGCGTCTGGGGCGGGCCTCGGCGACCGCGCTGATCCAGGCCCACCGGGATATCGAGGCCGGTTCTGTGAACGGCAAGATTGTTTTCGAAGGTTTTTGAGGCGCCATTGCTTCGCGCCTGGCTGCGACAAGGAGGAGACTATGGACAAGTCGTCGACGATCATGTGGGTGGGAACGGTGCGGTCGCTGCCGCTGAGGGAGCAATTGCGCGCCTCGCGACTGGCAGGCTGCGATGCCATCTCAATCACGCCATGGCACTATTGCCGTTGGCTTGCCGACGGAATCACAACGAAGGACATGCTGCTCATGGCGGATGACGAGGGGGTGAAGCTGACCCAGCTCGATCCCTATTCGCGCTGGGCGACGCATTGGCTGCCCGACAATCTCGACCCGGCCGCGTTTTCTCTCGGCTTTTTCGGGTTCGATGAAGACGACTTCTTTCGCATCGGCGAGGCGCTTCGGGTCGACTCCATGAGCTGTATCATCACCTGTCCGGAAAGCCAGGTCTCGATCGATCAACTCATCGAAGGCTTTGCCAGAACCTGCGACCGCGCCGCCGGCCTCGGCTGGCGCTGCGACCTCGAATTCATTCCGTTCTGGGGCCTTCCCGACCTCGAGACTGCCTGGAAGATCATCAAGACCGCGGACCGCGACAACAGCGGCCTGGTATTCGACTTCTGGCACTATCTGCGCGGAAAGCCGGACCCGGCGCTGCTTGACACGATCCCCGGCGATAGGATCTCCACCGTGCAGATCGCCGATGCCGACGCAACGCTGAGACCCGGCCGGTCCCTATTGGACGACTGCATCTTCCATCGCGTCGACGCCGGCACTGGCGGCTTCCCGGTGGTCGAGCTGCTCCAGCAGCTTCACCGCATCGGCGGGCTCAACCGTTATGGACCCGAGACCTTCTCCGGTCTTTACGACACGCTGTCGGCCGAGGAGATCGGCAACCGGAGCCGGGTCGCGCTCGCAAATGTCTTCGACAAGGCGGGTATTCCACACCGTTTCGGGGCAGACGAAGCCGCCTGAGCCCGCGGAAAGTTAAGCAACGGCGCTGCGGGCCCATCATCATCGGCAGATGACGCGCTTCTCGCCACGGGCGTCCGCCGACGCGGCGTTCCGCCGTGGCCGGCTAAGTAGGTGACGCCAGGAAACGACAAGGGAGGATTGTGATGACTGCACCGGCCGATTTCGTCTTCTGGCCCGCCTCGGCGCGCGCGCACGGGTTCCGGGGGCATGTGGAAGCCGCCAGGGCAGGCGGCTTCACCGCTCTTGCCATTGCGCCTGAGACCTACCTCGACGCATTGGAGTCGGGGCTCACTCCGTCGGATATGAAGGCGATGGCCGCCGATGCCGGGGCTCCGCTGCGCTATCTGGATTCGCTCACCGATTGGGCGCCCATCCGTGTGCCGGCGGAATGTTCGCCGGAACTGCGCGCCCGCTTCGATGTCAGCACCGATCATTCGTTTCGCATGTGTGAGAAGCTCGGTTTGACGTCGATCCTCGCGGTTGCCGGTTACGACAAGGGAACGGTTGAGCTCTCCCGGCTAATCGACGGGTTCGGGCGACTCTGCGAGCGGGCTAAGGCACAGGGATACTGGATCGATCTTGAATTCATGCCGTTCTGGGGAATGCCCAATCTCTCCGATGCCTGGGCTATCGTCAGCGGCGTCAATCCATCCAATGCCGGCATCCTTGTCGATGTCTGGCACTTTTCCAAGGGCGCATACGAGCTCGACCTGCTCAAGAGCCTGCCGGCCAGGCACCTGGCCGGAATGCAGATCGATGATGGCGTGCGGCGTCAGGTGGGCAAGTCGTTGTTCGACGATACGATCAACTACCGGAATTTCCCGGGAGAGGGTGAACTCGACGTCGTGGAGATCGTCAAAATCGTCGCGGGCAAGGGCAACCTCCGGCATGTCGGCCCCGAAGTCTTCTCGCTGGAAGCCGACGCGTTGTCGGCGGCAGAGGCCGGAAAGCGCTCGGGAGATACCTCCCGCAAGGTGCTGGCCGAGGCCGGCGTGAAGCTGGCCAGCCGCTGATACTTGCGCGCCCGGACCCAGGCGCCCCCATTGCTATGTTGTCTTTCGTTCCGCGGCGAAGCGGCGGGCGAAATCCTCGAAGCCCGCGGGCTCGCGGCCGAGGATCATCGACACCACCGCCGGATTCCCGCCCGGCAGACCGAAGCGGTCATAGTGCCGGCACATCGCCGCATAGATCCGAAGATAGTCCTGCGGAAACCGGTCGCGGTTGCGGCGTCGCCATTCCGCCGGCGCATAGCGCGACGCCCTAACCGGCTTGCCCAAAAGTCCGGTCAGCACCCTTGCCATGTTGTCGTGGGAGAGCTGCTCTCGCCCAACCAGCTCGTATGAGCCCCCGATGTAGCGCTCGGTCGTGAGCACGATCGCAGCCGCCTCGGCCAGATCGGCGAGATCCACCATCGCCATGGCAAGGTCTGTCCGGTAGGGGCGTTCATAGACGCCGTCGGCTTCGATCTTCGGCCATTCGAGCGCGATGTTCTGCATATACATGGCGGGCTGGAGAATGGTGTAGGGCAGGCCCGACTCGATCAGCATCTCCTCCAGCTTAAGTTTCTGCCGGTGGTGGATCATGGTTCGGCATTGCGAATGGAAGACCGAGTGAAGGACGAAATGCCTTAAACCGGCGGCGCGGGCGGCCGCGATGATGTTGGTTCCCAGCGCTATTTCGCGGTCATTGAAACGCGGTCCGATATGGTAGAGCCGCGCAACTCCCGAGACCGCTCCATCGAGCGACGAGCGATCCCCGAGATCGGCGAGCGCGATCTCATGCGCGCCCGCAGCGCGAAGGCTGTCTTCTCCTGCCAGCGAGCGGGTCATGGCACGAACGCGCGCTCCGCGCGCGGCAAGCGCGGCGACCACCGCTTTGCCTGTCCGCCCCGTGGCGCCCGTGACGAGCACGGTTTCTCCTGTTCCCATGACGGAATCCTCCCATTGGATGCGCGACCATCGACTATCACTTTTCCTATTAGATAATTTATTCAGCTTTACAAAATAGATTTTTTGAGAAAATGTATGTTGTACGGCCGTAGAGGACGGCCCGTCGCGTGAACACGATCATCGGGAGGATGAAGTGAAACTGCTGAAAAGGATTTCAGCCGCGGTAGTGGCGGCTGTGGCGATCGTCGTTGGACCCTTGGCCGGCCACGACGCAATGGCTCAAGAGAAACCCAAAACCATCTATCTGGCGGTCGGAACGACCAGCAGCGAGTATTGGCAGGAAGTCATCTGGGGAGCGCAGCAGGTGGCGAGCTCCGTCGGCGCCAAGCTCGAGGTCTACGAGAGCGGGTTCGACGGCCAGAAGCACATGCAGCAACTGGGGGCGATACTCGCAGCCGGCTGCGAAGGCTGCGCGTTCGCCTGGTTTCCGGACTCAACCGCTTTCACCAAGGCATTCGTCGAGCGGGCGGAAGCTGGCGGCGCCTTCATGACGACGATGTGGAATCGTCCCGAGGAGATCCATCCATGGGATACGGCTTCCGATGCTTGGATCGCCAACATCTCCTTCGACGGTGTCGATTCCGGCTATCAGAACGGCATGGCCCTGTGCAAGGCGATCGGCGGCAAGGGCGGCATCGCGGTCCTCAAGGGGACACCGGACAATCCGCCGTCGAAGCAGCGCGAGATCGGCCTCCTGAAGGCGGTATCGGAATGTCCGGGGATGACGATCCTCGACACCCAGATCGGCAATTGGGGGCAGACGGAAGGCCAGAACATCACCCGTACGTGGATTGCGCGCTACGGGGACCAGTTGAAGGGCGTCTTCGCGCAAAATGACGGCATGGCGCTCGGCGCGGTCGCGGCGTTGCGCGAGAAGGGCTTGGCGGGCAAGGTTCCGGTCACCGGCTCCGACGGATCGAGCGACGTGCTGAAGCTGATCAAGTCCGGCGAGATGCTGTCCAGCATGCGCATCAGCTCGCAATTGCACGGAGCCGTGGCGGCAGCTCTTGCCTACGCGGTGGCCTCGGGAGACCTCAAGATCGGCGACCTGGCGCAAGCGCAGCGCGACTTCTACCTGGTGCAAACGCTTGCAACCAAGGACAATGTCGATGCGATGCTCTCGGCCCAGCCGAATCCGGCCGACTTCTCCTACGACGCGTTGAAGAAGAATTTCTGGGCCCGGTCAAAGGGCCAGATTCCAGTCGGCGTGAACTGAGCCGCATCATGACCCAGGCGCAATTGCACGCCCACGACCCCAGCGCAATGGCTTCCCCGCGTCGCGGGGAAGCCGGAACGCAGCGACGATACTGGCACATCGGGCTCGGTGTCTTGAAGTCGGCCGGCCCCATAGTGTCGCTGCTTTTGATGGTTCTGGTGTTCGCCGGCCTGACCCCGAATTTCGTTTCGATTGCCAATTTGCAGGCGATCCTGGAGTCGGCGGCGGTTCCCGCCGTAGTCGCGATCGGGATGACTTTCGTGTTGGTGCAAGGCTCGATCGACCTGTCGGCCGAGGGAGTGGCTTCGCTCGCCAACATCCTGCTTTCAATCCTGATCGCCAATAGCGTCACCGCGCATGATCTTGGCGCGGGCGCTATCGTGGTGGCGCTGGCCGCGGGTCTGACCATCGGCGCCCTCAACGGGACACTCTATGCCTATCTGCGGATGCCGTCGCTCATCGTCACGCTTGCGATGTGGTTGATCACGCTCGGCCTGGCGGCTTTGCTCTTCCCCTCGAGGCAACCCCAGATTCTCGACAGCGGCTTTGTCGGGCTGGCCCTGCACAAACATCTGGGCCTCAGCGCGCTGGTGTACCTTGCCGTGGCGCTCGCTTTCGTCGCCTTCATCGTCGAGCGGCGCGCCAAGCTTGGCCGTATCGGCTTTGCCATCGGCGCCGACGAAGCGCTTGTCCGTTTGGCCGGCGTGAACGTGAACGCCTACAAGGTCGGCGCCTTTGCCATCTGCGGATGCCTGACCGGGCTGGCCGGCATCCTGACCGCAGCACAGATCGGTGTCGGCAATCCCCTGGCGGGGGAGGGGCTGCTCTTTCCCGGTATTGCCGCTTGCGTGATCGGCGGCACGTTGCTGTCCGGCGGCCGGGGCGGCGTGCTGCATTCACTGGTCGGCGTCCTTGTTCTCGTCACGCTGCGCAACGGGCTCGTGCAGACGGGAGCCAACCCGCTGCTGCAGAAAGCCATCGAAGGGGTGGTGATCGTCGTCGCCGTTGCCGCGTCCACCTGGCACCTGCGGCGCAAGACCCGGGTGGTAAAATGAGCGCGCTGCTGTCACTGCAAAGCATCTCGAAGCGCTTTCCTGGCGTGCTCGCTCTCGATGACATCGACATGGAGCTGCGCCAGCACGAGGTTCTCGGCCTGATCGGCCAGAACGGATCGGGCAAGTCGACTTTGATGAAGATCATCGGCGGCCTCCATCAACCCAGCGCCGGAGAAATGCGTCTGCGCGGTTCGCCCGTGCGCTTCGGCTCTCCCCTGGAGGCCGCGCGAGCGGGCATTGGGCTTGTCCATCAGGAGCAGTCGCTCATCGGCAATCTCACCGTCGCCGAGAACCTTTTCATCGACAAGCCGACCGACTTCAGCCGCTTCGGATTCTATCGGCGCAGCCGGATGAACGATGCGGCCCGGATCCAGCTGGACAAGGTCGAACTGGATGTCGCGCCGGATACACCCGTCGACCAGCTGACCTTCGCGCAGCGCCAGATGGTCGAACTGGCCAAAGTGCTGTCGCTCGAGGAACTGGTGGAGGGCCATCTCGTCGTCCTGTTCGACGAGCCGACCTCGGTCCTGACGCCAACCGAGATCCAGTCGCTTTTTCGGCAGGTGCGGCGATTGAAGATGCGCTCATCGGTCGTCTTTATCTCGCATCGCATGGACGAGGTGCTGGCGATCTCCGACCGGGTCTATGTGCTTTCCGACGGACGCAATGTCGCCGAAAGGGTGAAAGGCGAGACCGACCCTGACGAGTTGTACGAGCTGATGGTCGGACGCCAGCGCGCGGGCTCGGTGCTGCCGCGAAGCAACCCGCCGGACAAGAACGCGCCTAAGCGGCTGGCAGTGCGCGACCTGACGGTGCCGGGCAAAGTCGAGGATGTGAGCTTCGATGTCGCGTCCGGGGAGATCGTCGGCTTGATCGGCGTCCAGGGCTCCGGCGCCGAAGCCGTCTGCCGCGCGATCTTTGGCGTCGAGGACAGCCACAGCGGCCACATAGAATATGAGGGCCGGCCGGTGCGTGTCAGCTGTCCGAGCGGCGCCGTTGGTCTGGGAATAGGCTATGTCCCCGCCGAGCGTAAGGCCGAAGCGATGATGAAAGGCATGAGTGTCTGCCAGAACATGACCGTTACCTTCGGGTCGGACTATGGCTATGGCGGGCTCTTGCTGTCGAAACGGCGCGAACGGCGCGAGGCTGCGAACTGGGTTGAGCGGCTCAAGATCAAAACGCCGTCGCTCGACCACCGCATCGACCAGCTTTCGGGTGGAAATCAGCAGAAGGCGGTGCTCAGCAAATGGCTTCTGGGTCGCTCGCTGCGGCTCCTAGTGCTCGATCATCCAACCCGCGGTCTCGATCCCGGAGCGCGCGCCGACCTTTTCAACGCGATCCGTCGGCTGGCCGAAGAAGGTCTGTCGATCGTCTTTGTCGGCGACACGCTGGATGAGATGGTGACGCTCTCGGACACGATCCTGGTGTTGCGGGACGGGAGGCTCAGCCAGCGTTTCGACGACGTGCAAGCCAAACGGCCGTCGGAGGAAGACATCGTGAGAGCGATGGTATGAGCAGGCACCGCGACCCTCTCGACCGACACTGCACCTGGTGGACCCATCGGAGTCGTTCATGACCCCCGTACTCGCCCGAATGTTCCCATCCATCCGATCAGCTGGCGACCTGCTGCGCGCCTGCGGGCCGGCCATTGTCCTCATGCTGGTGTTCGCGGCTGTGATCTGGATTGCGCCGGGCATCCTCAAATGGCGTGCGATCAACGCGCTGCTTTTCGATGCGGCGCCGCTGCTGATCCTGGTCATCGGCAGCACGCTTCCGGTGCTGCTCGGCTGCATCGATCTGTCGGCAGCCGCCATGGCGTCGTTTTCAGCGGTGGTCGTGGCGCTGCTCGTTCCAGAATTAGGCTCGGCCGCCGTGCCGCTGGTGCTGCTTGGAGCGGCAGGGATCGGGGCCGCCCAGGGATGGCTGATCGGGCGGCTTCAGATTCCGTCCTTCGTGATGACCCTTGGGACGCTTGGCCTGTTTTCGGGGCTGGCGCTTTATCTCAGCAACGCCTCGACCGTCGGCCTCGGTCCCGGAGTTGCGCCGCTCGATTTTCTCGGCGGCAGGACGCATGGCGTGCCCAATGCCTTCCTCGCGGTGGTGGCGGTGTGGATGTTCCTGTCCCTTTTGCAACGTTTCACGCGCGTCGGCCGGGATATCTACGCCTTCGGAGCGAGCGAGCTGGCTGCCTATATGTCGGGCGTCCGGCGCGACCTGATCCGGAGCTGCGCGTTTGCGATCTCGTCGGTCTGCGCCGCTCTCGGAGGGATGATGCTTCTGTCGCAGACCCTCTACAGCGCGCCGACGATGGCGAGCAATCTGCTCTTGCCTGCGCTGGTCGGCGTGGTGGCGGGCGGAACCGCGATCTCGGGCGGTGTAGGCGGCCTGTCGGCAAGCCTGATAGGCGGGCTCACGGCGGTCATGGTCCGTGTCGGCGCCACGATCGCGGGCCTGCCGGGCGCGGCGCAGGACGTCGCCTTCGGCATCATCATCCTGGTCGCGGTCGCCGTTACGACGGACAGGACCAAGATCGGCATCGTCAAGTGATCCAGGCGGTGGCCGGAAAATCATATCGCGGGAGGACTTGATGAGACCGATGGTTCAGCGGCTGGGCTATGTCGCCCTCAACGTGGCGGATATCGACACCGCGATAGAAGACGCTTGCACGATAGCAGGCGCCCGCGTCGTCGAACGGGAGCGAGGCCGGGCGCTGCTGACCTCGAACCAACGTCACGCTGAGCTTGTTCTGCATGCTGGCGACAGCGACAGCGTCCGATCAATCGGGCTGCAGGCCCATGATGGCGAGGCCGTCGCCACGGTGCGCATCCGTGCCGAACAGGCCGGCCTCAAAATTCTGTCCGAGAGCCCCTCGCTTGCGTGCATCGAGCGCTCCGTCACCTTCGCGACCCGCGAGGGGCATGTCTTCGAAGTCCACACGCCTATGCCGCTCACGCAACCGGTCCGTCACACGGGCCCGGGTATCCGCCCGCGCTGCCTCGATCACGTGAACCTGTCGAGCAGGGATTCGGAGGCGATCAGCCGGGAGCTCGAGGCCGTGCTGGGGCTTCGACAATCCGAGAGGACCACCGGCCATGAAATCGTCTGGATGCGAGCGGCCGACAACCGACACCACACGGTCGCGACCGTCAAGGGACCAAGCGGGTTGCACCACTTCAGCTGGGAGTTCGCCAGCTTCGACGATTTCAAGCGGCTGGGGGATACGCTTGACGCGCAGGGGCGCTTCCTCGTCTGGGGACCTGGCCGCCATGGCGCCGGCGACAATCTGTTCGCCTACTACATCGACCGGTCCGGGTTCATGGTGGAATGCATCGCCGAAATGGAGGTGATCGAGGACGAGAACCATCAGGCAAGGATCGCCGATCCGGGCGAAAACCTGTCAAATCCCAAGGTCGTGAACCGCTGGGGCGCGCTGCCGCCCCGTCTTTGGACGGAGCATTTTATGCCGTTCGCCGCGCCAAGCGCTGCCTGAAATCGCGAGGAAAGCCATGGATTTGCAAAACGCCGACCCTGTCGATGAGGTTCGCCGCGTCATCGAGGACCTCGAGCAGAAACGCTACTCGGCGATGCTGGCGTCCGATGTCGCGACGCTTGCGGATCTTCTCGACGACGACCTGGTCTACACGCACTCCTTCGGAGAACGCGACGACAAGGCAGGTTATCTGAAAAAGGTCGCAGACCGGTTCTTCGTCTATCACGAAATCCATCACAGCAGCGACCGCATCATCATGCGTGAAAGCCTGGCCGTCGTCGCCGGCACCATGCGCGCGAAGGCGACTGTTGGAGCCGCGGTCCGTGAGATCGACAATTCCTGCATGGCGGTGTGGGGAAAAAGCAGGGACCAGTGGCGCCTGATTGCATATCAGCCGACGCCTTTGCGGAAGTAGTTAGATCGTATCATTGACTTAAAAATATATTTTTTGTAACGATATCTGGTGTTCAACGGAAGTGAGGACGTTGGGCACGACGGGTGGAGGATGAAAGATGACGGCAATTCGCAAGCGGCAGCTTGAAGCGAGCGGCGAGGGCATCCTCGGCATCCACTCCGTCAACCATTTCGTGCTGGCTGTTCCCGACCTCAAGGAGGCCGAGCGCTTCCATCAGGCTTTCGGTCTCGACGTGCTGAACCACCGCTCAGGCTATGCGGTGCGCACCGAAGGGATCGACCACGACTGGGGCTTCTTTGTCCAAGGCTCGCGCAAGCAGCTGCAGCATCTGTCCTTCGGCGTCTTCGACGAAGATTTCCAACGCTTCAAGCTGCATCTTGAAGCCAGGGGGATGGAGCTGTTGTCTCCACCCAAGGGCTTCGAGTCCAACGGATTGTGGTTCCGCGACCATGACGGCAATCTCATCGAGCTGGTCGTCAGCGCCAAGACGTCGCCGGATTTCAAGGCGCAGTCAGGGCATGCCTCAACGCCCGCAGGCGTCGTCGCCGCGCCGCTGCGCAGCAAGGCGGCGAAGGTTCGCCCGACCCGGCTTGCCCACATCCTGATCTTCACCCGTGATGTCCAGAAGGCGATCGACTTCTACACCGGCGTCCTGGGCATGGGGCTGTCCGATCGTTCGGGAGACAACATCGCGTTCCTGCATGGCCGCCACGGCAGCGACCATCACATGCTTGCCTTCGTCAAATCATCCGCGCCTGGCCTGCATCATACAAGCTGGGACGTGCCGCTGATCGACAATGTCGGGCAAGGTGCCATGCAGATGGCCGACAAGGGTTTTTCGAGAGGCTGGGGACTGGGGCGGCATGTGCTGGGTTCCAACTTCTTCCACTATATCCGCGACCCCTGGGGCAGCTACGCCGAATACTCGTGCGACATCGACTACATCCCGGCCGAGATCGATTGGGAGTCCAAGGACCACGATCCGCAAGATTCATTTTACATCTGGGGACCGACCCCGCCTGACGACTTCGCCCGCAATTATGAGGCTGAGTAGGCGGAACGCGCTTTTCGACACCATTGCAGCCCGCCGGGACGGATAAGGCTCCGGCGGCACAGAACGCAGAGCGAAGGAAATTGCATGATCAGAATACTGAAGTCGGGTCGATCCGCGGAAGCCAAGGCAACCGATGCCAGCGCCGTTCGCGGCGCGGTCGAGAGTGTTCTCATCGACGTCGAGGCCCGTGGCGACGCGGCGTTGCGGGACCTGTCGCAGAAGTTTGACCGGTGGTCGCCACCGTCCTTTCGCCTTTCGCAGGACGAGATCGATGCCTGCGTCAGGGCGCTGTCTTCGCGCCAGTTGGACGATATCCGGTTCGCGCAGGCGCAGATCCGCCGCTTTGCGGAAGTACAGAAGGCCGCGCTCAAGGATGTCGAGGTCGAGACACTGCCCGGCGTGGTGCTCGGCCACCGCAACATTCCCATGAACTCGGTCGGCTGCTACGTGCCTGGCGGCAAGTATCCGCTTGTGGCATCCGCCCATATGGGGATCGTCACCGCCAAGGTGGCCGGCGTGAAGCGGGTTATCGCCATGACGCCGCCATTCCAGGGAAGACCGGCCCCGGCCGTCATCGCGGCCATGGCCTTGGCGGGCGCCGACGAGATTTATGTGCTGGGCGGCATTCAGGCGGTGGCCGCGATGGCGATCGGCACCGAGACGATAGCGCCGGTCGACTTCCTGGTCGGCCCGGGAAATGCCTATGTCGCCGAAGCCAAGCGGCAGCTCTTCGGTCGCGTCGGCATAGACCTGCTCGCCGGGCCGACGGAAACGCTGGTGATCGCGGACGACACGGCCGATGCCGAGCTCTGCGCCACGGATCTGCTTGGGCAGGCCGAGCATGGCCCGAACTCGCCGGCCATCCTGCTGACCACGTCGGAGCAACTCGCGACGCAGACGATGGCCGAGGTCGAGCGGCTTCTCGACATTTTGCCGACCGCGTCCATCGCCAGGCAGGCATGGGCCGATTTCGGCCAGGTGATCGTCTGCGATACCGAGGACGAAATGGTGAGCGAGGCGGACCGCATCGCTTCCGAGCATGTGCAGGTCATGACGCGCGATCCTGATTACTTCCTGCAGCGGATGACCAACTATGGAGCGCTTTTTCTAGGACCGAGGACGAACGTCGCCTATGGCGACAAGGTGATCGGCACGAACCACACCCTTCCGACTTTGGGAACGGCGCGGTTCACGGGCGGACTTTGGGTCGGCAAGTTCCTGAAGACCTGCACCTACCAAAAGGTCCTCACGGACGAAGCCTCCGTGATGATCGGGGAATATTGCTCGCGACTTTGCGTCCTCGAGGGGTTCCTGGGCCACGCCGAGCAGGCGAATGTAAGACTGCGGCGCTACGGCGCGCGCAATATTCCTTATGCCGAGGCGGCGGAATGAACGCTTCGCCCGTTACACTGCCGAAGGCGCCCTCGTTCCGGCTGGATGGGCGTCGCGCGCTGGTGACGGGCGCCGGGCGCGGGATCGGGCTGGCCTTGGCCACGGCGCTTTCGGAGGCCGGGGCCTACACGGTGCTCGCCGCGCGGACCAGGAGCGAGGTGGAGGAGGTCGCGGCGGAGCTGAGGGCTCGCGGCGGCAAGGCGGAGGCGCTCGTTCTGGACGTTACCGACATTGCCGGAGCCGGCGAGTTGATCGCGCGACAGCCGGCTTTCGACATAGCGGTGATCAATGCGGGCACCAACAGGCCGAAGCTGATGGCGGAGGTGTCCGAGGCGGACTATGACATCGTTCTGGATCTCAACGTCAAGGCTGCCTATTTCTCGGCGCAGGCCGTTGTTCGCAAAATGCTGGCCGAACATATCCGGGGCTCGATTATTTTCACGACGTCGCAGATGGGTCATGTCGCGATGGCAACGCGAACCCTCTATTGCGCGTCGAAGCACGCGGTGGAAGGACTGGTGAAGGCCATGGCTGTCGAGCTCGCGCCGCAAGGCATCCGGGTCAACAGCATTGCTCCCACCTTCATTGAGACGCCGATGACGGCTCCTTACTTTGAAAGCAAAGCTTTTCGAGATGAGGTATTGTCCAAAATCAAGCTTGGCCGACTCGGTCGAGTCGAGGATCTCATGGGGGCCGTTGTTTTTCTGGGTTCAGACGCTGCCGCGCTGATGACGGGCACCTCACTAAAGGTCGACGGCGGTTGGACGGCGGAATGACTTCTGCAGCTTTGACATTCGACTCAAGTCGGCCAAGAAGCGGCACGATGCCTGATGCATTTGAATCACCTCGACGGCCAGACAAGCGACACTGACATGGATACGGTAGCCCGCACGATTGCCAACGACGTCTACGAGCAGCTGCGCCACGATATCATTTCGTGCCGCATGCTTCCGGGGTCCAAGATCAACATCCAGGCTCTCGTGCAGAAGTACGAGGTCAGCTTGGGCGCTGTCCGCGAGGCGCTGTCGAAGCTTTCGGCCGAGGGCCTTGTCGACGCCAAGGCGCAGCGTGGGTACACGGTTTCGGACGTGTCTCCGGAAGACCTCGCCGAATTGACCGACGCCCGCGTCCGCATCGAGCAGGAGTGCCTCAAGCTGGCGATCGAGAAAGGCGGACTCGAGTGGGAGACGGATATCGTGGCTGCCCTCCACCGTCTCAGCCACACGCCGTATACGATGCCCGACGACCCTGCCGTTCTGGACCAGCGCTGGGTTAAGGCGCATCGCGAATTTCACCGTGCTTTGGTGTCGGCCTGCGGCAATCGCTGGCTGCTTCGGATACGCGGGCAGCTATACGATCAAAGCGAACGCTACCGTCAGCTCTCCGTGCCACTTGCCAGGGCGGAACGCGATGTGGCGCAAGAGCATAGAAATATCGCGGATGCGGTCATTGCCCGCGATGTCGCACGCGCATGCGCTGCGATCGCATCGCATATGTGGACGACAACACAGATCGTCACGACCGGACTGACCTGAGCACGCGAGGTTACTCACGAAGCCGCAGAGTGGAAACAAGTCTAGGAATGATCTTGAACGACGGCCTTGTGATCGGCATAGTCGGTTTCTAGCTTAACCGTCTAAAAGGGGACGTTCCCCTTCCGGCCCCGCAACAGTCCCGGGGCGTTTCTCTGGTGGCCAATCATGGCCGAAGGAGAAACGAAATGGGACACTCTTGCTACGACCTGACCACCTCCGATCGCCGGGCGTGGAATGCAGGCAAGAAAGTCGGAACGAAACGCCCGCTGAAACCTCGACAGATATGGGCGATACGCTTCTTTCTCGATCGAGAGCGGCGTCTGCGAGACAGAGCGCTGTTCGATCTAGAGCGGGATGAAGTCATTTCCGGTCGTATCCTGCATTGGCGAAGTAGTTTGAGCACTCGGCGGGTGTCGTGCGGTTGAGGATTTCGCCGATG
>CCNC01000189.1 GCA_000824845.1 Mesorhizobium sp. ORS 3359 | reverse complement strand
CCTCTTAGCTCCGCTACGGCAGCGCCGTACGGAGAACCATGGCTTGGACACAATCATAGCTGTCCGCTCTTTTGTCAACCTCGCATAAAGAAATCTTTATGTCATTATGTGAACGCACTTTGTGCTATCGCAGTGATTTCCAAAGCGGTGGAGGGACGAACAAGGGGCACTTGGATCGTGGATATGTTTGGATTCGGCGCGCGGTAAGGCAGATTGGCTACATTAAGCCAGACCTTGGCTGCTGCAGGGGCCGGGCCAAATCGCCAAATGGGCGCACTGTGCAGAACTGTGCCAGACGGCGGTTCGGCCCGGCTGAGTAAGGGTAGTTTGCCGGGCGTTTGGTCGGACGGATCGATTGGCGCGCGAAGGCAGGGTGCCTGGCTCCGCGCCGTTGAGGTCTTCTTCGCCGAGCTGTCGAAGCGACCGCCCACATTTGACGGCGATGATTCTGCCCGGGTCGGCGGTCCAGGTCAAGCGTTTGGGTTGTCGGATTATGATCGGCGAGGAAGCGGTTGATGGCCGCCTACAGGTCGACGACAGGATGAAAGCCGCCTCGCTTGAGGCGCCAAGTGTTAGATTCAATCCCACTACTATGGATAGCGACTACTGCCCGAAAAGCAGTGCCAGCCGCGCGATCGCAACTCGACCTATATCCGATTGCCAGATGCAGTACATTTAGCCAACCTGAAGCACATCTCAAGCTCGGTGAGGATTTACTTTTAACGAGACCCAGCGGAAGGTTTCCAGTCGCGCGAAGGCGAAATCCTTGCTTCGTCTCGAAATTCGCTTGGAGTGGCCGTGAAAGACGAGACGCGGGTTGTAAGAAGGAAGGCTGCTATTGATCCCCCTGAGCTGAAATCCGCGCTCGCAGATTACATTGCGGGTGACGGAAGCGCGCATGGCCTCGATTGTATAACGAAACCAAGGAGTCTGCGGAAGTTAGACGACACCATCCTTCGGCCGCGGCAGCTAAACTACGTCGTACAGTTTTCTGGACCGACCGGCTCCAATGCCCTCGAGGCTGCCCTCAAGCTAGCGCGCAAGATCCCCGGCCGGCCTCAACATCATAGCGTTCACCAACGGCGTTCATGGCATGAGGCTTGGCGTCTCTCCTGCACCGGCAACCGATACCACCGTGCAGCCGCCGCCCAGCTGCTCGGCGGCGTCACACGGCTACCCTATGACCGCTATCTTGGATTCACTGTAACACGGGCGATTTTGATCACCTGCTGTCGGATCCCTCTAGTGGCGTGGACGGCCTGATTGCGAGAGAGTCCAGAGGCGAAAACGGCCTGCGTGGCTATTTGCGCCGGCGGGCGGTGCGGCTTCACGGCGAGATCAGACTGGACGGGCATGCACTGCAATGCCCATTTCACCGCCGCGTTAGGAGGTCGCGCAACAAAATGATCAAACAACCTTAAAGAATATTTCGCGAAACAATGTCGACAGGAATGATAAATTACTTCAAGTCTGACCGGTCACACGGGCAACGACGCACAAACCATTTAGAACATCGTGAGTGGTCGGAAAATATGCCAAAACGCGCAATAATATTTCTGGAAGGCGCAAGTAATAGCCCATTATATTGCGAAGCAGCTAGACGTCTTGATATTCATCCAATTACGATCTCTGGGAATCTGGAGTCATTTGATTATCTCACGCAGTTCGGAATTGAGGCGATCCGTGTCGATAACAATGACTTTGATTCGCTGATCCGAGAATGTATCCGGCTGCGCTCGATCTATGAAATAGCTGGTATTACCAGCGCCCAGGAGTCGGTCTATGCGATGGTTGGCCAGCTCTGCCGGTACTTCGATCTGCCGGGCCCGAACGCTAGGGCGGTTGAACGGTGTTGCGACAAATCCGTTCAACGTCAGGTGCTCGCTGAGGCTGGCCTTCGCGTACCTGCATATCGTATGGCAGCGGATGCGACGGAGATTAAACGCTCTGCCGCCGAGATCGGTCTACCGGTAATTCTTAAGCCAGCTATCGGCATCGGCAGCAGTGGTGTCCGATTGTGCCGCACTCTCGATGAGATAGCCGAACATACGATCTATCTGTTGAGCGGGAAGCACAAATGGCAGTCCTCACCGATGATACTTGTCGAGGAGTTCGCGCAAGGCCCTCAGTATAACCTTGAAATAATGGGAGATCAGGTCATAGCCATTGGCGCGGCGAACTACGCTCCACCTAATTTCGTCTGTCGCGGGCACCTCTATCCGGCCCCGCTGAATGACGAAGATTGCAAGCGTATTGCAGATCTTTCGCTGAGTTGTTTGCGAGCTCTCGGGCTCGGTTGGGGGCCAACGAACGTTGAACTTAGGTGGACGAACCACGGTCCAACCGTCATTGAAGTCAATCCGCGGCTTGCGGGTTCGCCCGTTCCTGACATGGTCCAACTGGCTTACGGTGTCGATCTCATCACCAACCACATCAGGCTCGTTGTTGGTGAGGAATTGGATTTGCGGGAAAGGCAGTCACACGCAGCGGGCTCGCGGTACCTACTTCCCGAGTGCGATGGCACTCTCGATTGGATCGACGGCCGGAGACGGGCGGCCGCCCTATCCGGTGTTGCCGAGGTAAAATTGTACGTTGAACCCAAGACGCCGATAATCATGAACGGCGATTCCGGAGACCGCATCGCACATGTCGTCGCTACTTCGCCCAGCCGTGCTCGGACAGAGGCGATACTGCAGGATGCCGTCGACTTAATCGATTGGTCGATAACTCCATTTCCGACCCTATCTGGAGTAGATTAAGCCTCGAACTATTTCGGGTAGTGGCGTTTTAGGCCGATGTGAAGCGCCGACGACCCGCCGAGACAAGCTGGCGAATTCCCCCGCCTGCAACATAAGGAATCGCGACCCAGCACTGGCGCAGCTCTTGTGGCCAACTGATGGAGTTCGTTCCACATTGCCTCTCTTGGTCTTTCAAAAGTCCATGGTCACCATTGATGCGGGGAGGCGCTTGCCTCTGACATCACAACAGCGTTCAGATTGGAAATACCTATGGCCACGTATCAGACGGAACGTTTGATTCTCACCTCCATGCGACCCGAGCACACCGCGGAATTGTTCCAGTTGCATGCCGATCCCGTGGTTCAGAAGATAATCTATGATAATACTCCGCAAACGATTGAGGATGTGCTCAACTGGATCGAAAGGTCTTTGGCACAGTGGCGCAAGAACGGCTTCGGCACTTGGATCGTATATGAAAAATGCGTTGACAGTCCTGTTTTCATCGGTCGCTGTGGCCTGCGTGACTACGCTGACACAAACAATATCGAACTCTCTATTTCATTGCTCCAACGCGGAGTAGGACGAGGTTTGGGGCTGGAGGCCGCACGATTCGCCATCACGCACGCTTTGCGAGGTTCGACCAAGGAAAAGGTAGTCGGCCTCATTAGGCATTGTAATTTGCGGTCGCAGCGGGCAGCCACAAAGCTTGGGCTGCGGTATATTGACGACCGCTGGCATGACGGCAGATTCTACCAATATTACGAAATGACCCGCGAGGAGTATTTTTCCCAGCCGCGGGACGGGGTCTCACGGTAAGTGGAAACACAGGCTCCGCTTGTTTGGATAGCGTCCCGCCGAATTTAAATGGCATCCTGCCGGGTTACGTTGAGCGCGGGGCGCGGCGACGATCATGCGGCCGTCGCCATGGCTTGGGCCGAAAGAAGCCTCGTTGGGCGCGCGCCCGCCGAGGCTCGAATGCGAGCGCACTCCATTATAGAAGGCAAGATACCGGGCGATCGGCGCGCGTGCCTCGGACACGCTGTCGTAGGAGCGCGGATAGGCCTCTATTTGATAGCGCGCCACAGCCGCTCGACGAAGACATTCTCGCGTCAGGCACCTTTGCCATCCATCCTGATGGACACACTCGCCGCCGCCAGCACGCCTGTGAACTCAAGGCTGATGAACTGGCTGCCCTGGTCCATGTTGAAGATCTCGGGTCGGCCATGTCTGGCCAGGGCCTCCTCGAGCGATGCGACGCAAAACGCCGCCTCCATCGTGATTGAGACCCGATGGGCCAGCACCGCTGGCTGAACACGTCGACGACGGCCGCAAGATAGACGAAGCTGTGCCGCACCGGGATGTAGCTGATGTCCATCGCCCAGACATGGTTCAGCCGTGCGATCATCGTCCCGCGCAAGAGATACGGGTAGATCTTGTGGCTCGCGGCTGGCTTGCTAGCACGTCCGGAGATCGATGATTCGATTTTGATGAGACGGCCGACGCCGCTTCTGATTCAACGTCTGCTTTCAGGAGGTGGACGATGGCGCGAGCGCTCGGAGAGGATCTTAGGTTGCGTGTTTTGAAGGCTGCGGATGAAGGGACTTCCGGCGCGTCAGGCGGCGGCACGATTTGGGGTGGGGATATCGAGCGCGATCCGCTGGATCGCAAGGGCCAAGCTGGGTGAGACGACGCCCCGGCCGCAAGGACGACGACGCGGGTCGCGGCTTTCCTCAAACCCTCCCGCCGCGAGATAGTCGTGCCGAGCGGGATCAGCCCCTAGAGTAATTGGTTAGAGCCCAAGACACTGGGCTGCCTTCACGTAGGGAAGGCCGTTGCTCCTTGTGCCCTCGACCAGGATGAGAGCCCTTTTTGACATTGTCTTTGACCCTCCTCTGCGCAGCTGTCGAAATCCGGTCAGTCACTGCTACATCCAAGCCATCAGGTCCACCAGACAACAAGATCTGGCCGCGCATGTCCGAAAAAGCTGTTCAGCACCAAGCGACGCTTTCCATTGCCTGATTGACCGGTGACCCCGTGAACGAAACCGCCATCAAGTAGGGCGATGTCCCCGGGTTTGAGCTGGATTTCGCGACTAGGCACCGCATCGAGATAAGCTGCGGAGTAGGGATATCCCGTGTTCTCCACGCCCTGCGACTTTCGATCTGCGACGGTCGGCTTGTGACTCCAGAGCCTCAAGTTTCCACCCTCATCAGGCATGCTGGGATAAAAGTTGAGTGCTGCGACGATGTTGTGCGCCACCGCAGAAAGCTCGAAATCGTTCCCGGCACGTAACACTTGAGCGACATCGTCGTGAGGGTCCAAGGAAAACGTGCCGCTGCCAGACCAGCTGAGACCGCGACAAACATTGGCCTTGCCATGTTCTGAACGGGCCAGCCGCAATTCAACGCCCTGTTTGTGAAGCTCGCGCTTCAACGCGTCGAAGAGGGCTCGGACCGGGTCAACTAAATTGCCAAAAAGGGCGTCAACGTGCGGCCGCGCATTTTCCGCCTCCTTGAAATAGGTGGCTGCATCCTTCCTGTAGTGGGATGCGCCGACATATTGTCCGGGGACGCCATCTTTGCGCTCCTTGAGACCGGAGCTGCCAACAAAGTTCGTGGTGATCTCCTGGGCTACTTCGGTGCTGAAAGCTCGCTTGATGTGCAGTGCCGTGATCTCACCCTTCAGGACCGAGATGATCTCCGCAGTGCTAATCGAGCCGGTTCGTTCTTTGATTGTAAGAGGCGAGATGGCCGGCGTTTGAGCTACTTGGTTAGTCGCCATTGGTTTTCTCCTGTAGTGCGTGATCGAGGATGGCCATGCCGTGATCGAGTTCGTCATCTGAGATGGTTATCGGCGGAAGGACTTTGATAACGTCGCGATTTGGCCCTGAGGATTCGATCAGCAAGCCGTTTTCGAACGCGACATCGTGCACGCGGTCAACATCGGCCTGTGAACGGCACTTGAGGCCGGCCATCAAACCACGGCCGCGCTTTTGTTCGATGCACATGGGGAATTTCGCAACGAGGCGATCAAGGTGTTCTTGAAGTTTGACGGTTGTCCGCTCGATGGCTGTAGTAAAGAGCCTATCGGACCACATTGTGCACATGGCCGCCGAAGTCACGAAGGCGAGATTATTGCCTCTGAAGGTCCCGCTATGTTCTCCCGGATTCCATATATCCAAGTCTGGGCGAATCAGAACTATGGACAACGGATTACCTGAACCGCTTAGCGATTTCGAAAGGGTCACGATGTCGGGCTCGATTTTCGCGAACTCGAACGAGAAGAAATCGCCTGTTCGTCCCGAACCTGCCTGAATATCATCCACGATGAAAACAACGTCGTGCTTACGGCAAATGCGCTGAATTTCTGAGAGCCAAGGTGCGGATGCGGTGTTCATGCCGCCTTCTGCCTGGATGGGCTCCAGGATGATTGCGGCCGGCTTCTCTATCCCGCTGCCTGGGTCGCTCAACACGTGATCAATGTAACTCGCGGAATCGAAAGTTTGGTTCGGATAGTTCTCGTAAGGGACACGGATCACATCGTGGCGAGCAACGCCGCCAAGCTGTCTGGTTGACGCTGAACCCGACACCGCCAAGGAGCCGAGCGACATCCCATGATACGAATTTGTGAAGGCCATAACGCTCGAGCGGCCGGTATATTTTCGCGCTAGCGCCAAAGCCGCTTCGTTAGCGTTTGTCCCGGTCGGCCCAGGAAACTGTATCTTGTAAGAAAGCCCCCTGGGCTTCAAGATCGAGTCGACAAACACTCTGATGAAATCACGCTTTGCGGCCGTATTCATATCAAGCGACAAAACTATATTTTTTTCGACGAGATATTTAATTGCCGGCGACATGATATCTGGGTTGTTATGACCGTAGTTAAGCGCACCGGACCCAACTAGGAAATCAATAAACGGTTTGCCGGCCTCGTCCCAGATTGTCGCCCCCAGAGATTTAGTAAATACTGTTGGAAACGACCGTCCATAGCGACGAACGTTAGACTCATAAGCTTCGAAGATGTCGATGTCCATTAAATGGCCTCTGTATGCCACTTGCGGTGAACGCTGCATGTTCTATGTGTAGGCATTCCAAATCATTGGGTCAGACAACTAGCTACGGCCAATCTCAGTTTGAATCCAACTTATCATTGTCGGCGGCTTGCATTCGCAAAGACTCAGTAAATTTTTTTGACGAATCTGTTGCGTAAGGGGCCAGTTGATGGCGTCTAGGTTGAAGTTTCAGGGCATGAGCATTTGATTTTGGCTTCGGGCCAGCGCTGGGCGATGCGAGACAAGGTCTGGGAGAGCCAGGCGAGGGGATCGACGCCATTCGTTGTGCCTTATGCCGACCGGCAAACTAGCCGAGTGCTTCTTTTGATAAGGACACTAGACCGCATTCCCGGCCAATGCGGTAGGGAGCCGATGGTTGACACTCGGAATAGTTCTGATGCGCTCAGAGGGCGTTCAAGATTCCAGAAGCCGGTCGTTCGGTCGAAATCGCTAGGCCTTAGCGCATTCGTACGGCTTCAGCTTTGCGAGTGCGGATTCCTTCAGTTCAAGATGTGCATGAAGATAGGTCAGCGTCGTTTCCATCGCCTCATGGCCAGCCACACGGCAATAACTGAGCAATCGACCCTGGCATGTAGTAGCTCCATGGCAGCGCTGCGCCGCAAGACATGGGGCGACACCCGTTTTAACCGAAGGGAGACGCAGTGCTCGCGCGCTTTGGTGTCATATTTGTTCAGCAGTGCCTGGACGCCGTCGGCGTTCAGTTTGCCACCGTGCATGTTCGGAAAGAGAGCCGTTGCGCCAGAGCGGCGCGACGCCGTGGATCATCAGCGTGCGCAGCAAATAACGGTCGCCGCGTTTGCTGATGCCGAATAGTCGGACCCGTCCTCCACTTGATCGCTGCTGCGGCACAAGGCCCAACCACGCCGCGAACCGTCGACCGTACTTGAATCCGGTTCTGTCACCGACAGGTGCAATCAATGCGTCGCCACTATCGGCAATGCCTTCGATCCTGCCGAGGCGTTGGCACGGCTCGCTGTCGCGAACGTCGCCTCCGCTCACCTTCAGGCACTGGGAACTTCCTTGCTGTGTTTTACACCGCTGAAATCGTTGAAGTGCTTCTCGGCGGGCAGCGGGTCAAGGCCGACCGGAAAACGATTGTTGCTCGCAGATACGTGGCGCGCCTTGATCCCTTTTCACAGTTTCACAGCGCGAACGTTTCCTGAAACGCGGAGGGGCGCCCCTTTTCGACCTTCGCCGCACTGATGCCGACCTGCGCTGGTGCGGCGAGGGCAAGGAGTCGCAGCTTTGCTCCTATTCGCCAACTGTCGGAAATGGTGCGATCGACCAATCGATCGTATCGACGGCACGCTGGAGAATCGCCTCAGTCCGACCGGGGCTGGGTGAAGCGGCAACGACGTGTCCGATCCAGTCTCGGTAATCGCCTTTCCTGATAATCGGCGTCTTGGGTGCAACATAAAATTTGACCTCGGCCACACCTGGCACGGAGGCCGCCCGACTCTCGCCCGCGACCCAATCCAGTGTGCCATCGCGATCAGGAACTATGTACCGCGCCGCCGCAGTGTGCGAATGCCGTCTGTGCACGTCGCAGTCGTCGCCAATGGTAAGCTTGACGTGCTCGGTGATGAGATCGATACCGTAAGCTAACTGAACAAGTTGAGGACCGGGCGCGCCAGCAAGACGAGGGTTCACTTCAATGATGACTGGTCCTCGCTTCGTCCACCGTAGCTCAATGCACGTTGGCCCCCAGCCAAGGCCGAGAGCTCGCAAGCAGCGCAGTGAAACATCGGCGATACGCTCATGCTCGTCATCAGCCAGCGGGACCGGAAAGGTGGCCTCACGCCAGACAAAATGTGGTGGGGGGCCGAAGCCGCCGATACCGATCCCAATAACCTCACTTCCAATGATCTCGGTGAAATAATGGGGGCCTTGGGCGAATTCTTCGACCAGTATCCTCGGCGAAGACTGCCATCTGTGTTTTCCGCCCAACAGATAAGTGGTATGTTCGACCAACTCGTCGGCATTGCGGCACAATCGCACGCCCATGCTGCCGCTGCCTATCGCTGGCTTAACAATTACTGGCAGTCCAATCTCCGAGACCGCGCTTTCAACGTCGCTCGCATTTGCTGCCAAGCGATAAGCAGGGGTTGGAACGCCGGCCTCCGCGAGGAACTGACGTTGCACGAATTTGTCACAACATCGTTCGATCGACGCGGGGTTCGGTCCCGGTAGATCGAAGTGCCGACAGAGCTTGCCAACTGTCGCATAGACCGACTCGTCGTCGCCCGAAAAGCCAGTAATGCCAGCTATGTCATAGGTCGCGCGCAACTGGCAACATTCGCGGATCAACGCATCGAGATCGGCTGTATTGACGCGGATCGCCTCACTTCGTTCCGCCGCGACATAGGCGTACTGAGCTGGATCAGTCGACAGGGTAATTGGATGAAGGCCAAGACGCTTGGCCGCTTGAATGTATCGTAAACCATTACCTCTTGAATGGCCTTCAACCAGAATGAGCGCTCTTGTTGACATTTGCTGCTGACTCCGACGTTGCGCGCTGTGCCGTCCGAGCGTAAATCGGCATAAGTGTCTTTTGCCACGCCTCAGACGTCGCGGTGAAAGTACCATTGCCGGAAATTTGCGCTCGCAAAGATTCTGTAAAATTGTTTGAAGGATCAGTTGCGTGCGATTCCAATGAAACCGGGACGGTGATTCCGAAACGAAACCGGACGCCCATTCCGATTGGAGTGATGATGTGGACGCCTCCATCACCGGCGTCAGCAAGCGTGATATGGCTTTGCTGTTGCCTCACTGGAAAGCAAGGAGCATCCGCAATGCAAATTACCACGATCGGGCTTGATCTGGCCAAGAACGTTTTTCAGGTTCATGGCATTGATCAAGAAGGCAAGGTTGGCGTCCGGCGAAGCCTTCGCCGTTCGGAGGTTGTTGAGTATTTCGCCAAACCTCCACCTTGCCTCGTTGGCATTGAAGCCTGTGCAACGGCGCATCACTGGGCTCGCGAGATCGGTCGATTTGGGCACACGGTTCGTCTGATGCCGCCTGCCTATGTAAAACCCTACGTCAAACGCAACAAAAATGACATCGCCGATGCCGAAGCCATTTGCGAAGCGGTGACGAGGCCGAACATGCGCTTCGTTGCCGTGAAGACAGCGGCTCAACAATCGGTTTTGATGCTGCATCGCTGCCGAGTTCTTCTGGTCCGGCAACGAACTATGCTGGCCAATGCAATTCGCGCGCATCTGGCAGAATTCGGCATCGCGATGCCGCAAGGGATTCGTACTTTGCTGACGGCCCTGAATGTGCCGAAAAATGAAATGAACAACCTTCCCGATCTCGTCCGGATTGCACTCACCCCCATGACAGCAAGCCTCATCGAACTGGGTCAGCGCATTAAAGCACTGGAGATCGAGATTGCGCGCGAGCATCGCGGCAACGAGACCAGTCGCCGATTGGAAACGATTCCCGGTTTTGGTGTCATCACATCAACAGCGATGGCAGCGACAGTCGCAGACCCGACAGCCTTCAAATCTGGCCGTGAATTCGCCGCCTGGCTCGGCCTTACGCCAAGAGAGAGTTCTTCGGGGGGCAAGCAACGGCTCGGCAGCATCCAAGATGGGCGACGGGTATCTTCGAACGTTGCTCGTTGTCGGAGCGACGGCGGTGATCCGCTTCGCTCGCGAGGAAGGGTCCGCCAAGACGGCGTGATCCGTAAGCTCATGGAGAAAAAGCCTGCGAAGGTCGTGGCGGTTGCGCTCGCCAACAAGATGGCGCGCATTGCCTGGGCGCTGATGACGAGAGGAGAGATTTACCGTGCCATCCCCGCTTGATCTGGCGTGGGCTTGAACGCGACAACGAGTTGGTGAGGGAAAGACACTTGACGAGAACCGGTCAGGGGCCGGGGTTGGAAAGCCCGAGGGGTGCAGCGACTTTTGAGCGCGCTGGAGTGTTTAGGGATCCAATCCGCGGAGATTCATCAGGGCCAGCGGCTCAACACACCGCATCGAAGGCCGAACATATGACTGCAACCGACCGTTTTTGAGAATGGTGCCACTTTCGTCTTGCCAAGGAGGCGTCCACATATGCACCCTCAGACTGAGACAAGGAAGATCGCGGACAGTTTCCCCGCAGGAGAGGAAACTGGGGCATGGCCGGACGGCAAAGAGTTATTGATGAGGACCAAAAGCTGGAGCTGCTCCAGCGCATGGAGGCGGCCGAAACCGTCAGCAAGTTGGCAGATGAGGTTGGCATCAGTCGCCAACTCTTTACGAGTGGCGAGATCATCTCAGGCTTCGTGGTAACCTGAAGTCACGTCGGCGCGGCCGGCCGGCGAGAGTGGCGGGAGGAGTTGACGGCGAAGTGCCATTGCCGAGCGCAGTTGATCCCCCGGCGGCTCAGGAAAAGGCACTGACCAAGGCCAAGCGCCGGAAGGGATGGCGGTCTCGTCGGCGGGAGATGATATTCGGTCAGTTCGGCGAGGCATATCACCATGCCGTGCATCGGCAACCGCGGTGCCGTTGTTGCCATCTCTTTATCAGATGCCGGCAATATAAAAGCTGCATTTGACGCCCGCTGGGGCCTATCGCTATCGCTAGGCCGCGAGCCCAGCGTCCAACGCGCCGCGCCGGGCTTTGGCTACAAATCACGTCGATTTGGAGATAGTGCTATGACGACGCTGATCAGTGTTACTGACCCAAAGGGCCTCGAGGCGCTGACGTGGCGCTGTATAGGACCAGCCAGGGGTGGCCGCGTTGTGGCGGTCGCGGGGGATCCCAGCGACCCAATGGTGTTCTACTTCGGGGCCTGTGCAGGTGGAGTGTGGAAGACTATCGACGGCGGGATTTACTGGCGCTGCGTGTCAGATGGTTACTTCAAGAGCGCCAGCGTCGGCGCGTTGTCGGTTGCACGTTCCGACTCCAACGTAATTTATGCCGGAATGGGTGAGACGACGATCCGCGGCGACGTCTCATATGGCGACGGAGTCTACAGGTCGACGGACGCCGGTCGCAGTTGGACCCATATGGGACTGAAACAAAGCCGCCACATCGGCAGGGTCTGCATCCACCCGCAAGATTCCGATATTGTCTATGTCGCGGCGCTCGGGGACGCTTTTGGGCCCAATGAGGAGCGCGGCGTGTTCCGCTCCAAAAACGGCGGCAAGACTTGGCAGAAGATCCTTTACCGCAGCCCCGACGCCGGTGCCGTCGACATTTCGATGGACCCGAACAATCCGCGTATACTCTTCGCCACCACCTGGGAGGCGCGGCGGAATTTCTGGAGCTTGAACAGCGGCGGGCCGGGGAGCGGAATGTTCCGGTCTCTCGACGGCGGCGACAGCTGGGAGGAACTGTCTGGGCGGAACGGGCTACCGGACGGGGTACTCGGCAAGCTAGGCGTCTCTGTTTCGCAGGCGCAGCGCGGGCGCGTCTACGCCCTCGTCGAGGCCCAGGGCGATAAAATCGGCCTCTATCGCAGCGACGATTATGGCGACTGCTGGATTCAGGTTTCGCAGAACCGAGATCTGATGCACCGCCCTTTCTATTATACCCACATCTTCGCGGACACCGGCCATCCCGATACTGTCTATGTAAACAACTTGCAGATGTGGAAGTCCACCGATGGAGGGGCGAGCTTTACCGAAGTGACCACTCCTCACGGTGATAATCACGATCTCTGGATCGACCCGGCTAATCCCAAGCGGATGGCCCAGGGCAATGATGGCGGTGCTTGCGTCACCTTCAACGGCGGCAGAACCTGGTCGTCGATCTACAATCAACTGACGGCGCAGTTCTATCGCATCGACGTCGATGACAAGCACCCTTATCGCGTTTATGCCACCCAGCAGGACAACACCGCAATCTCGGTCCCGAGCGCCTCGGAATGGGGTGTTATTCCGCTCGGCGAATCCACCTATCCGGGCACTGGCGAGAGCGGCTTCATCGTTGTCGATCCGAGTAATTCCGATGTGGTTTATTGCGGTGCGATCGGATCGAGTCCGGGCGGCACCGGAGCTTTGCAACGATACGACCACCGGACCCGGCAAATCAGGGTGGTCAACGTCTGGCCGGAAAACGGGAACGGCATGGCGCCGAAGGATATGCGCTACCGCTTTGGCTGGACCTTCCCCCTCACATTCTCACCGCATGATCCGAACACGCTTTATGCCGGAGGCAACCATGTTTTCCGTAGCGAAGACGAAGGATCGAGTTGGACAGCGATGTCCCCCGATCTCAGCCGGAACGATCCTATTCGGCAGGATTACTCAGGGGGAATCTTGACTCGCGATAACTCCGGCGCCGAGGTGCATGCGACATGCGCCTCGCTTGTGGAATCGACCCACCGCAGGGGCGAGATCTGGGCTGCTACGGACGACGGTCTTGTCCATGTGACGCGCAACAGTGGAGCGCAGTGGAGAAACGTCACGCCCGACAGCATGCCAGAGCTAGCTTATGTCGGCTGCGTCGAAATCTCACCCCACGATGCGAACACGGTATATCTAGCGGCCACACGGTACAAACTTTCCGACTACCAACCCTATCTCTTCCGCACGAAGGATGGTGGCAAGAGTTGGCAGCCAATCAATGGCGATTTTCCGACGGACGAAATCACCCGGGTGGTGCGCGCGGATCCAGCCAGGCCCGGACTCCTGTTTGTCGGCACGGAAACGGGTGTTTTCTTCAGCCTCGACGACGGCTCGCATTGGTCGCGCATGGCCGGCGGCCTCCCCGTTGTCCCGGTTTACGACCTCAAGATCAAGGAGAGCGATCTCGTCGCCGGCACTCACGGACGGTCCTTTTGGATTCTGGATGATATAACGCCGTTGCGCGAGTTAGCCCCGGATCAGCACGACGTGAAGCTCATAACTCCGCGCCCGACAGTTCGCACCAAACTTTCTGTTTACGCCGGGACGGATTTCGCCAACTTTGGCACGAGCTACAGCTCTGCATTCGGCGTTGGCGCTGGTACAGAGAGTGTTGAATTGGTCGACGGCCGACGCGTTCGCCTTTACCTCGACTGCGGCGAGAACCCGCCTAACGGTGCCATCGTCTACTATTGGCTTCCAGAAGATGTGAAAGAGCCTGTCAAGCTCACGTTCCGGGACGCTGCCGACAACAGCATCATTTCCTTCTCGAGCGACGATCAGGGTACATCGTTTGATCGAAGGCCCGGCACGAAGGTTGGTCTCAACCGATTTGTGTGGGATCTAAAATATCCAGGGCCCGTCAAGCTCGATCCGTCGCTAGTGACACGAAAGTACCAGCCGCTTGCGGCGGAGCCTGAGGACCCGAGCGGCCCGACGATAGTCCCCGGGGTTTATAAGGTCGAGCTACAGGTCGGCGGCAAGAGCCAGACAATCGCATTCACCGTGATCAAGGACCCTCGCGTCGGCACAACCGAAAAGGAGTTCCAAGAGCAGTTTGCACTGTCGCAAAAGCTGTTGGACAAGCTGTCAACGCTCAATCAGGCGGTCAATCGCCTCCGCCTCCTGAAGCGCCAGCTCGCGGATATACACAAAAGGCTCGCTAACAGTCAGAGATCGCTGGGAGACAGAGCCCAAGCTTTGATCGCGCGGCTCGAAATGATCGAGGGAGCGCTGGTCGACAACAAGCGGGAGACGCCGCGAGACCGAGACGACCGCAACCCAGTCGGCTTGGACGATAAACTGATCGACCTTGTCAGCACGGTGAATATCGCGGACGCCCCGCCAAGTCTGCAGGCTCGGCATGTCGCGGACGTGATCATGTCGAAGGTCGATACCGAAATCGAAAACCTTGCCGAGCTCGTGAGAAACGAGGTCACTGCGCTCAATGTCGAGCTTAAGAGCGCTGGCATAGAACTGCTCGGTACCACGGCACCCTAGTGTGTCCGTGGGGACACACGTGTCGATTTAGCAATCGTTCCAGGAAAGGACAGAGACATGGATTTCATTGAGCGAATTTTTGGCGTGGCTCCGGATGGAGGTGATGGTACGACCGAGATGCTCTATATCGCAGCTGCGGTCGCCCTAGTTGCGATGGTGGTTGTCTGTCGGTGGCTACGTAGACGTGCTGTAACGCGGCATCGGTAAACCTGCAGCCTTCATCTTCGCCGTAATCCGTTACCGCGCGAGAGCCCTCCCTGTCAGCCAGCCCCCCTAGGGAGAAAGCAAGTGTGATTGGGTGATCGCAACCGACCAAACAGCCGATTCTGTTGTCCGAAGATGGCGCCAAATAAAATCATCGCGACAGAGGGGCGCCGGCCCCCCCCCTCGCGTGCTCTCGCGGCGGCTTGTCATGATGCAGCGTGTCGGGCCGGGCGGGGGTACCGTCGCAGGTTCCCGCGTAGCTGACCGCTTTGCCGCGGTGGGCATAAGTGTTCGTCGTAAAAGCGGACCTTCTAGTCTAAACAGTCTTAGGTGGCTGCGACTCGGTTTCTCATGCGAGGTCTCTATCGCTGAGATTTCAGCATCCGCCCTAACTGCGGCGAGGTTGAAGGGCTGGTTGGCCGATGCTCGTCAACGCCTTCGCACCCAACTGGCTGGAGGTGTGGTGGGCTTCGCGCTCGACCCGTGAGTATCGATGATGAGTTCGAGAATCACGAGATTAACGCGCCGGTGCTTTGGTATTGGCGAAGTCGGGCGTCGTTCTCCCATCTAAGGAGCCAGATGGCGATAATCCCAAAACTGAATTTGACCCGGGCGGGCCCAGGTCACCAAAGTTATGACAACGAGGGTCACACAACAGAGTACCCACACCGGATAGCAATGTGAGCAGGCCGGCGGGTAGATGGTCGATCAGCGCATCGCAAAAGATTGAGCTGCTTCGATAGGGGTAAAAGTCGGACCGAGGGCCAACCACAAAGGCACCGTCGGCTTCTGTGGTTAGGCAGATGCTGTATTGCCTAATTGAATCAACATAAGAGACCGGAACATGAAAATCTCTCGACGTGAAATCATAAAGGCAGGTTTAGCCGCTGGAACGGCCTTAGCGATCCCTTCCGTCCTGCGGGCGCAGACAGCGCCAACCGACGCGCGGACCGTCCGTATGGTGAAGACCGGCGGCCTAAGCATCTTCGATCCTATGGCTACGACCGCTACCATCACTTTGGACCACGCCATAGCGATTTACGATACGCTGTTCTCGCTTGACTCTAAACGTATGCCACAACCGCAAATGGTCGGGAAATGGGGCCTTTCCGACGACAAGAAGAATTATACATTTGAGTTGCGAGATGGCCTCAGCTGGCACGACGGCAGCCCCGTCACCGCCGCGGACTGCGTCGCCTCGATCCGCCGATGGGGCCAAGCGAAATCAGGTGGCCGATTGGTGATGGCGCGGGTCACGGACATCTCGAAGAAGGACGACAAGACATTCACTATCTCACTCAGGGAGCGGCTGGGGCTTCTGCCCACTATCCTGACGTCGAACCTCTACGTCATGCGCGAGAAAGATGCCACTAGACCTGCGACCGACGCAGTTACCGCGAACATCGGATCGGGGCCTTTCAAGTTCAATCAAGCTCTGGCGAAACCCGGCGTCAGTTTCGCCTACGACCGCAATGAAAAATACGTGCCACGCGGCGAGCCATCTGACGGGTTGGCTGGCGCCAAAGTCGTCAAGGTCGATCGTGTCATCTGGGACAATATCGGCGACCAGCAGACTGCTTTCACGGCTTTGCAGGCGGGGGAGATCGACTACTTTGATGGGCCGCCTGCCGATTTCTTCGGCGTGATAGAAAGTGACCCTAACTTGGCCCTCGAAGTTCTCGATAAATCCGGTCAAGTTTATATCTTGCGCATGAATTGTTTGCAAAAACCGTTCAACAATGTGAAGGCACGCCAAGCAGTCCTTCACTTGGTCAACCAGGATGCTTATCTCCGGGTTATTTCGCCGGACCCACAGTATGGCAGTACCATCACTTCATTTTTTGGGGACGGTAACCCAATATCGAACGATGAAAATACAGCCTGGTACAAAAAGGGCGGTGATCCTGAGAAGGCGAAGAAACTCTTTGAGGAGGCCGGATATGCAGGCGAAAAAGTCGTCATTCTGCAACCGACGGACTGGGCAGAGGGAAGCAACGCCTCGCAAATTTTGGCGGCGGAATTGCGAAAGGTTGGCGTCAACGCGGAACTCGCGGCAAGCGACTGGGGCGGTGTTGCAGCCCGCCGCGCCAACAAGGGTTCAGTTAGCGAGGGTGGCTGGAGCATCTTTGTAACAAGCGAGTCAGACGCCACCCGAGGTGATCCTATCAGCCAATCGTCTCTCGCCGCCAATGGTGACAAGGCTTGGTATGGTTGGCCGAACAGCGAAGAGTATGAGGCTCTTCGCGCTAAATGGGCCGATGCCGAAACGCTGGAGGAGCGCAAGGCGCTTGCCCGTAGGATGCAGCAAGTCGCTTGGGATCTTGCTGGTACAGTTTTTCTGGGTCGGGTTGTTACCCCAATCGCACGCCGCAAGATCCTTACCGGCCTCATCGGCATGCCAGAGTCTGTCCCAATGTGGAATATGCAGAAAGCTGAGGCGTAATGGCTGGCTATCCTTCACAGATTGGAGCCCACCATCGCCGGCATGGAGTGCTATCATAGATTTCCCGCTCAGCTTCTCGCCGGTCGATTCGAAGATACTTTCTGTCGGTGGCAACCAGCTTATTCAGGGCGAGGCCTATCGCCGATCCGGCCATGTCCGGGTTTATTGCAGACAGGGCCAGCGACTGCATTCTACTCTTGTGGGGAATTCATGACTAATCCGGTACTAGTAGAGGTTTTGCGCGGCACGACTGTCGAGAGTGCCCATCGCGGTGCCATCGCCGTCTTCGACGCCGATGCCAAGCCGGTGTGGGAACTCGGCGATACAGCACGCCCGGTGTTCCCGCGTTCGGCGGTCAAGGCCATCCAAGCGTTGCCGCTGGTGGAGAGCGGCGCAGCGGAAGCGTTTGGCTTCGGCGATCGCGAACTGGCGCTCGCCTGCGCCTCTCATTCAGGCGAACCGGCACATGTCGAACTGGCACGGGCGATGCTGTCAAAAGCAGGTCTTGATAAGACAGCGCTGGAGTGCGGCGCGCACTGGCCGTCGAGCCATGAAGCAACAGTCGCGCTCGCTCGCGCCGGCGGATCGCCGAACGCATTGCATAACAATTGTTCCGGCAAGCATTCCGGGTTCCTTTGCACTTGCGTCCATGCCGGCTTCGCCCATAGCGGCTACGTCAAGGCCGGCCATGCCTTGCAGGGGATGGTGCGGGAGGCCGTGCAGGCGGTGACCGGCGTCGCCCATGATGTCGACCATTGCGGCACCGACGGCTGCTCGATCCCGACCTATGCCGTGCCGCTGCGCAGCCTTGCGTGTGGATTTGCCCGAATGGCGACTGGTGTCGGCTTCGAACCGGTGCGCGCCAGGGCGGCGAAGCGGTTGCTCACTGCCTGCATGGCCGAGCCTTTCCTGGTTTCTGGCACCGACGGGGCCGACGTCGCGCTGATGCAAGCTGCACCCAGCCGGATTTTCGTCAAGATCGGTGCCGAAGGCGTCTACTGCGCGGCGCTGCCGCAACTTGGTTTCGGTATCGCGCTCAAATGCGATGACGGTGCCGGCCGTGCCGGCGAGGTCATGATCGCCGCCGTGCTGGCCAAGTTTCTGCTATATGACGTCGCACTTACGGCGGAACTGACCGAATTGACGCGCCCTGCCATCTTAAGCCGAATGGGCGCCAAGGTCGGAGCACTCCGACCGACCGCCGCATTCGGGTAACTAAGTAGAATTCAGCTAGCGTCGCAATTGCGCTCAACGATCAGATGCGCATATCGGCACTGCCAGATTCCGGTCGCCGGCACGGGGTGGCGGACGACATGGCCCGGTTGTGCAGCCCGACTAACCCCAGCCAAATACAGAGCGGCGAATGTGAACCGCCTGCCCAACAAAAGACATGGACCTAAAATGCCAATTCTCAACTGCGCCGCGGAAATGCAGGAAGAAGTTGCCGGCTGGCGACGACATCTCCACCAGACGCCGGAGCTGAATTTCGACGTCTTCCAGACCGCCGGCTTCGTCACCGAGAAGCTGAAGGCCTTCGGCTGCGACGAGGTGGTGACGGGGCTTGGCAAGACCGGCGTCGTCGGCATCATCCGCGGCCGAAAGGGCGATGGCCCGACGATCGGGCTGCGCGCCGACATGGACGCGCTGCCGATCGACGAGATCACCGGCAAGCCATGGGCCTCGACCGTGCGCGGCAAGATGCATGCCTGCGGCCATGACGGCCATACCGCGATGCTCTTGGGCGCCGCCAAATATCTTGCCGAGACGCGCAATTTCGCCGGCACAGTGGCTGTGATCTTCCAGCCGGCCGAGGAAGGCGGCGGCGGCGGCAACGAGATGGTCAAGGATGGCATGATGGAACGCTTCGACATCGAGAAGGTGTTCGGCATGCACAACATGCCGGGCCTGCCGGTCGGCCAGTTCGCCATCAGGCCCGGTCCGATCATGGCCGCGACGGCAGCATTCACTATCACTGTCAAGGGTCGCGGCGGGCATGCCGCGATGCCGCACGGCACGATCGATCCGATCGTCATCGCCAGCCAGTTGGTGGGCGCGCTGCAGACCGTCGCCTCCCGCAGCACCGATCCGGTCGAGGCGGTGGTGGTGTCGGTGACGAAGTTCCACGCCGGCGATGCCTATAATGTCATTTCCGAAAGCGCCGAGATCGCCGGCACCGTGCGCACGCTGAAGAAGCAGATTGCCAAGAAGGCCGAGGAGCGCATCCGCGCACTTTGCGAAGGGCTCGGCCTGGCGTTCGGAGCGACGGTCGCGGTAGAATACAGTTCCGGCTATCCCGTCACCTTCAACCATCCGGAGGAGATGATGTTTGCGAGCGACATTGCGGCCAACGTCGCCGGCGACGGCCAAGTGCACCGCGCTATCGAGCCGATAATGGGCAGCGAGGATTTCTCCTATATGCTGGAGGCGCGGCCGGGAGCTTTCATCTTCATCGGCAATGGCGACACTGCGGGCCTGCACAACCCCGCCTACGACTTCAACGACGAGGCCATCCCGCATGGCATGAGCTATTGGGTGAAACTCGCAGAGACGGCGCTTGCCGCATGAGAATTTTGCAGCCAAGTGGAGCCGCGTGTTGTCGCAGAAAATGCGGCGAAACTACAGACATCCACTCACTGCGAACCTTGATGTGGGTTTCCTCAACATGTCATTTGGCGGGGTAACGGCACGCTTGCCGCCCTTCAAGCGCTCTGGCGACCGCGGCACGAAATGAATGACTCAGCGATGGATCGCTGAATGATCAACGTCGAGCCGCGTTCGGCCATCATTTCTTTCAAGTCACGCAGGCTAGATTGTAGGCTAGATATCAGCACACGCATAACAAGACGAGGGACTGGTCGACCTGATGACCTTTGAGCACCTCGAAGCTCACGAAAATTGATGCAGGGTTCTCCCACGTGACCATCATCAAAACTTTGCAACAAAATACTCATGCGAGCTCTGTCTCTGAGTTTCATTATAGCAGCATTTGTCTTGACTGGGGCGAGGTTGAAAGGCTGGCTGACCGGTGCGGAGTCAACGCCTTCGCAACCAACTGGCTGGAGGTGTGGTGGGCTTCGCGCCCGACTTGTGAGTGTCGATGATGAGTTCCGAGAAATACGGAATTAATGCGCGGGTGCTTTGGTATTGGCGAAGTCGAGCGTCGTTTCCCCATCTAGGAGCCAGATGGCGATAATCCACAAACTGAATTTGACCCGGGCAGCCCCCGGGTCAACAAGTTATGACAACGAGGGTCACACAACAGAGTACCGACACCGGATCGCAATGCGAGCGGCGGCGGGTAGACGGTCGATCAGCGCATCGGAAAACACTGAACTGCTTCGAGATGGGGGCAAAAGTCGGACCGAGAGCCTCCCCACAAAAGTCACCGTCGGCTTCCGTGGTTGGGCTACGCAGCAATTACCTAAATGAATCAACATAAGGGGAGCGGAACATGAATATCTCTCGACGCAATCTCTTCAAGGTGGGCTTGGCTGCCGGAACGGTGCTTTCGATGCCTTCAATCCTGCGCGCGCAGGCTTCCTCGTCTGGGGCCCGTTCGGTGCGGATGGTCAAGGCAAGCGATCTTCGTGTGTTCGATCCGATCTGGACGGCCACGAACATCACCGCGGACCACGGCGCCGCGATTTACGACACCTTATTCTCGCTTGATTCCCAGTTCATGCCGCAGCCGCAGATGGTGGGAAGATGGGATGTTTCTGATGACAAGAGGACTTATACGTTCGAGCTGCGGGACGGACTCAGTTGGCATGACGGCACACCAGTAACAGCGGCTGATTGTGTCGCCTCCATCCGTCGCTGGGGCCAAGTGCATCCTGGTGGGCAGCTGATTGTAGCCCGCGCGAAGGATATCTCCAAGAAGGACGACAAGACTTTCACAATTGCCCTTAAGGAGCCGCTCGGGCTACTCATCGACATCCTGGCAGACCTGACCCCGCCCTGCCTCTTCATCATGCGCGAGAAGGACGCTAACCGCCCTGCAACGGAGCAGGTGACTACGACGATTGGGTCAGGGCCATTCAAGTTCAACGAAGGGCTTGCTAAGCCCGGCGCGAGCATCACCTACGATCGCAATGATAAATACGTGCCGCGGAACGAGCCATCCGATGGACTGGCCGGTGGCAAGATCGTCAATGTCGATCGCATCGTTTGGGATGTCATTGCCGACCAGCAGACAGCAATGGCGGCGCTGCAGGCTGATGAGGTCGACTACTTTGAGACGCCACCGGCTGACCTTTTCTCGATGGTGGAGAGCGATTCCAATCTCGCGCTCGAGGTTTTGGATAAGCTGGGCTGGGATGTGATCCTGCGCATGAATTGTCTGCAGAAACCGTTTGACAACGTCAAGGCGCGGCAGGCAGTGCTTCACCTGATCGACCAGGAGGCGTGCATGCAGGCCATGTACCCCGACCCAAAGTATGTCAGTACAGTCACTTCGATATTTGGCCGCGATACGCTCGTTTCGAATGACGAGAACACGGGATGGTTCAAGAAAGGCGGCGACCCGGACAAAGCCAAGCAACTTTTCAAGGAAGCAGGCTACGCAGGCGAAAAAGTTGTTATTCTCGACCCGACGGACTGGCATGAATCCGACAATGCGTCGCAACTTCTGGCAGCGACGCTGCGAAAGATCGGCGTTAATGCGGAGCTTGCACCGAGCGACTGGGGCGGGCTCACCACCCGGCGGGCAAAGAAGGAGCCCGTCGAGAACGGCGGCTGGAGTATGTTCATTACTTCGGAATCCAACTATTCTCTTGGCAATCCCCTCGCGACTCCGCTGCTTCTCGCGAACGGGGACGATGCGTGGTATGGCTGGCCAAAGAACGAAGAATATGAAGCACTTCGGACCAAATGGGCCGATGCCGGAACGCTCGACGAGCGCAAGGGAATGGCGCGCAAGATGCAAGCAATTTGGTGGGACTACGTCGGCGATGTAAGGCTCGGAACTTATGTTTCGCCGATAGCGCGTCGTAAGACGCTGACCGGTCTCATTGGCATGCCTCAGATCGTTCCAATGTGGAATATGCAGAAGGCTTCCGGCTGATGGTAGCATACCTGCTACGCAGGTTAGTTTCGACCATCGCCGTAATGGCGATGGTCGGGATGTTTGTTTTCCTGCTGCTGAGGCTGGCGCCTGGAGATCCGGCGGCCATTATCGCCGGTAAGTCCGCCACGGTGGAGATGATTGCTGGCATCCGCGAGAAGCTGGGGCTGAATGAGCCCATGCCGATCCAATTCGTCCGGTGGGTAGGGGACATGCTTGGCGGTGATTTCGGCACTTCGATCTTTGCCGGCCGACCCGTTCTGGAGCTTCTCGGGCAAAGGCTGGAGCCGACCCTTTCCCTCTCGATCCTGACCATGATCGTTTCGGTTTTGCTTGGAGTTTCATTCGGGATCTTCGCCGCGTGGCGGGCTGGTGGCGCAGTCGACCGCATGCTTTCGGTGTTCGCGGCGATTGGCTTTTCGGTGCCGGTATTTGTCGTCGGCTATTTCATCATATATTGGTTCGCGATCAGCATGCATTGGCTGCCGGTGCAGGGATATCGGCCAATCGCCCAGGGAGTCGGGCCTTGGTTTGAGCACCTGGTTCTTCCTACTATGGCGCTTAGTCTCGGCTATATTGCTTTTATCGCCAGGATCACGCGCGCGAGCATGCTGGAGGTTCTGTCCGAGGACTATATGCGAACGGCCGCTGCCAAGGGTGCGTCGCCATACGCCATGCTTTTCCACCATGCCTTGAAGAATGCGGGGGTGCCGATCCTGACGGTGGTGGGCTTGTGTTTCGCCTATTTGATCTCCGGGGTCGTCATCACCGAAACCGTCTTCAATGTACCCGGGATCGGTCGTCTCACGGTCGATGCGATCAACAATCGCGACTATCCGATAATCCAGGGTGTGCTGATCCTTGCTTCAGGCATGTATGTTCTGGTCAATCTCGCCGTTGATCTTGCCTACACACTGATCGACCCTCGTATCCGGTATTGACATGACGCTTCTCTCCGCCCCGGTTGAAGCAGCGCCGATCGGCCGCTTGCAACTGTCCAATGTTCCGCGCTTTGCGAAGCGGCATCCGCTCGTCCTTCTGGGCGGTGGCCTTCTGACCGTGCTGATCGCGTTGGCGCTTGCTGCGCCGCTTTACGCAGGCGATGCCGTGAACATGGACCCATTCAAGCGGCTGCTGCCGCCATCAGCGGACATGTGGTTCGGGAGCGATAATCTGGGACGGGACGTGTTTGCACGGACAATCTTTGGTACTCGGATCTCGCTTATGGTGGGCTTGCTTTCGGCAACCTGCGCAGCTGTGGGCGGGCTGTTGATCGGCATCCTGGCCGGTTACAGCCGAGCTTTTGACGGGGTGGCTATGAGGGTCATGGACGGCCTGATGTCCATCCCAACGATCCTCTTGGCCATTGCGCTCATTTCCCTGACCGGTCCCGGCATTGGCATCCTTATTGTCGCTATTGCCATCCCTGAGCTTCCGGGTGTCGCTCGGCTGGTCCGCTCGGTCGTTCTTACAGTGCGTGAACGTCCCTACGTCGAGGCTGCGGTTTGCGGCGGCGCGCGTCTGCCGAAGGTGTTGTGGCGCCATATTTTACCGAGCACCATCCCGCCGCTCATGGTCCAGGCCGCCAATGTATGCGCCAGCGCGATCCTGACGGAGGCGGGACTGAGTTTCCTGGGAGTCGGTGTGCCGCCCGAAATCCCGAGCTGGGGGAACATGATTGCCAGTTCACGACTTTACCTGGCAATCGCGCCGATGACGATCTTTGCTCCCGGCATCTGTCTGGCCGTCACGGTTCTTGCCGTCAACCTGCTCGGTGATGGCCTGCGCGACCTGTTCGATCCCCGCGCGAAGCGGAGGCGCTGATGCAAATGCACACGACAGTAACCAACGATGTGCTTCTCGAGGTGCGCGACCTCGAGACCCATTTTTACGGCGAGGAAAGCGTCACTCGCGCGCTGGGCGGCATCAGCTTCCAGGTCATGAAAGGCGAGACGCTCGGCGTGGTGGGAGAGTCCGGCTGCGGCAAGAGCGTCACCGCTCTTTCTATTCTTCGACTGCTGCCGAAGCTCGCCGCCAGGACTGTCGGCGGCGAGATCCGGTTCGACGGATGCAACCTGCTCGAGCTCTCCGACCGGAAGATGCGAAAGATTCGCGGCGACCGGATCGCGATGATCTTCCAGGAGCCGATGACGAGTCTGAACCCGGTTTATACCGTCGGCCACCAAATTGCCGAAGCGGTGCAGATCCACACAAGAGCCTCCCGAACAGAAGCGATGGCAAAGGCTCAAGAAATGTTGCGCCTGGTCCGCATCGCGGACCCTGAGCGCCGCGTCAACAACTATCCGCACGAAATGTCAGGCGGTATGCGCCAGCGCGCAATGATTGCCATGGCGCTTGCCTGCTCGCCGCAGCTCTTGATCGCCGACGAGCCAACAACGGCCCTCGATGTTACAATTCAGGCGCAGATCCTTCGGCTGATCGTCGATCTGAAAGAGCGTACAGGAACGGCAGTCATGTTCATCACCCATGACTTGGGCGTGGTGGCAGAGACCTGCCAACGCGTCATCGTCATGTATGCCGGTCGCATCGTGGAGCAAGCGGGCGTCGTGGATCTGTTCGCGCGCCCATCGCATCCCTACACTCAGGGCTTGATGCGCTCGGTGCCGGATCGGCGGCGCGGTCGACAACAACGTCTGTCGGAAATTCCCGGAACCGTACCCAGCCTGCGCGAGCCGATCGTCGGCTGCAGTTTCGCTTCACGCTGTCCATTCGCGATAGATATTTGTCGCGAAAAGACACCAATATTGCGAGATGTCGTGCGTGGTCATTCCGCCGCTTGCTGGCGCGCCGAGGAGGTCATGGGGGCATGAACACTCCATTGTTGAATGTCGACCGTCTGACCAAACATTTCCCGCTCAGCGCAGGTATCTTGAACAGAGAGATCCCGGTGGTGCGGGCCGTGGAAGACGTTTCATTCTCGGTTTCGGCCGGCGAGACGCTGTGTATCGTCGGCGAATCCGGTTGCGGCAAGTCCACCGTGGCACGTCTGCTCATGCGGCTTGCGGAGCCGACGAGCGGACGCGTCTTGATCGAAGGCACAGACATCGCCGGTCTGAGGAAGGGCTCGCTTCGGACCTGGCGTCGTCGGATGCAGATGGTATTCCAGGATCCTTACTCTTCGCTGAACCCGCGGCTTACCGCCGAAAAGATCATTACCGAACCTGTCGAGAACTTTGAGCGCCTCAGCCGCAGGCAGCGCAAAGCTCTGGCAGCCGATCTTCTGCGCAAGGTTGGCATGTCGCCTCAGATGATGGACAGGCTTCCATCCGAACTGTCGGGTGGGCAGCGGCAGCGGCTGGGCATAGCGCGAGCACTGGCACTCCAGCCCTCGCTCCTCATCGCCGACGAGGCGGTGTCGGCTTTGGACGTCTCCGTCCAGGCCCAAATCCTGAACCTGCTTCTGGACCTTCAAAAGCAGATGGGGATCGCGTTGATCTTCATCTCGCATGACCTTGGCGTTGTCGAGCATATCGGGCATCGCGTGGCGGTCATGTATCTGGGGAGGATCGTTGAACTCGCCCATTGCGAGGCGCTGTTCGCCAAGCCTGTCCACCCTTACACTGAGGCGCTGATCGCAGCGGCTCCAATACCGGATCCAACGCGGGTGCGCCTGGAAGCTCCCGTCGAAGGGGAGGTGCCGAGTCCGATTAATCCTCCCAAGGGCTGCGCGTTCCATCCGCGCTGCCCGCTAGCGGTCGAACGATGTCGTATCGATGTGCCGCCTCTGGTCGCCATGGCAGATGGGCGGGTTGTGGCGTGTCATGTGCGCGCTCCCGCGACAGAGGCGCTGGCCACCACTCGAACACCCGAAGGGACAGCCGCGCAAACACATGGCTGAGGATCTCCTGCCGAAACGTATGGCAGCATACGAGGACTGGAAATCCGACGGCTAGCATAGCTTGAGCTGGAGCATTGAGCCTGGGGTCCCAGCGTTTTCGGTGTAAGCGATATGCTGAGCCTGCCCGCTTGCCGGCCGGTCAATCCTCGTCGAGCGTCCCAGGCCACACAGCATCTGATTATCTTGTCGCAAGATGGCAGCCACAACAAAGATATATTGGATCGAGTTAATAAATAGAGGCAATTTAGTTTGCGTTCCCCTATTCAGCCGATGGAGAGGTCATTGAAGAGCGACATCAACGAGCATAGCTCCCATTTGACCGGGCCGGACGACGAATATGATAGGGTCGGCTCAATTAAGACGAACGTAGCCGATGGCTTTACGATGGTGGCAGTGGGCGACCTAATCCTGTCCCGACCGCTGACCAACGGGAACCACCCTGGTTTTGATGAAATCCTGCAAGTCCTGCGCAACGGCGACGCCACGTTCGGCAACATGGAAACTCTAATCTTCGACATTCGTTCATTCGAGGGGAGTCCACAGGCGGAGCATGGCGGAGCGTATCATATCAGTGTTCCGGAGCTTGGACCTGATCTGAAGGCTATGGGGTTCAACCTCATGAGCCGCGCGAACAACCATACGCTCGACTGGGGCCTTGAAGGCATGCGAGAGACGAGCCGCATATTGGATGAGAGCGGGATCGTCCATGCAGGTGCAGGCGAAAATCTCGCGCAGGCCGGCGCCGCTCGCTTTTTGGAGACTGCGCGTGGTAGGGTCGCGCTGGTGTCGTTCGGTACAACGTTCGGGCCGATGTTTCGCGCGTGTGATGCTGCTGGAGAGGCTCCCGGCAGACCAGGACTGAACCCGCTTCGTTTGACAGAAAGCATCGTCGTCCCAGCCGACATCCTGAAAAGTTTAAGGCAATTGCGGGCGATGTTGCCTGGCTCTAAACCAGACGACAATGATCCAGCCCGTGTCGTGGTCGCTGGGGCGACATTCAGAGCGGGCAACGAAGCTGGCTACGCCTACGAACCCAATCGGGGTGATGTCGCCGAAATCTTGCGAAACGTTCGGCGGGGCAAACAATTCTCCGATTTCTGCATTGCCACCAATCACGGGCACGAGCCTAACTGGAGTCATAAAGTCAGCCAAGATCCGCCGGATTACGAGCAGTCTTTTGCGCATAAGCTCATCGACGCTGGGGCGGATGCTTATATCGGGCACGGCCCACACCTGATCCGTGGGATTGAAATCTACAAAGGCCGTCCAATCCTCTATGGCTTGGGCAATTTCTTCTACGACGACCTGCGAACTCCGGTCGGGGCGGACATGTTTGAGGCTTACGGCAAGGACCCGCGGCAAGATACCGATGCCGAAGTGACGGTTGATGAGGAAGCTAAAGGTTACCCCACCGCTGATGGCTTTGTGGGGGCACTCTCTCAACCGATCTTCTATGAGAGCATCATCACGGTAAGCCAGTTTGAGCAGAATCGACTCGTGCAGTTGCGGCTATACCCCGTCGAATTGGGCTATGCCAAGAGGTTTGCAAATCGAGGCATACCGCAGCTCGTAACCGGTCCACAGGCAAGGGCTATCCTCGAACGGTTGCAGAAGCTCTCTGAGCCGTTCGGGACTCGAATTGTCATCGATAATGACATTGGCATAATAGGCTTCGAGCGCAGCCCGTCGTCATGACGCTAAGCAGCGTGACCCAATAGCAAATCCAACTCCGATGTTCTTGGCGCCATCGCGCACAAATTCGAGTTTTCAATCCGCTGCAATTCCACACATACGGAGGCGGGCCATGAGCCATGCACCACGACTTACCTTCGACATCGGTGCGCCTGGTTTGAGCACTGGACATCTTGTTGTCGCCGGTGGCACTGACTGTGAAACGCTTTCGCTGCCGGTCTTTAGCCTCAACAAGGGGAGGGGGCCGCGTCTGCTGATCACGGGCGGGAATCACGGAAATGAGTTGGAAGGGCCAATTGTCGCGCGAAGGCTGGCCGAATGGCTGCCTGATGCGCAGACATGTGGAAAGATCATCATCGTTCCCGAGATCAATCCACTTGCCGTACGGGCTTGGACCCGAAACACACCGGTCGATGGAAAGAACCTCAATCGAGAGTTTCCGGGGCGCGCCGACGGATCGGTGACAGAGCGCATTGCGCATACCATCTCGCACCTGCTTTTACCTGAGGTCGACACGGTATTCGATCTGCACAGCTTCGGACCGACTTGGGACTTTCCACCAGCAGTCATAACGCATCCAATCGCTGACGCAGATCTCATGCGCAAGACCGTCAAGATGGCGGAAGCCTTCAAACTTCCTATCACACTGATTTGGGAGCACGACGATACTCCTGGAATGTTCGACACCTGGGTGCACGAGCAAGGCAAGCTATTTATTTGCGCTGAACTCGGCGGCAGCACAGTCGGAGCTGAGGCCCTAGCGATCTACGAGACTGGCCTGCGCAATGCTCTGATTGCACTGGGATTGGTCGAGGGAAAGGCCGAATATCCTAACTTCCGGCACCAGAAGTCCGCCCAGACATTGGAGACTCTTTTGTCGGACCAGGTGAAGTCACCGGTGGCAGGGATTTTTGAACCTCGCTGCTCCATCTTCGATCAAATAAAGCAGGGCGACGTCATAGGGGTGCTACATCCCATGGATTCGTTGCGATACAGGCCGGTTGAAGTTCTCGCGCCTACCACAGCTCTCGTGTGCGGGATATCATCCGGAATGCACGTGGAGGCCGGCACTGAGGTCGTCATGCTTGCGAGGCCGTATACCGTCTGAATACGAGTGGACTGTTTCGATCAAGCCAAGCGCTTCAAGACTGCTCCGGCCAGGGTCGTGGTCGAGTAGCTCAGGCATTCGGCTTTCGCCCTCACAGATCCGGGCGGGCGGATTTCCCGCACCCGGCTCTGCCCGAGAGTAACCCGAGTCATATCCGTGCTTGCGCCCAGGTTTGAGTGATGCGCGCAGTTGGCAGGGGGAAGCGCGCCGTCAGGGTCTCGAACTCCGACCAGCCCATGCGCCAGCTTTTCTGGCTGCGCCGTCTCAGACAGCGTAGCCATATCCGGCGCATTTGCCGATGGAATCCGTTGAGCGCTGGATAGTTGTGGGGCCTGCCGTAGTAGCCGTAGTGTCCACGCAGAACGGCGGCGAACCACCTGTGCTGCGCAGCCATTGGCGCGTGCATGAGCCGCCAGGCATCCTGGCGCAGCGCCGTCAGCTTACGCGTCAGGCGTTCCCTTCCGTCTTGTACTTCACGATGAACCGGCCATCCCGGGTCCGCCCGCATTAGTGGGTGAAGCCCAGAAAGGCGAAGGTCTCGGGTCGCCGCTCGGCACGCCGCTGTCGTGAAAGGGTCGCAAACCGCCCAAACTCGATCAGCCGCGTCTTGTCCTCGATGCAAAGGGTCTGGTGGGATTTCGTTGGTGACGTGAGATTGGGAAAATACGTCTCGCCAATCGCACGCCGTAAGGCCGTAAGACGCTCACCGATCTCATCGGAATGCCACGGATCATCCCGATGTGGAACATGCGGAAAGCCTCAGCTTAATGGCGGCTACGTCCTGCGAAGATTATTTCGACCCATGGCCGTAATGGCGATGGTCGGAGTTTTCGTCTTCCTGCTTCTCAGACTGACGCCCGGTGACCCGGGGCGTCATCGATCACTTCCTCGCTGCGTTTTCGGCGCTTGCATAATAACTTATATTGAGCGAGCGCATCAGGAGGGGATCCGGTCAATCTCGCTCCCAGATGGTATCAATACAAAAACGAAAATTGACGCAGGCCGGTGGACGCTTGATGCTTGGCTGAACGCGCCAACTCTTCGCATAAATCGCCGATCCACTTGGCCGTGCGCGATATCGAGAACGAAGGTGAACTTGATATGACCGAAGTCCCCATCACCGGCTATCTAGATCGCTTCTCCCACCGCCCAGGGGAAACATTCGTCGCGCACGTGAGCCTTCGGGAACCCGGGCCCTATCGCGCGCGTCTCCTGCGCGTTATCAGCGGCGACCCAAATCCTCAGGGCCGAGGAATGCGATTCGAGGACTTGTCGGATCTTCTAGACCAAACCCATGAGGGACGCCGACAGGAGGTCAAGCTCGGCTCGCATGGCATCATTAAGAGCGGGCCTGTGAGAGATCGGAGCGCGGCCTGCACCTGGACGCTGCTGGTCCAGCCGGGCGTGCTCAGTCCCTCGGCTGCTGTATTGGCAGAGGAGGCGGGCGACAACGCCGTCGTTCTTTCCATCGGCGCATCTGGCGCTGAGGCCTCAATTGTATGGCCCGAAGGGTCGCTTAAGCTTGCAACGAAGGTGCCACTCAAACCGAAAGCGTGGTATCGCCTTTGGCTCGCTATTGACCCAGCCTCCGGGCGCGTGGTGCTCGGACAGCAGCCGCTCGACAAAGGCGAGCTTGTTAAGGTCAATAGGCACGCCGCAGGTCTGAGCCTGCCTTCTTCGGGCACAGTCCTCTTCGCGGCCGAACGCGCGCTCGCACCGCAACGCCATTTCACGGGCAAACTCGAGGATCCGGCGATTTTGCGCGGCTGCGTTGAAGCCTTTGCCAATCCTTTGGCGGAGGTGGAACGGCTGGATGGCGAACTGCTCGCCGCCTGGGACTTCTCGCAAGGGATCGACAGTTCAAGAGTGACTGATGTAGGGCCCGGGAAATATCACGGGCGGCTCGTCAACCAGCCCATGCGCGCGGTAGTTGGCGCGAAATGGAGCGGGCGAGAAGTATGCTGGCGCAATGCTCCGCGCGATTACGCGGCCATCCATTTCCACGACGACGATCTCGACGATTGCCAATGGCAGCCTAGTTTCACCTGGACCGTTCCGAAGGATATCCCCAGCGGCGCCTACGCGTTTCACCTGACTTGCCTTGACGGTGAGGACTGGCTGCCCTTCTACGTCCTCCCAAAGCGCCAGGGTCCTTTCGCGCAGATCGCATTTCTTGCTCCGACGTTCACCTATCAGGCCTACGCCAATGATCGGCGAGGTGGGGCCGACGTAGCTTATCTTGAGCGTGTCAGGCAATGGGGTGCCTATCCGCACAATCCCGATCAGCATCCGGAGTACGGAGGCTCGACCTACAACCTCCATCGCGACGGAAGCGGCATCACCTTTACTTCGCGCCTGCGTCCAATCCTGACGATGCGACCAGGCTTCGTCAGCATCAATGATCAGCGCGGCTCGGGCTTGCGGCATTATCCGGCCGACACGCATATCCTTGCGTGGCTCGAGGCTAAAGGCTTTCAGTTTGATATTGTGACGGATGAGGATCTGGACGATGAAGGTGTGGACCTTCTCACCCCATATCGCACCGTACTAACGGGAACGCATCCCGAATATCACACCCACGGCACGCTCGACGCCTTGCAGGCGTACACTGAGAACGGCGGGAGACTGGCCTATCTCGGCGGCAATGGCTTCTATTGGCGCATTGCGCGTGACAAGAAGGCACCGCATCTCTTCGAACTCAGGCGCGCCGAGGGCGGCATGCGCGTCTGGGCCGCAGAGCCAGGCGAATATTTTCATGCGCTTGACGGCCAGTTAGGCGGACTGTGGAGGCGCAATCGGCGTCCACCGCAGATGCTCGTAGGGGTCGGTTTCGTGGGCCAAGGCGATTTTGAGGGCACATACTATCGCCGCCTGCCGGCATCGCGCGATCCGGCTCATGCTTGGATCTTCGAGGGAATCGACGAGGACGTTATCGGAGACTATGGCCTTTCGGGTGGTGGCGCCGCGGGCTACGAGCTCGACTGCACGGATCCCGCGCTCGGGACACCGGAGAATGCCGTTATCCTTGCCCGATCGGAGGATGAGCCTGCTTCTTTCATGCTGGTTCCAGAAGAGTACATTGCGCGTCGGGGCACAATCGAGGGCGATCCACCTCAGAAGGTACTGCCCAATGAGCCCCAGTTGAGGGCCGAAATTGTGTATTTCGACAAACCCAAGGGAGGGGCAGTTTTTTCCGTCGGATCGATCACTTTCTGCGGCAGCCTGTGGCGAAACGGCTCCGAGGGACCGGTTTCCCGCATGCTCGAGAATGTCGTGCGCCGGTTCAGCGCAGTCGGCTGATGTGGCGGCGTACCTCGCCTTCTGAACTCCGAAGTTTCGAAACACGCGTGCACCAATCTTTCTGGATGAGCAAACCGGCCGCTCGGAGTGAGTAAGCCTAAGCTTAATTTATATTTTCAGTGCCTGCGGTTATGGTCTAGTGAACTTCAAGAAAGGTCTGTTCGTAAGTGCCATTCGCCCCGAAGGGCGTGGCGAAGGGCAGACGCCGCTCGGAGGGCCGATTTGTCGTGGACAAGGGGTTTGGCCGGCGCGCTCGCCAGCACGCAACTGAGCGTGGTCCGATTAACCGTCAGTCATGTCGGTTGAGGGCAAAGATGACGAGTTCGCACGCCAGTCACCGAGGATCACAACGCCTTAAAGTGGTCAACCCGCGCCAACTGGCACGCCCGCGCTCGGTAAGTCGAAGTCGCCCGCCATTGCGCCAGGCACGTCGATTGTCGGACGCCGCCGTCCGGCATGAGGTGCAGACCTTGCCAGCTCCATCTCAGTGCTAGATGGCGATGATACACAAACTGAATTTGACGCAAGCTGCCACGCAATCAACAATCGGCTAATCCATGGAGCTGTGGCCGCAGAACGAAAAGATTGGGAACGTGATGGTGCTCAGCGTTGAGACTTTCTTCGGTTCCGCGACGAGGCAAGAGGGGGGAAGCGAGGTTCGGGACCAAGAAGCTGGCTTCGTTCGATATCACTCACTTCGACACAGTCGCGACAAAGGCGGAGCCGAGCTAACGAACGGGTTGAGCTTGGTATTGACGATGCCTCCAATAGCCAACGTTTCAGTTATTCCGGTCGCTCGGCCATACCGGACAAGATGCAAGCGTGCGACCAAGGCGGTCACACGCCCATGCTGCTAGGCGTCGCGAAAGGCCGCGGCCGACCATCTCGGTATTTGTTCGCAAATCGACGCGCCTAACCAAGAGGGAACTAATATGAGAATCTCTCGACGTGACCTTTTCAAGGTGGGTATTGCCGCGGGAACGTCCTTTCCGATTCCATCAATCCTTTGGGCGCAGACGGTGCCAACCGCCCTGCGCACAGTGCGTATGGTGAAGGGCTCTGGCCTTGCCGTCCTTGATCCGATCGTCTCGACCACTACCGTCACTCAGGACCATGGTCTCGCGATTTACGACAATCTCTTCTCAATTGACTCGAAGTTCATGCCGCAGCCGCAAATGGTGGGGAGGTGGGGTGTTTCAGATGACAGGAGGACCTATACGTTTGAGCTCCGGGATGGTCTCGGTTGGCACGACGGTACCCCGGTCACCGCGGCGGACTGTGTCGCCTCGATCCGTCGCTGGGGCCAGGTGCATCCCGGCGGGCAGTTGATCATGGCGCGGGCTAGTGACATTTCAAAGAAGGACGACAAGACCTTCACAATCGCGCTCAAGGAGCCGCTTGGGATTTTGATCGATATGCTAGCAACACTGGCTGGATCGTGCTTGTTCATCATGCGCGAAAAGGACGCGACTCGCCCCGCAACCGAACAGGTGACCGCGAATATCGGATCGGGACCGTTCAAGTTCAATGAAGCTCTGGCGAAGCCAGGCGCGAGCATCACCTATGATCGCAATGACCAATACGTACCGCGCAAGGAGCCGTCCGACGGATTGGCCGGCGGGAAGATAGTCAACGTCGATCGCGTCATCTGGGATGTTATCGCCGACCAACAGACGGCGGTGGCGGCCTTGCAGGCAGGTGAGGTTGATTACATCGAAACGCCGCCAGCTGACCTTTATTCATCGATCGAGAGCGATCCCAATCTTGAACTGCAGGTTCTGGAGAAGACCGGGTGGGACGGATGCCTCCGCATGAACTTCCTGCAGCCGCCGTTCAACAATCTCAAAGCGCGCCAGGCGGTACTTCACCTAATCGATCAGGAGGCCTTCATAAAGATCATGGGGCCGAACGGTGGTCGCCCAGTGACCTCGATATTCGGCAACGATACTCTCGTGTCCAACGACGAAAACACGGGATGGTATAAGAAGGGCGGCGACCCGAAGAAGGCCGAGCAACTCTTCAAGGAGGCGGGTTATGCTGGCGAGATGGTCGTCATCCTGCAGCCCACGGATTGGATGGAAGCAAGCAATGCATCGCAATTCCTTGCGGCCGCGCTGCGCAAGATCGGGGTCAATGCCGAGCTCGCGCCGAGCGACTGGGGCGGGATTGCCAAACGCCGGGCGAACAAAGGCCCCGTTGAGAACGGTGGCTGGAACATCTTCATCACGACCGGGTCCGAGTATGCCCTCGGCGATCCGTTCGCCTCACCCTTTCTCCCTGCAAACGGCGACAAGGCCTGGTACGGGTGGCCGAAGAACGACGAATATGAGGCTCTTCGGGTGAAATGGGCAGATGTCGCAACGCTCGAAGAGCGCAAGGCACTTGCTCGCAAGATGCAAGGGATCTGGTGGGACTTTGTGGGCGATGTGAGATTGGGGCAATACTTCCTGCCGATCGCCCGACGTAAGACGCTGACCGGCCTCATCAGCATGCCGGTGGTCGTCCCGATGTGGAACATGCGGAAGGCCTAAACCGAACCTAAGCAAGGGCGAATTGTCTGAAAGCGAAACCGCCGCCGCGCGCTCCAGCAACGTCTCTTCGACCAGATGCGTCAATATCCTTTCCTTTGGTAACCTGGCAAGGAGCGAAAATGAGAATTACGCCGCGCATAGCGGCAGTTATTCTAAAATCATGGTTGACGCCTTCGAGGAAAACTTGGGAACCAGGAACCCAATAACGGGCGCGGCGAGCGCATTTGTCTCTGTTTAGCAGCGAACAACGCGAATGTTCACCGTTATTCGGGCGGTGAGCAGGGCCGGAACAATGTTTTCGCTCAGGGTGGGGCTTTCGACGACGGCTTCGACGGCTTCGCACATCCGACTGCGCGGCATCTTGAAACACGATGGCACCAGAATGGACTTTATATTGGCGCCTACAATGCTGGCTAGAGCATAGTGGCTGACACTCGACAGCACCTACGGCTGCCCGATTACGCCTCGAATCGAGTAAAATGATGAAGATAGTTGACGTGCTTCTTGCGCCGGGGAACGGCGCCTTCTTCTACGACGATCAGGCTGCCATCAGGAAGGGCGCAGCACAGGATGGTTTTTTTTACCTCGGTGAACCGGTAACGCCGGGCTTCAGCTCGATTCGGGTGCCTGCATCTTCTCTGAGCATCGGGCTTGTCGTTTCCGACGGAGCTGTTTTGTGGGGCGACATGATGGGTGTCCAGTACTCGGGCGCTGGCGGGCGCGACGCGCTGTTCGATCATGCCACCATCTCTGATCGGACGTCCCACATCGTCTCGCCGCGACTGCTTGATCTTGACCCCTCGCGGTATACCGAGGCCTGTGACAAAGTGTGTGCGCCATACGAAGGTGAAAGGCTTCCCCTTTCTATCGAATATGGCGTCTCGCAGGCGCTTCTGCGGGCAGCCGCTCATGTTCATCGCAAGACAATGGCGGAAATAGTATGCAGTGAGTTCGGCCTGCCGCTGCCTCAGCGCAGGGTCCCGATATACTGTCAGAGTGGTGACGCTCGCGACATCAACGTCGACAAGATGATCCTGCGAGGCGTGGACGTACTTCCGCACGGACTGATCAACTCGCGTCAGAAATTTGGCGTCGGCGGTCAAGCATTCATCGAATTTGTGAAATGGGTAGCAAAGCGCACGCGCGAAATCGGCAGCCCAGACTATCAGCCAGTCCTGCATTTCGATGTGTATGGTTGGATCGGCCAGGAAATCGGCCTTGAGCCGATACGAATAGCCGACTTTATCTGCAAGGTGGCCGACACCATTCCTGGTTTCGCGCTCAACATCGAGTCCCCTGCAGATTTTGGCTCCACCCAAGCCCAGATCGAAAATTACGCGCGGATAGTGTCCATCTTGGATGAGAGGGGTTCCAGCGCCCGCATCGTCGTTGATGAAAGGTGCAACACCCTCGATGACGTGCGCCTCTTCGCCGAAGCCAAAGCAACGCATCTGGTGCAGATCAAAACCCCTGATGTTGGTTCATTGGCCGACACTGCGCGCGCCGTTCTCCTGTGCAAGGCCAACAAGGTTGGGGCGTATGTTGGCGGGAGCTGCAGCGAAACGGATATTTCCGCCCAGGCCACGGTCCACATAGCGGTGGCAACGCAGGCGGACATGATGCTCGCCAAGCCCGGCATGGGCGTCGACGAGGGTTTTTCCATTGTGGGGAACGAACAGAGCCGGTTATTTGCGATGCTGGACCGTCGTCGACCTCAAACAGATACCTCCAGCTGATGTGCGCGGTGTTGGCATGAGCAATTGTCTTGAAGGAATCACTGTTGTTGCAGTTGAGCAGGCGGTAGCTGCGCCCTACGCCTCATCTCGGCTTGCGGACGCGGGTGCTCGCGTTTTCAAAATCGAGAGACCCGAAGGCGACTTCGCGCGCAACTACGACAAGTTGGTGAAGGGGCAAAGCGCCTACTTCGTCTGGCTCAATCGCGGCAAGGAGTCTGTCTGCCTAGACCTTAGGTCAGAGGCAGACCGCGTCCTTCTGGAGGCGCTGATCGCCACCGCGGACGTTTTCATCCAGAACTTGAAGCCGGGCAGTATCGAGAAACTGGGGTTTGGCTCGGCGGATCTCCGTCGCCGCTTCCCCCGGCTGATTACCTGCGACATTTCCGGTTTCGGCAGCGAAGGTCCTTTTTCCCACCTGAAAGCTTATGATCTCATCGTCCAGGCTGAGGCTGGTTTGTGTGCGATCACGGGAACGCAACAGGGACCGGCAAGGGTGGGGGTATCGGTCTGCGATGTCTCGGCAGGCATGACAGCCCACAGCGCCATTCTGCAGGCGCTGTTCCACCGGGAACGGACGGGGGAGGGCGCTGGCATCCACGTCTCCCTTTTTGATGCTGTCGCTGACTGGATGAATGTGCCGGTCCTGCAGCACGAGTACAGCCGCTACGAGACGGTACGCGCTGGGGTCAAACATCCCTCTTTGGCTCCATACGGCGCCTATCGCTGCTCGGACGGCAAAGATGTCATCTTCTCTGTGCAGAATGACCGGGAATGGGTGAATTTTTGCGAGAAGTTCCTCAAGCAGCCCGAACTGACACGCGCACCTGGCTTTGCCGACAACATGGAGCGGCTCAATAATCGCGCGCGCCTCGACGCAATTATCGAACAGCGTTTTGCTGAACTTTCATGCGTAGAGGCAATGCAAGAGCTCGAAGCGGGGGGGCTTGCATATGGGCGACTGAACGAAGTTGCAGCTGTTTCTGAGCACCCGCATGTCCGCAGAGTGCATGTCGGCACGCCCGAGGGGGTAATTGAGGCAATAGCGCCCGCTGCGATCGTGAACGCTCAGCAGCCCACGCTAGGCCCGGTTCCGGCTCTTGGCGCTCATACGGCGGCTGTCCGCCGCGAAGTCGAGATACGTTTGCGCCAGCAGGCAGCGTGCGGGTGAAGAACCCTGCTCATGTCAGGGCAATCCCAACTGGCAACGGACGTCAGCCTTGGCCCGTTCTCCTATACGCGAATGGACCTCGCTCATCCAAACCAACCGAAGGGCCCGATGCCATGAGCAGGCAGGGCAATACCATCGTCAGAAACGCCAAATGGCTTCCACGCTGGAGGTCCTTGCTGTTTGTTCCGGCACATATTCCGCGCTTTGTGGAAAAAGCTCATGATCGCGGTGCCGACGGAATCATACTCGATCTCGAAGACTCCGTTCCTCTGGAACAGAAGGGGGAGGCACGCTGCCTGCTTGCTCGATCCGTGCCGAAAGTTGGCCGCGAGGGCGCGTCGGTACTGGTTCGCGTCAATTCTGGTTTGCGGGCCTTGGCGGCCGATCTCGACGCAGCCATCATTGCGGGCGTTGATGCGCTGGTTCTGCCTAAAGCAGAGTCGGCGGACTGGATAGTAGAGATCGCGAACGCGGTTTCGGAACTCGAGCGAGAGAGAAATCTCAGCGAGGGGCATATTCGCTTCCTTGTTCAAATCGAAACTCCTGGGGCATTGCAAAGATTGAGAGCTATCGCCTCGGCCCACCCCCGCGTGGTTGCGATGGCGCTCGGTCCTGAAGACTTTTGCGCGTGTGTTGGGGGCGTGCCGGAATTTGACCTGCTCCTGGGTCCCAACCTCTCCGTCCTGTTTGCCGCTCGCGCGGCTGGGTTGCTGCCATTGGGCTTTGTAGGAAGCATTGGCAATTTCTCGGATAAGCACAGAATTCGCGATACCGCCGTGCAGGCACGGCGGCTTGGATTCGCTGGAGCTTTGGCAGTCCACCCAACGCAGGTGCCAGTGTTCAATGAGGCCTTCTCGCCAAGTACACAGGAGAAGGAGTGGGCTCACCGTGTCCTTGCCGCGGAAAACGATGCTGCTGCGAGGGGAGCATCCGCTTTTTCCCTCGATGGCCAGATGATCGACCCTCCAGTGGTGCGGCGCGCGCGCGAACTGATAGCACTGGCGGGTGAGAACTGAGCGGATCGGAATCCGTCGCCAAGCTGTTCGCAGTGCTGCCGAAGGGTGGATTTGCATTGCCTCCTATCTCGTTTCAAGATAGGTATTAAACACGCTGGGTTCGCTCACCGGCTGGACAGTGTATCGTGGAAACTAGGCAGTTAAGATATTTCGTTGGCGTGGTCGAAGCAGGCAGTTTTACGAAGGCCGCTGGACTCCTTAACGTCGCTCAGAGCGCGCTGAGCCTCCACGTGCGTCAACTGGAGGAAGGCTTCGGCACTCAGCTGCTGATACGCGACAGGACCGGGGTGAGCGTGACGGCATCAGGAGCCAAACTGCTCGAGAGAGCGCGGGCTATTCTCAAGGAAATTCGGCTTACCGAGGTGGAATTAACCAACACAGCTGCTGCCCCGGCGGGGGAGGTGACTATTGGCATTCCGTCTGGAGCTGCTCGAGTCCTAAGCGGCCCGCTGCTTGAGTCGGTAAGAAACGAACTGCCCAAAGTGTCCCTCAAGATGGTCGAGGGTATGACTGGACCGCTAGAGGAGTGGATGGCTGCTGGACGCTTCAATCTGGCAGTTCTCTACCGCACCGCGGACAGTGTGGGGCGAATGACAGTCTTGGCGCGCGAAGACCTCTGTCTGGTGGTGCCGCCAGGTGAGCCGCCTTTCGAGGAGTCGATATGTCTGGCGGACCTGCATGCGTTCCCGTTGGCCGTTCCCATGCGCAATAACAACGTCAGGCGTTCTGTGGCTGACGTCGTGGCACAACACGGTTGCGCGCTGGACGTCGAGTTTGAAGTGGACTCGCTCTCAACGATCATCAACATGGTTATAGAGGGAAAAGCCTATTCTATTCTGGCCCCATCCGCGGTCCAGAAAGAAGCCTCTCAAGGGCTGGTGCGGACCGTCAAGATCGTCGATCCGGTGATTACCCGCTCGGTTGTGCTTGCTGTAAATCCTAAAGATGAGCGTTCCGCGGCCGTCTCCGCGGTCCGCAAGCTCATCCCCAAGGTCGCCAGAGAATTAATTGTGAGCCGGGACTGGGCAGCCGCGGCTCCTGACGCGGCCTGACAGCCGTCGATCTATAACACACGACCTTTGTTGCCATTGGATTAGATCGATCTGGATTCCAGATGGATTTCGGCACTAATCGATATTTGACCCGACGCGACCGTCGCGATGAAACTGGCTCAAGCATGTTGCCGGTTTCAACGTCGAACGGCACTCGCATGGCTGGAATTCACACAAGTGGAGCACGCGATGTCCGACGCCAGGAGCCACGAGCTCTTCATCAACGGCAAATGGCGGGCCGGTGGTAGGAGAGCCACATTGCCGGTGATTAATCCGGCAACGGAAAAGGTATTTGCCTCGGTGGCCTCGGCGACGGTGTCGGATCTGGATGAGGCCCTGGCTTCGGCAGAACGCGCCCGCAAGACTTGGTCTTCACGGCCTGCAAAAGAACGTGGCGAGATCCTGGTAGCAGCCGCAAGAATCTTGGCAACGAAGATTGAATCAGCAGCCAGGGACCTGACGGTTGAACAAGGAAAGACGATTGCCGAAGCGACAGGTGAGTACACGCGTGCCGTCGAAACGCTGGAATGGAACGGCAGGCATGCCGAAGAGCTGTCGGCCCCTATTCCGATGGGGCCGAACCGGATGATCGTCCCGGAGCCGCTCGGCGTCGTTGCTGCCTTTACGCCCTGGAACTATCCGGCCGTTCTCATCGCCCGCAAGCTCGCCCCCGCGCTGGCTGCAGGCTGCCCGGTGATCCTCAAAGGAGCTGAAGAGACACCGAGCGTGGCTGTCCATATCGTTGATTCATTGCGCCAAGCAGGCATGCCGGATGACGTGGTGAATCTGGTCTTCGGTGTACCGGTCCATATATCGCGGCATCTGCTCAGTTCACCAATCGTGAAGGTCTTGACTTTCACGGGTTCAACCGCAGTTGGAAAACAGCTGGCCAGGCTTGCCGCGAATAACTTGCAGCGTTGCATTCTTGAACTCGGTGGCCACTCGCCGGTCATTGTGTGCGAGGATGCCGACCTGGCAAAGGCCATACCGGCAATTTCAGAATACAAGTTCGAGTGCGCGGGCCAGAGCTGCAACGCGCCCAGCAGGATCCTCGTCGCTCGGCCCCTCTACGGGGAATTCCTGTCCCGGATGACGGAAGCGGTCCGCAAGATTAGGATCGGCGCGCCAGACGACCCTGCAACGGAGATGGGACCGATGGCAAACGCGCGGCGAATCGAGGCCATGCAGCGTCTGACCAAGGATGCGGTCGATCGCGGCGCCCGCGTCGAGACGGGTGGAACCCGCCTCGACGGACCGGGCTTTTACTGGCCGCCAACCATCCTCACGGGCGTGCCGAAGGATGCCAGAGTGCTTCATGAAGAGCCGTTCGGACCGATCCTCACCGTGGCTCCGTTCGATACGCTCGAAGAGGCCATCGAGGAAGCCAATGCCACCGATTACGGCCTGGCCGCGTATTTGTTCAGTGGCGCTGCCGAAGCGCAACAGAAGCTGATTAACGGCCTTTCGGCGGGCGCTGTCAGTGTGAATTACCTGAAAGGGGTTTCAGCGGATGCGCCTTATGGAGGCGTCAAACAGAGCGGCTATGGATATGAAGGCGGCGAGCAGGGGGTGCGGAGCTTCCAGATCCTGAAAATGGTCAACGGCCTCGGCTCATTTGGATGAGATCCGGTGGGAAATAGAACACGGACCATCGCCGGCAAAGACATCACAAGGAGCGTGGCAGACGCCCTTCAGTACATCTCGTACTACCATCCTCCAGATTATATCCGCTCTCTTTCGCAGGCCTACGCGCGCGAACAGAGTCCAGCGGCGAAGAATGCAATAGGGCAGATTCTGCTGAACTCCCGCATGGCGGCCTTCGGGCGGCGGCCGATCTGCCAGGACACCGGCTTTGTGGTGGCCTTCGCGAAGGTCGGCATGGACACCCGCATCAAATCAAGGGTCAGTTTCGCAGACCTCGTGAATGAGGGCGTCCGTCAGGCCTATCTCGACCCTGACAATCCCCTTCGGGCATCGATCGTTGCCGATCCGCTCGCCGGACGGGTCAACACCCGTGACAACACTCCAGCAGTCATCCACGTCGACCTTGTACAAGGGAACCAGATTGAGATCACCATCGCCGCAAAAGGCGGCGGATCGGAGAATAAGGCACGCTTTACCACCTTGAACCCCAGCGGCTCTGTTTCCGATTGGGTGATTGACACGGTCTCGACGCTTGGCAGTGGGTGGTGTCCGCCCGGACTAATCTCCGTTGGCATCGGTGGTAGCGCTGAAAAGGCGATGCTGCTGGCCAAGGAAGCCATGAACCAGCCCATCGATATGGCGGAATTGATCGCCAGGGGCCCTTCAAGCGCGGAGGAGGCACTGCGGATTGAGCTTTATGAACGGATTAACGCGCTGGGCATCGGCGCCCAAGGCCTTGGTGGCCTGACGACAGTCGTCGATGTCAAGGTTGCGACCTATCCTACCCATGCGGCGTCCAAGCCCGTGGCGCTCATTCCGCAATGCGCCGCCAACCGGCACCTCAAGTTTACCTTGGATGGCTCTGGACCAATCAGGCTGGAGCCGCCCGATTTGTGCGAATGGCCAGAGATTGGAACTGACGAATTGAGTCCAGCCGGCGTACGAAGAGTCAACCTCGGCGCGTTGACGAAGGAAGAGACGGCATCGTGGCGCTGTGGTGAAACGCTCCTTCTGTCCGGAAAGATGCTGACAGGCCGTGACGCCGCCCACAAGCGAATGGTCGAGTTGATCGACGCCGGCAAGCCGCTTCCGTTCGATCTGCAGGGACGCGTTATCTACTATGTTGGACCCGTCCGCGCGGTGAGAGATGAGGTCGTCGGTCCGGCTGGCCCAACAACCTCCAGCCGCTTGGACGATTTTACGGACAAGGTGCTCGCGAAAACCGGGCTTTTCGCGATGGTGGGCAAAGCGGAGAGAGGACGGGCTGCCGTCGAGTCGATCGTAAGACACAAAACGCCATATCTCATCGCAGTGGGCGGGGCTGCTTACCTGATATCAAAATCAATCAAGTCAGCGCGGCTCATTGCCTTTCAGGATCTCGGCATGGAAGCAGTCTATGAATTCGAGGTGCAGGATATGCCCGTCATCATGGCTGTCGATGTTGAGGGAAACTCCATTCACACTTCCGGGCCTCTTGAGTGGCGCAAGCGCATGGCGGCCGACAGTATCGCACGCAATATCGGCGTTTGAGCCTTCCTGGCCTAGGCTCGGTTTGTTGGCATCATTTCCATGGTCGACGACGCGATTAGCTAGAAGCAGAAGGCTATGAACTCGAAACTCAATCCTATGCGCCTGGACGCCTGGGATCTCCGGATTCTTTCGGAGATTCAGTCGGACGGTCGGATTTCAAAAAGCGAGCTTGCGAAGCGCGTCCATCTTTCGGCGTCGGCCTGCTCGGAGCGGCTCCGTGCACTCGAAGCCGCAGGCATTATTGAAGGGTTTTACGCGCGGCTGAGTCCGGCTCTCGTCGGTGGCATGGTCTTTGTCATGGTGGAGGTCGTGTTGGATCGTCATCGCCTCGAGGACCAAAGACATTTCGAGACTGCGATCCAACAATTTCCGGAAATCCTGGATTGCTGGGCCATCGGGGGGCGGATCGATTATCTGATGCGCGTCGCAACCCTTTCCATGGCTACCTATCAGGATTTCATGGAGAGATTGCTGCAGGCAGGTCTAGGGATCGATCAATATTATAGCCTTGTCGTGACCAAACCCGTGAAATCCAATGCGCCGATTCCTTTGTCTTCGCTAACGCAACGGTAAACTCCCCAGGCCCTTGTTTCCACGGGATTGGATCTTCATTCCGCGAATTCCGTGGCTAAATACGCGCATTCCCGTGAAACACAAAGGGACGCTTCCCTTATAAGAGGCGGCTGGTCGGCGTCTCCTCAGTCGAACGCGGCAAGAGGATGATGCCGCCGAGCAACCCGGAAATCAAGCAACTGCGAGAGAAGGATCGAAGCCTATGGCTCCGAAAGAGAAGTTCAAATTCAAAATCGAAAACGAAAATTACGAGTGGGACAACCAGTTCATAACCGGCGCTGAAGTGCGAGGCTTAGGCCCTGGCATACCAGATAGCATGGATCTTTATGTGAAAAGGCCGGGCCAGCCCGGTCAGCCGGTTGGGCGCGGTGACTCAATCGATTTGCTGCCTCCGGGCATTGAAAAGTTCTACGCCCAGGACGCTAGTTCCGAAGCCGGAAATCAATAATGCCCCTGTTGTTCGATTCTGACTACGAGATACTTCACAAAGCTGGCGTGGAATTTGAGGAAGAAGACGGCGCCCGTTTTCTTATATTCAAGAATTTTCCGCTGCCGAAAGACATCTATATGGTAGATGAAAAGCCCGCCGATGCGGTCGATGTGTTGTATGTAATTCCGCAGAATTACAATAGCTCGGGCGGGGACATGTTCTGGGTTCACCCGCGCCTCTATCGGGCTGATGGAAAGCCAATACCAAATACTGGCGGGCCTCATCCCAATGAGGATTCGCGTACGCACAACGGCCTAGTGTTCTGTCGGTGGTCCAGGCACTGGCATAACAATCCTTGGAAACCAAAAGTCGACAACATCAAGACAATTATGGACCGGATCTCATGGGCGTTCAAGTACCCTGACGCGAGGCGCTCATGAACGGACATCGCATTTCAATTACCGGTTCTTTCGACGGCAGACTGAAGAGCTGGCTGACGGGGCATCTGGGCGGTCACGAACGGGGCGCTCTGGTTCTCTTTCGCAAGATGGACAGGACTGTATCGGGTCTGCCTGCGTCTACACGTTTTGTGGCCGTTGATGTGATTGAGATGGACGGTGACTGGGTGTTGGACAGCTCCCCGGTTCACTTGCGCATTAATCTGCGCAAGTTTCAGGATATCTACCTTCGTTGCGAGCAGGAACGGCTTGAGTTGGGATTCGCACATAGTCATCCAGGGGGGATGCTGGGTTTCTCCACGAAAGATGATCAGAACGAACAAAGCATTCTGAGGGGATACGCTGGCTGCAATGGCCCTGAAGTATCGCTTGTTGCGATGATTTTGGCCGACGGACAGTGGCGTGCAAGAGTTCGGCCGGGTGCGGCTCCTCAGTGCGTGACTGACGTCCGGCATGTCTGTGTGCTCGGGACGGAGTTCGCAGTTCACATCAACGAGACAGGCGACGCTGTGCCATCGGAACTGCTAAGGCGTCAAGAAGCTGCCTTTGGCGAACCATTCAACGAGAAGCTCAGATCGTTGCGCGTAGCAATCGTCGGAGGTGGCGGAACCGGGTCTTCAGTCGCCACTCTCGTCGCCCGCGCGGGTGTAGGCGAACTCATCGTTATTGATGGCGATTTGCTCGAAGAAACCAATCTCAACCGCGTCCGCGGATATCGCCGTTGCGATGTAGGCGAGAGCAAAGCGGCCACGTTAGCGCGATACATCCGCGATCTGGGCCTGATGCTGACGGTCGTTGCGATTGAGGCGTATGTGAACGAGTCTCCAGAAGCGGTCGATGCGATTTCCAGCGCCGACCTGGTGTTCGGCTGTACAGACGATGTCGCTGGAAGAGAAGTTCTCAATCAAGCAGTGTACTATTACTGCCAAGGGCTTATCGACTGCGGGCTCACCGGCAATATTGGTGTTGACCAGGAGCGTCAGCCGTACCTACGTGACCATAGAGGCCGGGTTAGCACAGTTCTTCCCGAATCTGGTGGGTGCTTAAGATGCCAAGGCGTCGTCACCGAGGAAAAGCTCAGTTACGAGAGTGCACTGAAGGCGCGTCCGAATTTGGTGGAGCTGGATCCAGAGACGCTCCGGGAAGAGTACTATCTGGTCGGGGGCGGGGAGCGGGCGCCCGGAGTCGGCCCCTTCACCAGCGCGACTGCCGACATGGCCGTCGCGGCATTGTTTGATCTGGTGCGCCCCTATCGGCAGCTTCCGAGCGACATTCGCCGCGACAATATATGGTACGACTTCGTGCATATGATAATTTACAGCAATATGCCCAAGGACAACACAGATTGTTTTTGCTGCGGTCCAAACGGTTTATTGCTCGAACCCGAGAATGGCTATCGGCTCAGAATGCCGTCACTCGGCCAGCTGTGTTGATTCACATGTGGTCTTGGCTGTTAAGATTCTTGCAGTGGGTAGAGGAAATCATTCTCGGCCCACGCAGTCCACAAACGTACGAGGACCGAAATCCTTCTGACGCACCACCCGCGGACATATTTTTCGCGCGCAGTGATGTGGTTGAAAAAACGCCTTCGAATGACACGGTTCGGCCGGGACAGTTCATCAGCGTCGTGCACAAAGGTCGACCATACTGGGCGCTCTTTAGGTGCCCCTGTGGGTGTGGCGATGTGATTTCGTTACCAACGCATCCGCCACATAACCCCAGGTGGCGCATTGAGGTGAGCGTGGAGGGCCGGCCAACGTTGCATCCCTCTGTTTGGAGAACCAAAGGATGTCTAAGCCATTTCTGGATTAGCGAGGGAAGGGTCTACTGGTGTGACGACACGGGAGCCGAGCCTCGGCGAGCCCGATCAGACCTATATGAAAGAAAAATTTAGAGCGCGTCCTGGAGCGACTGCGATGTGACGACGGCCATGCGGCGCTAGCGCGGTCACACTACTGCGGAAGAGAGCCGCAAGCTTAGGAGCTGCACCGCGGGCCAGAAGCGCCATGTCACCCCGGCCATCAAGGCCAGGTGCGGCGCCACTCGGCCATCGAGTCCGTGACCGGCCACATCAAGGCCGAGCACCGGACAGGCAGCAACTATCTTGCCGGCCCAGCCGGCTGGCCTTCAACGCCATTCTGGCCATAGCTGGCTATAATTTGTCCCTCGTGCTCTCAGGTGTTCATCGCGATGAGCATCCCCGTGGCCGCAATTGCGAATGCATTCCATTCGTCCCGACGAAAAGTTTGTGCGCTCGGCAACGAGAGCAATCTCGTAAGCTCGTAAGCCAACTGAGACAGTGCAGTAACGGGTACGCCAGCTACACGCAATGACGACTGGGCCAAGCTGCGTCCACCGGAAATTCGATGTTCGTGGCTCCCAGCCAAGGCCCAGAGCTCGCAACTTAGCAAAACTGTGCGTAGATTGTTGAACAGCGCCCGTCCGCTCCGCCACCAGACATTGCTTTGACCGGCACGAAGCGCATCGTGGTGGCGTCGCCGACCCGGCGTCGCGGTCGTCGTGCTTGTTCGCTTTCACATATGGCCGAACCTATTCCGACGACGCGAGGGACGCCATCGGGCAGATTCTGCTGAACTCCAGCACGGTGGTCTACGGACGGCGCATCTCGTACCACCATCTCCCGACCATATGCGGTATCTTCGCTGACATACGCGCGCGAACAGAACCCGGCAGCGCCCCCATGCAATAAAGGGCCGGTTTCGCTGATCTCGTTAATGAAGGCGTCCGTCAGCAAATCTCGACCAGCGTTCGCGTGACCAAACCTATGGATTTCAATTCACCAATTCCCATGCCCGCGCTAAGGCGACGGTAAACGTCGAGGTCGCGTCCCCACAGGTGGTGTAGCTGGGCGGTAGCGAAGCCGCTCGCGAGCGCGCCCTCAACAGCGCTGTAGCGAGCGAGCGGCGTAGCGGCGGTCATCGATGTTCCCCGGTAAGGTCGGGTTGCTGAGACCAACCTGATTCGAAGGAACCACCGATGACCGACGACATGA
>CCNC01000188.1 GCA_000824845.1 Mesorhizobium sp. ORS 3359 | reverse complement strand
GGCGCCGGCTATGGCGAGAAGAGCGCGCTGCGTTCCGCCCAGCGCAATGGCTACCGCGACAGGGACTGGGAGACGCGGGCCGGCACGGTCGAGCTGCGCATCCCCAAGCTGAGGAAGGGCTCCTACTTCCCCTCGTTCCTGGAGCCTCGCCGCATGGCCGAGAAGGCGCTGACGGCCGTCATCCAGGAAGCCTATATCCAAGGCATCTCGACCCGCTCGGTCGATGATCTGGTCAAGGCGATGGGCATGAGCGGCATCTCCAAGAGCCAGGTGTCGCGGCTGTGCGAAGAGATCGATGGCAAGGTCAAGGCCTTCCTCGAGCGGCCGATCGAGGGCGATTGGCCATACGTTTGGATCGATGCGACTTATCTCAAGGTGCGCCGCGGCGGCCGCATCGTCTCGGTCGCCGTCATCATCGCCGTGGGCGTCAACAGTGACGGTCGGCGCGAGGTGCTGGGCATGGAGGTTGGCACCTCCGAGGCTGAACCGATCTGGACGGAGTTCCTGCGCAAGCTCACCCGGCACGGCCTGCGCGGGGTCAAGCTCGTCGTCTCCGACGCCCATGAGGGCATCAAGGCGGCGGTCACGAAGGTGCTCTCAGCCACCTGGCAGCGCTGCCGGGTCCACTTCATGAGGAACGTGCTGGCGCATGCCGGCAAGAGCGGCCGCCGCGTCGTCTCGGCCTTCATCGCCACCGCCTTCGTCCAGGAGACGGCCGAAGCCGCAAGCGTGCAATGGCGCGCCGTGGCCGACCAGATCCGGCCCAAGGTGCCGAAGCTCGCCACCATCATGGACGAGGCCGAGTACGACGTGCTCGCCTACATGACTTTCCCGAAAGAGCACCGCGTCAAGCTTCACAGCATCAACCCGATCGAGCGTCTCAACGGCGAGATCAAGCGCAGGACCGAGGTCGTCGGCATCTTCCCCAATGATGAGGCCATCGTCCGTCTCGTTGGCGCGTTGCTGCTCGAGCAGAACGACGAATGGGCCGTGCAGCGCGCCAGATACATGACGCTGGAAACCATCAGCCAGATGAGCGATGATCCGCTCATCAGCCTGCCCGCAGTGGCGCGCTGATCATTCCGGCCCATGCCGGAGAGCACGGCGACCAATGCCGTCAGCTACACCACGCCAGTGGGCACGATCAACGCCGAGGGCTTGGTTTCCACGGCTTTTGATCGCGATTCCGCGAAATTCGCCGACGAATGATGTGCATTCCCGCGAAACTGGAGAGGCGTTTGCGGTATGGTAATTGCTAAGGAGGCGGCCTGCCGAGTGCCCTCCGCCAATCCATCGCGAGGAGATGACTATGCGGTTGAGCAATCTGGGAACGGAGCAACTCAGACAAAAGGATCGAAGCTTCGTCTTTCATCCGTCTACGCATCTGGCCAAGCACAGCCGAGGCGAGACTCCAAATCGGATCATGGCCGGTGCAGAAGGCGTGTACATCTGGGATACCGAAGGCCGAAAGAGCCTCGACGGTTTCGGTGGGCTCTACTGCGTCAACATGGGATATGGCTGCACGGAAATTGCCGAGGCCATTGCCAGGCAGGCGCACGAATTGCCGTTCGCCCATGTCTATGCAAGTCAAGGAACAGAGCCAGTCGCCCTCTTGGCAGAGGCTGTGGTCGAGTATTTTGGTCAGAACATGCGAAGGGTCTTTTTCGGCCTCTCCGGTTCCGACGCCAACGAAACCAACATCAAGCTGGTCTGGTACTACAACAACATTCTAGGGCGTCCTGAAAAGAAGAAGATCATCTCGCGACATCGCGGTTATCACGGGTCTGGGCTGGTCACAGGGAGCCTGACGGGCCTTGCCTTCTTCCATAATTTCTTCGACCTGCCGTTGGATCTGGTGCGCCATACCACGACGCCGCACTATTATCGCCAGGCGCATGACGGCCAAAGTGAGGAGGCGTTCTCCCGCCGTTGTGCCGATGAACTTGAAGCCCTCATCCTCGCTGAAGGTCCGGAGACGGTTGCGGCTTTTATAGGCGAGCCGGTGCTTGGGACAGGTGGTATCGTCCCGCCTCCAAAGGGATATTGGACAGCCATTCAAGAGGTGCTGGATAAGTATGATATCCTTCTCATCGCCGATGAAGTGGTTTGCGGCTTCGCGCGAACCGGTGAGAAATTCGGTTCCCACCTCTATGGCATGCGGCCGGACTTCGTGACCATCGCCAAAGGGTTGAGTTCGGCCTACCTGCCCATCTCCGGATCAATCATTGGCGACCGCGTCTGGTCGGTCTTGGAACAAGGAACAGAGAAGCACGGCGCCCTCGGCCATGGCTGGACATATTCGGGTCACACGCTTTGCGCTGCGGCCGCGCTCGCCAATATTCGACTCCTAAAGGAAAGAAATATTCTGGAGCATGTACGCGATGTCGGACCATATTGGCATGCACGTATGAATGCCGAACTGGCGGGACACCCTATCGTCGGTGAGGTTCGTGGTGTCGGAATCCTCTCCGCCGTAGAGCTTATGCGAGATCCAAAGCAGAGGATACCGTTTGAATCCGATCTTCAGGTCGGCGTTCGCGCCGCCGCTGCTCTGTTCGAGAACGGTGTCATCGGTCGCGCCATGCCGCACGGCGATATCCTCGGCTTTGCCCCGCCTTTGATCATAACCCGGAAGGAGATCGACATAATCGCCGACGCAACTGCGAAATCGATCGAGACGACCTATCGCGCGCTGAAGGCCGAGAATGGGATATGAACAGAACGCTGACGGAAGCGAGCCCCGGCTTCGACGCCGTCTCGGGTAACCAATGTGGTGGTGCCTGGGATGAACTTTCCCACGGACCAGACATTTGACGTCAGGCTGGCATTAGAACTGGTCGCCCATTGATGTCCCATTGGTGAAGACGGGTTGATAGTGCATTTCACGCCGAGCCGACCGAAACTGCTAAACTTGAAGCCGTCAGATTCTAGAGCATGCTTCAGACTTCGATCGCAAGCGGTAACCAAATCAGTTCTGCCGCCGCTGTCCTGTTGCCCAACGACCGGGGCGTTTGTGCGGCGCGCCCTGCCGGTGTACCTCCCCGCCGGCAGGGCGCCTTTGTTGACCCGCTGTATCTGCGTGATTGTAGCGCGTCCGGCAATCGACAGTTCGAGAAGGAGGTCATCTGCATATCCGGATGGCACATCGAGCTTCGATATTTCCATTCACCATGGCAACCGCCCACAATGGCAGCTTCGGACCCGCGGCTTACGGCAGCCGGCGTCGAGGTCGCAGGCACCTCTTTTCATATGATCGAAGGTCGGGAGAGTAGTCACCGCGGTCAATTTTCTCCAGCGTCGAATATCTCGGGGCGAGCCTGCTCGCCGTGGCTGCTAATATAAGTCCCAGGTTTAATTGAAAACAGCCGCAGGAGAAAATGCAGCTCGTCTTCGAAACTTTGCTGGATCAGTTGTCTTTGAGCGTTGATGAAGTCGAATAACGCACTGACCAGCGCCGCCGGCGCCTTCGACATTCCCGCATTCGCCTATTTCTCTCTGGTGTCTGATCGCGTCACAAAACCCAGGCTGATATCGAACTATCATTCCGGCTGGACGTCGCACTACTTGCGCCACCAATATGAAAGGATCGACCCAGTCATAGAATGGGCAAGATGCAGCGAATGTCCCTTTCAGTGGGGACCGGGATTCGGCTATGCCGGCATTTCAACACGACAGCAACAGCATTTCGATGAGGCTGCCGAATTTGGCATCTGCTGCGGATTGACGATCCCACTTGTCGATCGCCGCGGCGGTGCCGCTGCCATGACCTTCGCGGCAGACAGGCTCGATCCGACCTTCCTGCGCACCGCCGAGCAATATGAACAGGCGCTCGAGATTATGGCGATGTGCTTTCACATCTCTGTTCGCCGCAAGCTTTCAGGTGGTCTGGCGGTGGATGGTGTTTCGCTGACGCCCCGTGAGTACGAATGCCTGCAATGGACGGCGAGGGGCAAGTCCGCCTGGGAGATCGGCTGCATCTTGGGGATCAAGGAGCGTACGGCCGCTTTCCATCTGGACAATGCCAAGAAGAAGCTCGGCGTGCGCACCAAAACTCAGGCGGTGACGCTCCTGGCCTCCTCACGATCATCAATCCTCTGAGGAACAGAATCCCTCTTTGATCTACCTGCGCAAAATGCACAGGCAGTTGCGGCATGAAGGTTCACCTCCAATGGCAGGCTCATACGTGTGAGGAGACCATCACGATTGAGCGTATTTGGCGCGCGAGAGCTTCAGAAAAATGCCCCTTCAGTGTCCTTGGCCTGTGATGTTGGCATAGGTGGCGCCGAGGATAACCGCGGCAAGGTCGCTATCGGGCCGGATGCAAACCCTTGTCTCCGCCACCACCGTCATGGCACAGGCGAAGGCTCTGTGGATATGCCGTCGTGCATCTTTGGTCCATTTATCGGCTGGATGATTGCTATTCAAACAATCAATTTTACCGACCTAACCAGATCCCATTAGAGGATCCTGAATTACAGCGCGTTGGGTATCCTCGTCGTGATTGGTGCGTCGACTGAGGCTGCCGGAGAGAAGTCGGCGACGGTATGTGCGGGATTGTTGGTATCGTTGGGCAACAGCCCGTGTCGGAGCGGCTGGTCGACGCCTTGAAGCGTCTGGAATATCGCGGCTATGATTCCGCCGGCGTTGCGACGATCACCGGGGGTGCCTTGCAGCGCAGGCGCGCTGAGGGCAAGCTCGTCAATCTCGAGACGAGGCTGAAGGCAGAGCCGCTGAACGGCACCATCGGCATCGCCCACACGCGCTGGGCAACCCACGGAGCTCCAACGGAAGGCAATGCGCACCCGCACTTTACCGGCGGTGTGGCCGTCGTGCATAACGGCATCATCGAGAATTTTGCCGAGCTGAAGGAGGAATTGACAGCGGCGGGAGCCGAGTTCCAGACCGACACCGACACGGAGGTCGTCGCGCATCTCGTGGCAAGACACCGCCAGGAGGGCATGGGGCGGGGCGAAGCGATGCATGCCATGCTGAAACGCATCAAGGGCGCCTACGCGCTCGCCATCCTTTTTGAGGATGATCAGTCGAGCATCATCGCAGCGCGCAACGGACCACCCCTGGCAATCGGCCACGGCGACGGCGAGATGTTTCTGGCATCCGACGCGATCGCGCTTGCCCCCTTCACGAATGAAGTCACCTATCTCATAGACGGCGATTGGGCCGTAATCGGCAAGGGGGGTGCCGATATCTTCGATTTCGACGGCTACCCCGTAGAGCGTCCGCGTCAGACCTCGATGGCCGCGGCTTATCTGGCCAACAAGGGCAAACATCGCCACTTCATGGAGAAAGAAATCTACGAACAGCCTGAGGCCATCGGCCATGTGCTCGCCCATTATGTCAGCTTGATAGAGAATCGCGCCGATGCAGTTCCTAGCTTCGATTTTGCCGGCATTCCGAGCCTGGCGATCTCTGCCTGCGGCACCGCCTACCTCGCCGGACTGATCGGAAAATACTGGTTCGAGCGCTATGCTCGCCTGCCAGTCGAAATCGACGTTGCGTCCGAATTTCGCTACCGCGAGATCCCGTTGTCGCCCCAGTCTGCTTCTCTTTTCATTTCGCAATCTGGCGAAACCGCCGATACGCTGGCCTCGCTGAGATACTGCAAGAAGCTTGGACTGAAAATTGGTGCGATCGTCAATGCCGCCGAATCGAGTATCGCTCGGGAGGCCGACGCGGTCTTCCCGATCCTTGCCGGCCCGGAGATGGGCGTCGCCTCCACCAAGGCCTTCACCTGCCAGCTCGCCGTTCTTGCCGCACTTGCCGTCAGCGCCGCCCGGACCCGCGGAACGATAACCGAAAATGAGGTGCAGGCGCTGGTCCGGAGCCTTGCCGAAATGCCGCGCATTATGAGCCAGGTCCTGAACAGCGTCCAACCTAAGATAGAGCTTCTGGCGCGCGCATTATCCAAGTATCAAGACGTCCTCTATCTTGGCCGTGGCACCAGTTTCCCATTGGCGATGGAAGGTGCGCTCAAGCTCAAGGAGATTTCCTACATCCACGCCGAGGGCTATGCGGCGGGTGAATTGAAGCACGGTCCGATCGCATTGATAGACAAGAACATGCCGGTGATCGTCATCGCGCCATTTGATCGCTTTTTCAGCAAGACAGTCTCCAATATGGAGGAAGTGGCCGCCCGTGGAGGGCGGATTATCCTCATCACCGACGAAAAAGGAGCAACCGCATCGAAGCTCGACACGATGCACACGATCGTGCTGCCAGCTGTAGACGAGATTATCGCGCCGATGATATTCTCGCTGCCTCTACAGCTTCTTGCCTATCACACAGCGGTCTTCATGGGCACAGATGTCGACCAGCCGCGCAACCTCGCAAAATCAGTCACCGTCGAATGATTGCGATCATAGCCGTCCGTCGGAAATGCACTCCAAGTGACGAAGCGCGTCGCACCGGGACTTGGATTTCGACGAGATGCAGATCAGCGTACCCGGTAGGGGGATATATCTTCAGATCTATCGATTGTGGGCGACCCCACCGAATTCAGCCACGTGCGTTACTTGTCGGTGCCAAGTGCGCATGAAACCGAAAATAAAGGTGTTCGCGATCACCGAAAAGTGAAGTCGGATTGCCTGATGCCGCGCGCCTGGAGATCGCCGCGAGCGCCATGGCGCCAAACGATTGTTGTCCGGAAGATGGACTCGACAAGGAATGCCGGCCGTAGCATCCTGCTCAAGCGGCAAAGTCCGTCATCACCGGCGGGTCTAAGCACCACCATTTCAGCCTTCACGACCAGCGCCATTGAGCTCCGGGGATTTGGGCGCCAGTCCCTGGCACGCCCCTACAGCAGCCCGGCTTGCTCGGCCTCGCTGCGCAGGTTCTGGCGCGGGCGCGGGCCGATCTGCTGGATCACCAGCCCGGCGGCCAGCGAGCCGAGGTCGCCGCAATCCTTGAGGCTCCGTCCGGTCGTGTAGCCGTAAAGGAAGCCGGCGGCGTGGAGGTCGCCGGCACCGGTCGTGTCGACCAATTCCTTGATCTTTGTCGCCTGGATGGTGACGGTCTCGTCGCCGCGCACGATGACCGAGCCTTTTTCGGAACGGGTGACAGCGGCTATTTTGCAATCCTTGCGGATGGCGGCGAGCGCTTCCTCGAAGGAAGCGGTCTGGTAGAGCGACTTGATTTCGTGGCTGTTGGCAAAGACGATGTCGACGGTGCCCGAACGCATCAGCTCGAGGAATTCGTCGCGGTAGCGGTCGACGCAAAATGAATCCGACAGCGTCATCGACACTTCGCGGCCCGCCGCGTGCGCCAGCCTGGCCGTCTGGCGGATCGCTTCCTTGGCGCGCGGCGGATCCCACAGATAACCCTCGAAATAGGTCACCCTGGCGCCGGACGCCTTGTCGGCCTCGACATCCTCGGGACCAAGCTCGACGCAGGCGCCGAGATAGGTGTTCATCGAACGCTCGCCGTCCGGCGTCACGAAGATCATCGAGCGCGCCGTCGACGGCCGGCCTGTAAGCGGCCTGGTGTCGAAGGCCACGCCCTGGGCCTGGATGTCGTGCGTATAGATTTCGCCCAGAGCGTCGCTCGACACTTTGCCGAAGAAGGCGGCCCGTCCGCCGAGGCTGGCGACACCGGCGGCGGTGTTGCCGGCGCTGCCGCCGGAAGCCTCGATCGCCGGGCCCATGCGGCTGTAGAGCAGTTCGGCGCGTCTGGCGTCGATAAGGTTCATCACGCCCTTGATGATGCCGTTGGTCTCGAGAAAGGCCTCGTCGCACTGCGCGATGATGTCGACAATGGCATTGCCGATGCAAAGCACGTCATATTCCGGCATCAAAATCTCCGCCAACAACCCACCCGGCTATCTGGCATGCCGGCCGGGCGCGATCAGTTGGGATGGGCTTTCCGCATGCCAATCTATTCGGCACGAGTCTCGCGGCGCTGCGAGCCTTGCAACGCGCCGTAAATGGCCGCCTCTCCCAGGCAGCCTCAGGCTCTTCGCACGCGACGTGCTCATAGGTCGCGGCTTTGTGAGCGGAAATAAATGCACCCGGCTTGACCTCGCTGACCTCAAACAGCCTCTGGGATTCCTACCATTTTAGCGATTTGGTGTTGCAAAGCCTCTGTGAATTTTCTGGAAGGATCTGTTACAACGCTCAACCGAAACGCAACGCTATGCCGGAGAGGATCCGCAGCGGTAGCGGGTTGATGGTGCCCCGCGATGGGGCGGTGCAAAACGGCTATTTGACCGGTTTGCGCTCCGGCGTCTGGCTGGTCTTAGTTGATTAACCGGGTCATGAATAACAGGTGCCCACCTTGCCTTGTTAGACAGAGCGCGCGCAGCCCGAGGGGGATTGCTGGCTTGACGGTGCAGCGCCGGCAAAGTCACGCGACTGGCGCGACCATTTCCGGTCAATCTCGCCAACGCGGCAGCGCGATAGGAAAATTCCCTACTCTGCTGCCGCTCGGGCGCAACAGTCCTTGTTAGGGGGACGCTTGTCGGGCGTCTGTGGGATGTTCCAGATATGCACCATGGATGGCTTTTTGGCCTCGAACAGTCAGACACGAGCGTAAGCCTTCATTCGTCTAATCCCTGGCCTCCACAGCATTTCCGACTTTTGGTTTACGCCAGCGACGTCGATCGAATGGGAACATAATGTAATCCCGCACGGTCAGCGGCTCGGGCTGGTTTCGCATGCCAACCTCCGGCCACTCATTCTTTTTTGGCCAGTATGCCGTTAGAAAAACCGTATCCCAGAGGGTTGTGAAAAACCCATAGTTTCGGTGCCGGTGATCCGCTTCCATCGAGTGGTGGATGCGGTGGAATTTGTTGTCGCCAATGATATAGCGAAGCGGCCCAAGATTGATGCGGGTACTGGAGTGCGAAAGATGGGCCTGGAACGTAATCAGCGTCATGGCAACGATGGGCACCACGCCAGATTCAAAATGGATCACAGCGAGTGGCAGTGCTACCAGCGCCGCGTAAACGAGTGGTTCGGAGATGTGATGATTGCAATTCCATGCCGTCAATTCGCGGATCGAATGGTGCGTAGCGTGAAGCCGCCAGAGGAATGGAACAGCATGCTGAGCCCGGTGCATCCAATAGTAAAAGAAATCGCCAGCAATCGCGACTAAAACGCCGGAAAGGACCGCCAATCCACTGCTGACGATTGCGTTGTCAGAGTGGAGCAACGTTGCGAAGTTGATCGTTACCAGCGGCTTTACTCCTAGCCACGCCAGACCAACAGCGAAGAAGTGCCAAACAAACGCACCCAATCCGAGCCGAATAAGCCAATTCCGCACGCCTCGAGCGTATGAGGCAAGACTGTATCGATAGGCCGGGAAGGTGAACTCCAGCGCGGCGCAGATGGTGGCGAAGACCACCACCAGCTCGAGCGAGTCCACGAAGATCTGCGATATATGATTAAAATCGAGAATTTGCATTTGTTTGCTCCGGCGAATCGTTCAAGCTGCGCGAGCTTCAGGTCGGAACATCGAGGCAGTCATTTTCGTCATCAGGGCGAATCCAATCGTTAGTAGATCTCCGGCACGGCCCGATAAATTCGAGGTCGGCACCCGAATTTGTATCCGCGCAGAAAGTACCAATTGCACGAAGCGGTCATGCAACTTGCTTTTCGTGCGCATTCAGCGGTGATTATTGCGTCGGTACGCGGGGCATCGCGGGAGCGGACTATGCGGGGTTCTCCTGGATTGGTAAAATCGATTGTTTGGATGAGACGTATCCGTTTCCTAAATGATCGGAAAAGACCCTTGGGCGAGTTGGCTGCCCGAGGCGACAGACTATGCGTCAGTGTTGCGGCGGCAACTTGCCACGGCAAAGAGCGTTGCAAAAATCACCGTAAGCGTCACGAGCCCCGCACCGTTGAGTAGTTGGTCGACAGAGGCAGGTCAGATGCGGGCTGCATCGTGACGCTCACAAATCAGCAGCTTGGCGCGCAGGGTGTCGACGAGGATCATCGCGACTTGCCAGCGCATTGCTTTCGGGAAAATCCGCGTCGTGCGCGATGATTTCGACAATGGCTCGCCGATTTAAAGCAGGTCACAATTCACCATCGATGGCTTTCTTGGTCCGCCAACGGACCCCGGCTTTCTTCCATGCCGGCCGGCCGAAGTCTTGTCATAGACGGATGTTGCAGCGTCCTTTTGGCGCCGGATTTCAAGGTGCGGCGAGCCCTGCCTCGCGCCGCAAGTCGTCGGCTCTGTCAGTCCTCTCCCAGGTAAACTCGGGCTCTTCGCGACCGAAATGACCATAGGTCGCAGTCTTGCGGTAAATCGGGCGTAACAGATCAAGCATCTTGATAATGCCCTTCGGTTTGAGGTCGAACAACTCAGGAATGAGCTGCTCGATCCTTCTTTCCTCGACCCTTGCTGTCCCGAAAGTATTGACCATGACAGAAACCGGACTGGCCACGCCGATCGCGTAAGCAAGCTGCACCTCGCAGACGTCCGCGAGTCCGCTTGCCACTATATTCTTCGCGACATATCGGGCGGCATAGGCAGCCGAGCGGTCAACCTTGGATGGGTCCTTGCCTGAAAAGGCGCCGCCGCCGTGACGTCCCATTCCGCCATAGGAATCGACGATGATCTTACGTCCGGTAAGGCCGCAGTCGCCGCGGGGCCCGCCGACCACGAACCGCCCTGTTGGGTTGACCAGAATTCTGATGTCTTTCGTTTCCAGGTCGGTCGGCAGGACCGGCTTTATTATTTCCTCAATGACCCCCTCGCGAACCGTCTCTTGCGAAACCTGCTCATTGTGTTGCGTCGACACGACGATGGTATCCAGGGCGACGGGGCGCAATCCCTCATAACGCACGGAGACTTGGGATTTCACGTCAGGGCGCAACCAGCTTAGCTGTCCGGCCTTGCGGACATCCGCCTGTCTTTTCGTCAAGCCGTGGGCGAGTTGGATCGGCAACGGCATCAAAGTATCGGTCTCGCGGCATGCATAGCCGAACATGAGGCCCTGATCTCCCGCTCCCTGTTCGAGATCCTGCCCTCGACCCTCGTCAACCCCTTGGCTGATGTCGGGCGACTGCTCGGTGAGGGCATGAATGACGGAGCAACGCCGGCCGTCAAAGCCAACCGCCTCATCGTCGTATCCAATATCAACAATCGTATCACGAGCCACTTGGCCGTAGTCGACCGTCACATCGCTGGTAATCTCGCCAGCCAGAACGACGGTTCCTGTCTTCACCAAGGCTTCACATGTCTTCACCAGGGCTTCACAAGCCACGCGTGCCTTCGGATCGAAGCGCAAGACTGCGTCGAGAATTGCGTCCGAGATGTTGTCGGCGAGCTTATCCGGGTGTCCCGCGCCAACCGATTCGGAAGAGAAAACGAACTGCCTAGCCATGAAATGCCTCGCTTCGGGTGTTGGAGTTTGCATGGGCATTTTTCTTAGCCCGCTTTACCTGTCGGTGATGCCCGGGACCTCGAACGCAGCGCATAAGTCGGCGACGTCTTTTCGCACGCTGGCATGAACATCCGGATCGTTGGGCTGGCGACAGACCAGGTCAATAAAGGCAGCGATTTGCGCCATTTCCCCCTCGCGCATGCCCATTGACGTCACTGCTGGCGACCCCAAGCGAATTCCGCTTGTAACCGCCGGATCGCGCGGATCCCCCGGCACCATATTGAAGTTCGTAATGATGCCTGCCTTTGATAATCGCTCGGCATAGGCCTTGCCCGACAGTGGTCGATCGCGCAGGTCAAGGATGAGCATGTGATTGTCGGTCCCGCCGGTAACCAGGTCATAACCTCGCTCAAGCAGCGCCTGGGCCAGAGCCTTGGCGTTCTTGACGGTCTGTTGCCCGTAGACACGAAATGCCGGAGTCGCCGCTTCCTGTAAGGCGACTGCTAGCGCAGCGACAACATTCATATGTGGCCCGCCCTGCAGGTGAGGGAAGACCGCGCGATCAATCCGCCTGGCGAGATTGTATTTGCTTTTGGGATGACAGAGCGCCTGATAACGGTCCTCATTCTTCGACAAAATGAATCCACCGCGGGGGCCGCGGATCGACTTATGAGAGGTGCTGCTGACGACGTCGCAATGGCGCACGGGATTCGGATGAACTCCTGCCGCAATCAGGCCGCTGATGTGGGCAATGTCGGCCACGAGATAGGCGTTCGCCTCCAGAGCAATTTCTGCCATTGCCGCGTAGTCAAAGACACGCGGATAAGCAGTTCCGCCGATCCAAATGAGCCGCGGCCGTTCCCGCTTAGCTGTGTCGCGCAAGAGGTCATAGTCAATTTGCTGGGTCTTTTCGTGTAGCCCATAGGGGACTCGTCGGTAGTCGGTTCCGGAAAAGTTGATAGCCCAACCATGGGTCAGATGACCGCCTTCCGGAATGGGCAAGCCCATGACTTTGTCGCGGGGCTTCAAAAGCGCGCGATAGACAGCCTGATTGGCCGGCGAGCCGGAATAGGGCTGGACGTTGGCGTGCTCGCTTCCAAATAGCCTCTTCAAGCGCTCGATGGCGAGGTTCTCAAGCTCATCGACGATCTCGTTTCCCGCATAGTAGCGCGCACCGGGGTACCCCTCGGCGTACTTGTTTGTGAAAATCGACCCGGTCGCTTCGAGCACTGCCGAGGAGGCAAAGTTCTCAGAAGCGATTAGTTTGAGCGTCGTGCGCTCCTGTCGCTCTTGTCTCAAGAGCAGTTCGTGAACGCAGCTATCAACCGAGGCTAAGGAAGAGCGCCCATAAGAGTCCGGCTGCGCGATGGCGCGCTCGGTAGAGTTATCCATCATATGCTCGCGCTCCAATTGGGTCGATTTATTTTTCGATCAAGCAGGCTGTCCCCTTCGGCTGCTCGTTTTGTATCGCTTCGAGTCGTTGTAGGTCTCGTTCATGATGGCCATCGCAGTGGGGCAGGAGATCGACTAGCAATTGGACCAGACCGTCGTCCTTATCTCCTGTTTTGAGTTGGTAGGAGCGCCACGGGCGCTGTTCGTCGCAGCAAAGAAAGTCGGCTCTGGCGAGTAGCCGGACGTGTCGCACAACGCGATCGTGACGCAGATCCAAAATGTCTGCCAGCTCGCAAACTGTTAGATCCGCATGCGCGCAAAGGCCCAGGATTCGAAGACGATCAAAATGCGCTGCCGCCCGTAGGCGACTGACCAGTGTCATCATTGTTCTGCATCAAACCGCATGGAAAGAATGGACACTCGTTGCACTGAATTTGTCATTGGGCGTTCTCCGCAGACCAGCAACTTTCGAACCGAAATTGTCTCGCTGCTTATATCGCAGGCCGGACGCTTTCGACGGTCGCGTGGATGCGTACTTATTTCCACGCATGCAATTTTTTCGAACCGACAGTGATTGAGTTGGAGCAACCATGACGGGAGCTCTTCTTGCTATTGCCTTTAGTTCTAGATTTCGTGCGGTTCGGCGGTCGCAGAATAGGAAGGACCGCGGTTTTGAGTCCTCTGGCTGGCCTGATATGTTGAGATAAACCTACCATTCTTCGCGATTTCGGTTTGCTAAGAGTCTATGAATTTCTTTGAAGAAACTGTTGCAATGTCTGCTCCCCGAGATGCCGCTCAAGATGGGCCGACTCGCATGGTTTCAAACCAATGGGGCACCGTCGCCTGGTTTCAAACCAATGGGGCACCGTCGCATAGTTTCAAACCAATGGGGCAACATGGTAGGGATGGAAGAATGCCAATAACACCTTGCTTCGAAGCGCATCGATCGTGGTACGGGCCTGCGGCTTTTTGATTTTGAAGACGTGCTCGACAAGATCGGGCCAGCAGTCGCAACCGCGCTGAGATGAACGCATAAGGCGTGAAAGCGCTTGATGGTGGTGCCTTCGTTACGCTCCAGGCAGCGTGCCCATAGACGCCACTTCGACGACGTCAAGCAGAATTGCCAGCCCGACGCCGCATGCAGTCAGGATGAGGCCGGCCATGAAAATGCGGTTGGCCCGTTCGTAGACGTGGCGTCGCAGTGAACTCATGTCGAGCAACAGCGACAGCGCCCGCATCTGCGAGGCTATGCCGACCAGGATTGGGACCACTGCGAACAGGTCGTAAAGTCGCCACGGAACCGGGTTTGCCGCCCAATGTGTGACGAAACCCAGCGAAAACGCCAGCAATATGCCGACGACGGTGATCGTGCCGTTCCGGAATACGGTCTCGATCGGTTCTTCCTTGGGGTTGTGCTCGTCCAATTGTCTCTCTCTGCAGGTCTGCGCAGTCGTCGCTCAGGCGTGAACTTGAAACCTAGGTTCCTTCGAACGCTGGATTTTGCGACTTCGGGCTGGCGGCGTCATCGGGATCGATCAATGAGTCCACCTATTGATACGGGAAATGAGCAAAACTAAGTCGGCATGGGCGCAATGCTGACGAAGGGTGCCAGTTCCGAGCGGGCCGCTATTGGCGCGCGGTGCGGAGGGCAACGACAGTTCAGTCTGACGGTATCCTAGTCAGTGGCATTGAGGCCGACGAGGAAGCGGCAGGCGGCATCATACAGGATATGATCCGATTGGAAGTCCTGGGGCGTGGCCATCATTGATCAGGAGTGCCTGCCAACCTCGGTGCCAGCTCAGGAGCTCAATATACGCCCGCCACCTTGCTCAAATTCTGCGAACCTCAAGGATCGCCGCCACTTTTGTATCGTTTAGGACAGCGATTGCGGTCGGCTCCAAAACCGGCGTCGTATGGGCGCTGCCGTGAAGAACATTTGCCATAGGGCATCCTCAGCCTTACGACTGAGGTTTGACGATGCACCATCATGCTCGAGGACTGCACGTCTAGCTCCCGCCGCTTATTGTCGGCCGAACCGAGAATCATTCACCAATCGACGAACCAGAGCCACAAAAGCGGTCTGGATCCAGATGCTTTCGTCATGAGGCAACGGGCCGGCGACCGTAATCCTTCGAGGCGAAGCAGGGGCGACTATTGCGAGCCCGATCCTCACACGGGGTTCTTCGAAATCTTTTCGAAGACAAGAAGCTTGGCCTGGAGCACGGCTTTCTCGATCGAATCCCCGATCCCCAGATACGCCGCTATCGCGCTGGCCAGGATACAGCCAGTGCCGCGCATCGATCCGGCAAGCCTGGGCATGTCGAAGCGGATGGGTTCCCGGCCGCGGCTCAACAGGATATCTGTGGAGCTCGGCCCCTCCGCGTGGCCGCCCTTGATGAGCAGCGCCTGCGGCCCTTCCGCAAGCAATCGCCTTTGCTGCCGCAGCGCGTCATCGTCGCCCGCGGCCAATTCCGAGCCGGTCAGCACCGCCAGCTCAATGAGGTTGGGCGTGACCAAGCGGCAAAGCGGCATGAGATCACGCTTCATGACGTCGATCGCACTCGATTCCAGCAGCGGCCTGCCTGACGAGGAAGCCAGCACCGGATCGAGGATTGCCGGCGTGCGCGGATTTTCGCGCAGCACGGCGGCGACGGCAGCGATGATCTGCGCAGTTGCGAGCATGCCGATTTTGATGGCCGCCACCGCGTTGGCCTGCAACGCCGCCCGCATTTGATCGGCCACCAGGCCGGGTTGCATGTGACGGATATGCCCGACGGCGTGGTGCGTCTGCACCGTTACGGCGGTAACAGCAACGCAAGTGCGCAGGCCGATTGAAGAGATCGTTTCGATATCGCGCGCAATTCCGGCACCCCCGCTAGAATCCGATCCGCCAACGACAAGCACATTCAGGTTTTGACTCAGCGCCATTCCTCCGTCTTTTCGATCCATTGCGCGGTGCGCGCTTCGGGATCTGGGTTCAGCGTTATGTCCGTCACCACCGCCGCGCTGTCGGCTCCGGCCTCGAAAACACCATCAAGCCGCTCGGGATTGAGACCGCCGATGGCGACCAGCGGAATGGGTGCGACGGCGTCCTTCCAGGCGCGAACCCTTTCGAGCCCCTGCGGCGCCCATTTCATCTTCTTCAGGATGGTCGGATAGACGGGACCAAGCGCTACGTAGTCGGGCCTGGCTGCCAGCGCCGTTTCCAGTTCGGCATGATCGTGGGTGCTCAGTCCGAGCCTGATGCCGGCCGCTCGTATCTGCTGGAGGTTGGCGGTTTGCAGATCCTCCTGGCCGAGATGGACGAAGTCGCAGCGCTCCTCGATCGCGAGGTGCCAATGATCGTTGACGATGAGCTGGCAGTCATGTCGTGCGCACAAGGCCTTTGCCTTGCGGATTTCCGCCCGCAGCCTGTCCTCGCCCATGTCCTTGATGCGAAGCTGCACCAGCCTGACGCCGAGCGGCACCAGCCGCTCGATCCAGGCGGCGCTGTCGACGATCAGGTAGAAGGGATCGAGCTTCATGAAAATACCGCCTTGCCGATTGTAGGCGTCGATGGCACGGCGACGTCGCGCGGCTCGAGCAGCCCCGAACAGAAGGCTTCGCGACCGGCATCGACCGCCTTGCTGAAAGCCCGCGCCATGCCCACCGGATCGGCAGCCTTGGCGACCGCCGTGTTGAGGAGCACGGCGTCAAAGCCGAACTCCATGACGGTTGCCGCGTGCGACGGCCGTCCGAGCCCCGCATCGACGATCAGCGGAACGTCGGGGAAATGCCCGCGCAGCGCGCGCAGCGCCATGATGTTGATCGGTCCGAGCGCCGAACCGATCGGCGCGCACCACGGCATCAGGACCTTGCAGCCTGCCTCCAGCAGCCGCTCGGCGACGACGAGGTCGTCGGTGGTATAGGGGAATACGTCGAAACCGTCCTCGCTAAGGATGCGTGCGGCCTCGACCAAGCCGAACACGTCGGGCTGCAGCGTGTCGTGGTTGCCGATCACCTCGAGCTTGATCCAGGACGTGCCGAAGACCTCGCGCGCCATCTTTGCGGTCGTCACGGCTTCCTTGACCGAATGGCAGCCGGCGGTGTTGGGCAGCACCCTCACACCGAGCGAGCGGATCAGCGACCAGAATTGTTCGCCGCCCCTGCCGCCTGCCATTTCCCGGCGCAGCGAGGCGGTCACCACCGAGGTGCCCGATGCCTTGACCGCTTCGGCAAGGATCGCCGGCGAAGGATATTGGGCGGTGCCCAGCAGCAGGCGCGAGACAAGATTTGTCCCGAGAAGATCAAACATCGGCTAGCCTCCCTGCATGGGCGACAGGATTTCGATCCGGTCGCCCTCGCTCACCCGGCATTCCGCCCGTTCGGCCGCGGGCACGACGTCGCCGTTGAGCGCGGTGGCGAGCCAGCCGCCCTCGTAGTCAAGCTCCTTCAAAAGGGCGGCGAGCGTCGTCGCCTCCACCTCAAGCGCTTCACCATTGACGATCAGCTTCATTTTTAGACTCCAAGCCGACAGATCAATTGTCGGCAGATGCATTGAAGAGAAGGCTGGCAGCCTGCTGAGCCATAGCAGGTGAAAGCAGGAAACCGTGCCGGTAAAGACCGTTGATCGTGATCGTGCTGTCCTTCCAACGCTCCACCCGCGGCAGATTGTCGGGATAGGCGGGACGCACGCCCACTCCTGTCTCGACGATTTCAGCCTCGCCGAACGCCTGATGCAGTGCGTAGGCCGCGTTGAGGAGTTCCATCAGCGAACGGGCGGTGATCGGCCCATCGTGGTCGCTTTCGATCATGGTCGCACCGACCATGAAGTGATGATCGGCCCGCGGCACGATATAGATCGGATGGCGCGGATGGAGGAGACGCACGGGCCGGGCAAGCGAGACATCACGTGTGCGCAGGAGCAGCATTTCACCGCGCACGCCGCGCAGGTCGTCGTCGCTTCGCGCGATGCCCGTGCAGTCGATCACCTGATCGAAGTCGGAACAGGCAATTTCGCCTGCCTCGAGGAGAAATACGACGCCCATGGCGCGGAGCTTGCCGGCGAGGGCTTCGAGAACCCGCCGGGGATCGAGATGAGCTTCACCGGCAAAGAAGAGTCCCTGGCGGAAGCGGCCGGCAAGATCGGGTTCGAGGGTGGCAATCGCCTCTTCGTCGACGGACTGACAATTGCGCGTACGAGCCGCAAAGCGGGCAAGCTCGGAGGCGTCGCGCGCATGGGCGACAACGAGAGTGCCGGCCCTTGTCACGAGTCCGGGCAGTGCCCTTTCCCACCAGTCGGCCGAAGTTATGCCGAGCGTGACAACCGCCTCCTCGGCGCTTTCGCCTTCGCACCAGGGGGCGAGCATGCCGCCGGCGAGCCAGGAGGCATTGCCGCCTATCCGGCTGCGAATTTCGGCAACCGTGACCGACGCACCACGCGCGGCCAATTCATGGGCGGCGGTGAGGCCTGCCACACCGGCGCCTTTGACAAGGACGCGGCACATGGCTCAGTGCCTCTCCTGGTCTTTCTGCGCCAAAGCCTGTTCTTCCGCTCCGGGCGTTTCGACCGGCATGTAGAGATCGCCGCCTGCGCGATATTTCTGCGCCATTGCCGCCATCCCCTCCTTCTGCGCTTCCGCGCGAATGTCGTGGGAGATGCGCATGGAGCAGAATTTCGGCCCGCACATCGAGCAGAAATGGGCCAGCTTGTGCGCTTCCTTGGGCAAGGTCTCGTCGTGGAACGAGCGCGCCGTCTCGGGATCGAGCGACAGGTTGAACTGGTCTTCCCAACGGAACTCGAACCGTGCCCGCGAAAGCGCGTCGTCGCGGATTTTCGCCGCGGGATGCCCCTTGGCAAGATCCGCTGCGTGTGCAGCAATCTTGTACGTGATCACCCCGGTCTTGACGTCGTTTCGATCCGGCAGGCCGAGATGTTCCTTCGGCGTCACGTAGCAGAGCATGGCCGTGCCGAACCAGCCGATCATGGCCGCGCCGATGCCGGATGTGATGTGGTCATAGCCCGGCGCAATGTCCGTCGTCAGCGGCCCCAGCGTGTAGAAAGGCGCTTCGCCGCAGACGGCGAGCTGCTTGTCCATATTCTGTTTGATCTTGTGCATGGGCACATGGCCGGGGCCCTCGATCATCACCTGGCAGTCCTTTGCCCAGGCGATCTTCGTCAGTTCGCCAAGCGTCTCCAGTTCGGCGAATTGGGCCCGGTCATTGGCATCGGCGATCGAGCCGGGACGAAGGCCGTCACCGAGCGAGAAGGAGACGTCATAGGCTCTGGCGATATCGCAGATCTCCTCGAAATGCTCATAGAGGAAGCTTTCGCGGTGATGGTGCAGGCACCATTTCGCCATGATCGAGCCGCCGCGAGAGACGATGCCCGTGACCCGGTCGACGGTCAGCGGAATGTAATGCAACCGCACGCCGGCATGGATGGTGAAGTAGTCGACGCCCTGCTCGGCCTGTTCGACCAGCGTGTCGCGATAGACCTCCCAGCTCAGGTCCTCGGCAATGCCGCCGACCTTTTCCAGCGCCTGGTAAAGCGGCACCGTGCCGATCGGCACCGGGGCGTTGCGCACGATCCATTCGCGGATGTTGTGGATGTTGCGCCCCGTCGACAGATCCATGACGGTGTCGGCGCCCCATCGGATCGCCCAGACCATCTTTTCCACTTCTTCGGCCATCGAGGAGGTGACGGCGGAATTGCCGATGTTGGCGTTGATCTTCACCAGGAAATTGCGGCCGATGATCATCGGCTCGCTCTCGGGATGGTTGATGTTGGCGGGAATAATCGCACGGCCGCACGCTACCTCGTCGCGCACGAATTCCGGCGTGACGAAATCCGGGATCGATGCGCCGAACGCCTCGCCGTCCTGTTGCAGCGTGCCGCGCAGGATCTCGCGGCCGAGGTTTTCGCGGATGGCGACGAATTCCATCTCGGGGGTGATGATGCCCGCGCGCGCGTAGGCGAGCTGGGTGACGGCCTTGCCGGCTTTGGCCCTCAGTGGACGGTTGCGGATCGGAAATTCCCGCGTGAGACGCTCGCCTGCCGCAAATCCGTTGTCCTCCGGCCTGACATGGCGGCCGTCATAAGATTCGACATCGCCGCGCGCTGCGATCCAGTCCTGCCGAAGCCGGGCAAGACCCTTCTCGATATCGGTTCCGATCGCGGGGTCGGTATAGGGGCCTGACGGATCGTAGACCGTCACCGGCGGCTCGCCGGCAGTCGGGTGGACCGCGATCTCGCGCATCGGCACCCTGATCTGCGGATGAAGGATGCCGGATTTGTGGATCTTCCGCGAAGCCGGCAACGGCCCGGTCGACACGGTCGGGGTCAAGGCATTCATTTGAGGCTCCTTTGCTCGTTGCATTGGAGACCCAGTTCTGTGCCGGAAGGATGAAAAGACGCTTTTGGTCGACCTGCTTGAGACAGTCTTCGGGCATGAACGCCCGCAAAGCGCTTGCACCGTCCCTACGCCAGTATGAACTGGATCAGGTTCAACGGGTCACTGCGCCGCAAAGCCAGCAGTATCTCAGCCCCTTGCCGGGACTCCCCTGGTGAATGCTTGCGAATTGACCGGGCCAGCGCCGCTTTGTCAAGCGCCTTCAGGCAGCGGGCAGACCGCGGCGCTGATCGGCTGCTGATCAAACTGCGGGAAAAGTTCGCGCATAAGGCGGCGACAAATCGCGCGCACGAGTAGAGGGCGGGGAAGGGATAAGAAGATTGTCAAATCACCGGACTGAAAGTTCGGTGCTTGCGATGATCACGCCTTCAATCGGCACCAAAGGTTTGCGCGTAGATCTCCTCGATCCGCTCTGCCTCGTCATTCGTCAGCGCGGCGAATTCCTTTTCGCGGGCGCGGTTCGATAGCTGGCCGCCGTTCTGGTAGAGGAAACGGAAGAGCAGATCGATCAGCCGCTCGGGCATGTCGATAAAGGCATCCACATGTTGCCGGAACTGATCGTAGCGCTGCAGAACGCGGTTTCGTTGGGAAGATCCCGTTCGATGGTTCGTGGAACGCAGGCATAGAGGAATTCGGCGTGCGGGCGCCGCCGCCATGAAAATTGGGCTCTTCTCTCGAATTCCTGTTCAAACCGGCCAGGGACTATGAAAAATGAACCTACTCCCTGAAAATTGATGCTCGAAGCCAGACTTTGCCGAAAATGGATTCTAGAACCTTCCTGAGATCTGCGTGTTTCGCCCGGGTCGCTGGCCAAGGAATGGAGCCTTTCGTTTGCCGACATCGAATTCGTGAATGCCAAGCCGGTCGGTTCGAGGCTCGGACTGGCGGTGCAGCCGAAGTTTTTCGCAGCCTTCGCATATTTCGCCACCTCGACGGCTGAGGTTCCCGGCAAAGCGGTTTCCTACCTGACTGACCGCCTAGCGTTGGCGAGACCGATTTTGACGGTCACGATTTTTCAGGGCGCTCGGGACGTCGCCATTGCCCGGAAATACTGCGTCATCTGGGTTGTCGGCGCATCTCGGTCGGGTCGGCCCGCAGGTGGATTTCCGTGCTTTGGAGGCTGGCGCGTCCGAGCCAGAGCGAGACCTTACGGACATCCCGGTCGCCTGCAGCGTGTGCATGGCACAGGTGTGTCTCCTATATCGATCGAGACATAGGAGACACAGCGCTGCCATGGAGTTGCTACAGGGGCGGGCGTCGATTGCTCTGTCATTGCCCTGTGGCTGGCGCCATAAGGCGATCGAAACGGCGCTGACGTATTTTCATGCACATCTTGAACTGAAGGAATCCGCCCTCGCAAGCTGAGGCCGTACGAACGCGTCAAGGCCGAGCGATTTCGAGCAAACGACCGGCTTGCGGAATTCCTGTATGCCCTTTGAGAATGAGAACTGTGCCGAGTGTCGACCACCATTTCCCCGCTGGGACTGGCCGGGAGCGCGCGCGGACCGTCCCCATCAGAAGAGGCGCTCGGCATAGTTCGACGGTCGGCATAAATCTGCATTAGTGCCGTCGATCCCTTAGCATATCTGACCAGCACGCTCGCCGCCATCGCGAAAGCAGACCCGGCCAAAAGACTATCGGCGCGGGAGAGGGGGCCCATAGGGAAAGCTGGTTTGAAGTTATTGGTTTTTACTAAGTATGGCTACGCAAATAGCGGCATTTGCAAACCTTGAGTTTGGTTTGAATATGTGCTATTTTACTAAGTATGATTAAGCAAAATGACGGAAAGCTAAACCAGCTAGAACGCACCTTACCCGAGGGCCTCATTGTCGATGCGGGCTGGATGGAGCGTCACGGCTATTCAACCAGCCTGCGCAGCCAATACGTCTCGGCGGGATGGCTGGTTCAGCCGGCGCGTGGCACCTACAAGCGGCCCCTTGGCGAATTGACCTGGGAAAAGGTCATAGTATCTCTGCAAAAGCTGCTCGGAAGCGATCTGATCGTAGGCGGGCGCACCGCCCTAGATCTTCAGGGATTCAGCCACTACGTGTCAGCGTCCGGCCTCTCGAAGATACATCTATATGGCACCAAGGCGCCCCCCAGCTGGCTTGCAAAACTTCCCCTGAAAGAGACGTTCCGGTTTCATCGCTCACAGGTTCTGTTCAAATCGGCTACTGGCTCGATACGCGAGCTACCGGGATCGTCAGACTGGCCTATGAAAGTCTCGACGACCGAACGTGCGCTGCTCGAATTGCTGGACGAGTTGCCAAACCGCGAGAGCTTTCACCAAGTTGATATGCTCGTCGACGGCCTGCGTACATTAAGTCCGAAACGGCTCCAAAGCCTTCTTGCCGACTGCAAGAGCGTTAAGGTCAAGCGGCTATTTTTCTGGTTTGCCGAGCGGCACAATCATGTCTGGCTCAACCAGATAGATCGCGGTTCCCTCGATCTCGGCACGGGCAAACGTATGCTCGTCAAGGGCGGAAAGCTCGATCCGAAATATCTCATAACAATACCGGAGGATATCGGTGCCCCTGTCTGAACAATATCAGCGCCAGGTGGCACTGCTCGTCGAGGTCATGCCATTCGTGGCCGGTGAAAAAGAATTTGCCCTGAAAGGCGGAACAGCCATCAACCTTTTCGTGCGGGATATGCCGCGCCTGTCTGTTGATATCGATCTGACCTATCTGCCTGTCGCGCCAAGACCGGAGTCACTGGCTGCAATCGACGCTGCAATGAAACGCGTAGCGACAGCGATTCGCGCCGCGCTGCGCGGACTGCGGGTAACTGAAGTGGAGAATGTCCGCGAAAAGATCGTGACCAAGCTGACGGTTCAAAGACCCGATGCGCAGATTAAGATCGAAGTCACCCCGGTCTTGCGCGGCTGCGTCTTTGAACCAACCGTGCGCTCAGTATCACCCGCCGTGGAAGCCGCCTTCGGATATGCCGAAACACATGTCGTCTCATTTTCCGATCTCTACGCGGGCAAAATAATGGCGGCGCTCGACCGGCAGCACCCGCGTGATCTCTTCGATATTCGCGATCTGCTGGCAAACGAAGGGATCGATGATGATCTGCGCCGCGCCTTCGTTGTCTATCTCATCAGCCATGACAGGCCGATTTCAGAGGTCATTGTCCCGCGCCGCAAAGACATTGCGAAGGAGTTCGAGCAAGGGTTCGATGGCATGACGGCAGAGCCTGTGGCTCTTGTTGATTTGTTGACCGCACGCGAAATGTTAATCGCTACCGTAGTGGGAAGCATGCCAAAGGATCACAAAGACTTCCTAATTGGATTTAAGCGTGGCGAACCTGATTGGTCGCTGCTGAACGTGGACGGTGCTGAAGCGCTGCCAGCCGTGCGGTGGAAGCAGATGAATTTAGACAAGCTCCCGCATGAAGCCCGTGAGAAACTAGTGGCTCAACTCACGGCGGTGTTGAACCGTGGCTAGAGGCTGTTTGCGCCGGTTGATCGGATGGATGTGCATGACCGCGGATCAAACCTCAGATGAAGGACAAGGAACTGACCGAGTTCGCGACACGGTTCCTCACCGCGTATGCCGCTTCCGCTCAGAGTGGTAATGGCGACCCTGCAAACTATGAAGGCAAATCGGCCTTATTCATTAGGTCCGAAGGTCCGGGTGGTATCGTCGAAATAACCGACGGGATTGCCCAGGCCCAGGGCGGCTTCGTCCACCGCGCCGCCACGTTACTAAAATCCAAGGCCGGTCACGAAAAGGCAATATCCGAGATTGGGATAGACCATGCACATGACTTTATCGCAGGGGATGGGCCGGTTCAGAATGCGGTAACCGCGATGATCAAGGCGGTGTTTGAACAGGCGGACGCTTCGTTCGAGTATTTGGCACCAAACTACCTGATAAAGCTGGACCCTGCGGCGGTATAAAAATGGCGCACCCGACAAGAAGTTGGGATCTCTGCCTTCGGAGGGCAACTTGGTTTCAGTAATGCTGGACGGGTCGGGATTCCCCACGGTCGAACGCCGCCATGCGGCGGATCGGTGACGAACCCACGTGCAACGACGTATCTGAGCCGACGGCGACGCTGGACTTCCTTGCAGGATCGACAGGCTCATGCATCCCGCGGTATGAGCGCCCGAGCATGAATGTCGCCCGCAGAATCGCCCCATGTCCGGATCTCGAACGTCATCCGGCCTGTGGTAGAGGCTTCCAATCTCGCCTTGCGGCGCTCAATTAAGCGGATGCAACTCTTCGTCCTTTAAAACGAGCGTTGGAAACGCAGGATGCCGCCGACGCTGTTGTTTTTGTCAGCGTTAGTCCAGTTCACGTTGGAAGGATCCACCATGCCGACCCCGAAGTCGCCGCAGTGGTCATAGTCGACCTCGGCAGTGACCGTGAAATCTGGAATGAGCGTATAGGCGACATTCATAGCGACACCATAGTTCTTGAGCTGATCACCCGAGACCTGAAGGTTGAACGAAGTCGTCTCGTTGAACTTGTAAGTGGCGCCGGCCCAGAAAGCCCAGTTGCCGCCCCAGGTTTTGTAGAAGCCGCGGCCGTGAGCGTCGATTGCGTTAGTGGAATCGTCGTTGAGCTTGCCATTGGAGCCGTAGCCGAACATTCCGAATAGCGACAGCTCGTTGGCGACATTGACGTCGACGCGGACTTTGCCGGCGACCGATCCGTAGTTGCTATCATAAGCAGCAACACCGGTGATCGCGCCCCACTGTTGCGTGTATTTCAGGCCGCCGACCACGTGCGGTACGTAGCTATCGATGGTGCCGGCCACGCCTTCGCCTTCTTCGAGCGAGACCACGGCCGAAAAGCCGTCACCGGCGTCAAAGTAGTACTGGATGACGTTGGTTTCGAGATCACCGTAGGGGACGAGCGTCTGATTGAGCACGTTGCCGGGATAGCCAATAAACATGTCGAAGGCGGACCAGTCCTTACCGATTCGAAGGTCGCCAAGCTGAACCCAGGCGAAAGTCAGGCTGAGATCTCTATTGGAGGCATAGTTTTGAGTACTGCCCGGATCCGAATAATCGTTGAGGTTACCAAAATCCATGTGGGTTTCGGTATAGGTCTTCAACGTGCCGAACTCGGTTTCCCGGTTCGTCCAGGTCTTCACCGTGAAGCGGGCATTCTTCTTCCAGGTTGCATTGGTGCTGCCGTCCTCGTGGTCGGTTGCCTTTGCCCCATCCAACGAGCCGACGTCACCCAAGGCGATGTCATAGCGGACATAGCCGCCGATGCGCAGGCAGGTTTCGGTGCCTGGGATATAGAAGAAGCCTGCGCCATAGACGTCGCAGATCTTGACGTATTCGCCCGCGTCTGGCTCGGCGTCGACGGCGCGGGCATCGGAAACGGCAATGAGGGTCGCAGCTGAGCCGAGAAGAAGACTCGTGAAGTTCATTTGATCTCCGTTCAAACATATAAAAGAGGAAGGACGTCGAAGAGCGGACCCTCCGCTTGTCCCTGCGATCTAAAAATGAGGCGCAATGCGCTGCGCCATCCGCAGCGCGACGAACCAGTCATGGCAACGGCCAAACAACAAAGGCGATGAAGCTAAATCATATTAAGCAAATAATATTGGCATTTATTAATATGTGAATTTCTGCAATACAGCACTGTGAATCCACCCTTTTTGAGCCAACCGCCAAAGTTAGATCCGCCAGTTGTGGGAGACCCTCACAACGACTTCCACAGTTGCATACGCAAGTGATGTGCCATCCTGGCGATGCAGCTGCGGCTTGACGCTCGATTTGCCGGCGGACCTTGGTTCGCGCTCCCTTCTCATTTTGCCTTGAGATCAAGCCGCGCACGAAAAACGCCAGGAGTTGGATGGTTCGCGTGTTCGATACGCGACAGGTATCGTTCAAAGGCGACAGCTTTTGTTTGTTGTGAGCTTCGATGAATGAGACATCATGCGGTGACACCGCTCGGTACGTCAGGTGGGTGCCGCACGACGTTGACATAATGGTCATGAGCGAGACTGGGCATGTGAACCTTGCGGTGAGGCCCAGGCCATAAGCGTCATTGCCGTTTTCTCGACTCAACTGAAGGCCAAGGACGAGGGGATCGAAAACGGTCTTGTTCGCATACGGGCGGCAGCACCGCTTCGCGGTACGCGGTTGCTGTCGCATTCGTTGCTTTTCTCGACCGGCTCGCCTTAACGAGGCATGAGTGCAGGGAACCAGCACGACTGCGAACGCCCGAGAACGGGCGCTGCCAACGTGTCGAGCGCCTTTGACCTCGCAGGGCAGGCGCTCTGCTTGGCTGCCCGTGTTACAATCCTTCGTCCGGCTACGGTGACTGGGTTTAAAGGCGTGTGCGTTTGCACACGAGCCTCACGGCTGCCGTACTCGTTCGCCGGACTCAGCCTGCTGCGAAATCGGCTGCGTTTGATCATCCAACAGGACTGCGATTGTCCAACGGCAACTTGGCGCTGGCGGTGCTTTCTCAGTTGAACTTGATGCTAGCCTGGCCGAACACGCCGTAGCGTTCAACCTCCCAATGCTGGATCGCCGGGCTACCACCGCCCGGCGTCTCCTCGAAATGAGCGGCGCCAATAGCTGACGCGCGCCAGTAGCGGCCGCCGAAGCCGATGTTGAACAAATCCGTGACTTTGTAGTTCAACATTGCCTCGAATTGGACGCCATTCCCGTTCCCGTCCTCGGGAATCGGATTGATCTCTGGGCGCAGATGGTGCTGATCCTTGCCGTCAAGCTGCGTGAACAGCACTGCGACGTCACCGGAAAGGCTGAGTCGTTCGGTGAGTTGCGTCTCCCCGGCCAGGCCGAGTCGCAGCGAATGCCAATCGTTATCCTGGCTGATGACGCCCATATTGTTCGTAATGGCTGGTACGCAAATCCCCGGATTGGCCGCCTGCTGCGCGCAATGGATGGCATGGTAGCTCTCGTTCCAGAAATTGTATCCGACATAAGCACCCATGCGGTAGCGCGGCGTGTTCCAGAAATTATATCCGAGGTCGGCGGTGAAATACGTGATGCGACCGTTGTGCTGATCCGACAACGTGCTCGAATAGGATTTGATGGACAAAGAGGGGTGCACGAAATCTTCGTCGGTAAGAGAACCCTTGGGGATCCCGCCCGCACTGAGGAAGCCCTTGACGAAGATGCCAGTCGGATCGTGGGTCGCGTTGAGGAAGACTTCGCCCGATAGGGCATCGAGATCGTTGTATGTGAGCCGCGACACCATCTCCGCGCCGTCGACGTTGTAAAGTTCCTTCGATGCTTCGCCGTTACTGTACCAATAGCGTAGCCCGCCCTCGAATGAAAAGACCGGGGCCGCTGCGTCGGCTCGCACTGTCGGGTCGGCGAACACCGCGCCGTCGGCAGCGGCCGCACTCGCTGACAGACCGCAAAGCGCGACATAGGTTATAAGCACTCGCCGCATCGGCAGATTCTCCTTTGTGTTGATTTTCGGGTTGGTCGCGGACGTCCTAAAATTGGCTAGGTTGGACCGACTGCACAGTTGGTCTCCAGGCGAGAGGATGATTGTGGCAAAGTGCCTGTGCAGCCCTTTGCCCGGCCATTGCTTGCAGTGCGGCCGCTTGCTTCTTCTGCATCGGGAGGTCCTACGGTACGGCCTGATCCCAGCAGGCAGCATGGTGCGAACATTGAAACACTCTCCGCGAGACGCGTTTAGCGACACTCGAAGCAACATGCGTGCCAAAGAAAACTCTTTAGACGCATGTCAATCGAGTGGCGCATGTCCGGCATTTGTCGCGCCTCGCACAATGTCAAAGCACCTGTCGCAAATTGTCGATGAGAGGCTTGCGGCATGAAAGCTCTTCAATTTCTGAGGAGCTTGTGACCTTCAAGGACAGCCTGTTCGACCGACCCGCGAATGCCACGCCGCCAGGTTCCCAAGGTCGGAGCCACGGCGCGGAAACCCCTCGCGTAAGTCCGGCGCCCCCACTGTGAAAACGCCCGCTGGGCGCGACCAGCGACCCCGGCTCGTTTGTCTGGATCGAACCGATGTGGTGTCGGCCGGGTCAGGTTCTGGTTCCGATTATTCGCGCGCAACGGAATCGTCCGTTGGCTTTTTGATCCGCATCAGTCCACGTCGGTCAGCATGCTTGAGCATGGCTGTTGCCACTCGCGTCGCCAACCGTGACTTCCGGCTCGCGAACGTCCGATGAGGCATCTCGCCCCTTCGGCGTGCTGACAGCTAATATATGAAGGAAATATCGACCGGTTCCCGTCAAATTCCTGCAAGGAATTCGACAAAAATGCCGACGCCGCTTTACCCACAAGGCGCGGAGAATTGGTAACTAATTGAAATTTAAGCCATCGCTGCATCTGGCATGACGTTTGCTCTCTGCCGTTTAACATGTGAAGACGTTATAAGAAATATAACGCGTGTTCGATTGGATTTTTATTGAATGTCACAAAAACAAACACGGAATGGAGCAGGACGATGGAAAGTGTCATAGCAACAGCAGCTTTTCTTATGGTGTCGACATTAGCGTTCGCATTTGATGTAAACGAAAACGATATGCTAAGTATTGATGCTCGCAGGGATACCAAGACGTATCCTTGCGGCCGCGAGAAGACACTTCCATCTGTTAAATGGGAAAGCGGATGCGTCTTCGTCGATGACTTGCCGCACGTTCAATCCGGCTTGCCTGTTGTGATGTACATCTGACAGCTATCCCGGCCCCAGACGCAATACGCGCCAAATACCCTTTTGCGCAGTGCCTAGCATGGTGCCGGCCCGAACCTTGGTCCAGCGCTTACGCGACAAACCTCGAGCGTCCCACCGGGAAAATCACCGGGGCCATGATGGTCGGAAATCCTGAGTCAGTCCATCTCTTGAAACGTGAAAGGAGCAAAACCAGTTCGGCACGCGCGCCATGCCGCAAAAGTCGCGCGAACCCAGGATGGCCCTGAGGGGCCGGGTCCGGGGAGTCTCTTGCAATCTGTTTGTCCAAAAGGAGAACGACATGAAGTTCCGTCCATTGCATGACCGCGTACTCGTCCGTCGCATCGAGGCCGGCGAAAAGACGGCCGGCGGCATCATCATCCCCGACACGGCCAAGGAAAAGCCGCAGGAAGGTGAAGTCATCGCCGTCGGCCCAGGCGCTCGCGATGAGAGCGGCAAGCTCACCCCCCTCGACGTGAAGGTCGACGACCGCATCCTGTTCGGCAAGTGGTCCGGCACCGACATCAAGCTCGACGGCGAAGACCTGCTCATCATGAAGGAAAGCGACATCTTGGGTGTGATCGAGGTTCCGGCCTCAGCCAGGCAAGCCGCGTGACCGAAACTGACCGACACAAACAGTCGACAAGAACTGCCTATTCACAGGAGTGAACCAATGGCTGCAAAGGAAGTGAAATTTCATTCTGATGCCCGCGAGCGAATGCTGCGCGGCGTCGACATTCTCGCCAATGCGGTGAAAGTGACGCTCGGTCCGAAGGGCCGCAACGTCGTCATCGACAAGTCGTTCGGCGCCCCGCGCATCACCAAGGACGGCGTCACCGTCGCCAAGGAGATCGAGCTCGAGGACAAATTCGAGAACATGGGCGCGCAGATGGTGCGCGAGGTCGCGTCCAAGACCAGCGACATCGCCGGCGACGGCACCACCACCGCCACGGTGCTGGCGCAGTCGATCGTGACCGAGGGCGCCAAGGCAGTCGCGGCCGGCATGAACCCGATGGATTTGAAGCGCGGCATCGACAAGGCGGTGGATGCGGTGGTCGCCGAACTCAAGACCAACGCCCGCAAGATCACCAGAAACGACGAGATCGCCCAGGTCGGCACCATCTCGGCCAATGGCGATGCCGAGATCGGCCGCTTCCTGGCCGAGGCCATGGAAAAGGTCGGCAACGAAGGCGTCATCACCGTCGAGGAAGCCAAGACGGCCGAGACCGAGCTCGAAATCGTCGAAGGCATGCAGTTCGACCGCGGGTATCTCTCACCCTACTTCATCACCAACCAGGACAGGATGCGCGTCGAGCTCGAAGAGCCCTATGTGCTGATCCACGAGAAGAAGCTTTCCAACCTGCAGGCGCTGCTGCCGGTTCTGGAGGCCGTGGTCCAGTCGGGCAAGCCGCTGCTGATCATCGCCGAGGACGTCGAGGGCGAGGCTTTGGCCACGCTGGTGGTCAACAAGCTGCGCGGCGGGCTGAAGGTCGCCGCCGTCAAGGCTCCGGGCTTCGGCGACCGCCGCAAGGCCATGCTGGAGGACATCGCCATCCTCACCGGCGGCACGGCCATCAGCGAGGATCTCGGCATCAAGCTGGAGAATGTTACGCTGGAAATGCTCGGCCGCGCTCGCAAGGTGGAGATAGAGAAGGAAAACACCACCATTGTCGACGGTGCCGGCCATAAGGACGAAATCAACGGCCGCGTTGCTCAAATTAGGGCGCAGATCGAGGACACCACCTCCGACTATGACCGCGAGAAGCTGCAGGAGCGCCTGGCCAAACTCGCCGGCGGCGTCGCGGTGATCCGTGTCGGAGGATCGACCGAAGTCGAGGTCAAGGAGCGTAAGGACCGCGTCGACGACGCGCTGCACGCCACTCGCGCGGCGGTCGAGGAAGGTGTCTTGCCGGGTGGCGGCGTGGCACTACTCAGGGCAGCAAGGGCGCTCGACCATGTCGTTCTCGACAACCCCGACCAGAGGACCGGTGTCGAGATCGTGCGGCGCGCCATCGAAGCTCCCGCTCGCCAAATCGCCGAAAACAGCGGGGCGGAAGGCTCCATTATCGTGGGCAGGGTTCGCGAGAAGCCTGAGTTCGGCTATGGCTGGAACGCCCAGACCGGCGAGTATGGCGACCTCTTCGGCCAAGGCGTGATCGATCCCGCCAAGGTCGTTCGCACGGCGCTGCAGGACGCCGCTTCCGTAGCCGGCCTGCTCGTCACCACCGAGGCGATGGTGGCCGAGAAGCCGAAGAAGGAAATTCCCGCCCCGCCGATGCCAGGCGGCGGCGGCATGGATTTCTGACGAGGCCCACTTTCTTTCTTATCGTGGGAGAGGGCGACCTACCTTACCAATGGTCCATTCGCCCTCTTCCAGGCGTCGATTCCACCCTCGATATGGCAGGCTGATGTGAGGCCCTGATCCTGGGCGGCCTGCACCGCCATGGCAGAACGCTCGCCGAAGGCGCAGTAAAGCACAAGCCGCTTGCCGGTCGAACGGACGAGCTCGTGCAACACGCCGCCGGGAGCGATGTTTTCTTGCAGCCTCGGGTAAGGCACATGCAGCGACCCCGGAATAATGCCCTGGCGTTCGCGCTCGCAGCGCTCGCGCAGGTCGATCAGCGCGACATCCGGCTTGCCTGCCAATAACAAGGCTTCGTTGGCATTGGTCGCCCAGCCGCGCCGCGCGATCTCGTCCTGGTGAAGCCCGACCTTCATGTTGGCCGCCACGGCGACATCCATCATCTTCGGATTGGCGAGCTTCAAACTATTCATGATCTCGACATATTCGTCCACTGACTTCACCTGCAGGCGCGGGTTGAAGGCCTTCTCCTCGCCTATGGTCGAGACGGTATCGCCCTTGTAGTCATGCGCCGGGTAGACCAGCGTGGGGTCCGGCAGCTTGAGCAGGCGGCTGAAGATCGACTCGTACTGGTGGCGCGCATCGCCATTCGGGAAGTCGGTGCGGCCGGTGCCGCGGATCAGCAGTGTGTCGCCGGTGAACACCCGGTCGGGTAGGACGAAACTGTAGGAATCATCGGTGTGGCCGGGCGTGTAGACGACGTCGAGCACCAGCCCCTCGATGGTCAGCCTGGTCGCCGTCGGCAAGCCGCATCGATACCACGTCGGCCTTGGTCTGCTCGCCCATCACCGATGCATCGCGTTTTGTCGCGCTGCACGCCAAGGCCGGTGATGTGGTCGGCATGGAGATGCGTGTCCACCGCCTTGACCAGCCTCAGGTCGAGCTCACGCACGAGCTGGAATAGAATTCAACGCAGGGCGGCCGAGCCGGAAGGGCGCGTTGGATAACGCCAACAATGACGATGGCCAAGTGGGGAAGGCCGGCGGGGGGGCAGCGCCCTAGGCATGCGCATGAAGTTTCATTTAACTTCAAGGATGGTGTCCGGCTGGTTTTGATCTCTTCCAGCGATGAACTGCGCCACAGCCTTGACCTGAAGAGAACGGGCCTGCTGAGTTTGTCGGGTTCCGCGGGGCGTTGGCGCCCGGCGCTCACGGTGCGGCCGGCTCGAGGGCGCCGGCGAGACGGCGGAACAAATCGGCCTCGGGACAAGCGGCGGCCAGGGCCAGACGGATGCGCGAGACAGTTTCGGTGACGCGGGCGAGGCTGAGCCGCAAAGGCGAACACGGCATTGGAGAGCTGATGGGACTTCGGCACCGCGTCGCGCAGGGCGAGCATCAGCCAGAATGCGGCGGTGTGCAGGACGAGGCGAACCTGATTAGCGCTCGGCGAGCGGCAGGAGGTGCGGTCGGAGGCAAGCTGGCTCTTGTGCATCTTGATCCGGTTCTATGCCGGGCCGCGGGCGCAGTGCCGCCACTGGCCGTCCGGTCGGGTGCAGTAGACCTTGAGCGACGTCACCCCGTCGGAATGACCAAACACCAGCGCGATCGTCCCCACGTAAGCCGCAAATCCAGTTCACTCGCATCGATCCTGCTCGATGCGAGGTCGGGATAAATATTGGTCCCGGGTCATTTCATAGTATCGGCATAGCTTTCCTTCATACAATCGGTCTCCTCTATAACGCAACCCTATCTTCTTGGCCGCGCTCTCGGCTCGGGCGTTGCCTTGCTCAATAAACCCAATGATCTTTTCTTTCGTCGAGTTATGCAATGCATGCGCAATTGTGAAGTGCGCAGCCTCCGGTCCCAGACCCCGTCCCACCTTATCTTGAAAAAATACCCAGGCAAATTCGAGATCACCAGTGTCCTGGTAGTCGCAGAGGCCACAGCGCCCGATAAAAACCGGATCACCATCGAGCTTTTCATAGACCATCCAGTAGCCAAATCCGTTCTTGCGCCACTGCGCCAATAACCAGCCGAGCCACTTGTGCACCGCTTCGGCCGTCTGCGGCACATTTCTGTAGTTTAACTTCTGAACCAGCGGATCGTTGTGCAGCTTGATCAATTCCGCTTCATGTTCGGGTCGCGCAGAAGTGAGGATCAAACGTTCGGTCTGACATATAGTCATCGCTATTCTCCCTGGCCATACTATCGAACGAACGGGCCTGATTGGTTCAAGGAGAGGGCTGCTGGAAACCCATCTCGTTTTGATCTGCCGAGCCGAGTGACGGGACGAATGGACCCATGAAGGTGAACCGTTGACCCCAACAACCAACGGTAGGATGAGCATCGCGATCGCTAGCGGGAAACTTCAACCTGCAGCCGCCTACCATTGGAAACCACCTGCTAGTAGACGCCGTCTTAACCTTAGATTGTTGCATCAAGATCCGCCATGCGAGATAGTATCGGGTGCCTGCGAGTCGGAAGTGGCCACTTTGTCGAAACGTTGTAAAAGCGACACTGCGTATCTCTGGTTTTCCCCGGTCCAGTGCTGCACCGGTGCCAATCCATACTTAGCGAACATTCCATGAAAGTGCGGAAGACGCACTTTTCGCATGATTTCCGTCCGAATCAGCTCGCCTTCCTTTAGATGAAAGGAAAATTTCAGTTTTTCAAGATTGATAAACTGGTCCTGCATCGCCTCTAGATGGCCCTCCATGCGATGCAGGCGCTTATTATGAAATGCGATATGTCGAAACTTCAATAGATCGAAGTCTCCACCAAATCGCCAATTTAGGTGCCGAAGAACACACAGGTTTGCTAAAACTGCGCTCTGATTGTTATAGGCTGCCTCCAAGGTACCGGATTCCTTCTCTAAATCTATACCGAATAAGAAATAGTCGCCGTCCTGTAAACAGGCCTGGACCGACCCGAGGAGGTCATGCAATTCATCATCATACAAATTTCCGATCGAGGCCCCGAGAGAGATCAAAAGTTTTGGACCGGTGAGGGCGGCAGCTTGTTCCAGGCCGGTCTTGTAGGTTCCGAGGATCCCTGTGAAGTGCACATCCGTTGTCGCTGATAAAATGTTTTCAAATGCCCTCTCCAACATAGAGCGATTGATGTCGATGGCAGCGTAAGAAATTGGACCGAAGGCCTCCGCGTAAGCGTCCATCAGTAGGGTGGTCTTCTCCGCATTTCCAGATCCTAACTCGACAAGAGCAACATGGCCTGTGATATCCGCGATTGTCCTTGCATGCGTATGAAGTATGCTCCGCTCATCACGAGACAAATAATATGAGTCCTCCCGACAGAGGCGGTCGTAGAGCGCAAATCCGATATCATCATAGTAGTACATGGAACTTATGAAGCGCGGTGTTTCAGATAACGACGATACCAACACGTCGCCACGAAACATCGTTGCCTCTGAGACATCGGCGCCAACGATCTCATACCGATTGACTTTGGTGGGGTCGGGTTCGTCTGGAAGTGTGCGGAGCATGGATATAAACCCTCAAAAAATTGTGGCGCTCGAGATGCTGCTCTAGAAGGACCTGCCTATGTCAATACTCGTCCTTCAAAAGCTGTGCCAATACCACAGAGCGATTTTTTGCGGCGGGTCATCCATGTTATTCAATGGCTTAAGCTAACTATATCATAAGGATGGTCGGGCGCTACTGTGTCGCGACCTCGACAAAGTCGACAATAGGCGGTCGACTTTATGATGTTCTCAATTTGCTGATGGGGCGTCCAATCGCAGAGATAGCGGTGCAATCCCGCCAGTGGGGCTCACGGGCTTGTCGGCCGGTGAGCGCGCGCTTTTTGGAACGAGGGCGTTGATCCGCGTATTGGACAGATCTATTAAGTGAAAACGTTACATGGAGTTTTCAGATGTTGAACATTTGTAATTCTCGCGTAAGCATAATGCAAATAAAAATAACGGGAATGCGAGAGATTAATATGTTAAAGGCCTTCTGCGACGCGGCGAAGATGCGCGTCGTTACGGGCAATGGATAAAGATAATGTTGATACAGAATCACCCCAACTCCCTAGTCGTTTTTGAAAATCTCGAGTCGAACGTCCGATCGTATTCGCGATCATTTCCTGTAGTGTTCAGGAAAGCTGCCGGGGCTATTCTGGAGGACGAGGAGGGTCGGGAATTTGTCGACTTTCTCTCGGGAGCGGGAACTCTTAACTACGGCCACAACGATCCCGACTTCCTAAATGATGCCATTAAATACCTGAAATCCGGAGGAATCGTTCACGGCTTGGACATGGCTACCTCAGCCAAAAGAGAGTTTATGGAGTGTTTTGACGACATTATATTGCGCCCCCGTGGTCTGGCCTATAGATTTCAATTTCCAGGACCTACTGGCGCCAACGCCGTAGAAGCCGCTTTGAAGCTCGCACGCAAGGTCACTGGACGGAACAGTATAATTTCCTTTACCAACGGCTTTCATGGGGTAAGTTTGGGCGCCCTTTCGGTAACGGGTAACCGGTATTACAGAGATGTAAGCGGCCTTCCTCCAGCTGGCGTAGTATTCATGCCTTATGACGGCTATTGGGGAACCGATAACGACACATCGGGCTATCTAGATAGAGTGCTCGCTGATGCAAGCAGTGGCGTCGATCTGCCCGCAGCCGTTATTTTGGAGACAGTCCAAGGTGAGGGCGGCATACGTCCTGCTAGTAGAGGTTGGCTTGAGTCGATCGAGCAACTTTGCAGAAAATACGACATCCTTCTGATTATTGACGACATTCAGGCAGGTTGCGGACGAACAGGCGGGTTCTTCAGCTTCGAGTTTGCTGAATTGAGGCCAGACATGGTTTTGTTGTCCAAGTCGCTTAGCGGCTGCGGGTTGCCGCTCTCTCTTTTGCTCCTCAAGCCTGAACTAGATGCTTGGCGGCCGGGCGAACACAATGGAACTTTCAGAGGCAACAACCTTGCGCTGGTAATGGCAACCGCCGCCCTTCAAAAGCATTGGATAAATGAAAAGCTGTCCAACGATGTAACGGAAAGAGCGCGCATCCTGAGCGACCGCCTGCGGGATTTGGCTCAAAGCACCGAAGATCACAACTTTTCCGTGCGTGGACGGGGCATGATGTTAGGGCTTGATTGCCACGCCGGGAAACTTGCCGAGAAGATCGCCCGCAGCGCCTTTGAAGGTGGCCTTGTGGTAGAACGATGCGGCGCAGAGGACGAGGTTATCAAACTGCTCCCCCCGTTAACCATCGATAAACAGGCGCTTCAACGGGGTCTGGACATTCTGGATGCGTCTGTGCGCTCAAACGCTTAGTTCTGCCTTGTCTCGGGAGCGCAGAGCTTTCATTTCCAAGGCCGTGGTCCATCCCCCGGGTTCGCCATACGACTCGGAAACTTTTCTTGACATCATATTTCGGAAGCTGCATCATACCTGTATACAGGTCACGTGCTCCTTACTGTCTTAAGCGGAGCCGTCGGCGCCTTGTTTCTCGCGATCTGCGTCAGAAGGCGTCTGCCAGGCCAAGTGGAGAGGAATAGGCGCCTAATGAAAATCAATCGCATATCGGTCTACGAAGTCGTAGCGCCGTTTCCTCAGGGCTACAGCCTATCGCGAGGCAGGACTTGGACGTCCTTTGACAACACGATGGTTAAAATCGAGACCGATGCAGGCCTCGTGGGGTGGGGTGAAGTCCAGACGGTCGGGGCAAATTACTTGCCCGCGTTTGGTAAGGGTGCGGTTGCTGCGATCGGTGTGCTTGCTCCGCATTTGATTGGCGAGACCCCCCTTCAGCTCGATCGCATCAATCATCTAATGGATAACACTCTCTATGGCCACCCATATGCCAAGTCGCCACTCGATATGGCTTGCTGGGACATTCTCGGTAGGGCCACAGGAATGCCACTTTGCGAGCTCTTGGGCGGAAGGTTCGATGGAGGCCTTGACCTGATGGCCTGTCCGTATTTCGGGTCACAGGAAGAAATGTTGGCTCTGACAGAAGAGCTTCGGGCGCAGGGTTATCGGCGGCTTTCCGTGAAACTGGGTGGCGACGTAGCCGAGGACGTCGCCAGACTGCGTGGCATCCTCACACTGGCCAAGCCGGGCGAAGAGTATTATGCGGATTGCAATCGCGGTTGGACGCGTGATCAAGCACTTCGTGTGCTTCGCCAGATCCGAGATCTTGATGTCTACATCGAGCAGCCGTGCGCGACGTATGAAGAATGCCTCGCGGTCAGGCAGCGGACGGACCATCCGATAATTCTCGACGAGATTGTTGATTCACCCGAAATGGTGATGAGGATCATCTGCGACGACGCCGCCGATCTGCTGAACATAAAGATTTCTCGCGTCGGGGGCCTGACGAAGGCGCGTCGCGCCCGTGATATGTGCGTTACCGCACGACTGCCCATGAGCCTCCAGGATGTCGGTGGAGGTGGTATTGTCCAAGCTGCGATCTTCCATTTTGCACAGTCAGTGCCTCAGGAGCTTCGACACTCGGTGTTCGATCCATTGAGCGTGAATTTCGAACCACTAACCGATGCGCCTATTTTGATCGAACGCGGAGCGACCGTAACGGCGTCGGACAAGCCGGGCCTCGGCCAGGAGGTCTTGGAAGACCGCCTCGGGGATCCGGTTGCTGTGTACGGTACGACGTAGGAAAGCGGCTATCGCGCTGGCACATGACGTTCAGGGTCCGACCAGCGCATTCTCAAAACTGCGAATAACAGTGGGACATTGTGATGCCTGCATTCACAACGGAAGAATATCGCGCTCGGGTCGCCGGCCTTCGACGCAAAATGGCAGCGCGTGGAATGGATGCGCTACTTGTCCTTGAAGAAGCCAACTTAAACTACCTGACCGGTTATGCGGGCTATTCAGCCTATGTGCCGCAGGCCGCTCTGGTTCTGCAGGATGATGAGGATCCCTGGCTCATAATGCGGGAGTTGGATATTCACGGTGCCTCTGTCGAGACATACCTGCCAGAATCGCGAATTCTCAGCTATGCGGAAAAGTTCATCGGATCGAAGACACTGTCCGCATGGCAGCCTATTGGGGAGTATGTCCGAGAACGTGTCAAATCCAACCGCATCGGGCTTGAGATTTCGGGGGTGATGACCCGAACGCTGGGCGTGAAAGAATATGCTGTTCTAAGCAAGACCTTGGGCGTGGATGAGTTCATCGATGCGGACGGATTGGTCTCGAGCTTGAAGGCGATCAAATCGCCAGCTGAAATAAAATATATGGAGCAGGCTGGCAAAATCGCTGACCGGGCGATGCTGGAGGCTAAGAAACACATCGCGGTAGGAGTCCGCGAATGTGATGTCGCGGCAGCAGTTCAGCATGCGCTTACAAGCGGAACGCCTGAGATACCAGGCGGCCATGGTCCCATCTCAATGCCGAACATGGCCATCGGCTGGCCGGCAAATATGTGCCACAGCAAATGGGGCGATGGCGCCTATAAGATGAACACCCAAACCAATTTCGAGATGGGCGCCTTCCGTCATCGGTACGTCGCTGCTGTGTCTCGCAGCATCTTTCTAGGTGAGCCTACAGCTCGATCGCGCCACGTCCATCAAGCGTGTTTTGACGGATGGCACGCTGCATTTGAAACATTGCGGCCGGGTGTAAGAAGCACAGATGTAGAGCAAGCTTTTCGACGCGCCTTCGGACCCTATGGTGTCCGTAAAGAGTCCCGGATGGGTTACTCAATAGGGCTCGACTGGGTGGACGGCGGACCGAGCTTTCTTGAAGGCGATGAGACCGAAATCCAGGAGAATATGACCTTCCATATGCTGATTGGGATTTGGGAGAAAACGGATGGCTATATCTTCAGCGAGACAGTCCATGTGGGCAAGGACGGCGGGAGATCGTTCAGTAGCCTCTCGCGAGACATGTTCGTCAATCGGTAAACATACGGTGGATCGATGGCCCCGCAAGAACTGCCATAGGAAACCAGAGACGAACCGCTGTTGACGAGCGCGTCTACAGAGCCGAAGTCATCCTTGGCCATCTTGATGCTTCCGGTAGCAATCGACATGTCTGCCGGGAAATAGATGATTGTTCACTGCGGGTGCAAAGCCTACCCAAATGGGCGAGACCGGTAGACATTTGCGGGGGAGGCTTGCGTCTTTTGGCCTCAGGGAAGGGCGCCCGCACCAGGATATTTTCGAATGCTCGGATTGGAGCAGTCTCGGCTGGTGCAAGCCGGAGGATACATTGTCTCATCTCGTGGCGGATGGCCACGGGATGGGTAGTGGATATGGATCAGTCGCTTCTGATTTTGATGCAGGTTAAGCAGTGTTGCCATTTAGGAAACATGCCTGGTTACATTGTCATGTGTTGGTGCAGCTAGCGTGCTCCGCGAGGGGTTCCGTGCACAGGGGAGGATTCAAATGAAGATGATAATAACGGGTTTTGTGGCGGGCATTGCGCTTTTCGGGATGGCTAACTCGTCATCAGCAGCCGGTCCACTGAAAGACCGCATCGCTTCGGGCCAGCCTATTCGTATCGGGTACTCCAATGAAGTGCCATCGGCGTATACGGCGGAGGACGGAAAGCCTACGGGCTGGGTTAACGACATCACGCTCGCTGTCCTCAAAAAGATGGGCTATGCAAAGATCGAGCCGGTCGAGACAGAGTGGGGCGGCCTCATACCCGGTTTGAATGCGGGGCGCTTCGACATCATTACCGGGGGCATGTTCATCCTGGCGTCGCGCTGCTCGAACGTCGCGTTCTCCGAGCCGATCTATCGGATGGGAGACGCTTTCCTCGTTCCCGTGGGTAACCCGAAACGGCTCCTCAATTATGAAAACATTCGTGACGCCGGCGCCATCATGGTCACTGGAGCTGGCTATGCCAACATTGCGAACGCAAAGGCTTCAGGCGTGGACGCGACGAAAATCATGGAGGTGCCAGGACCCACCGAAATTCTTGCTGCCATGCAGGCCGAGCGTGCAGATGTCGGGGCAGGTACTCCGGTTATGGTGAAAAAACTGGCCGATAGCAGCGGCGGCAAGCTTGAGGCAACCAATTCCGCGGCGATGCCGAAAAACACGTTCAATTGGGGCGCCCTCGCCTTCACTAAGGCGGATCAGGATTTCGTAGACGAGTTCAATAAGGCACTGAAGGAATATGTGGGCTCGGAGGAGATGCTGACCGCGGTCGCAAAATACGGCTACAACAAGGACTGGCTGCCCGGCGATGCAAAGACCGAATGGATCTGCGCGAACCGATAGATCATAGGGTGGCGGGCCGAGCTTCGCTGGCCCTATATCTGCAGGTTCGTATTTTCTCCAAACTGGGCAAAGACCACGGCATGTCCTATTTCGAATTCATCGCGAAATATGGGGACAGGATTCTTAGCGGCACCTTGGTTTCCATGATGCTGACCATCCTGGCTGCGATCTTGGCGATCGCGATCGCGGTCGCGGCCGGGCTGATGCGAATGTCACCAAATCCGCTGGTCCGCGGAATCGCCACCCTCTACATAGAAATATTCCGCGGCACCTCGCTGCTTGTCCAGCTCTATTGGATCTTCTTTGTGCTGCCGCTCTTCGGTATTACGCTCGAAAAATTTACCGCCGGATTCATCGCCGTCGGCATGAATCTCGGCGCCTATGGGTCAGAGGTGGTGCGCGGCGCGATCCTTTCTGTACCGCGTGGCCAATGGGAAGCTGCGCTTGCGCTCAACATGTCTTCGGGCAAGCGCATGCTACGCGTTATTCTGCCGCAAGCCTTACTAATAATGCTGCCGCCTTGGGGCAATCTGCTGATCGAGCTCCTAAAAGGCACTGCCTTGGTCGCGCTCATCGCCGTCGCCGATTTGACGTTTCAGGCCAAGCAAATCAACGCTACGACCTACCTGTCAGCGCAGAGTTTCGGTACCGCGCTCATCGTCTACTATATTGTCGCTCGCTTCGTCATCACTCCCTCCATGCGATGGTTGGAAGGTTACATGAAGCGTAAGATGGGCAGGGCGTGACACTGTTGAACTGGCGATGGGATTTTACCTGGGAAATTCTGCCCCGCTTGCTGCTGGCCACCGGTAAGACCCTCATTGCGGCCGGGCTGGGCTATGCCATCGCCATCGTCCTCGGTCTTGTGTTAGCGCTGGCACAGCGAACCCCTTACCGGGCGTTGACGATGATCGTGCGAGAAATTGTGGAGTTTATCCGCTCGACGCCACTCGTACTGCAGGTCTTCTTCGTCTTCTATGTGGCGCCACAATTCGGGGTGAGGCTTTCACCTTGGATGGCCGGCATGATTGCCATTGGCCTGCATTACGCATCTTACCTTTCAGAGGTCTATCGCGGCGGGCTAGACAGCGTGCCAAAAGGCCAGTGGGAGGCGGCAATCTCGCTCAACCTGTCGACCTCGCGAACCTATTTTCGAGTCATAGTTCCGCAAGCACTGCCTCCCTCCTTTGCCGGCATGGGAAACTATTTGGTCGGTATCTTCAAGGACACGCCAATCCTGTCGGTAATCGGAGTGGCCGAACTTATGCACGCAGCGAACTCCGTCGGCGCTGAGACTTATCGGTTCCTCGAACCATACACGCTGGTCGGGATCATCTTTTTGGGCATTTCACTGCCCGCTGCCGGCGGCTTTCGCGTGTTCGAGAGCTGGATGCGCAGAAAGCTGGGGATGAGCTGATGACCACCGAAGATCTGTTGACCTTTCCGCTCGCGCTCCAAGGCGACCACGTGCCGATGGTGAGTTTTCGGCAGGTTTCCAAATCCTACGGTAGTCTGACGGTCCTGGATTCCTTGGACCTCGATGTCGCCGAAGGCGAAATGGTCACGATCATTGGGCCGTCCGGCTCAGGAAAAACGACCGTCCTGAGAATGCTGATGACGCTGGAGACTATCGATGGAGGGGTCATCTACATCGACGGCCGGCCGCTGACCCACATGCCCAAAGGCATCGGACTTGTCGCCGCTAACAGCCGCCACCTGCGCAAGATGCGCTCGAACATCGGGATGTGCTTTCAGCATTTCAATCTCTTTCCGCACATGACTGCTCTGGAAAACTGCATGGAAGGTCCGGTGAACGTACTCGGCTTGTCCAAAAAGGAGGCGCGTGAGCGCTCGGAGCAACTGCTAGCGATGGTGGGCATGGTCGACAAGCGCCACCAGCATCCTTCCTGCCTCTCTGGTGGTCAGCAGCAGCGCGTGGCAATCGCGCGCGCGCTCGCCATGCGGCCGAAGGTGATGCTGTTCGACGAGGTAACCTCAGCTCTCGACCCGGAGGTGATCGGCGAGGTCACGAACGTGATCCGTAAGCTCGTGGCAGAGCACAATCTCACAATGCTCATGGTCACCCATCAGATGGGTTTTGCCAAGGACATCTCCGACCGCGTATGCTTCTTCTATGGTGGGCGGATCGAGGAGCAGGGCACGCCCGAAGAGCTATTCGGCAATCCGAAGCGGGAGCGTACGCAGCAGTTCCTGCGGGCGGTAAAGGAGGCGGTTTGAAGCCCGTAGAGTGGGTACCGTTTCCTTGTCACGGTTTTCTCACATGCGGCTGTCTGCGCAATCCCGGCGCCGCCGAACGCATTCGGCGCCCACCCTGATACAGCTAACCTCTAGTAGCTCTTTCAGATAGGAAGCCATTATGTCACGCAAGAAGACCGCTGTTGTCACCGGATCGAACTCAGGGATCGGCCTTGCAATCGCCAAAGCGTTCGCCGCAGAACGATGGAGAGTGGTTGTGAACTCTTTTTGCGACGCCCCGCACGATCACGCGATCGCTGAGAGCATCGCGAAGGAGCATGCTGCGGAGGTGTGGCGACGGCAGCAGAGAGATTTGGGTCGGTGGATGTACTCGTGAACAATGCTGGCATCCAACACGTCGCGCCGGTTGAAGAGTTTCCCGCCTGAGATGTGGGATGCGGTCATCGCGACCAACCTGAGCGCAGCGTTCCACACCACCTCGGCGGCAATCCCGCTGATGAGAAAGCACGGCTGGGGCCGTATTGTGAACATCGCGTCCGCACACGGCTTAGTCGCCTCGCCGTTTAAGTCGGCGTATGTCGCGGCGAAGCATGGCGTTTTGGGGATGACGAAGACAGTGGCTCTCGAAATTGCGACAGCAGGTATTACTTGCAATGCCATTTGCCCGGCTTATGTGTTGACTTCCTTGATCGAGGCTCAGATCCCAGATCAAATGAAAGGTCACAACATGGATCGCGAGGCTGTGATCCGCGAGGTGATGCTCAGAAAGCAACCGACGAAGCAGTTTATCACCGTAGATCAGGTGGCGGCAGCCACACTGTTCCTTTGTTCAGACGCCGGCGCTCTTTCGATCGACGGCGGATGGACTGCCGAGTGATCGTTTGACCTCGCCGCTCCCGCTGCTGGTTGCGCTAACGGAGCGATCTGCCGCAAAACCTCTGACCAGGCGTTCCAGCCACTCGCGAGGCAGCTGTTTCGCTATGCCACTGTTGCCCTGCTCGGCCGCGGGATCGCTCGGCCCAGCCCGGAGTTAGTCGCTTGAGATATAGCGGCTAACCTTCTTCAGCATCAAGCGCAGGTACGTCGCCCTCACTTTGCCAAACGTGCCGACGTCACTTGAGGCAAGCGCGTCTGATAAGCCTTTCAGTTCTTCCAAGGTTTCCCCTATCACGCCGTCCCAATCGAGATTCGGCAAGAAACTGCACCAGATCCGGGCGACTTGATAGTAGAGCAGGTCCGTCATCTCGCGCGCCGGCTTGCTCCCGATCAGATCGCAGATCAATGCTTCCAAGTCGTTGGAGAGGTTCGCATAGCCATCGATGTTCTTCTTTTCGCGCAGGTCCCTGGCTCTCTCAATCATTTCATCAAGCTTCTTGCGATGCCTGTCCGTGACCCAGTTAGGGGATAACGATCCCATGGTCTCTGCAAGAAGGATCCGCAGATCATAAATGTCTTTGAATGTCTTCATGTCGATGTCGGTGACGCGCGTGCCGACCCCGTTCCGGATCTCAACAAGCCCTTCATAACTGAGCTGCTGGAGAACCCGCCGCAGTGGCGTCCGACTGACACCGAACTCGTTCGCCAGTTGCATCTCATTGATCATCATACCGGGCGGATAGTGCAGCATGCCGATTCGCTGCCGAATGCTCTCATACATATATCGCAGGCGTTGATCGGCACTTGGTTTATCAGGTTTATTCATCGCTTCCATTAACTCCGTCTTTCTCTGGTATCGTCCGCGTGCACGCAACCCCGCACCGCAATCTGCCTTGACACATCCCTCCAAGCTGCATTATAGCTGTATATAGATTGCGCTGCGCTAGTTCAAAAACAAAAATACGCAGGCAGCCTGGGGAACCGCAAGGGCGGACTGTTGGATCGCCAGATAGGGAGGAATCAAATGTCGAAATTCTCAAGACGGGACTTTATCAAGACCGGCGTCGCTGGCGGCGCGGCGCTAGCAGTCACACAACTGCCAGCACCGTTTGTTGGAAAGGCGCGTGCCGCCGACACGCTTTCCGTTGTCGAGTGGGGACCGCCGGTTATCAGCCACTCGAAGGCGATTGCGGCAGAATGGGGTAAGGCTTCCGTCGACTGGACGCTGCATGCTGGCGGAGGCGCTACCATCCTGCCAAAGATCAAGGCAGCATGGCCTAATCCGCCTTATGATCTAGTCGACAACTGGAGCCCTGTTTTCCTTTCGATGATCCGTGAAGACTGGTTGGAGACGGTCACCCTCAAAGACTGCCCCAACCTGGCGGACGTTCCCGAAAAGCTGATCCCCAAGGACGCAAACGGTAACTGGAAAGCTATTCCTCGCGGATCGAGTGGTGGGTTTTTCCTCTCCACGGAAAAATGCCCCATTGAAATCAAGTCCATCCAGGATTTGTTGAAGCCGGAGTTGAAAGGGCAGATTCTCTGGCCTAATCCCTCGCTATTCACGAACATGCAGGTCGTGTTCCTGGCGATGGCCAGAGGTGGCGACCAGTTCAATCTGGAGCCCGGATGGGAGTTCCTCAAGGAACTCGCGAAGTCCGGCAATATCGGTCGTGTGTCGGCGACCACTGCGGACATCATCACCTCGCTCGATACCGGTGAAACGACGGTGACTTTCGCCGACCAAGGGCTATACTCAGCGATCAAGGGGGTGAAAGCATTCCCGTTGACCAAGACGAACAAGGACCTAAAAACCTTCATGTACGTGTCTGGTTGGGTAGTCCTAAAGAGTTCGAAGAACAAAAAGCTGGCGTTTGACTTGGCGAATTACATGATCAGTAAGGATGCGAGCGAGCGCTATTCCAAGGAAGTCGGCGAAGTGCCTGTCAACAAGAAGGCCGAGACCAAATCCCTAGATCACCTTCGTTTCTCTCCTGAGGAGGTCGAGGAATTCGTCGTTGTCCCAGACTTCGACCACCTCGGCAAGGAACTTGATAGCTGGAACAAGCGCTGGGAGCAGGAGATTGTTCCGCTTCTGTAACATCGCACCGAGAATATGTTGAGCTATCGAGCTGGGCCGGGCGTAGATTGCGCCCGGCGTGCTTGTTGTGTTTTTCCTTCTGGAACCGCCAATGTCGACGACAAAACGAACCGTGCTGCTGCTGTTGCCCGGATTCGCACTTTTTCTGGCCTTTCTCGCCTTGCCGCTCGCCAACGTTGTCGACGAGAGCTTCCGGTTCTTCGAGCCTGGCCGGATCGGTTCCGCCAAAGATGCCCCCTACACTCTGCTTAACTACGCTGAAATCTTGGAGCCAGCCTATCTTAGGTATTTTGCAGAGACATTCAGGTTCGGCGTCCTATCTTCACTTATCGCCATAGTGGTATCCTTCCCGATCGCTTACTCAGTGGCAAGGCAACGTTCGCCCTGGTTGCGGAAACTTGCCATCGGCTTCTTCGTTGGGATGATGTTTTTGAGTACGTTAGTGCGCGTCTATGCCCTGCAGCTGACATTCGGTTCAACCGGGTATGCTCACTTCCTAGCAGGCGTACTTAATGTATCACCAAACAGTCGCTTCTATACCGAATTGATTGTCGTTTTTGGTCTTCTTCACTACCTGATACCGATTTCGGTCATTACATTGCTGGGAACTATCCAGAATCTCAACCCGCGGCTGATTGAGGCGTCGCAGGTACTCGGCGCGTCCCGGTTACGATCGCATCTTTCGATCACCTTGCCGCTCTGTGTGCCAGGATTGCTATCGGCATTCCTCATCTGCTTCACGCTATGCCTCAGCGCATTTGTTATCCCGATGGTTCTCGGGAAAGGCAAAGTGCTGTTCGTTTCCAATCTAATATACGCCCGTTTTAGCGAGATTGCGGATTACCCAAGCGGATCCGCCGTCGCGATCACGATGCTTATCATCGCATTGATTGCGATCTACGGGATCACGTGGCTGGTGGCGAAGGGCTTTTCCAATCAAGATCGGGGGCGATCATCGTGAAGCGCTACATCGATAACGCCGCAGATTGGCTAAGCGTCATCAACGTTGCGGTTTTGCTGGTATTTCTCGTTGTACCAATCGTCGTAATGATTGGAATGTCGTTCGATGGGCGCGAATATATGGGTGGATTCCCCCCCTCGCAATTTTCTGTTCGTTGGTATGTGAGTTTCTTCTCGGACGCTTACTACCTGCGCGGCCTCTCGACCAGCCTTCTTCTGGCAGTGATCGCAACGGTGGTCTCGACAACCGCCGGCGTCAGCGCTGCTCTGGCCCTTGATCGCTACAGTGGTCCGGGGAAACAAGCGCTCGAATCGCTCTTTATCTCGCCGCTCGTTGTACCTGCCGTGGTGATCGGCTTCGCGCTCCTGCTGTTTTTCGCTATGATCGGCATCTCTGACGGCTTTACGCGTTTGGTCGGCGGGCACATCATAATCACGTTCCCGTATACAGTCCGCACGACGCTCGCAGGTTTAGTGGGAATCCGGAAGACCCTGACCGAGGCCGCCATGAGCCTTGGCGCCAACGAACGCCAGGCGTTCTGGGATGTTACCTTTCCGCTCGCGCGAACCGGCATTGTTGCGGGCGCGGTCTTTGCCTTCGCCTTCTCCATGGACGACGTAGCCGTCAGTTTATTTCTTACTTCGCCAGACTCGTACACATTGCCGGTCGCGATGGTGAGCATGATGCGGACGAACTTTGATCTGACGATTGCTGCGGCTGCGGTCGTGCTGATGATATTTACCTTCACCCTCATCCTCATCCTGGATTGGACGATCGGCCTCGACCGTTTGATCGGTAAGGGTGTTTTCAGGTCATAGGGAGTCAATCTTTGTAATGCGTGTCCTTGAACTTTCACATGCCACCAAGCGCTACGGAGCCTTCGTTGCTGTCGAAGACGTCTCGTTCACCGTCGAGAAGGGGCAGATTCTATCGCTGCTCGGTCCCAGCGGATGCGGCAAGACAACGACTTTGCGGTTGATTTCCGGGTTTGAGGACGCAAACGAGGGCGCTGTACTGTTCTCCGGTGTCGATATGAAAGGCCGCAGGCCTTACGAACGCAATGTTGGCCTCCTCTTCCAGGACTACGCCTTATTTCCGCATATGACGGTTGCCGAAAACGTCTCGTACGGGCTGAGGCGGCGGAATTTTGATAAGGGAAAGATACCTGTTCGAGTCGCCGAGATGTTGGCCTTGGTCAAGTTGAAGGGTTTTGACGACCGGCGGCCCAACCAATTAAGTGGCGGTCAGCAACAACGCGTGGCGCTTGCCCGCGCATTGGCTACAAACCCTGAGGTGGTTCTGCTCGACGAACCTCTGTCGGCCCTCGACGCGAAACTCCGTCACGAATTGCGGTTTGAGTTGAAAGCGATTCTCTCCGCGGTGAACGCTACCACCATCGTCGTCACTCATGACCAGGAGGAGGCCATGAGTCTAGGCGATAGCGTCATTGTTATGAGCGCGGGAAAGATCATGCAGCAAGGGGCGCCGACAGAAATCTATGCCGATCCAAAGACGCGTTTCGTCGCCGAGTTCATTGGCCGCTCCAATTGGTTCACGGGGGAACTCCGCAACAGCACGAACGGAGTGGCTGAACTGAAGGCTGCCGGCGGCATTCGAATGTTCGTTCGGATGCCTGAGAGCAGCCCGAACCTGGGTGCGTTTGATGTCTGCGTACGGCCCGAACGCATTCGAATTGGTGCTGATATTCAATCGTCTGGCGACGCTCCGATGAACCAGATGCGCGGCACGATCCGTGATGTAGCGCACCTTGGGGCCGATCTTCATTTGCTGGTCGAAATCCCGGGCGGTCAGCTGCTTACTGTCACTGAGAAGTACATCGGGCAGAGCTTTGAGCGGGCTGGCCAGGAAGTCTCAATAACTTTCTTTCCACAGGACTGCGTCGTGGTGCCAAGCGGATCATAACAAGCTGATCGCCGCAAAAGTGATGAACGATTGACTGGATTCAATGCAATGACCTCTGTGCATGATCGCATTTTCGCCGCAGTTGACCGAAACTTCGAAAACCAGATCCATTTTCTTGAAGAGCTTATCCGCTTTCGCTCGTTACGCACTCAGGAGACTGAAGCGCAGGACTTCATCGAGACCGCGCTGAAAAAGCGGGGCTACGCCGTGAGCCGCTTCCGGACCGACGCGGAAAGAGTTGGAAGCCACCCCGCGTTCTCGCCCGCTACTGTCGATTATAGCGCGAGTTGGAACGTGGTGGGATGCCGGTACGCAGACGATAGGGCCGGCCGGTCGCTGGCTTTTAACTCGCATGTAGACGTCGTCCCGGCGGCAAGCCCACACCGCTGGAGTTGCCCGCCGTTCACGCCAGTGCGCGAGGGAGACTGGTTGTACGGTCGAGGCGCCGGCGATATGAAGGCGGGCCTCGTTGCTTCCATTTTTGCCCTCGACGCTATTTCCGACGCTGGGTTGCAACTCTGCAGTGACGTGCAAATCCAGTCGGTTGTTGAAGAAGAGATCACCGGAAACGGCGCCGCCACCGCCTTCGTCAATGGTTACGTCGCTGACGCGATACTCAGTCCGGAACCAACTGACGAGCAGCTCGTACGGGCAAATGCTGGTGTGATCAAGTTTCGCCTGTCGACAAGGGGTCGTCCGGCTCATCCTCGCGAACCGCAGGCAGGCCAGAGCGCCATCGAGTTGATCATCCGGCTAGTCGGGCATTTGCGGGAGTTGGAGCGCCGATGGATCGAGGAAGGGCGCACGAAGGAGTGGTTCAAGGATCTTCCAAATCCGGTCGCTTTGACGTTCGGAACGATAACCGGCGGAGACTGGATCGCTTCCATTCCTAGCGATTGCTCCGTCGAAGGAAGGATTGGCTTCTATCCTGGTGACGATCCCAGGCATCGCGCCGATCAATTTGAAAACTTCCTTGACGAAATTCGTGCCGCCGATCCTGTGTTGTCAGGTGAGGGGCTCGTCACTCTGGAGTGGATCGGCTGCATGCACGGCGGCTACGAGCTGCCGGAAGGAACAAGTGCGGAGGCCTGCCTCCGCACCGCTCACGCTTTGAATAATGAGAACGCAAACTTAAAGTCCATCGCGATGGCGTGTTACCTAGATGCTGCTGTTTTCGCAGTTCACGGTAAAATTCCGTCCCTTGTTTATGGGCCCATTGCGGAGAATATTCATGGTATTAACGAGCGAGTGAGCCTCTCCTCTATCCGTCGTGTCACCAAGACGATTGCGTTGTTCGCGGCGGAGTGGTGCGGGACGCGCGAGGGGTAAGCTTTGTTGTGACTGGCGCACCGACGTCTTGATCGTCAATGAAGCAAAAAGAGATCTGGAGGGGCTGCGCTCCATTTTTGCTTACTGCGACGCCGAGGAGAATCCTGGCCTAGGCGGGAAGCGGCCGGAAACTCAATTCGGGTGCTGCCAAATCACAGATGTCCGCCATGCGCACCAACGATATCGGTGTGTGAACGCGCCCTGCACGTTCTCGATCTCCAAGCCCTCGAGGAGGGCTCCGAAGTGCTAACAACTGAGGAGTCGCATGAGTCAGTATTCGGTCCTTTCAATCTTGCGCCATGGCTTGACCGGCAACAAGCACTGGCCACGGGCGTGGCGGGACCCTGCGCCGAAACCAAGTTACGACGTGGTCATTGTTGGCGGCGGTGGCCATGGCTTGGCGACAGCCTACTATCTGGCCAAGGAGCATGGGATACGCAACGTGGCCGTCCTCGAAAAAGGGTGGCTCGGCGGCGGCAACACGGGCCGCAACACCACCATTGTCCGTTCCAACTATATGATGCCTGGCAACACTATCTTCTATGAGCGGTCTATGCAGCTATGGGGGAATCTCAGCCAAGAGTTGAACTACAATGTCATGATGTCGCGGCGGGGATACTATTTCGTCTTCCATTCGCCGGGACAGGGGGAGGTTCTGCGGCGCCGCGCCAATGTCATGCGCGCCAATGGTATTGACGCTGAATTCTTGGACCGCGCTGAAACAATGAGGCGGCTACCCATGCTCGACTACTCAGCCACCGCGCGGTTTCCGATTTACGGCTCATTCTCGCAACCCCGAGCTGGCACAGCGCGTCACGACGCGGTCGCGTGGGGGTTCGCACGTGCGGCCGACAAGCAAGGTGTCGATATCATCCAGCAGTGCGAGGTGATGGGCTATATCTGGGACAAGGACAAAATAGTCGGCGTCGAGACAACGCGTGGTCCGATCCGGGCAAACAAAGTGGCGCTGGCAGTTGCCGGTCACACCAGCCATTTGGCGGCGAAGGCCGGGCTTCGTCTGCCCATCGAAACGCATGTTCTTCAGGCGTATGTCACCGAGCCACTGAAGCCACTGGTCGATCATGTGATTATCTATGGGGGCGCGCATTTCTATATCAGTCAATCTGACAAGGGGGGCTTGGTGCTCGGCGGCGATCTCGACGGCTTCAACTCCTATGCTCAGCGTGGCGGTCTGCCTACCGTCGAACACACGCTTCAAAGCGCTAAAGCCCTTATGCCATCGATCTCTCGCTTGCGTCTGCTGCGCCAATGGGCTGGAGCGATGGATATGACGATGGATGGCTCGCCGATCATCGGCAAGATGCCAATCGAGGGGCTCTGGTTGAATGGCGGCTGGTGCTATGGCGGCTTCAAGGCCATACCCGCCTCCGGTTACTGCTTCGCCTGGACGCTCGCGAAGGGCGAGCCCCATCCCGACAATGCTGAATTCACTCTGCAGCGTTTCGAGCGTGGCTACCAAATCGACGAGTCGGGTGCTGGGCCAGACCCGAAGGCTCATTGAGGTTCGATTATGTTGAGAATCCCTTGCCCTGTTTGCGGGTTGCGAGATGAAACCGAATTCACCTACGGCGCCGATGCGACCCTGCGCCGTCCAGATATGGAGGAAACCGATCCTGGGGTCTGGCACGACTACGTATTCATTCGCGACAATCCGCAAGGTCGGCACAAGGAATATTGGCACCATGTCAGCGGGTGCCGGCAATGGATCCTCGTCGAACGCGACACGCTCACGCACGAGATCTTTGGTTCGTCCCTGGTCCGCGAGGTAGCAGCATGACGGCGCGCAGGCTGCTGGGCGGCGGGCGTATAGACCGCTCGCGTCAGATCACCGTCCAATTCGATGGCCGTTCTTTTCTCGCTCATCCCGGTGACACACTGGCTTCGGCTTTGTTGGCGGGTGGTCAGAAGATCCTCGGGCGCAGTTTCAAATATCATCGGCCGCGCGGCCTTGTCGCGGCCGGTGTGGAAGAGACCAACGCCCTTGTCCACCTGCGCGACGGGGAGCGGCATGAGCCCAATGCCCAGGCAACAATGGTGGAAGCCTTCGACGGTCTAAGATCGACTCCACAGAACGCCTGGCCAAGTCTGCAATTCGATTTTGGAGCTATAAACGGGCTGCTGTCCCGCTTCTTCGGAGCGGGCTTTTACTACAAGACTTTTATCGGCCCCTTCAGCGGAACAAAGTTCTGGATGTTCTGCGAGGGCTTCATTCGCCAGGCGGCCGGCATGGGCCGGGCGACGACGCTCGCTGATCCCGACCAGTATGAGAAGATCAACGCATTCTGTGATGTCCTGATCGTTGGAGCAGGCCCGGCCGGGATTGCTGCGGCTCTCGCGGCCGGTCGCAAGGGCGACAATGTCATATTGGTAGAACAGGACCGTGACCTCGGCGGATCGCTCCTCAGTGAACCGGTGGGTTCGCCCTCCGACGGCTGGCTTGCTCAAGCGCGGGCGGAGCTTGACGATCTGCCCAACATTCGCGTTCTAACCCGCACCACGGCTTTTGGTGCATATGATTGTGAGGTGTTCGGCCTGGTGGAGAGGGTTCAGGACCACGTGCTAGCGCCTGAGCGGGGAAAGCCTAGACAACGCTATTGGGTGGTGCGAACGAGCCGGGCCGTTCTGGCGACCGGAGCTATCGAACGTCCCATGGTATTCGCTGGCAATGACATGCCAGGTGTTATGCTCACGTCAGCCGTTCGTAGTTATCTAAACCGGTATGCTGTCCTTGCTGGCGAACGGATTGTCGTGGCAACGAACAACGACAGCGCCTACACCGCAGCCGTCGAACTCGCAAAATCGGGTGCCAAGGTTACTATCTGCGACATCCGGAAGGAAATCCCGGCACAACTTGGCGCAAATGCCAAGAGTGCAGGCATTGACTTGCGGCCAGCCCATGCAGTCCTGAAGGTGACAGGTTGCAAAGGAGTGAAGGCTGCATACCTCGTACCAGTCAGTTCGCAAGGTAAAGCGACGGGCGGAAGTGTGCGGGTTGCTTGCGATATTGTCGCAATGTCCGGTGGTTGGGCTCCGACGCTGCATTTGTGGAGCCAGCGCTTTGGAAAGCCGATATACAGCGAGGGGTTGGACACCTTTCTGCCACTGGCGGAAAAAGGGGCCTTCACATGCGTCGGCTCGCTCGTCGGCTCCGCATCGCTCAGAGATGCTCTTCAGCAGGGCCACAAAGCTGGCGGAGGCACCGGGAAGGAACCCGCGCTATTTGGACACGCCGATTTCTGGGGCCGTAACCTCCTGCCGGTGACAGTTGTCACCAAGGCCGACGGCGGCACCCCGGGTAAGGCATTCGTGGATTTTCAGCATGATGTGAAGCTGGCGGATATTGATCAGGCCTACCGTGAGGGCTACGTCTCGATCGAACACCTCAAGCGCTATACGACTTCCGGTATGGCAGCGGACCAGGGTAAGACTTCGAACCTGAACGCCCTTGCTCGGATGGCCGAATTGCGTGGTTTGGCCATTCCCAACGTCGGCACCACCACTTTCCGTCCGCCCTATACCCCCGTTACGATAGGCGCCATTGTCGCCCACGATCACGGGCTTCATCTTCGTCCAACCCGGCTTTCCACCATCCACGATTGGCACACCGAAAACGGCGCCGAAATGATGGATGCGGGGCTATGGTTGCGACCCTGGTACTATCCAGAAAATGGTGAAAGCATCACCGAGGCCTATGTTCGTGAAGCTATTCACGTTCGCGAACACGTGGGTATCGTCGATGTGTCAACACTTGGCAAGATCGCGGTCCAGGGCCCGGATGCCGCGGAATTCCTCAACCGCGTTTATGTGAATGGCTTCAAGACGCTTCCTGTCGGTCGGCTGCGCTATGGCATCATGCTGCGGGAGGACGGCTTCGTCTTTGACGATGGCGCGACCGCCCGGATAGGCGAGTACGACTATTTCATGTCGACCACGACGGCCAATGCCGCCAAGGTGCTTGCGCGGGCCGAATACCTCCTCCAGACCGCTTGGCGCGATCTCAAGGTGCATGTCACGTCAGTCACTGATCAGTGGGCGGCGATTGCCGTGGCCGGCCCCAAATCCCGGCGCGTTTTGACGGATGTGACAAGTGCAGACCTGAGCAGGGAGGTGCTGCCCAACAACCATTTCACCTACGTCACAATTGGCGATGTGCCTTGTCGCCTGCATCGCATGAGCTTTTCAGGCGAGCTTGCCTACGAAATCTACATCCCTGCGAAATCCGGACGCAAAGTTTGGGAAGCTTTGATCGCTGCGGGGCCACCCCACAATCTGAAGCCGTACGGCCTTGAGGCCATGGGTGCATTACGCATTGAGAAGGGGCACATCGCTGGCTCCGAAATTGAAGGCCGCACGACCATGAAGGATCTGGGCCTGGAGGGTTTCGCATCCAGCAAGAAGCCGTTTGTCGGCTCTGTGCTGCGCAAGCGCCCGGTTCTCGAAGACCCGAAGCGTCCGTCCCTGGTTGGGCTGGAGATCATCGGCAATCAAGGCGCAACGGCAGGGTCGCTCCTCTTCGCAATGAACGCTCCAGCCAAGGGCCATGGCGAGGGCTGGGTCTCGTCGACGACTTATTCCCCTGCCTTGAAGAAGAACATCGCGCTGGCGCTGCTGTCGCGCGGGCCAGAACGTTTCGGCGAGACGATCCAGGTGGTCGATTTCGTGGGAAATCAAACACTGCACGCGAAAGTCGTCTCGCACCATTTCTTTGATCCTGAAGGACATCGCCAGAATGGCTAAGAAACATCCTTCGCCGATCCGCGGCACCACGACCGACGGTCTGGCCGTCACTATCACGGAAACGGAGCTGGGTCATTTGACCCAGCTTGCTGGTTGGGAAGGTTTCGACAGAACAGCGGATCAGGCGCTCCGAACTCAAGGGCTGACCTTGCCAAGTGATTTCCGTTCCTCGGTCCGGCGCGGGCCGGCGACCCTATGGCGCACCGCGCCCGACCGGGTGCTGATCAGATCCGAAACCCCTCTTCGTCGTGTCGAAACCGCAGTCAACCTGGCCATCCTCGATCTTTCTGATTCGCGTGTGTGCCTGACGCTCGAAGGACCCGGTGCCAGCGGGCTCCTCAGTCGCGTCGCCGCTCTCGACTTCGGCGATGCAGCCTTTCTCGTCGGGCAGTTTGCGCAAACCGCCATTCACCAGGTCAGCGTACTTATCGACCGGCAAGGCATCGACCAGTTCACCCTGCTTATACCGACGACGTTTGCAATGGCGCTAACCAGCTTCTTGGCAGATCATCTCACGGCTGAACTGGTATCCAAACCGATGAACCGGTAAAATTGTAGATATAAGAGGGATACACCTCTGGAGTCCTGTATTTATCCTGTATGCGAATGGCTTTCCGCGTCCCGTCAGACTTGGACGGAAATTGTTCTATCCAAAGCGCTTCACACAACGTGTCTGGTGAAATGGCAGAAGATCGTCAAAATCGCCCCGGAGATCGAGTACATGCGGGCTGCGGAGAAGATCGCGACAGCTATGCATCAGCGCGTGATCGAAGTGCTTCGACCCGGAGTGAAGCAGTCAGAAGTGGTTGCAGAAATCTATGACACCGCCACACGTGGTGTTGACGGCATCTGGGGCGACTACTCCGCAGCCGTTCCCATGATCGGAGCGGGGATCGATGCCTCCGCACCCCGTCTGACATGGTCCGATCGTGAGCTTCGTTCTGGTGGAAGCATTTTCTTTGAACTGGCTAGCGTGCACAAGCTTTACCATTACCCGCTCTCGCGCACCTTTTATCTTGGCAAGCCGGACCAAAAGTTCGCTGATGCGGAAAAGGTCGTGCTCGAAGGAATGGGGGCCGGCCTGAAAAAGGCCCTGCCCGGGAACGTTTGCGAGGACGTCGCGCAATCCTATTACGGCGTTATCGAGCGCCATGGGCAGAGGAAGCCAAGCCGCACCGGCTACTCGATCGGCCTTGCCTATCCGCCGGATTGGGGCGAGAATTCAGCGAGCTGCGACCGCACCGAGTCGCGGCTAGGCATGACCTTCCATTTCATGTCGGGCCTTTGGTTTGGTGACTGGGCCACCGAGATCACCGAGAGCATCCTTATCCGCGACGGCCAGAGTGCTTGGCGAACTCGCGTCAATTGATTGTGATTGAATGATGAGCGCAACCAGAAACAAAGACCTTGGAAGTCATGGGTTCCATTTGCCCGAAGGGAGCGAGCAGCAAATTCTCGCTCTGCGACACTACATGCACGAAAACCCGGAACTTTCGAATGAAGAACATAAGACACAGGCGAAAATCGCCGAGTTCCTCGGCCACGCAGGGCTCCGAGATCCCCACGTGTTTCACAACACGGGTCTTTTCATCGACATCGTCGGTGAGGGCAACGGGATCCCGCTGAACGTCGTGGTTCGAGGGGACATTGACGCGCTGCCGATCGAAGAGGAAAGGCCGGATCTTCCCTTTCGTTCGCGTGTTCCCGGAAAAATGCATGCGTGCGGTCACGACGCGCATGCATCGATCGCGCTAGGCGTGGTATTGGCGGCTCTTGCCCATCGCCAGCACTTCGCAGGCAAGGTGCGGGTCGTTTTCCAGCCTGCCGAGGAGGCAGAGCCTCTCGGTGGACGGTCGGTCGCTGAACAGGGTCTCCTGGAAGGATTCGACTGCGCCGTTGGCATGCATGTGAACCCGGAAATACCGTCCGGAAAATTTTCGGTCCTGACTGGTCCGGTGACGAAGTCTGCCGATGAATTCCAGGTCACTTTCACAGGCAAGAAAAGCCACGCAGCATGGCCGGAGTTAGGTGTTGATGCGATTGCGATCGCCTCGACGTTCGTCACGGAAGTGCAAAAGTTGATATCGCGAGAGAGCCATGCGGACGAGGCTCCAGTGATCTCCATAGGCCGGTTCCACGGTGGCGAGGCGACGAACATTGTTTGTGATCGCGTCGTCATCGATGGCACGCTGCGCAGCCGATCGCCTGAAGCGCGTCACAGACTTCGCGTGCGCCTTCAGGAGCTCGCAGAGCAAATCGCCACGATGCACCGCGGCCAAGCCGAGCTCAAATTGGTTCCCGGAGAGCCCGCAGTCGTCAATAACCCGGACATTAGCCTGCGGGCAAGGGAGGGGATCTCTGTGCTATATGGAACGAATTCGCTCGTCCCCACGAGACCGCTCGCAGGGGCAGATGATTTCGGATTCTACGCCGAGAAACTGCCGTCAGTTTATTTCTGGTTCGGCTGCCACAATGAAGCTTTGGGAAACAGAACCCATGTTCACACCCCGGAGTTCGGGGTTTCCGATGACGACGTGCTGCGCGCCGCGCGCGCCGCTTGGGCGATCGTCAGAACCCTTCAGCAGTCAGCGAAGGAGGGTGCCCTGTCATGAACACCGCAAGGATAACGCACGTTGAGCCTGCACTTGATGCCGGCATGGCAGACCAAGTCGTCACCGGTTTGATCGCTCTTTCGACTGATGTGGTCACGGAGTACGAGCTGCGAAAATTGCTGCCCTCGGATGGAGCCGGTACATCGGCAACTCGGATACCGACTGACCATGCCCGCTTCTTTGAGTAAGGCGGCATTATAGCATTATGGAGGCAGCTACAGCTGTAAATTCCAATGAATCCCAAGCTCTCTTCATTCCCTGCACCGGGCTAAGGACCTCTATGATCATTGATACCTTGAGGCGCGGATAGGAAAACCGGTGATCACGGCCCACCAGGCCATGCTTTAGGATGCGATCAAGCTCGGCGGCTTTAAGCAGCCGTTGGTGCCGTTAATAGGTTTCGGAAAGCTCTTCGCTTTCCAGCTTTGAGCGACCTTGGCCTACAGCTAACATCTAGAATGGGGAGGCGCAGAACGCTGCTTCGCCTGTTGTTCTAAGCATGCGCTGTCGAGGCTCTCGAACCTTTGCACAAGGTCGCTTGCCACAACTTTGCTGGGTGCTTTCGGAGTTTCAGCCCATCGTAAAAACAAGCGACTTGAGTAGAAAAGCCAGTGTTGCGGCGCCCCAAAGATCACAGCCTTCCCGGTTTGTCTATGCACGCCGTGCTGCCATCACCTGTCGATCTGTCGCAATCGATCCTTCATCCAAATTCATAGAATCTTTACGATCGAAAATAAGCTGACGATGGTAAGTTCAGTTCGGGCACTGGTAACTGGTAAGCACGAACTATCACGCAAGCCGCGTTGCTGAGGGTCCAGCTAGCGGGCTTTGCCACCGCTGGTGATCAAAACTTTGCACCTGAGCCCATGGGGAGTCTATGTGGAACAGAACGCCCCGATCCTCGGCTCAAGCCCCTTTCAAGTCACCAACCGCCAGGTCCTTGCGATCGCCATACCCATGACGCTTGCATACCTCACTACTCCGTTACTGGGCCTCGTCGACACGGCCATCATCGGCCGATTCGGCGATGCTTCATTGCTTGGCGGCCTTGCGGCCGGAGCTATGGTTTTCAATGTCGTCTTTACGACCTTCAATTTCCTGCGCTCCAGTACAACTGGGCTCGTCGCCCAGGCATTCGGGAGGCACGATGCCACCGAAGAGCGGGCGGTCTTCTGGCGAGCGTTTGTGATTGCAGCTATGTCCGGCTTGGCTCTCGTCGCGCTTACGCCACTGATTGTCACAATCGGCAATGGTTCATCGGCGCGGAACCAGGTGTGACCGCTGCGATGGAAAACTATATCCGCATTCGCCTTGTCTCCGCGCCCGCCGCACTCATCAATTATGCGATGCTGGGATATTTCCTGGGGCGCGGCGAGGCGGGCCGGGGACTTTTCTTGCAACTCGTCCTGAACGGGCTGAATATTGGGTTGTCCAATTTTCTAGGCCTCTATCTCGGCTGGGGCGTTGCAGGTGTCGCCTGGGCGGCGGTGTGCGGCGAAGCCGCAGCGATGATCGCTGGCATGGCAATCCTCCTTGGGCGCTTTCGTGCAATGCCGAAAATGTCGCGCCAGCCTGTCTTCAATGTAGCGGAGATGAGCCGGATGCTTCATCTTAGTAGCGATATCATGATCCGCTGCTTCGTGATGATGGGGGCATACATAGTCTTTACGCGGCAGGGGGCGCAACTGGGCACCTTGGTTCTTGCCGCGAACGCAGTGTTGATGCAATTGTACTTGGTCACAGCCTATTTCCTCGACGGGTTTGGGGCCGCCGCGGAGCAACTCGTTGGCCGTGCCATTGGGGCCAGCTATCGGCCGGCGTTCTTCCGGGCCGTTAGGTTGACCGCCGGCTGGGGGCTCGGGTTCGCTGGGTGTGCCAGCGTCTTGCTTCTCGCTTCCGGCGAACAGCTCGTGGGCATCATAGCGCGGGCGGTAGACGTACGCACTGAGGCGGTCTCCTATCTTCCTTGGGCAGCATTCGCGGTACTGAGCGGTGCGCCGGCATTTCAGATGGAAGGTATTTTCATTGGTGCCACCTGGTCGCGCGACATACGCAATACGATGCTTTTAGCGTTCGCGGCGTTCGTCGCTGCTGTGTTCCGGTTGGGAGAGATGTACGGCAACCATGGGCTCTGGGCTGCGCTTCACATTTTTCTGCTCGTGAGAGGGACAAGCCTGCTGTCAATCATGGGTCGCCGCGTCCGCACCGCGTTCCGGGAATGAAGCCAAACGGCTGGCGGCAAGGTCGTTGTGAGCGGGTTACTGCGGCGTCCTTTGGTGTGCCGCAACGCGTGCTGACGATTCCCACAAAACGTGCGCACATTGAGGTGATGCGCCACCTCAGACGCAGAAGTGGACGCAATCAGCCGCACCGTACCTTCATTGAGGCCCGTCTGCGTGAAACACCGCATCTGCCGGGCGGCGGCGGCATGGATTTCTGACGAGGCCCCTTTCTTTCTTGTCGTGGGAGAGGGCGGAGCTACCTTACCAATGGTCCATTCGCCCTCTTCCAGGCGTCGATTCCACCCTCGATATGGCAGGCTGATGTGAGGCCCTGATCCTGGGCGGCCTGCACCGCCATGGCAGAACGCTCGCCGAAGGCGCAGTAAAGCACAAGCCGCTTGCCGGTCGAACGGACGAGCTCGTGCAACAGGCCGCCGGGAGCGATGTTTTCTTGCAGCCTCGGGTAAGGCACATGCAGTGACCCCGCAATAATGCCTTGGCGTTCGCGCTCGGAGCGCTCGCGCAGGTCGATCAGCGCGACATCCGGCTTGCCGGCCAGCGCCAACGCTTCGCTGGCGTTGGCCGCCCAGCCCCGCCGCGCGATCTCGTCCTGCTGCAGTCCGACCTTCATGTTGGCCGGCACGGCGACATCCATCATCTTCGGATTGGCGAGCTTCAAACTATTCATGATCTCGACATATTCGTCCACTGACTTCACCTGCAGGCGCGGGTTGAAGGCCTTCTCCTCGCCTATGGTCGAGACAGTGTCGCCCTTGTAGTCATGCGCCGGGTAGACCAGCGTGGGGTCCGGCAGCCTGAGCAGGCGGCCGAAGATCGACTCATACTGGTGCCGCGCATCGCCATTCGGGAAGTCGGTGCGGCCGGTGCCGCGGATCAGCAGTGTGTCGCCGGTGAACACCCGGTCGGGTAGGACGAAGCTGTAGGAATCATCGGTGTGGCCGGGCGTGTAGACGACGTCGAGCACCAGCCCCTCGATGGTCAGCCTGTCGCCGTCGGCAAGCCGCATCGATACCACGTCGGCCTTGGTCTGCTCGCCCATCACCGTGATGCATCGCGTTTTGTCGCGCAGCAAGCCAAGGCCGGTGATGTGGTCGGCATGGAGATGCGTGTCCACCGCCTTGACCAGCCTCAGGTCAAGCTCACGCACGAGCCGGAGATAGCGGTCGACCTTGTCCAGAACCGGATCGATGATCAATGCCTCGCCGCCTTGGCGACTGGCGAGCAGGTAGGAATAGGTGCTCGAAAAGGAATCGAACAGCTGACGGAAGATCATGAATTGCTCCATATCATCTGGTCGCGATCTTTTTTTGCGGCTTGCATGCGGCTCTACCGCTACCTCGAGGCGCCGCACCCTCAGCGCTCGCCGATAAGGATGGCCTCGAGGTTCGTCATAGCCCCCCTTACGGCGGGTCACGACACTACCTCGTGGACGGGGACGGCAAACAGCGCGTCGGCTCACGCGTGCATCAAAGACAAGTCACGCCCGGGAAACCAGCGCAGGAATCGCCAAAGCTTCATTGGCCTCATCATGCATCGAGAAACTGTAACGGCCAGATGCGTCAAGATCGACCGAGTAGCTCAGGCGCTCGCTTATGTGGTTGTCCTGGTCGAACGTGACGATCCGCGGCTTCAGCGCTGTGATATGCGCTTCGTTCAGGTAGATGGAGTTGCACACGATGATCGGGTCGCCTGCCTGGCAGGTGCGGGCGGCAGCACCATTGAGGATGCAGCATCGTGATCCGCGCTCGCCGAGAATGACATAGGTCGAAATCCGCGCGCCGGAATTCTTGTTCCATATTTCCACGAATTCCATGGGCAGGATCCCGGCTGCCTCGCAGTGGTCAGGATCGAGCGTTATCGACCCATGGTAGTTGAGATTTGCCTCGGTGACGTGGATGCCGTGAAGCTTGCCGGCGACTAGTTTTCGCATTGGTCTGTTGTCCTTTTTTCGTCTCGCCTGAACGGTGTTGATGTCTTGTCGGCGGCCGACGCGCGGCTAAATTCCAACCACAAGCGCCCCGCCGCTGAGACCGGCACCCGCCGCCGCCAGAAGGATTTTCTCGCCCGGCCGGAGTGGCTGCGACCGATTGACGAGCGACAACGAGAGAGGGATCGTTGCGGCCGAAGAGTTGCCGTATACGGCGATCCTCTTGACGATTGCCTGGTCCGCAATGCCGAGGTTTCGGCCGACAGCATCGAAAATGCGGGCGTTGGCTTGATGCGGGACGAACCGGTCGATGTCTTGCGGCCGCATTCCAGCTATCGCGAGCGCGTCTCTTGAACATGACGTCATCATCTCCACGGCCTTGGCGAACACTTCGCGGCCATTGATGATCGTCATGCGGGTCTGCGCGAGATCGAGGTCGTTTTGAAAAGGCGTGTTGCTTCCTCCGGCGGGGATCTGGATCAATCCGTAGCGCGAACCGTCCGAATCCACCGAAGCGCCGAGAATGCCTTGTTCGGCATCCTCGCTGGGACCGATCACGACTGCGCCGGCGGCATCAGCAAACAGCACGGCGCTGGCGCGCTCGGCCGGGTTGATGCGACGGCTCAGAATGTTGGCGGCAATGACAAGGGCGGGTCGACCGTGCAGGCGGGTGAACCCGTCGGCGAACATCAGCGCATAGATGAAACCGGCGCAGGCGCCGGTCAGGTCGATGGCGCCGGCGCGGCCGAGGCCGAGCCGGTGCGCAACCAGCGGCGCGCTCGGCGGCAGGAGATGGTCTGGGGTTGACGTGGCGAGCAACAGAAGACCGATTCCGCTCCGATCGATACCCGCATTTGCCAGCGCCATGTCGCCGGCCCGCGCGGCAAGGCCCGAGAGCGTGTCTTCATCAGTCGCCCAGAAGCGCGAGCGAATTCCTGTGCGCCGTTCGATCCAGCCTGGCTCGAGGCCGAGATTGTTCTCGATCTCGGCGTTCTCAACCTTGCGCCCAGGCACATGGTGGCCAAACCCGAGGATGCGCGACGACCTGCTCATGGTTTGGATCCGAAGCGTTCGCCGGCCTCCTCGATGGCGTCATAAAGCCGATCGAGCTCGGCGCCGGTTACGCAATAGGGTGGGAGCAGATAGAGGACATTGCCGAGCGGGCGCATCAGCAATCCCTGCTCGAGGAAGAATGCCCGCAGCTTTGGACCGATCTCGGCCAGATAGCCGGGGGATGCGGTACCCAGATCGAGCGCAGCGATCGTGCCGGTGATCCGGCGGTCGGTGAAGCAGAGATTGTCGTGAAAGCGCTGAAGGCCAGCGGCCTGCAGCGCGGCGAGCGCCGCGATCCGTTCGATAACGGGCTCGTCGTGCCAGATCTCGACGTTTGCGAGTGCCGCCGCGCAGGCAATCGGATTGGCCGTATAGGAGCTCGAATGAAAGAAGGTCTTCTTCCGGTCGAGCGAATAATGGGCCTGGAAGATGGCGTCGGTCGCCAGCGTCGCGGCAAGCGGAATGGTGCCGCCGGTCAGGCCCTTCGAGGTGCAAAGGATGTCGGGCGAGATATTCGCCTGCTCGCAGGCAAACATGGTTCCGGTGCGTCCCCAGCCCGTCATCACTTCGTCGGCAATCAAGAGCATGCCCGAAGCCTCGGCGATCCTCTTCAACTCAGCCAAAACCCAGGGCGGATACATCAGCATGCCGCCGGCGCCGAGCACCAGCGGCTCGACAATCAGCGCAGCTGCGCGCCGGTCGCGAGAGACGACCTCGAACCGATCCAATGTTTGCTGCTCGCGTCTTGCGGCCGGGAAGGGGATGGTGTCGACTTCGAACAGCAAGGGTTCGTAGGCGGCGTTGAACACTCCGCGCGCGCCGACGCTCATCGCGCCGATCGTGTCGCCATGGTAGCTGTGCTCCATGACGACGATGCGCGAGCGCGGCGCGCCGATATTGCGGAAATAACCGAGCGCCATCTTCAGCGCGACCTCGACCGAGGTCGAGCCGCTGTCGGAATAAAACACCCAGTCGAGTCCCGGCGGCGCGAGATCCACCAAGGCTCTGGCGAGGCGTTCGGCCGGCTCGTGCGTGAAGCCGGCGAAGATGATCTGGTCGAGGCTTGCAGCAGTCGTCTCGATCGCCTTGACGATGCGCGGATGGCGATGACCATGGGTGACGACCCACCACGACGAAATAGCGTCGAGGATGCGCGTGCCATCGGCCCTGTGGAGATAAGCGCCTTCAGTCCGGACAATTTTGGGGATCGCCGGCTCGAGCGCGTGCTGGGTGAAAGGATGCCAGACGCGGGACTGCGACATCATTGACCCCATGCAATCGGCGAGAGATCGAAGCCCGAAACCATCGCTTTCCTCAGGGTTTTAGATGTCAGTGGATCAAGGTAGGGCAGCCTGCCAAGCTGCCGCACATTTCCAAATTCCGCGATCGTCCTTTGGCTATCCGCCATTTCTCCGCCGATGAAGGCGACGCCGATGAGGGGGATGGCACGGGCCCTGAGCGCTTCGATCGACAACAATGTGTGATTGATGGTGCCGAGCCCGGTGCGCGCGCAAAGAATGACCGGCAGTTGCCATTCCCGGAATATGTCGATGAATTTTGTCTGCCGATTGAGCGGCACCATCACTCCGCCAGCGCCTTCGATGATGAGCGGGCCTGGCAACTCCGGCAGCGAGAGCTTTGCCGCCTCGATTGCGACGCCATCGATTTCGGCCGAACGATGCGGCGATAGTGGCGTCTTCAGACGATAGACTTCGGGTAGGACGCGCCCGGCCGGCAGTCCGGAGAGCCGGGTAACGGCCTCGCTGTCGGTCTCCTCGTCGAGGCCCGATTGCACCGGTTTCCAGTAGAAGCCGTCGAGCAGGCCGACGAGGCCCGCCGAAAACACCGTCTTGCCGATGCCGGTATCCGTTCCGGTGATGACTATGCCTCTGCTGATGTCGCTTCGGGTCATGTCACCTTTGGTCATTCTGGGCCAACGCCTCGACAAGCGCATCGATCACGGCGGATATGGCGGCTTTATCGACGTTGAGCGTCAGCGATATGCGCAGGCGCGACGTCCCTTCCGGCACAGTCGGCGGACGAATGCCGCGTATGTCGAAGCCGCGGGCCTGCAGTGCCGCCGCCACCGCCATGGTGCGCCGGTTGTCGCCGATGATGATTGGCTGGATCTGCGAGCCGCTGGGCGCTGCGCCGAGGCGCTCTGCCAGCTGGCGGCCCGCAAATGCAATAATTTCATGCAACCGGAGACGACGCGCTGGTTCATCGGACAATATCGCGAGCGCCTCGCGCGCGGCCACGGCCATCAGCGGCGATGGCGCAGTGCCATAGATGAACGGACGGCAGCGGTTGACGAGATAGTCGCACAGTGTCCTTGGGCCTGTGACGAGGGCGCCAGATGCGCCGAGCGCCTTGCCGCATGTATGCAGCACGAGGACGTTGTCGCGCCCCTCGAAAGCGACGGCAAGGCCGCGGCCGTCCGGTCCCCAGGCGCCGGTAGCGTGCGCCTCGTCGACAACGATGAACGCTTCGTGCCGGTCGGCCAGCGCCACAAGACTCTCCAAAGGCGCGCAGTCCCCACCCATGCTGTAGAGGCTTTCGACCGCGATCCAGACGCGCCCCATGCCGCCTTCAGTGCGCCAGCGCCCGATAGCGTCCTCGACGGCGTCGACGTCGTTGTGCGCGGCCAGAACGAACTCCGCGCGTCCGGCGCGCGCACCCTCGTGCATGCTGGCATGGGCGAACTCGTCGAGGACGAGTAGGTCGCCCTTCTGCGGCAGCGTCGTCAGAATAGCGAAATTGGCGATGTAGCCGCCGCCGAAGAAAAGCGCGCGCTCGGCCCCGAAAAACGCCGCAGCGTGAGCTTCCAATTGCTCATGCTCCGGCGCGTTGCCGCGCAGCAGCCGCGATCCTGTTGCGCCGACCGGCGTGCCCCGCGCGATCGCAGCCACAACCGCGTCGCCAAGCCTCTTGCAGGCGGCAAGCCCGAGATAGTCGTTCGATGAGAAGTCGAGCCCGGCGCGCGGCGCAAGCCGTCGCAGCCGGTCCTTGCGCGCCAGTCCCTGCAAGGTCGCCTCGTAGCGGGCAAACAGTGCCTCGTTCACTGCGCCTCCAGTTCCATCGGCTCGATGCCCAGACGCCGAAAGAGCAGCGTATCCCTGTCCTGGCCGGGATTGCCCGCCGTCAGCAGCGTGTCGCCGACGAAGATCGAATTGGCGCCGGCAAAAAAGCACAGTGCCTGCATCTCGTCGGTCATGGCGGTGCGGCCGGCCGAAAGGCGGACATACGATTTCGGCATCATGATGCGGGCGAGCGCAATCATGCGCACGAACTCGATCGGCTCGATAGGGCTGGCGTCGGCAAGCGGGGTGCCAGCGATCGGGACGAGCATGTTGATTGGAACGCTGTCGGGCGGCTCCGGGAGGTTGGCTAAAGTCACCAGCATGCCGATGCGATCCACCGGCTCTTCGCCCATTCCAACAATCCCGCCGCAGCAGACCTTGATGCCGGATTGGCGAACGTTCTCGAGCGTATCCAGCCGATCGGCAAAGCTGCGCGTGCTGATGACCTCGCCGTAGTAGCGCTCCGACGTGTCGATGTTGTGGTTGTAGTAGTCGAGCCCCGCCTGCTTCAATCGAGCGGCCTGTTCGAGATCGACCATGCCGAGCGTCATGCAGGTCTCCATGCCGAGCGCCTTCACGCCCTCGACCATGGCGACCACCGCATCCATGTCGCGCTCCTTGGGGCTGCGCCAGGCAGCACCCATGCAATAGCGGGTGGCGCCCGCGTCACGCGCCTTCCTGGCCTCGGCAATGACGCGCTGAACTTCCATCAGCTTCGAGGCCTTGAGGCCGGACTGGTGATGCGCGGACTGGCTGCAATAGCCGCAATCCTCGGGGCAGCCGCCGGTCTTGATCGACAGCAGGCGCGACAGCTGCACCCGGTTGGGATCAAAATTCTCGCGATGGATCGTCTGCGCCCGGAAGAGCAGGTCGTTGAAGGGCAGGTCGTAGACTGCCTGGGCTTCCTCTTGCGTCCAGGGCGGAAGCGCCCAACCGAGAGGGTCCGATGTCAAGTCCGGGCCAAGTTCCGCGTTCATTCCACCTCCATCAGCAAAAAACGTTTGGCTAATCAGCCAAGAAAGCGGACTTCGGAGCCCGTCATGATCTGCCCACCAGCGCCGGCACGCATAGTACGTCGTTGGATTCATTAAGTATGGAAAAGCTGTAGTCTCCGCCTGCATCGCGCTCGACCGAATAAGTCAGTCGGTCGACGATCCGATTATCCTTGTCGAAGGTCAGCACACGCGGTTTGAGCGCGGTGAGCTCCCTCTCGTGCACATAGACCGAATTGCAGATGATGACCTGGTCGCCTGGCTGGCAGGTGCGGGCCGCGGCGCCGTTAAGGATGCAACAGCGCGACCCGCGCTCACCGAGGATGACATAGGTCGAGATCCGCGCGCCCGAATTCTTGTTCCAGATCTCGACGAATTCCATCGGCAGCATGCCTGCCTCCTCGCAATGGTCGGGATCGAGCGTGATCGAGCCGTGATAGTCGAGATTGGCCTCGGTGACGTGGATGCCGTGCAGCTTGCCGGCAACGATTTTGCGCATCCCTTCCTCCAAAACGACGTCGATCCGGTGCCCCGGTGCCTCGCGTTCTCGGCGCCTATCGCGTGCTTTCTTCGGCTTGAGCGCAAGAATGCTCCCTTCTGATCGCGTCGCAGGATTCGGTGAAGGCGACATCCAACAGGCAACTGAGTGCTTCCAGTCCATGAGAGGCAGCCATCTGGCGCAGCTCGTCGAGCCGGCAGATGATAAAGCCAAGTGCTTCCACGCGGTCCTTTGTTTGCCCCTGGCCCGTCGGTTTCTCCTCCCCGCTAGAACTATGCAGTGCGCCAAGGAGCTGGCTTGGGTCGGCGGACGGGGAGGTGGTGGCGCGAGTTAGCCTGCGGCCAAAGGAGTTCCTGCGGTCCCGGTTCATGCCCTCTCCCTCAGTTCAGATGCCTGCGGCAGTTCCGGTCCGCGGGCATATCCAGGCCAATGTCGAGAATGGGAGCGCTATGGGTAAGCCAGCCGACCGAGATCAGATCGACGCCGGTCGCCGCGATTGCGGGAGCCGTCTTCGGTGTCACCCGACCCGACGCCTCGGTGATCGCTCGCCCTCCGACCATCGCCACGGCCTGGGTAAGGTCATCGAGCGACATGTTGTCCAGGAGCACCGCGTCAACGCTCGCCTGCAGCGCCATCTCCAACTGATCCAGCGTGTCGACCTCCACCTCGATCTTGATCATGTGGCCTACCGCACGACGCGCTCGCTCGATTGCGGTGCGGATGTCGCCGGCAATGGCAATATGGTTGTCCTTGATGAGCACGGCGTCGTCGAGCGCGAAGCGGTGATTGGCGCCGCCGCCGGCGCGCACGGCATATTTTTCAAGGGCACGCAGGCCTGGCGTTGTTTTTCGCGTGCATACGATCTTGGTGCTATGGCCGCGTACCGCGTTTACAAGCGAGGCCGTCGCCGTTGCGATGCCACTCAGCTTGCATAAGAAATTGAGCGCGGTCCGCTCGGCCGTCAGCAGGCTTCGCGCCGACCCGCTTACGACCGCGATGGTCTCTCCGGCGGAAACCTTGCCGCCCTCTGGGCAGCGCAACTGCATGCTGATCCCGGGATCGACGAGGAGGAACGCGAACATCACCAGATCGAGCCCGGCGACAACGCCGGCCTGCCGGGCATTCAACGCGAGCGTCGCCTTGCAATCGGCGGGGATGATGGCATCGCTGGTGATGTCGCCGGCTCTTCCCAGATCTTCCAGCAAGGCAGCGCGGACGATCGGCTCCATGACAATCTGGGGAAGTGGTGCAAGGGAGCTCATATCAGCAACTCCGTTCGGATCTCTGCCAGCTGAGCGCAACGGCATGCTCAAACGCAGTGCAAAGCGTCAGTCGCGACGGCAGGGCCTCGGGATTGCGGCCCAGAAAATCGGACCGAAAGTGCGAGCCGCGGCTTTCTTCGCGCCGAAATGCCGCGATCGCGATCAACAACGCCACCAGAGCCGGGTCGGCCGCGGCCGTTTCGCCGACCGCGATCGTCAGAAGGGTGGTGATCGCCTCGCCAAGCGCTTTGCCATTGCGAAAGATCCCGAGCGCATTCGAGACAAGTTGGCGGACAGGTGAAGGGTCGGGTCGCACAGACACAGTTGCGGGAAGCCTCGGCCACTGCCAGCCGGCGCTGGTGCCGGCCACGCTTGCCGCCACCCAGGCGGCTGTTGTAACCGCTTCGGCCAGCGAGTTGCTGGCGAGTCGGTTGGCGCCATGCAGTCCCGTGTGAGCCACTTCGCCGCACGCCCATAGGCCCGAGACGGAACTGCGCCCTTCCGTGTCAACGGCCACGCCGCCCATGTGATAGTGCGCCGCAGGGCGCACGGGAATAGGCTCCACGGCCGGGTCGATGCCAGCCTGCTTGCACGCCGCATCGATCGCGGGAAAGCGTTTTGCGAATTTCTGCCCGAGGCATCGACGGGCATCGAGGTAGACGCGATGGCCAGCGGCGAGTTGATTGGCGATCGCCCGCGCAACCACGTCACGCGATGCGAATTCAGCGCCGGGGGTCGCGGCAAGAAAGCGGTGACCATATTCGTCGACCAGCACTGCGCCTTCGCCCCGCACGGCTTCGCTTATCAGCGGCATTGGCCGGCGCTGCGTGTCGAGCGCTGTCGGGTGGAACTGCACGAATTCCAGGTCGGCGAGCTCTGCGCCGGCACAGGCGGCCAGCGCCAGCCCGTGGCCAAACGAAGAAAGCGGGTTGGTCGTGTCGCAAAACAGGCCACCTATGCCGCCGGTCGCCAACACTACGCGGCGGGTGGGCAATGCGAACGCGCAGCTCTCAAGCACAGCCAGCACGCCAACGGTGCAGCCCTCGGCGACCACCAGGCGAAGGGCTGTTATCCCTTCCATGATTGTGATCGAACGGGTGCGCCGCGCCACGGCAAGCAGCGCATGAAATAACTGATGGCCTGTGGCGTCAGCGGCATGGACGACCCGGCGCCGTGAATGGGCTGCCTCGAGGCCCAGCCGCAGTTTCCCATCCAATGCGCGGTCGAAGGGAGCACCAAGACGAATGAGGTTCTCGACGGCGTGAGGGACGGCCTCGACCACTCGCCTGGCTATTTCTTCGTTGCAAAGCCCATCGCCAGCGGCAAGTGTATCGGCGAGGTGCAGGTCAGGGCTGTCGTCCTCGCCCAAGCTTGCCGCAAGCCCACCCTGCGCGAGTGTGCTCGAGGCATCCGTACCAAGTGGCGTCCTGGAAAGGAGGACGACTGGTTGTGGCGCCAAATGCAGTGCCGTCATCAGTCCGGCCAGGCCAGCGCCGATGATGACCGGCGCCCCGCCAATGTCATGGACGTAGGTGGTCATACGAAGAGCATGCGCTCGACGGCCCAGCGTGCCCGTTCAGCAACACAGGGATCAATCGTGACGATGTGTCGGTTCTCCTCGAGCGCACTGCGGATATTGGCGAGCGTGATCCGCTTCATATGCGGGCACAAATTGCAGGGCCGGATGAACTCGACATCTGGGTGCGCTAACGCGACGTTGTCACTCATCGAGCATTCCGTCATCAGCACGACACGTGGCGGCTTTTGCGTTTCGACATAGTCGGACATGGCTGCGGTCGAGCCGGAAAAATCGGCTTCGGCCACCACATCGGGCGGGCATTCGGGATGGGCCAGCACCGTCACGCCGGGGTGGTTTTCGCGCAACTCGCGGATATCGGCCGGCGTAAAGCGCTCATGCACCTCGCAATGGCCTTGCCAGGCGATTATCTCGACGTCGGTCTGGGCGGCGATATTGTGGGCCAGATATTCGTCCGGCAACATAATCACCCGGGGGACGCCAAGGGATTCGATGATCGCCTTGGCGTTGCCTGATGTACAGCAGATGTCGGATTCGGCTTTCACTTCGGCCGACGTGTTGACATAGGTGACGATCGGCACGCCGGGATAACGCTGGCGCATCAAGCGCACGTCCTGTGCGGTGATCGATTCCGCCAGCGAGCAGCCTGCGCCGAGATCCGGAATGAGCACCGTCTTGTTCGGATTGAGGAGCTTGGCCGTTTCGGCCATGAAATGCACGCCGGCCAACACAATGACTTGCGCCTCGACCGTCATAGCCTTGCGAGCCAACGCCAAGCTGTCGCCGACGATATCGGCCACGCAGTGGAAGATTTCGGGTGTTTGATAGTTGTGGGCCAGGATGACGGCATTTCGCTCGCGCTTGAGCGCCAAAATGGCCTCGATGTCATCGCTGAACGCTGCCCATTCCCCTGGTGGGATGACGCGCCAGACGCGCCGATAAAGAGACGCGGCTGAAGGTAACGCCCCGCTCATCGGCCCCTCCAATTATAATCCATCTGACTATAACGGATATATATCTATGCCGACTATAAGCGTGTCAACCCCGCGCGACGGGCAATTTTGTGCCGACTATGGGCGTCTCGTCCAGGACAGCGTGGCGGAAGCGATAGAGCCTTGCCGGTCGCCCGCCCGTATCGACAGAAATCTCGCCGGTCTCCTCAACCAGTTCCTGCTGCTCTATGAGGCGACGAAAGTTCGGCTTGTTGATCAGCCTGCCGGCGAGCGCTTCGACGGTTCGTTGCAGCTGTAGCAAAGTGAATGACTGCGGCATCAGCTCAAAGACGACCGGCCGGTATTTGATCTTGGAGCGCAGTCGCGCAATGCCGGTCGCCACGATGCGACGGTGATCGGCGACCATGGATTTGCTGGGCACCAGCGAAGGCCGCGTCGCGTCGCGCGCGCTTCCGGCCTCTTGGACCAGACCTGCTTCGTAGATTAACTCATAGCGCTGAAGCGCGAGTTCCTCATTCCAATGGCGGCCGTCGAAGCCGAAGGCTGTCGCTGTCCGCTGTCGACGTTCGCGTCTCGTCGCCGCGTCGCCGGCGCCGTCTGCCCATTCAATCAGTCGCGGCCGCAGGACGTCCAACTCTATCGGCGGCGTGCCGGAGCGGTGGTCCTCCCATGGAAAATATTCATACCAACTTCGCCAGCCGCATTTTGGCGAGCTCGCCGCCTGTTCCTTGCGCGTGAGCGCGAGATAGCTGATGGAGATAGCGCGCTGCCGGCGCCCGGAGCCGATGCGGTCTCGATCGGCGAAGGTGTAGAGCTGCTCAATATAGCCCAGCGGATGGCCGGTCTGCTGCTCCACCCATCCCCTCAACCCGGATTGCAGCGATCGGTGCTCAAGCGCAAATGGTCCGGAAGGTAGCGTATCCGCTTGCCCGATGGTGAGGACACAGGGTTCATTTTCGTTTACAGCGACGACAAAGGCGATCAGGTCCACTGTGACTTCGTCGGCCTTTACGGCCGCTCGATCTTTCTTGGTTCCTTTTGCCTGTTTGTCCATGGTGGCGAAAGCGGTTGGTAGGCCGGGTGCCTTAATCGATTTAATTTAAACGCAGCTGTCTGCACGTCAACACCGCGCAGCTCCACGCTTTTTTAGCTCTTCGCATTTGCACAAGAACGTGCCAAACGCGACACCTGCGGTGGGTGACGTCGGGGAAGGAAGGCATGCATTGAGCACAGCAGGTGATTCGAGGGCGATTACACCGCCCGATATTCGGGCCCGTAAGGGTGGCGTCCCCCTGGTGTGCCTGACGGCCTATACGACGCCGATTGCAAGACTGGTCGATCGACATTGCGACATCGTTCTTGTCGGCGACAGCGTGGGCATGGTGCTGCACGGCCTGCCGTCGACGCTCGGCGTCACCCTCGACATGATGATCATGCATGCCAAGGCCGTGCGCGGTGGCCTGGAGAAGGCGCTGATGGTCGTTGACCTGCCGTTCGGCTCTTATGAGGAAAGTCCCGAGCAGGCGTTCCGCAACGCGGCTCGTTTAATGGCTGAGACCGGCTGCGCGGCTGTCAAGTTGGAGGGCGGCGAGGCGATGGCCGCTACTATCCAATTCCTCGGTGCTCGTGGCATCCCTGTCATGGCTCATATCGGCCTGACGCCGCAGGCAGTCAACGCTTTCGGCGGCTACCGCGTGCAGGGCAGGGGAGAGGACGCCGAGCGGATCAGGCGCGACGCGATATCGGTCGCGCAAGCCGGGGCCTTTTCGGTCGTGCTTGAAAAGGTGCCAGAGCAGCTCGCGCGCCGCATCACCAGCGAGATTGGCATCCCAACCATCGGCATCGGCGCCTCACCGGCCTGCGACGGCCAGATCCTGGTGAGTGACGACATGCTCGGCCTGTTTTCCCCATTCAGGCCGAAATTCGTCAAGCGCTACGCAGAACTCGGTGACCAGGCCGGCGCCGCGACCGCGGCCTATGCGGATGAGGTGCGCAAGCGGCGCTTCCCTGCTGCCGAGCACGTCTTTGCCGATGCGCCCAAAGATGCTGACGCTGACGCGACAGGAAGCGGAGGAGCCGCATGAGCGTGCCGCCGCGAAAGGCGTGTCGAAGAATACTGGGCTGATCGGGTGGCCAATCTTCGCAATCGGGTGCGGCACGCGATCCATCATTGCCGCCACCTAATGGGCGGTGGCTCAGAGAGATCCTGATGTTTGGTGAGGGAAGCAGTATCTAACTGCGTTTCCTGATGAGGGAAATTGTGCGTTGCACAAAACTTGACGCGTGGCTAGCGTTCTTCCGCTGCGGGAATCGGGTTTGGGTAATACGTGACGAAGCAGTGAGAACCAATGCTTCGTCGAAAGTGCATTCATACCTGAGGATCCTGATGACCGTTACGAATACCGACAAAGCCGTCGCTACAAATCTCGAAGCAATCGCACGAAACGGCAGTATGCTACGTCGCATGGCCGTGCGCATTCCGACATATCTGTCGGATCTTCGCGAGAATCCAGCGTGGCTGCCGATGTTCGTGCTCGCCCGCACTATGCCGGCACGGAGAATGCACTGGCTTGGTGCAAAGCCTGTTCGAGCGTCGCAGAAAGGGCGCGAAACAATGTTTGTCGGCGTCAATCGCCGGGACGTTGTCGATGCGCTGCAGTCGGATGGGCTTTTTTCCGGACTCGTCTTGCCCAAATTTATCCATGAGGAGATTGCAGCTTTCGTGCGATGCACACCTTGCTTTGGAAATTTCGATCGCCGTTTCGAATTCATGCCGACGGAGCATGCACAGGCTGAAGCTCGGTTCGGCCGTCCCTTGCTCAGCGGCCACTATTTCGAGCGCATTCTCGGCTGCAAGGCGGCAGTTGCCATCCAAAACGATCCGTTGCTCATGGATATCGCTCAACACTATCTGGGCGGCCAGGCGAAACTGATCACCACGCGCGTTTGGTGGAGCTTCCCCACCACCCAGGCCTCCGACGCAGACAAGAACCTGGCATCACTCGGCAAATACCACTTCGATCTTGATGACTGGCGGATGTTGAAGTTCTTCTTTTACCTACTGCCGGTAGACGAGGGCACCGGCCCGCATGTCTACGTCCGCGGCAGTCACAAGCGACGCGCGCTCAAGCATCAACTGACGCTTCTCGTCGGCCATCCCGCAGAAGAGGTACTGGGCGTCTATGGCGAGCAAAGCGCCGTGACACTTACCGGAGAGGCAGGGCTTGGTTTCGTCGAGGATCCGTTCGGCTTCCACATGGGCACCGTACCGGCGCACAGCCCGAGGCTGATGATGGAAGTCGGCTTCGGCGTTTCGCCGCCCTCGCGGCGACGCTTCCACGGCGAACCGGTTATTCGCTGATTTAGGCCAAGTCCCGAAACAGCTTTCCCAACCGAAGATCATTGCCTGGCAGGCAATAAGCAATGGCGCCACCCCGGAAACAACCAGCGTCCACGGTCGGGCGTTTTCCGCCACATGGTGCCATTGCAATCCTGCCATCACCGAAGCCCGAGAAAGGAGACGAGTGGTAATATGTCCCGGCGCCAACGGCGCTATACCCCGCCGAAGGCCCTGACCGGGATAGTTCGGCTGCCAAGGTTTCAACTTCGCATTCCAGGATCGCGGCTAGCATCAGCCGAGAAATGGGGCCGTGGCCGTTTTCGGGTAGTATTCAGAAACTCTAAGCGGCCTACATGCGTTGGGCGGCAATAGTCTTGACCCTTCGCAACGCCCCGCCGATTGCCTATGCATCGGAGTGAACTTTTTCAAGAATTCTATGGCTCTGACGCAGGCATCCGGCGACCCGCCGGGCGGCCGACCGGCTCGGGTCGCTTCAGCCGCCAATCAAGCCAAACAGGGCCACGAGCTGGGGTATTGATGTTCAACTCACTTGCAAATTCTCCACTCGTGACGCAACGCCCATCATCTCGGCCTCCTCAAGAATTCCCACAGGCAGGGACAATGATTTCACGATGCGATCCCGATAGCCCTTGTTGTACCTTAAGCCCGACTCGATGTTTTGGATTTCCTCAGTGGCTAACCCGCTCGTCACCGCCACGTCTTCGATCGAATATCCAAGGTGTTCACGATAAGCGCGAATGACGTGCACCCCCTCTGACATAGCCACCAAAACCGGCTCGGGAATGCGTGAGTCCTTCATAGAAACCTCCAAGAAGACTAGGGGCGCCGGATGATCGGGAGGCTCCTTCCCGATCTGCCCCTCCCAGACGCGCAATTCTCAAGGAGGACTCACGTATCCGGTGCTAAAGCTGGTCACAGCGTTTTGTGAGGGTCCGATTAACGACAATCTGTGTTCAGGTCCAGACACCCTGGGGGTCAGGATCAAGCCGGCCAGGGACGAATCCGCCGATTTGTGGTCGCTGCTCACAACCCTCTTGGTGGCATGCCAATTGCATAGTCACAGCCATGATACGCATCCCGACATTGCCGTCGCGCAGGTAACCCAGGAGTTCACATAACGTTCGTCCGAACGCAATCTGCTGCGCATCCCGTGGGACGCCCAGCTCCGTTGGATGTTGCTGCGCTTGGCAGACAGGATCGCTATCCCGCAGATCGCTTTCAGGCTGTCAGCTAGGGCTGCCATGACGATTCCCGTAAAACAAACATTCAGGAGAACTCATGAATCGACCATATGAATATCTGCTTCGCCGGCTCTCCCGGCGGGAAATAACACCAGATCCTCTTCAAATCCGTGTTGATCAAAAAGGAAAACGAAAAATGCCTACCTCAAAAGAAGACAATGTAGGGCTCTTGAGGCTCCTCAAATTGTGGTCTAACTGGCCGCGAACGATACTTGCTGCCACGGCCTTGGCCATTATAATGACCGCTCCAGCTACAGCAGTCCCCCAAGGCGCTGACAAGCACAAGTCCGAACATAGCTTGGTCGTTGAAGGCTGGCTGAGTTGTATACTTGGGGCATTGTGCATTGACGATCCAGAGGTCCTCGATCACCGGCGGTCACCTGGCCCGCTTGATGCACGGCGATGAGCTTTCGGCGGCCTGAGGTGGCGCTCTGGTCGCCATTGCGGTACGTTTTGCCGCCCCGTCGGGCGCCGGGGTTGATCCGCCGGTGATGGCAGGCGGGGCTTTGCGGCGCGTTCGTTTCGGGGTTCCCCTCGTTTATGTCGCGAGTTGAAGGATGCGACTGAGGACGATGCGCAGGATGCGCCGGTCCGCGCAGAATGCCGGCAGGTGCAGGCGGGGATTTGGGTCTTCGTTTCGACCACACGCGCGGCGATCATGATGAGGCGCAAACGCAGCGTGTCGAGTCGGACGACGGCAGAGCTCGTTTCGGCATCGCGGCGCGCAAGCCCCGCATAAGCCAGTTGGCGCCGGCATGCAGGAACAGCCGGAACTGGTTAGCCGTCGCTCTTGAGGAGGATGTGCGGTGGCCAGTGAGATGCGTCTTCCAGGACTTGATGTGGTTTTCGGCCGCGCCGCGCCGGCAGTATTCGCCATTGTTGGCCGACGGCACGCCGCCGTCGAAACGGGCAATCACGGACTTGCCTGTGACAGATGACAAACCGCTCAGATGCGGTAGGAGTGGGGTCTCCGGAAATAATTAGAATTGGCGTAAGCGACCAATCCCACAGCGTTTCAACGGCTTTCACCACCTCCGCCAACCCTTATGAATCAGGCTGGCTGATCGGCAAATGTCCGGCCTCCCGCAAGGCGCCTAGGAAGAGAGTGGCATGGTCGTCGACACTAATCTTTGCCTGCATCGACAGGGGCATGCCGGTCCAATTCTCCAGTGGCGCGGTCAAAGCCGAGAAAGTCCCGCCGACAATGCAATGGCGAATACCCACGCCTCGTATGTCCAAAGCCAGCACGCCCGTCCGGTCACTTGGATATCGGATGGCCGCGATCCGCTGGACCGCCGCGTCACCGTCCACCCGCACGTCGAAAAGTAGGAGACCGCGGCTCCTGGCGGCTATCGCCGCAGCCTTTTCAGTGAAGCCTATGGAGAGCGCGCCGACACTTTCGACCGCCATCTGGAATACCAGCGAATCCAGTTCATCCGCAGCCATGGGAGCAATTGCGCGCAACACCGGGGTAATTGCAACGACGCACACGGCTTGTTCACAGATGTCGGCCCACGCCCGACCCATTTGGTTTGGGTGACGCTCGGCCCTTGGCCCGCGTGTGCTCCGATTCGAACCAGTCTTGGGCGGAAGGCGCGGGAAGGTAATGACGTTGGCCTTCCGCTCGAGACCCATAACTCGGTTCCTTAGGTCCTCGAAGCTCCGCCACCTGGCGCTTGATTGAAGCGTCGAGAAGCTTGTTTCTGAAGCTCCGGCCTCTTTCAGAGTCTATTTTGTTATGCCTGGATCTTGGACATGCAGTGAGGTGGGCCGTCTATCAGTTTCGTGTTTCTTGCAGGCTCAGCCCGCTTGAGCACAGCGGCACGTCAGCGCATCAAATTCGTCCTCAGTTCACAAACGAGGCTCCCTGGGGTACTGGGAGAGCAGAGAAATCTCCGGTCGCAGCCTACCCGGTCAAAACAGGAAACCCCAACGATGAAGACTCTCGTCGTCTGCTCCGGCGGATTGGACTCCATTTCCCTTGCTCACAAAGTGGCAGCGGAGCACGAACTCGCCGGCCTGCTATCCTTCGATTACGGCCAAAGGCACAGCAAGGAATTGGACTTCGCCAGCCTTTGCGCGGAGCGTCTGAACGTCCCGCACAGCATCATCGACATCTGCGAAATCGGCCGCGGCCTTTCCGGCTCCGCGCTTACCGACAATGTGGAGGTACCCGATGGGCACTACGCCGAAGACATGATGAAGGTCACGGTGGTGCCCAATCGGAACGCCATCATGTTGGCCATCGCCTTCGGCTTCGCTGCCGCGCGCAAGTCGGAAGCGGTGGCGACGGCCGTGCATGGTGGCGATCACTTCATCTATCCGGACTGCCGACCAGCCTTCATCGACGCCTTCCAGATGATGCAAGACCGCGCGCTCGAAGGCTACGCGAATATTCGACTCTATACGCCTTATGTGAATCTCACAAAGGCGGACATAATTGAGGATGGAGCCCGCCACGGCACGCCATTTGCGGAGACCTGGTCCTGCTACAAGGGCGGCAAGCGTCACTGTGGACGGTGCGGGACGTGCGTCGAGCGGCGCGAGGCGTTTCATCTCTGTGGCCACCCAGATCCCACCGACTACGAGGACGCCGACTTCTGGCTGGACGCGTTGCGCAGGAGGGGGGTGTAATGTTCCGCATCACCAAGGAATTCCACTTTTCAGCCTCTCATCAACTCACGTCCCTGCCGCCTGACCACCAGTGCGCGCGCCTGCACGGGCATAACTACATCGTCGAAGTGGAGCTATCGGGCAAGGAACTGAACGAGCACGGCTTTGTCCGCGACTATCACGATTTGGCACCGCTCAAACGTTATATCGACGATAAATTCGACCACCGACATCTCAATGACGTGCTGGGGCATGAAAAGGTTACCGCGGAATGTCTGGCCAGACACTTTTATGAATGGTGCAAGGCACGCTTGCCCGAAACCACGGCCGTGCGGGTTAGCGAGACGCCGAAAACATGGGCCGAATGCCGGCCATGACCGATACGCATCCCGCAATCCGCGTGAGTGAGATTTTCGGGCCGACGATCCAGGGCGAGGGCGTGCTCATCGGTCTGCCGACGGTCTTCGTCAGAACCGGCGGGTGTGATTATCGCTGTTCCTGGTGCGACAGTCTGCATGCGGTCGACAGGCAATTCCGGGATGAATGGCAGATGATGTCCTGCGACGCCGTGTGGCAAAAGATTGTCGCGCTTTCCGGCGGCCGCCCGTTGATGGTTTCGCTGTCAGGCGGCAATCCGGCTATCCAGCCTTTCGGTGCTCTCATCAAACGAGGCCATGACGAGGGCTACCGATTTGCTCTGGAAACCCAAGGTTCCGTGGTCCGGGAATGGTTCGCCGAACTTGACGTGCTGGTCCTTAGCCCAAAGCCGCCGTCAAGTGAAATGAGGACCGATTGGGCTATTATCGAGGCATGCTTCCAGGCGGCGCAGGACAAGCCGCAAGTCGTGCTGAAGCTCGTTGTTTTCGACGAAAATGACTATGCCTTTGCGAAAGAGGCCGCGGCGAGATTTCCGCGACTTCCAGTCTATCTGCAACCCGGCAATCACACGCCGCCACACCCCGGAAATGAAGACGCTCCTGTCGACGTTGATGGAATAATGAAACGCATGGAGTGGCTGGTAGACAGCGTAACCGGCGACAGGTGGTTCGAAGCCCGCGTGTTACCACAGCTGCACGTTATGCTCTGGGGCAACAAACGAGGCGTTTAGCCAGCACTCGCCGGGGCGACAGCCTTCGGCATCCCATAGCAAGAAATCGACAATCAAGATGCCGATCGCAGCCTCGTAAAGAGCTTGCGTCGATGGCTTTCCTGTCGCTGCCAGGCAGCATGTAGGCCCAGAGCGACACTCCACCCTGACCGTCGGCCCTTCTGTCGAATAGGCACGCGCCAGCGGCCAGTGCAGAAACCTGCATAAGCAAGATATGCAGGATCCTGCGCGTTTCTCGCGTCGCCGCAGTTTTGGCGCGACGCTTGCTGCGACGTTGTCGCGTTCGACTGAGGCGCCGCGATGAGAGGCCAGGCTGCTATATGCAGCCACATGAACCCTCGCAATTTCCCGTGCTGCGGAAATGGCTAGCAATCGATCAAACGCGATTGACGCGAATTTTACGATCAAAATGCTCAAACTGCAGCTGAGTGCCTGGCCGTTCCACCCTCGAAATATTTGTCGAACTTCGCCGCAATGCTCCTTACGAACGGGCGATTTTCCGCCGGCACGACGAATCGGTCGCCTTGGAGTTCGAGCAGTCGAGCAGGATCATTAAGGGCTATGGAGCTTGCCTGACGGAGGAGCTTCTGGCCGGCTTTCCCGAAGCTCTCCACCAAGTCGATCGCCGAGAAGGCGAAATCGCACATCAGTCGCTCAATGATCCAGCCCCGGACGCGATCGTCGTCGGAAAATGCTATGCCGCGGACGGCGGCCAGCTTCCCGTCTTCCGTCATGCTCCGGTATTCGCCGGTCGAAGGCATGTTCTGCACATAGCCTTGACGAAACCGGCCGATGGACGAAGAGCCAAGTCCAATCAACGTCTCGCAGCGATCCTCGGTGTAACCCTGAAAATTGCGATGCAATTCTCCCGCGCGGGCCGCTATCGCCAACGCATCGCCCGGCCTTGCGAAATGGTCGAGCCCGATTGATTCGTATCCATTGTCCTCGATCGCTCGCGCAGCAAGTTGCGATTGCGCAAACCGCTCCGTCGGACCGGGGAGCCATGCCTCGTCGATCATCGTCTGATGTTTCTTGAACCAGGGCACGTGAGCATAGCCGAACAGGGCGATCCTGTCCGGTTCCAGGGTCAGCGCCTGCGCCACGGTGGAACGCACGCTCTCGCTGGTTTGATGCGGCAGGCCATAGAGCAGATCAAGGTTCACGGAATCTACTCCCCGGGAGCGAACGCCATCGACGACTGCCTTGGTCTGCAACAAACTTTGCTCGCGGTTGATCGCTCTTTGCACTTTCGGATCGAAGTCCTGCACGCCGAGGCTCGCCCTGGTCATGCCGATTTCGGCAAGCGCGTCGAGGCGGACTCCGTCCATATCGTTCGGATCGATCTCGACGCTGATTTTGGCATCATCGAGAAAATCAAAATTGTCTCGCAGCGCCGTCCCCAATGTCACCAGATGCTGCGGCTTCAGCATGGTCGGCGAACCGCCCCCGAAATGAACCGCGCGAACTCGGCCCTTGCCGCTGACAAGGCTGCCAACCGTCGCGATCTCTGCATACAACGACTGCAAATAGGCGGCGACCGGCGCATAGTGACGTGTATGTTTGGTATGGCACGCGCAAAACCAGCAGAGCCTGTCGCAATAGGGAATATGCAGGTAAAGCGATAGCTCCCCGCCGCCTTCGAGTGCCTCCAGCCAGCCGCGATAAACGACCGCATCGATACCTTGATGGAAATGCGGTGTGCTGGGGTAACTGGTATAGCGCGGGACATTCTCACCAAGTCTGGCAGCAAGTTCCGATCGCATGTCGTGGTCAACCTGTTTGAGTCGCCAACTGTGGACGCACAGATGAGCCAAAGCACTGATTTCGGTCAGCCTCCAGCATGACAAACTGCCGCAAGGATTTTTCTACCGTCGATGGTTATCGTGCCGGCGCTTGGGACCGGGAGGGCGATCAGATCGGGAGAGCGATCAATGACACTACGGCACGGTCTTCACAGTTCCGGCATCCCCGTCTATTGCCTGTCTTGCCAGGCACGGCACCGTGGCCTCTGCAGCGCACTCGATCCAGATCGTTTGGCCAAGCTCGCCAAGACTTCGTCACGGCACAGGGTCGAACGGGGCATCGAACTGATTGGCGATGCCGAGACCCTCAACAGCTATTCGAACGTGCTTTCGGGCGTGGTGAAGCTGACGAAGAGCCTCTCGGACGGCCGCCAGCAAATCGTCGGTCTCCGGTTCGCGCCGGATTTTCTGGGACAGCCCTTCGAGGCGAAAAGCGCGATCCATGCCGAAGCGGCAACGACTGTCTCGATATGCTCGTTTCCGAAAGCGGCAATCGAAAAGATGATGAAGCAATCACCGGAGCTCGAGCATCGCCTGCTCAAGCAGACGCTGAAAGAGCTCGACGAAGCACGCGAATGGATGGTGACTCTGGGCTGCAAGACCGCGCCTGAGAAGGTAGCGAGCTTTCTTCTCATGATCGCCCGCAACATCGATTCCAGTGTTGGCCCGGCGGCCAGCTCGGCGTGCTTCGATCTGCCGCTGACGCGCGCCGGCATCTCTGATTTCCTTGGAATTACAAATGAGACGGTGAGCCGTCAGCTGACCAGACTGAGAATGGACGGCGTGATCCGGATCGAGAACAGCCGCCGTGTCACGGTAGACGACATGAGCCGGCTGGAACAACGTTGCGGTGGGCGGTGGCCGAGGCGCAACCGCTCCATTTACGAGACCTGAGCCGCTCTTGCCTCGCTTGCCTGGCCCGGGAAATGGCAGGATCGCGTTCGAGCGCGATGCGTCAACGCAAGCCTTCTAAAAAGTGGCATAGCATCTATCGAACCGAGAATCCGTTGTGGCCGCTGCTGATGCTGAGATAGGCCACAGTTTCGTGGCCAAGATGTTTGCCGATGAACTCGCCGGTTATCGGGTCGTCGATGCCGAAGAACTGCTTGACCGACCACGCGAGGAACGGTTGCCAGCTGTTGCCGGGGGTACTGCTCCAGCAGCGACATGACTTTCCTGCAGGAAAAACCAACGCCGGACCCAGCGCTCGCATAGGTGCCGATCGCCGCGCGGAATTCCGGAAACGGGGCGAGGTTCAGGAATTCATCGAGAATGAAGAGCGCCGAGATGTCCGGCGTCCTGCGGTTCCTCTCCATGGCATCAAGCGCGCCCGCCCTTGAGGAGGATGCGCAACCACGGGGAGTAGGGCTCCATCTTGCCGAGCGGCATGTCGATGTAGACCGTTATCGGCCGATTCTTGAGGTCCGCGAAGTCGCTCCCCTTCAAACTCTCCTGGAGTTCGTCGTCGCGTCAAAGGGCGACCTTGCTTGCCAGCGTCGCCTCCAAAGTCTGGCGGCCACGATCCCGAGCTTTCTCAAGCACCGCATAACCGGCTTCCGCCGCCAGCGGGAGTGGGGCAACTTCTTTGCAACGGCCTACAGATAGCGGCCCTTCTGGGAAGCCGACTGGCACACGGCAGTCATCGTCTGCCGCTGAGCCGGCGCCATGTGCTTGACGTACAATATCACCGCCGTGAGGAACCCTGCGGCATCGTCGTTGATCGGTGACGCGTTCGGGTCGCGGGGAAACATCTGCTCTGCCAGTGAACGGGCATCGGCTAACGTGCGGACCTGCGCCAGGGGATTGTAGCGATGCTTTGCCCTCCCGAGCAGTCGAAGGACGCAATGGATAGATTTCGTGCCCAATCGATTTGCCCCACCGCGACGTCATTTTCGTAGTGCTCACCCTTAGGGTCAATCACTACGCAGCTGCCTCAGTTGCCAGAAGATGTAAGAAACTTCTGCATCCTAAATATTGTCTGGCGTATTAGATTTCTCTAATGGCCGGTTCGGCCTAGGCCAGCCGAACTGGTGGCTCCAAAGCTCTGGCTGCCATGGCTGCAGCTGTACAATTTCTTCAGCGAAAGCACAAAAATGGCAATGACTTTCTGCCGTCGCGCCTCTTTACTTACTACTACGCGCGGTTCATAGAGCACCGGGTTCCGGTCGATTTGTCGATTTCGGCGCACAGCTTAGGAACGGCATGTGGCTCGTCACCGAGATGGGTGTCCGCCTAAGGATGACTGGCCATTCTCCGGCCCATGACCCGGAAACACGTGTTTTCCTACCGGATCAAGGGCCACAACGGAGCCGCCAACCGAAATTGTGAAAGAGGCACTGATTTTCAAAGCATTTCAACGCCTCGGTTCGTGACCGTTCCTTGACCGTGCTCAAGGGACATTTGGCGATGGGCTATCCGTTTCTGTTCGGATTTTCCGTCTATTCGAACTTCGATCGTAAGAGCACCTTCCTCCCGGTGCCGGACCGAATGACTCGCCTTTGGTTGAGGGCCGCGCGGTCCTCGCAGTCGGATACGATGACGATAAGCAGTGCGAGCCGAATCCCACTTGCCAGCCAAGTGCGAAGTTCGGCACGCTACTTGATGTTCGCGATCTAGTGTGCAAGGCGTTGTTTAGCGGGAAATTATTGTTGCTCGGGCTGGGGGGGCAAAATCATTCGATGGAACAGGCTTTAACAAGACCGCCGACTCGTCTCAAATGCTGCGGGTCTCTGCGCAGAAGGCAGGAACAATTTAGCTGTTAGCGGTTAGCGGTGCGCCTTTTCGCACCATGCGATCATGGTTTAGGATGGTGCGTAACACCAAGGTCGGCATTTCGCCCGGCCAAGTTTATCCAGAGGACGGCGATGGCCAAGGACGATCACCCCAAGTTTTCAATCAACATAGACGGCGTGCATTTCGAGGTACAAAAGGAAAGCATTACAGGGGCTGAACTGAAGCAGATTGCCGGCAAGGACGCGCAATATCAATTATTCCTGGAAGGTCACGGTCACGACAGCGACCGTCAGATAGGTGATACCGAGGCGGTGACGTTAAAAAACGGCATGCATTTTTACACTGTTCCTCCGGCGACCTTCGGTTGATGTCGATCATAGAGCGGCATTTCGAGGCCTTCGTCGGCCGGTACGCTGGCGTCACCATGGAGCCGCAGGCCGGGGGCACAGTCGTGGTAAGCGTCCCGGCCGTTGCTTTGCCCCCGGGTTGGAATCGGACCGCGGTCGCGGTAAAATTCATACTGCCTGCGGGTTATCCGCAAGCAGCTCCCGACTGTTTCTGGACCGAGCCGGCCCTGGCGCTTGAACATGGCGGCGCGCCGCAGAACACTGGACAGCAGGCTGCGCCTGGTATCCCGCCTGGCTGGCTCTGGTTCTCTTGGCATCCTGCGACGTGGCAACCAAACAGCGACAACATGTTCACCTATCTGAACGTCATTCGTCGCCGGCTTGGCGAGGTGCGATGAACAGGCTCGTTTTTCGCGTTGGCGAATGGACAGCCCTTCGCGATGCTCTGCTTAAAGACGCGCCCCTCGAGGCGGCGGCAGCTCTGCTCGTTGCCCAAGGGCATTTCGACGGCGGCATGCGCCTTGTGGTGCGCGAGGTCGTTCACCCGGCGGCCGAGGACTATGTCCGTCGCAGTAATATCGAAGCCAGCCTGCAGCCGGCCTTCGTTGCAAACATGCTGAAGCGCGCTCGGATGGAGGGCATTGGCCTTATCCTCGCGCACTCGCACCCGCGGCAGCGCAACCTTGCTTTTTCTCCGGTGGACGATGCTGCGCAGGTCGTTCTCGCACCGGTTCAGCATTTTCGTGCGCCCAAGGGCCCGCATGGCTTCCTTGTCGTCGGGCCAAGAGGGTTTCGCACGCGCTTATTCGATGCGGCTGGGCAGACGACTCTGGAGATCGAGCGCGTGCAGGAGGTTGGCGCGACACTGCACACTTATGACCGCGACGGCGTCGACGCGGGTGAGCCGATGCCCGAGATTTTCGATCGCAATGTACGTGCCTTTGGCGCGGCAGGGCAGCGGCTGCTGAATGGCATGACAGTTGGGGTGGTTGGTGTCGGCGGTACCGGGTCCGTCGTGGTCGAGGAACTTGCTCGCCTCGGCACCGGTCGCTTGATCTTGATTGATCCGGAGTCGGTCGAGGAAACCAACTTGAACCGCTTGATTGGCGCTGAAGAAGGCGATGTGGGCCTGCGCAAGGTTGCGGTGGCTGAAAAAGCGGCCAAGCGCGCTCGCCGCGATATAAGAGTCGATGGGTATGCCGAGACGGTAGTCGCAGAGGCCACGACACGTCGGCTTCTCGACTGCGACTTCGTCATGTGCTGTACGGACTCCCATGGAAGCCGCGCCGTGCTTAACCAGTTGGCCTATCAATATCGTTTGCCGATGATCGACGTGGGCGTGCGCATCGATGCCAAGGACAGCTTGGTTACCAACATGTCCACACGCGTGCAAATGTTGGCCGAAACGCTGGCCTGCCTGAACTGTCACCCATTGCTCGATCCTGTCGCTATACGCCGCGACTTGCTCGCCGACCAGACCAGTGATCCGTATTTCGTGGGTCATTTCGAACCCCAACCGGCGGTCATATCGCTTAATGCGGCTACCTCCTCAATGGCGGTGTCCATGTTGTTGTCGGCGAGCACTGGTTTTCCAGGTCAGGCCCGGCACCTAGTCGGGAGGCCGATCGACGGTGCGGTACGTCCCATCAAATCGACGCCGGATCCGACCTGTATCGTCTGTGCTGCCGGCAATGCCCTCGCCATGGCGGACTCATGGCCGATGATCTGGCGACGGCATGAAGGCTGATGCGCGCGCCATCGTGTTGGTTGAGGGCGGCGAGGCGCCGCCAGCAGCGTTCATCGCACGCCAGCTTCATCTGAAGACCTATCGAGCACCGTCCGATTTGGCCGACGAAGGTGTGCGGGCATTGCTGGTATTGGCCCAGGATCTTTCCCGTCCTGACAGCTTGCGTCAGTTGGTGAAGCGCCTGCTGCCACTCGCCCAGGCCGCCCAGCGCGGCATATTGATCGTCGTGGTTGCATTGCCCGGTCAAGAGGCAGCGGCGCTCGGTGCCGCGAAGTCCGGAACAGGGGTTCTGGCGCAATGGGACAAAAAGCCCGGTGTTATACTCAGCCAGCTTGCCGTTCTATCCGATTGGGAAAAGATTGCTGAGGCCTGTGCACGCTGCCGTTGCGGGCCTTCGGCCAATTTGAGCCTGCTGGTTCTGGATAGCGATGGGGGCCCGTTGGAAGAGACCCTCGACCCGGAAGTCGATCTCCTGATGCGCCGCGCCTTTCATGACTTTGCAGCCATCAGGATTTCCAGCGAAAACGGAGGGAAATCCCGGGCGTCGGTGTGGAAAGTCGAAACGGAAGGCTACGGCCTGTTGACACCGTTCATCGTCAAGTGCGGCCCGGCAGCACAGATCGAGGAGCAGATCAACACCTACCGCGATGTCGTTGCCGATCGAGTGCCCTTCAGGGGGTGTGCGCCGCTTTGCCTCGACCGCTGTGTTCTTGGGGCTACATTGCAACTTTCCGTGTCCCGGTTCGTCGAACATGCGGATCGGCTTGACGCCGTGGTCACACAGAGAGACGTACGCCCGGTCATCGAGGCGATATACGACCGCGTTTTGCGCCGATGGCGAGAGGAGCCGGAAGTGAAGACGTTGTCGCTTCTGCCGGAATTCCTGCCGCGTCCGCGCCAGACAGCTTACGAGCCAGGACTTTTCCGGACCTATCGGAGACTGGGAAGGGTCGGTTTCAAGGGCCCTTCGCCAAAGGCATTCTTCAACCGCCTAGGATCCATCCCAGCCGGTCTGCACGCGGTCTGCCGCGCCCATGATGATTTAAACCTGCGCAATGTTTTCGTATGCGAAGGGCTTTCTGATGCTGTGTTGATCGATTTCACGCGCGCCGCGCGTAGGCCCTTATCTCACGATGTCGCCCGACTGGATGTCGGACTGGCTTTTGATGACCAGCTTCAAGATGCGCAGCAGATACCTGATAATGTCCTCGAGGACTTCTATAGCGGCGATTTGTTCGCGGTATCCATCAGTCACATGCTGGAGGGCCATTCTGCACAGCATCGCCTTGAAGCTATCGTTACTCTGCGAACGACGATCCTCAGGGAAGGCCGTGCCGTCTCCTTGGATGTGCGGCGTGAATACTCTATCGCTGTCTGCGCCGGTCTGCTCTATTTCGCCAAAGGAAAAGGCCCTAATGCCGCGCGCGCATATCAATGCGCAGCCAATCTCCTGACGCAGGTGACGAATCCGTCTCTCTGGTGAGGGATACAAGATTAAGTCGGTAATTATGAAGACGCGAGAGATCCACCAGAAAGGCGTCGTCGAACGCCAGGCCGAAGCGGTTGAACTGGTCAAGAAACCGGGAGATGTAGCCATCGTTGAGCGCGGCGTGGTGCGATCCTTGGTTATGCGCTGCCCCGATGGCTGTGGCGATATCCTGACCGTCAATTTGGACGGCCGCGCCGGGCCTGCGTGGCGCCTGTACAATGGCAAAGATGGTTTGACGATCTTCCCTTCGGTATGGCGTGACACAGGCTGCGGCGCGCATTTCATCGTCTGGGACGACGTTATCCATTGGACCAACGACGCCTGGATAGTCCGGCGCGACCCTATTCTTGAGCGGGCTGTCGAAGCCAAGCTGACTCACGACTTTATTTCCTATGTGGACCTGGCCACGACGCTCGGCGAAGTCCCCTGGGCTGTCCTCGACGCTTGTCGAAGTTTGGCTAGCACCGGCGCCGCGGTCGAGGACCGAGATAAACGCCGGCCTTGGTTCAAGCTGTCCGGTCAGGACGGACCAACGAAGGAGGAGTTGATTCCGCCCGAAAGGGCGTGAGCCGGATCGTTCCCGTGTGGACGATGGGCAAGGCGATCTCGTTAGCAGGCACGATCCTGGGACGAACTCTCTCAAGGTCGTTCAACAGATTAACACGCCTCACTCCGCTGACCCCATATGTGACGGCACGCTTATCGCAAGATTGTTGAGTAGTGATTAATCGGATCGCTTGAGATCATATGTCGGGCCTTTGCGTCCCGCGTCTCGGATCGATCGATCACACCAACTGCTCATTCTCTCGCAAGTTCCGGCACCAGCTCAGCACGTCAGCAAGGTAACAGTAGAGATGTTCCCCGTATCTGGCCGCTTTCTATGCCGCGCGCGCCAAGGCTGGCGGCATAGGCTCCGCTCTGTAGATATCGCCGTTCGTCATTACCTTCCAGGCGATGCGCGCGATATTGTTCGCTAGCCCCACGGCAGCCAGTTTCGGCGGCTTGTTCTTGAGTAGGCCGGCGAGCCAGGGTGAGACGGCGCCTCGGCCGCGTCGGAAATGCCTGATAGCGATAGCCCCGGCCACCAGCACGCTGCGCAAGGTTTCGTCGCCGGCGCGCGTGAGCACGCCGAGCAGAAGGAGCTTGACCTCAACAACCCAATCAGAGAAGCCTGCTAGAGCTCATTTGCTCCCAGCCGGAACCGGTCACCGAATTCACTTGGTGGATGCTAGCCACCCCTCATGATTGTCGTCCTGCCCATGCCGCTGTCGCCGTAGATGGCGACGCCCGCGGCATGCGGCCTGTCATCCCATCCTGCCAAGGGAAAGATCGTCGAGATCCTCTTCGATCACCCCGGCCGCGTAAAGCTGGTCGAGCAGGTCGGCGACTGCAAGGGCGCTCGCTCCGTCCGTTGCGACCCGCATAATCAGCTCCGAGGCTGTATAGTTGCCGGACGCGATTATTTGGCCAACGGAAATCGGAACGAGCTCGTCGAGCACCCAATGCTCAGTATTGCGTGAGCGGAGACGGAAGTGCCGGTTCTCTGCCTCGTATTGCAGGTCTTGGCGGAAGCGGATCGGCAGGTTGGGAGGTGGGCTTTCGAGCATATGCTTGTCAACGATGCTCTCGAGCCCTTCCCGGAACTCGTCAGGTGTCCTGAAGAAACGTTGAGCCACGATCCGGTACCCGAGAGGCCAGCGGTCGCTACCCGGTACCGGCGCCACCAGTTGCAAACGCCCCTTCCGCATATTTACGAGGAAGCCGGAAACACAGGCGATTGTCGTGGGATAGCCCTCCGGCAAGAGGGTTGCTTCATCTTTGTTGGTTGCCTTGAGCTGCTCCTTTCGCTCTCGCGCGCGCCCGGTAACAGCCTTTGCGGTCGGCCCATCCTTGCCCTGCAGGATGAGTTCGACCCCCATCAGGTCCTCGGGCGAAAACGCCGCGTGAATCTGATCGAGATGTTTCGTGCTTAGTACCGAAAAACGATTTGGCACGCGACCGTAACGTTCGAACAGTTCGAGCACGCGCCTAGTGAGTGCTTGATCCTTTAGCGGGGCGGCCGTCGTCGTTTGTGGCAATTCGCCCGTGATTTGATAGAAGTCAAACAGAAAACGGTCGTAGTCCGGGTTATCGATTGGGTCTGTAGCCCAGTAGCAGAAGCCAGTGCGGACCGCCGGACCAAACATATCGCTCGCGGCACCGACCACGCCGCGCCAAAGCTCAGCATGCTCCTCACTATATTCATAATAACCCTTGAAGCGGTCCGCCGAGAGGCCGCAGAACCAGCAACCGACGGTGCAGCCTTCACTGAGCTCGAATGCGATGGTGTGGTGCGCGATCGACGTCCCCAATTCGCCCAATTCGTCGTTACAGCGCCGGATCTGGCGCTCGCGCCAGGCATGAAAGCGAGGGTTAATCGTCGACATTTCGCCTTGGCGGCGCACGAGGTCTCGATGGCGCAACATCTCGCGCATATACTCATCCCACATCATAGCTAGCGGCCACGGGGCAGACTCCGATTTGAAGCGGTACTTCACGTAGTCACCGCACCAGAGCGGCAGTATCTGCATTGGGTCAACTTCGATCCCGTAGGACGCGGTCACTATTCGAGGGTTGTCGACGTTCTCCGAAAGCGCCGTACGGAACTTCCTATCACCGGCCAGCCGCTCCATGAAGCGTTTGATGTGTGACAACGTGCGCCGTTCCTCCGGCGTGCGCCGGTCAAAAACTTGCCGCCAGCCGTCGCTGCGAGCGTGCAGGCGAGCCGCTGAAGCGGCCCCTTGTCGGCTTGATGGCATAATCTCATGCTCGACGAGGTTTGCTTTCATGTTCTCTTCAGGCTCGTCCAAGCCAAAGCTGCCAGAACTAAATTTCATCAACTGGCGACCGCAATAGCAATTACAATAACGATGACGACCGCGACGGTTGCGGCCTTTTCCCCGACTTGCAGGGGGCTCATGGATAAATGCGGATCTGAATTAGCCAACGCGACCGTATGTACAAGGCCGGTCGAAACAATCGAACCACGATTGCGGCAAGCAATCGAGCGCAGCTTCTTACTTAACCTTCCTTGGCTTTTCGCACGTATATGACTTCTAACCTCGTCAAGCGTGATGTCGTAGCCGAGGCCCTTTCCAACCGCTACAATCGATGCAAGCCCTCCAGCGCGTGGTTTGAGGTTTGCGAGCGGACTGCTTTTTGCTCCAAGATCGTTGATGAATCGCTCTACTTCAGTTCGCTGCATGCTATTCGCCTTTTGCTTAATGTGGGCAAGCTCTCCATCTCGCCCTCACAAGCGATCGGATGCTGCTCTGACCAAGCAAGCGCCGTACCAACTCAAAAATTGCTGATTTAGCGTGTTGTCGGACCGCACCGCATCGTCGACTTGCTGACCCTCGGAACGACAATTTGGCAGATTTGTTACAAAGTTCTCGGTAACCGGGCGGGCAACGTACCGCTGCGCCTCAACAACCTCGTCGCCGATCGGCGGCAATCCAATGTCGGTTAAGCACCCTCCCAACCATGTCGAGGTGAGGCCGATCAGGGGCCGTCGATCTCGAGCAGAGTTGTAAAGACGTAGATCACGCCGACCCGCTTTATGCCGAAAGTTTTAACACCGGTTTGTGAGGAATTGTCGCCGCTTGCCGAATTGCCAGGGCCAAGCGCGTGCCAAGCGATCGAGCTGCGCCACCAAACGTCCATTTTTTCGCAGCCGGTTCACACCATACGTGTCCTGCGGTGCGGAGACGTCCGCCGCCTGGCTCAGATGACTCTTGGACTGAACGAATCCGTTAACGCACCTGGAAACTGGAGAGAGCGGATTGCATCGAGTGATACCACTTTGGGATTTGCGAGATCTGCGTGCTCGAGCGCAGACAGTGTTCGCGTGCGGTTCTGGCCATCTCCTCGAAATCACTATAACCGACCGCAAGGCGATGCATCATTTCTGCAGCTTTATCCTCGATGTCCGGCTCGTGGAGGACAACGCCATTAAGCCCATTTACGACCTGCCTCTTGAGACCAAAGGCGGACGACACTACGACGGGTTTGCCTCGGAACAGAGCCTCTGTTGCCGTAAGGCCGAAGCCCTCTTCGCGAGATAGAGCAAATACTCCATGGGCGTTCTGTTGCAGCCGGCCGACGATTTCCGCGTTTGCGTCGTGGTCCTTCATCGAGATACAGACCAGATACACCCGCCGCTGCACTTCCTCTGATAATTGAGTGCATAATAGGACGCATTTCTCGAAATACTCCCGTCCTTCAGGATCGTCGGCAACATCCAAAGGATCCGGTCCCGCGATCACCAGGCGTGTATCGTAGGCTTCCGCGAGCGCCGTTTTCACAAAGCGATCGTAAGCGGCGATAATCCGGTCAATACCTTTCAGTCCATCCCACCTGGATACATGAAGGAAATACCGTGAGCCGAGAATGTCCTGAAGGGAAGGGGTGGGCTCGAATTCTTGGCTGTTGAACGAAATCAAATGGTCTAGCGCCTGGCCCGCTGGCCCTTCATAATTACGGTTTTTGCTTGAAAATGGGCTGATGGATGGCGGGATGATATCTATGGGCAGATCAGTATCAAAGGCATATTCCTTGTCGCTTAGGACAATGCGTTGGAATTGACGGAGGTATTCACCGAAGAATTCCCAGATTTTGTCGACCGTCGGGGTGCGCTTCGGATATCCGATGTGGCATCGCCAGATAGCCGGGTGCGGATGAGATTCAAGGAACTTCGCGGCTGCAACAAGAGGCTGCGGATCATGAATTACCAAAAAGTCATCTGGCCTGATGATCCTTTCCAGCTCCGCAGCGCCTCTCTGCGATGCCTCAAGATAATGCGGGAGCAGATCATTCACGCCTGCCACCTTGACGTCGTGAAGAGAATTATGAAGCGCTTTGGTGAATTGAAAAAATTGTTCTTCCTTCGGCTTAAAGATGAGCCAACGCACATCAAAACCAAGCTCCCGAAGCAGGCAAATGTGGTGTGGAAGCATTTCGGCCACCCCGCCGCCGAATGCGGTGGAATTTATGTGCCAAATACAGCGGCTGCCGATCATGTTACGAGCTTCTCCGGACGAACGAAATAGTTCGTCGAGGAGTTCCTCATAATGGTTTCGCTCCGCCACGTAATGGGCAAGTACCGAGCCTTCTACCAGCACCTCATCAAAAAGTGAGGTGCGGGGTTTCGTTGATACTTTCATTCGTGGCCCCTCCCTTAGGTCTGTGGAGCAGGTTCAACTCAGCTGGTTTGAAAGGAAGCCTCGCCAAAGTTCTCTATCCAATCCCTTGTGTCAGGATGATCTCTGGCATTGGGGCCGACGCCGACGCAGTCGCAGCCTGCCGCGATCGCCGCTTCAATTCCGGTGGGGGAATCCTCAAAAACCAAGCATCTTTTGCCTGCGATGCCCAGCATTCTCAACAGCGTTTGATAGGGTTGCGGATACGGCTTTCCCTGACTGACGTCCTCGGCTGCAATCATGATCCGCGGCCAGGAGAGTCCAGCCGCCTCAAGGCGGGCAAGGGCCGAAACCCGTGCCGAAGAGGTGACAATAGATCGCCTTTCTGCTGGGATAGAGCTATAGAACTCTACGGCGCCCTCGATCGGTTGCAACAGTCCCATCGCTTGAACTTCGTAACCCGCAATGCGATTTGCCTCGCGTTCTGGCGAGAGATCGGGCGCGATCGCCGCCACCAAATCGACGTCGCGGCGGGCGGCCGACATTCGCACCGCGTTATCCGGAGAGATCCGTTCCTCCCGTGCCCATCGACGGAGTGCGCTTTCGACCACAGCCTCCGAATCTACAAGGGTTCCGTCCAGATCGAAGGCTACGTGATCATAGTCGTCGAGGTGAACATTAACGGTTGCGGTTTTCCTGCGATTTTTCAAGGCTTTCCACCCCATATCAGCCCCAATGATGCTTATTGGAAAGGCCGGCTCTTTCTGTGGTGTGAAATGCCTTCGCGCACTATTCGACCATGGGCTGGGTCAGTGAGCTGTGCAGTCATGTCACCGTCCCAACCGTGTGCCGGCTGCAAAGCGGCAAAAAATGCACCGTCCATGGAGCCAGGACCGAGCATCTAAATTGCGCCTTTACCGAGTGACATAGCCATTCGCCTGGCGTTGGCCATGATTGTGTGGGTCGGATTGCTGTTGCCGGCGAAGTTCATAACGGAGCCATCCATCACATGGATGTTGGTCAACCCATGGACCCTGCCGCAGCTGTCCACGACCGAGTTCCTCGGATCACTACCGGCGCGCATCGTGCCGTGCAGGTGGGAGCTGCCTTTTCCCGGGAAATATGGCTCTCGCTCGATGCGGAATGCGCCAAGGTGGCGCAGAATTTCATCCGCGCGGTCGGCGAGAAAATTCCTTCGTGCACGGTCATTTTCCGAGCTTCGGTATTCAAAACGGATATAAGGGGTACCGTACTGGTCAGCGGCCTCGTCAAGCGCGACGCGGTTATGCGACCATGGCTCTTCTCCGGCTATGTAGTGCAGGCGCACGACGCCTACGTTCTCATTCGGCGAAGCGAAATTCGCTTCATAAATGAGCCCACCAAATTTGCATGGCGCGCCGTTATGTTCGTAGAACTCATCGGTATAAACGGTCGAATGCGGTCCCCAGTGGGGAGCAAATGCATCGGAGCCCCGATCGGCTCGCTGCATGTAGCCGACGGAGTAGCCACCAATCTTGAACGAGAGGCCGCGTCCAACGAGGCCGGAGTCGTTTCCTATTCCCTTTGGAGCATGGTCACCCTTCGACCTGAGCATCAATGCCGCTGTTTGTATCGCGTTTGCGCAGACGATTACCCTTTCAACTGGGATACGGATCAGTTCCGATGAGAGCGGCACATAGCACTCAAGAGCTCCAGCCCGACCGTCGTTCTGCATTTGGATCCGGTTGACGAAACAGCCGTATAGAACCGAGATTGACCCTGGCAGGTCGGAGTCATCCAAAATGTTTCTTGCAAGCACTGATGCTCTCGCATCCGTAGGGCACGCGAGTTCATCGCAAGCCGAACAATTGATGCATCCCTTGCTGGTCCCTGGCGGCCTGATTGCTAGTGGGATGGTTTTTGATCTTATGCCGAGTTCCTGCATTGCATTGGATATCATCAGCCCACGCGGACTGGGTGGATACGATGGAAACCCATTCGCGCCACTGATCTCCAAGAGATGCTCGATCTCCAAATAGTAGGGTTCGAGCTCCTCGAGGGTAATCGGCCAGTCAATCGCCATGTCAGTCGTAAGATATTGGGAAGCTGACAGATCTGCTTGTCGGTATCTGAACGTTATCGCGTTGTAGAAACCCATCCCCCCGCCGACGCAGCACGCTGTCCAGGGGTTGCCATCGGCCTGGCCATTGGAAGTGAGTGCCTTGCTGTAGGCCTCTTGATGAGGCCCGAGCATGGCGCCAGGACAAGCCGGGCCTCCATATTCCAGGACGGCCACATGGCACCCCTTTTCCGCAAGTGTCCGGGCGACGATCGATCCAGATGGCCCGGAGCCGACAACAACCGCATCGAACTTTGTGTAATTACACGCGTGCGCTGCAATGTGTCTGATGTCCGTCACGGGTAACAGTCTCCTGTGAGGTTTGTGGTAGCAGGCCAGCGGGCGATGTTCGCGATTGACATGAGGAGGAGCTTTATACCGGACGCGTAGTGGGGGGCAGCGATGCCCGCCGGACCGGTGGCTGGGTGGCGACAATTGACGAAAAGGCCGTCGTGTGTGGATGCCTTCAGAAGACCAGCGGCGGCGGCATTGGTGGGGTGACCATGAAACGTCTTCTCCTTTTTCAGTGACGTGTTGCGGATGGCAGCGCATTTACTGTGCCAACGAGAAACCGTTTTAACTCAATCCGATGCTTGTACTCTGGTAGTCGCATTTCCAACATTGTCGGACATTGGACAGTGCCAAACGCCAAGCGCTCGCGGTCTCGATCCGCCGTCAAGAATCATGGACGCCGAAGTCTCAGCCTTCGTTCTGACACTCGTGTTCCTCCTCTTTTAGCGTAACCGTCTACTGGACGGTGAGCCGGCGGTCGCTGGCGCCAACCGAAGTAAGGCGACAGGAGAGCGGATTGCGCGATGGCGGTAATCTCTCGCTCAATGGCTTGAGCGGCCTCACGGCGGAACTGTCCCCCTCGCGGATCCCGCCGAACGGCTTCTCGAGCGCCTGGAAGGCCCCTCGATGCCGAAAGAGAGTCCGCCGCGACAGTGTACATGAACTGCGCTCGCCGATCATAGGCTCGCTCGCTCAGATTCAGAGGTTATTGTCCGAAGTTCGCCAGGGATTGGCCAGAACGGCTGATTGCGGCGTCTTTGTGCTCGAGGCCACCCGGGCGCTGGCCGCACGCCTGGCCGAGGGCGAACGGCCGCGGACCCAGCCGCTGCACCTCGACCCCCTCGTCGCCGACCGGCAGGCCCTGCAGCATCGCCTCGGCGCTTCTATCGACTCGGGTCAACGAAGCTTGCCACGACGGCTCGCCGACACTCCGGTTCGGCTCATCAGCGGGGAGCGGCGTCACGATCGTCACAGCGATGTTTTAGGCAACCCGTCGCAGGCAGCGCGCCGGGCGGCATAGACGAATCAAGTGCGCGGTCCCGGAATTGGTGGTTCGAGTTGTTCGGTTCATCCGCTTGCTAGGTGTGGCTCAGTTCGCTCTGGACAGGAGGGTGTTGCCCGAGGTGGGACGGAGCGAACCGAGCCACAGGTCGGCGATACGTGTCCAGGCAGATGATGGCAAGCGTAAAACGGTTTCATTTGTGATGGAATTCGAAGTGCCGTAATTGCGGACAGCGCTTTCATAATATTAGACTGCGCTAATTGTTTAGTTAATTGGAGGGTGTTCGCGGCTTACTTTCCACGGCCAGCTCATCATGATCGACTCCTGTGTCAGCGTTCGCCAACATGCGGCCATGGCAAAAAGCGGATGACGACGATGATTGCATGTTCCCGCGGCGGGCTCACGACCAAGATCACGCGCTCGTCGATGCAAAGGCCGACCATTCGATCTCGTCCTGACTGCCTGGCACGCACATGACCGCAAGCCTGCCATGTGCAGCGCTCTCATCCGTCAGCTTGTCGAAAGCTAAGCCCCATAGAATCAATCCGCCAGGCCGGCTTGAGCGGCTCGGAACACGCAAAGGAGATTCGGATGGATCAATCCGTCCCGCGTCTCAGATTTCGCCCGCACAGACGACGCAGCCTTGCAACAGCAGCAGACCGGGCAGGCGAGTGTTCAGGAGCATCTGAACGCCTTGCAGCCGGGCCAGCATCGGCAAGCCGTTCCAAACAGCCGGCTTGCCCGGCGGCGGACCGGCTCACATGGCGGTTGGATCGAGGGTGCTCCCCAAAGCGTGAACCTTCCACGTCGCAGACGCGTATCGACCTGCGCTCAATCAACAGGCGATTTGACCGGCACGCGCCATACGGGGTCCGCCGAGGCAGGCACCAAGCTGCCGTCGTGCAAGCGCAGCCGCAAGCGCGTTCGCGAGCATCCCGGACGAGGCGCTTTTTGTCGCCTACCGCGCGTGGGCTGCAGCCAAGCTGAGCGAGAGTTCGATTGCGCGCGACATAAATAACGGCGCTGCGCAAGTTCAGCCCATGGCTTGACGAGAAGCACCGGGCGTTCGCGAACTTAAGGGCAACCCGGCGGGCGACCACAGCAGCCTAACCGCCTCATGTCCGCCTGCATACTGTTTACGAGCAACGCTAATGTACCGAAAAGCCGTAACCAAGCGCTGGCCCGACCGCTAAATTGAGGCGAGTGATCCGCTCTGCAACTCGGGGCGAGTCATGTACCGGGGTTTCGGATTGGCATCGGTCGTCGCGGAATTGTAAGGGTGGAGCGCTAATCAGAATCGCACGAAGCGCCTGCATTCGATTTTAAGGAAGCTCCTATGCCATTTAGCGGGGAAGTGTTCACTCCCGAGGAAGTCGCGCTGCTTGGCCGCGTGTTTGACCGTACCGGCGTTCCTGCCGAATCCAGAACTGACCGGGAACAGCGGGCGCTCAACATCATCTTTCATTATCGAGCCGGCGTCACCGATGAGGCGGAACTCGAGCAATTGGCGAACAAGGATAGCTTAGCGCGCCAACCGCCAGCCATGGAATCGCCGCCAGATTAGGCCCATTCGTACTGCCGCCCAGGCTGCCCGGCACCATACGCGTCTCGCGCGGCTTCGGAGCCGCTCCTTGCCATCGCTCGAATGGGGCTTTGGCGTCAGTCCAAGCCAGGCGGCGAAGTGGCGGTCCACCGTATGGATGAAGTAGAAGCGCAGCGCCGCACGATGGATGAAGTAGAAGCGCAGCGCCGCACGATGCCTGTTCATGGCCTGGATCTGAATGCCGTCGTCTTCCTGCCCGACCTGGAACCGGCGCAGATCGTCCGCTGTCGCCGTGTCCGGCGACCGGCCAAGAGGGTCGTGAACCGTCCGACATCGCGGAGTGGTTGCGCTGCGTCTCCTGGCTGAACTGGCGCGAGATCATGTCGTCGATCAACCGCTGCTGCAGCGGACCGGCCGCAAGGCGTCTGGCCTGCTACCCGTAAGCACCGCCAAAGCAGCTCCGGTTCGGAGGGGCAGTATCCATTTGGTGGTACTCTCGCCTCGATCTAGGTTGGCACGGTGACCCAACCGACGCTGCGGAAAGGTGGAGAGACCGTGTCCGCTACCGCCGGCCAAATACATGAGCGAAACCGCACCAGCATGCTGTCCCCCCGGCGTGAACGGAAACGTGCCGAACCACCACTCCCTTACAATCGCATCGGCTAAGGCTGGGGAGTGAAACCCGACAATGTCCGACAACCGACATGGTCGGTTTGGGTGCGGATGCGTTGCCCGAAAGTAATTTCTGCTTGGCACGTTCCATGCTTACCCGATCTGTCGAACGCGTGGCACACCAAGGAGCAAAACAGATTCATGACGATGTTCGCTGCAAACCCCGGCGGCTGGGTTTCCAAGACCCTGCTGGTAACCATCTTAGTCTTCACGGGGATCAGGTCGCCAATGGCCGGCGAATGGTCGTCATCCGAATTCCTGCTCCGCAATGGCATGGAAGTGGTCGTCATTCCTGACCATCGCGCGCCAGTCGTCACCCACATGGTCTGGTACAAGGTCGGCAGTGCCGACGAGCCGCCCGGCAAATCCGGCATCGCCCATTTCTTCGAGCATCTGATGTTCAAGGCAACCGCGAATCACACTGCCGGCGAGCTTGATCGCACGGTGTCCGAGATCGGCGGCTCCAAGAATGCCTTTACCTACTATGACTACACCGCTTTCCACGAGACGGTGCCGCCCTCGGCGCTCGAGCAGATGATGGGTTTTGAGGCCGACCGCATGCGCAACCTCATCCTCACCGATGACGTCGTCAAGACCGAGCGCGACGTGATCCTGGAGGAGCGCCGCTCGCGCATCGACAATAATCCGCAGGCGGTGCTCGAAGAGGAGGTCGATGCCACACTCTGGCAGAATCAGCCCTACCGAATTTCGGTAATCGGCTGGATGCAGGAGATGGAACAGCTGAACCGAGAGGACGCGAAGGCGTTTTACGACGTCTACTACCACCCAAACAACGCGGTTCTGGTGGTGGCGGGCGATGTCGATCCCGACGCAGTGAAGGCAATGGCCGAAAGGACCTACGGCGAGATCGTGCGCGGACCGGATCTGCCGCCGCGCATCCGCCCGATCGAACCGGAGCAGAACACCAAACGCATCGTCACGCTCACCGATGCGCGCGTGTCGGTGCCGAGCTTTTCGACGCAATGGGTTGTGCCATCCTATCATACGGCCAAGCCCGGCGAGGCCGAGGCGCTCGATCTTCTGGCCGAGATCCTGGGCGGCGACCATCACAGCCGCCTCTATCAGCAGCTCGTCGTCAAGCAGGGTATCGCTTCCACTGCCGGCGCCTATTTCCAGAGCACCATGCTCGACAACACCAACTTCACCGTCTATGGCGCGCCGCGCGGCGATGCCAAGCTTGCCGATGTCGAGGCGGCCGTAGACGCCGAGATCGCCCGCATCGTCAAGGACGGCGTGACCGGCGACGAGTTGGAGCGCGCCAAGACGCGCTATGTCCGCTCGATGATCTTTGCCCGCGACAAGCAGAAAGACATGGCCAACATGTATGGCTCGACGCTCGCCAGCGGCGGCAACGTGAAGGACGTCGAGGAAAGGCCCGAGCGCGTCCGCAAGGTCACCGCGGAGCAGGTGAAGCTAGTGGCCGCCCGCTACCTGGTGCTCGACCATTCGACCACCGGCTATCTCTTGCCGCAGCAACAGGTGGGGAATTGATGATGACCCTTGCCCTTGAACGGATGAGCAGTGTTCCTTCCCCTGAAAAGCGAGAAGGAAAGGTCTGCCGCGCCATCGCCACCGTGTGCTTTGCCCTGTTCTTCCTGCAGCTGCCGGCGCTTGAAGCGCGCGCCGAGATGAACTTCCAGGAGGTCAAGTCGAAGAAGGGCGTCACCGCCTGGCTAGTGGAGGACCATTCGATACCGCTGATCGCCCTCCGCTTCGTTTTCGATAGCGGCAGCGCCCAGGACCCCGCCGGCAAGGAGGGTCTGGTCAATCTGATGACCGGCCTGTTCGACGAAGGCGCCGGCGACCTAGACAGCGACGCCTTCCAGCAGAAGCTCGACGATGCCGGCGCCGAAATGAGTTTTCAGGCAGCGTGCGATGGCACCTACGGCTCGATGCGCATGCTGTCGGAGGAGAAAGACGAGGCCTTCGAGCTGCTGCAGCTGGCGGTCAACAGCCCGCGCTTCGACCAGGCGCCGATCGACCGCATCCGCAGCCAGATTCTCTCCGGCATCCTCGCCAACGAGCGCGATCCCAACACGGTGGCGCAGCAGCGTTGGCTACGCGCCATCTATGGCCAGCATCCCTATGCGCGGCCGGGCGAGGGCACCAAGGAAAGCTTGGCCACCATAACCGCCTCCGACATCAAGACTTTCCGCAAGGCCAGTTTCGCCCGCCGCGGCCTGCATGTGGCTGTTGTCGGCGACATCGACGCTGCGACACTGAGCGGCAAGCTGGACGAAGTATTCGGGGACCTGCCGCAGGTGGATACGCTCGCCCCCGTGGCCGACGTCACGCCCAGGCTCGGCCAGCAGTTGGAGGTGAATTACGACCTGCCGCAGACCTCGCTGCAGCTCGCCTGGCCCGGCGTGAAGCCCAGCTCACCCGACTTCTACGCCGCCGTGCTGATGAACGAGATCCTCGGCGGCTCGCCGTTCACCTCGCGGCTCTTCGAAGAAGTGCGCGAGAAACGCGGTCTCGCCTACGGCGTCAGCTCCCGTCTGATCGACCATGAGCATTCCCATGCGCTGGTGGTGGCGACTGCGACACGCTCCGACCGCGCCGCCGAGACGCTTGCCATCGTGCGCAAGGTAGTGAAGGAGATGGCCGAGAAGGGGCCGACCGAGGAGGAGCTCGCGGCGACTAAGAAATACCTGATCGGCTCGTTTGCGATTAACCACCTCAAGTCTTCAGATTCGATTGCGGCGACACTGGTCGGGCTGCAGCGCGACAATTTCGCCATGGATTATATCAAAAATCGCGCTGCGCTGATCGAAGCAGTATCTCTAGAGGATGTCAGGACGGAGGCTAGGAAGCTTCTGTCGGCCGACCCGACCGTCATGATCGTCGGGCCACCGCTCACCGATATTAAAGGATGAGCGGCAGCTTCCATGCTGGTTAGCAAGGCACCGAATCGCTTGAGCTTGCATCGCTATTTCCTCGCGCTAATGCCACCGCCTTTCTGTCTAGGCGTAGCTTAAAAGAAATTGCGGCGCACGCGATCCTCGCGGCCCGCAAAGATAAGTCGAGTTGTGGCGTCTGGAGCTGACGCTCCGACATCGTAGATCGGCCACTTCCGATTGCTTAAAACCGAGGCACAGCCGTTCCGACGTCGGCTTGCCACGCAGCATTGACTGACTTTGAGCACAGAGCGCTGATTCCAGCGTCGCCTCGTCGGCTGGTGTCGTCCCGCACCCTGGCGTTGGGCCGATCCGGCGCCAGACTGCAGGACTTCCCCAGGCTGCCGGAATGGGCCAGTTGCCGGAGCGGGCGCTGCAGCGCATCGGCTGGCGCTCGGCGCAACGCAATGGCTCGAAGACGACCATATCGCGGCCGATTACGCTGCGCATGGCGGGGAACTGCACAGGGCCAATTCCGACATCGCCGCCCGGACCCGCTTGGTGGAGCCTCCAGTGGCCCGTCCCTTGCGCCTGGCCTTGGACGCTGCCGATGCGGCGGACGCTTTGCGCGGCGTTCTTGGCGACGGCAGGGCCGATTTCGTCTTCCTTCCCGTCAACAATGCTTGAGGCCACTCGGGCGCTGGCCGCACGCCTGGCCGAGGGCGAACGGCCCTGATCCAGCTGCTGCACCTCGACACCTTCGTCGCCGACCGGCAGGCCCTGCAGCAATCGCCTGGGCGCTTATATCGACGGGTCAACGAGGCATGCCGCGACTGCTGGCCCGGCCGCTCTTTGCCCCGCCCCGCTGATGAGCCGAACCGGAGTGTCGGCGAGTCCGCAGCGGCGGGGCACGGGTCGACCATCCTCGTAGCAATGATTTTTTTGTGATCGCCTCCATGAATGAGGGGCGTCTTCCCACGGTGGCACGCTCCCAGCGTCCCAAATGCCTTGGATGGTCCATCTTTATTTACAGTGGTCGAGAACACGTCCACCAGCCTTGCGCTCCAAAGAAAACACGGCTATATATCTGGATATAGAACGGAGGCACGCGATGAGCAACGCTGCGCAGAAGAGAGCCCTCGAAAACTACCGGTCCCGCCTGACCGAGCGAGGTATCGCGCGGTTCGAAATCCAGGCGCTCGACGCCGACCGCGATCTACTCCGATCCCTTGCCCGGAAATTGACGGAGGAAGGTCCAGAAGCCGGGCAGCTTCGCCGGACCATACAGAAGGCGGTGGCGGGGGAGCCTCCGAAAGCTGGGGGCATTCTCGCGGCTTTACGTCGCTCACCTCTTGTTGGCGCGGATCTCGACCTCAGCCGGCCGCAAGAAGAGGGGCGTAAGGTCGAGCTTTGACCCGCTACCTTCTTGATACCAACATCATTAGCAACGTAATTAAGCCAAAGCCGTCGCACTCGCTGCTATCATGGATGGGCGCGCAGAAAGACGACGACCTCTTCATTGCTTCGCTTACCGTGGCCGAAATCCGTCTAGGCATCTTGGAGAAACCGAAAGGCAGGAAGCGGAGCACCCTTGAAGCTTGGTTCGCCGGCCCCGAAGGCCCGCAAGCGCTGTTCGCCGGTCGCGTCCTGCCGTTTGACGAGAAAGCTGGCCTCGTCTGGGCCAGTCTTATGGCTGGTCGGAAGGCGAAGGGACGCCCCAGAAGCGCGCTCGACACCATCATCGCTGCGATCGCCGAGGCCAATCACTGCGTCGTCGTGACAAACAATGAAAAGGACTTCGAGGATGTTCAGATCATCAATCCGCTCCGCAGCTCTGGGAGTTAGGAGGTATACAGGCGATTCACTTTACCTTGAGGATTTCAGCGGCACCGAGTTCGAACACCTCGTGCTACCATCTTTGCGATGGCTGGACTGATCTCGCTTGCTTCGGCCGGACCGGAGGCGACCAAGGGCGCGACATCATCGGCACACGTCCGTTTGAGGACGAGCCGGACGAACGCACTGTCATTCAAGCGTCAATCGCGGCAGCCTGACTCAAGCAAAGGCCGAGAAGGAAAGGGGAAACGGATAGGGTGGGGCGGAACATCGGCGGGTCTGTGGCGGGCCTGTAGTGACTCGACATTGCTAAGGATCAGACTTGGGGAGAGCCTTTACTCCCGCACCGTGTGCGACAGGGCATGATCTCGCTTGGATGCACCAGTCGCTTCAAGATCCCTATCTACCACGCGATAGTTCGGTTCGAGCCCGCCGGCGCCTATCATCGACGACCTGTTCCGTTGCGCCTGCTTGAGCGTTGCCCTCCGAAGGCGAAGGTCACAAGTTCGAATCTTGTCGGGTGCGCCATTTTTATAAGGTGAAACAGGCGATTAGCAAGGCCTCTTTTCCGCGAGAAGCGGGAGGGAAACACGTCACGGAAGCACCACGGAAGCAGTCGGACGTGTGTTCGGGGTTACCCTAAGAGGATCACTGTCGAGTCATCGCCCGTTGCCCGCCAGTGTACCAGTGGTTGCGGCGGGGCCATGGTGTATCTCGGTGTTCTGGTCAGAGTAGCGGGTCTGGCCGCTGTGGCTTTTCCTGCGGGCGGTACTTGCCCGCGTTGCCGCCAGCGTCCAGTGTCTTTCAGCCCGTATTCGGCATCGCCGCCGCGTACCGGCTGAGGCATAGATAAGATTGCTATAGCTCACGTTTTTCGCTATTATGAGTTATAGAAAGGCGCTCTATAGCTCATGGCATGGAATTGGGAGCAGGCCGACTGGCCGCATTTTACCTACGACAAGATGGCACTGGACCCGCTGGAAAGCGAGTTCCTATTGCGATCGGGCGAGTTCCTGGGCGTGTTTCGCCATGTCGGCCCCGATGACCGCGACCAGATACGCATCGATCTAATCAGCGAAGAGGCCTTGAAGACATCGGAGATCGAGGGGGAGTATCTCAACGGGGCAAGCCTGCAATCATCCTTGCGGCAGCAGCTTGGGCTCGGAGGCGAGAACAGGCGCATCCCGCCCGCCGAGCGGGGCATCGCCCAAATGATGGCCGACGTGTATCTGCATTTTGCCAACCCGCTTTCGCACCGCACGCTCTATGCTTGGCACAAGATGGTGATGTCCGGCGAGCGGCGCATCGGGACGATCGGCAACTATCGCCAGCATGCCGATGCCATGCAGATCGTCTCTAACCGGCTGGACAAACCCAAAGTGCATTTCGAGGCGCCGCCCTCATTGCGCGTGAAAGCCGAGATGGAGGCCTTTACCATTTGGTTCAACGATACCGCGCCCAAGGGCAAGACTCCGCTTCCCGCGCTCACACGCGCTGGTATCGCGCACCTTTATTTCGAGAGCATCCATCCGTTCGAAGACGGCAACGGCCGCATAGGACGTGCCCTTTGCGAAAAGGCGCTGGCGCAAAATCTGGGCGAGCCGAGCCTTATCGCCCTGGCCTACACGATCGAGCGTCGCCGCAAGGCCTATTACGATCGTTTGGAGGCCAGCAACAAAAACAACGCAATCACCGATTGGCTGATCTACTTCGCCAGCACGATCCTGGAAGCGCAGCGCGTAACGCTCGCCCGCGTCGAATTCTCCGTTGCCAAGGCCAAGTTCTACGAGCACCACCGGGGGCAGTTCAACGAACGCCAGGAAAAAGCCGTCGCCCGGATGTTCCGGGAAGGTATCTACGGCTTTAAAGGAGGCCTCAGCGCCGAGAATTATATCGCCATCACTCAGGCATCCCGCGCCACGGCAACAAGGGACTTGCAGGACTTGGTGGCTAAAGGTGCGCTAACAAAAACCGGTGAACTCCGGCACACACGTTATACGCTGAATATTCGCGATGATCGCGCGTAAGTCCCATCAGCGAATGAAGAGGAAGACTGTTGAAGAACCTGCTTGCCTCAATATCGGCGAATGGCGAGCAGCTACCCGGCAGGAAGTAGTGGAATGGATTACGCGCGAAAGGAAATCTAAGAAAAAGAAAGGCGGCGCCATTCTCGCGGTTCGGTCGCGGCTCAGGCCGGTAGATATCTACTGTTATCTGAAGGCTCGCTTTGGCGAACCGAACGGTTTTCAAAACTTCCTGCGCAAGGATGACAGCGATAACTGGATACACTGGGACTACAACCTCAAGGCCGGCCAGACCGACGTGTATATCTGCGGCATGTCGCGCGAAGTTCATATCATGGTCGGCGATGCGCTCACGCACAAGCAGTGGCGGGACCTGATTGTCGGCATCAGAAATGATTATGCGAGAATCGGCCCGCAGAAATCCGCGGTGCTGCAAAGCCTGGAAAAATTCGTCGTCTTTCAGAATAAGTTCGTCAGTATCGCAGGCCTGTGCGCCGATTTGCACGCAGCCATTCTTGATGCTCCGGCAAAGACGGCTTTTCCGAAAAGATCGCCGACTGCCAAATCGCGGCTGAAAACTTTAGAAAGAGCCATGCAAGGCGTATCCGCACGCGCAAACGATCTCTTTGGCAACTGTCTAAAGCTCCACCTTCTGATGCCGGTTATGGCCGAGGCCTTCATCAATATGGTGATCCTCATGTTCACGCGCGATGAAATCCGAAACGCCCCGGAAGCCTATCAGGCCTTTATACGGGCCAAGATCCCTGACCGCCTCGCGCTGCTCAGCCAGCATTGCGATGGCTTTGCACGCGATGTCGACAAAAGCACCAACGCTTATGCGCATTTCATGCGCGTAATCGACAAGAGAAATTTCGCATTGCACGGTAATGTCGATCCTATCCGCGAGCAGATCGAGGTGGTCTATTTCGACGGCAGGCGCCCGCTCTTCAATACGCCGGGAAACCATGTCGAAAGGTTCTTCGAGCATCTCGAAGCGATTCATCGGCCCGAAGAGGTCGTGTCGGATTACGAGGCCGTTCACGCATTTCTGTGGGAAATTTCGGAATGCCTGAAGCCTCGCACGGAGGCGTTCTTCGAGCAGGTCATTGAGGATGCATATTCCGGGTTCGAAGTGCATAAGAAACGGGCTACCCGTATCCTGCCCGACCATGTGATGATGGGTATGATGCCAAGTATGCTCTACGACGACGACCTCGATGTTAAGTGGTGAGCGAGGAGAGCGTATTCTTTGGCCCAATAGCCCGAACCTGACACAAGAATTAGCACGACATGACAAACATGATTGGAACGCCCAGGGCGACCAAAGACGCGCTCTCTCCAAAATATATTCGACGACTTGCGTCTTCTCGCGCAGATCGCCGGGGCCTTGCATGATATTTCTGCCATCATGTATCGCGATTGGATCGTTGGCTATTGACTTGCGAGAAGGCAAGGTCGCCGACGATCCAGAAATGCGCCCCAACCTCCGCCATCGGTCTCAGTTCTTCCGCTTCCTGAAAGCGGACAGGTAACTTCGTTAGTTTGGAGGTGGCGACAGGGCCAAAAGCGAACGTTCATCAGCGCTCTGAATCGATGACTTGACCGGGATCGGGCGAACGGCCCGAGATAGCTCAGGCCGTTCGCTTCAGTCGACATGGACACGATCGCAAGACTGTTGAGCGAAAGCGGCTTCAAGATCGGCGACAGTGGCGCTGTCGGGGTCAAGAATCTGAATTATGTCCGGGCCATAGCGGCTTGATCGCCGTGCAGGTGTGCACTCTCGCCTCGATCAGCCCGCGCCTTCGCCTGCGCCGACCAGCGCCGGCGTGGGCGCTGCGGCTCGCCTCCAGGCGGTTCGGAACCGACTCAAGGACATGAAAACTTCTATCAGCAGTCATAGGCGCAGACATAGAAATTGACACCGCAAGCGAGTGCTCCTTGCAAATGTGTTGAACGTAAACTACGTTATGTTCAACACAGGAGGTTGGCATGGGTGCTCAAATCCATACTGCTGCAGACAGCGAAGCAAAGGTCGCGCTGACCCGTAACAAGCTCGTCCTTGAGCAGGCGAGGGCCATTGGTCTGCTCGGCTCTGCTAAGAACACGCGTTTGTCGGGGCGTGTATCGTCGGACCTGATCGCCGCGGCCAAGAAGCACGCCCACGTCACTTCGGACACCGAGTTGTTGGAGCTTGCGCTGTCGCGCCTGGCGCTGGAGGACGATTTCGGGGCTCGTCTCGTCAAGCGCAAAGGCAGTATTCCCTCGGATATCGACCTTGGGATTTGATCTTTCCGAAACTCTGCGAGCACTCAAGCCCCAGAAACGCCAGGGAACGCTCGCGCGCCGGGCGGATGACGATCTGCCATGGAGCGACGACGAACCGATTATCGGCGGTCCATTGTTTCTGGACACCACCGTCTATCTGGATGTTCTGCAGGGTCGATCGCCGGCAGGGGTGGATACGCTTTTAACGTATAGGCTATGCCACCATTCGGCGGTGAGCCTTTCCGAGTTGACACACGTGTTCGGCCGACTGGATCCGAAGCATACCTCTACGAAGGCTGTTCTGGAAACGATCCAAGCCACGATCGCGGACGTACCGGAGCACAGACTTCATGCCCCAGATACTGCCATTTGGGGGCAAGCCGGCATCCTCGCTGGTCTGCTCTTTCGAATGAGCAATTTGCCAAAGGGCGAAGGTCACGAACGCAAGTTCCTCAACGACGCTCTGGTTTTCCTGCAGGCACGGCAACTGGGTGCAAGCGTACTCACGGGAAACATCCGGGATTTCGACTTTCTTTCCCAACTCGTTCCGACAGGGCGCATTGTTCTGTACCGCACCCCAACGTCGCGATCCGTATGAATTGGGGATGGTTCAGATCGTTCTAGATGACACCAGTACGGCGCATTGCCGCCATTCCAAATGGTTGGAAACGGTCAAGTCGAGCCACCTCCGATGGAAAACGTCCCCTATTGCCACCCAAAGACGTGAAGCTGCCATTCGGTTTTCGGCCCGTCTCGGTCGTTCGGCGGGCAACCGTTGAGATCGCGCTCCTTCGATCGTCGAAGCCGTTGCGACCGTCGCGCTGCACCAGGCGCTCTCCTTAATCGCACAGGAGGGCGGGCTTTGCGCTGATCGCCTTTTCGAAGCGTAATGCTCGGTTGGTCCGCTTTCCGCTTTGGGAAAGGGCGATACATAGAGCTGCTGCGCGGCATGGCTTCGGCGGACAATCGGCTGCTGGAGCAGGCGCCGGATGGTACGACCATGCTAGGGAAATCGGGGAGCAGCCTACGGCTGGCCGCGACTTTTACGCCGTGTTTTCGACGGACGAGGAGTGGCGGATCGTCTGCGGCGGGCGCACCCTTGGCGCCATCCCGATCTCGAAACCGGCCGCCGTCGAAGTCGTGATCGCGTTCGCGGGACAGCGCTGGCGCATCGCCGTTCAGGCTCCTATCCGCCCTTGATCGTTGATCTTCCTGATCGATCCAAGGTCTTGCGATTTGTCCTTTTTGCTGCGCCTATCCCCAAGTCAGGTGTTAACTGTCTTGCGCAGACCAACGCTGCAACCGATACGAAGGAGAATTCATGGCCACCGGGACTGTAAAATGGTTCAACAGCACGAAGGGTTACGGATTTATCCAGCCCGATGGAGGTGGCGCTGATGTGTTCGTTCACATTTCCGCCGTGGAGCGTGCGGGTCTTTCGACACTCGTTGATGGGCAAAAGGTCAAATACGAGATCGAGCAGGACCGCCGCACCGGGAAATCCTCAGCCGGCAGTCTCAGCAAAGCAAGCTGACTGGCTCTTGCACATGTATACGAGCCGAGGGCGAGCGCGGCGCCCGCAGACGAACTCCTGCGGGGACATCGATCGGCAGAAGCCCTGGACAAGCTGTGGAACACAGAGCGAAAGGCGGGTGACCCCCGCCTTTCAAGTCAGTACGCCGAACAACGATCAGCCCACGCCGTTTTTGCGGGACCTCTTTGCAGGGGCAGCCTGCTTTGTCTGATCAGGCTTTCGACCGAGCCCCAAGGTCTTGGCTAAAGCAGAGCGAGCCGCGGCATAATTCGGGGCAACCATCGGGTAGTCTGCAGGCAGGCCCCACTTGACGCGGTATTCGTCAGGCGTGAGGCCATGGTGGGTCGCGAGATGCCGCTTCAGCGACTTGAACCTCTTCCCGTCCTCCAGGCTGATGATGTAGTCGGGCGTGACCGATTTCTTGATGGGAACGGCAGGCGGGCGGGCTTCGGGCTCCGCGACCGGGGCGCCCAGCGTGCCCTTCAACGCGGCATGCACCTGGTCGATCAGGCCCGGAAGCTCGCCAACGGGGACCGGATTGTTCGACACGTACGCCGACACGACGTCCGCGGTAAGCTCTATGAGAGCGGCAGTATTGTTCTCGACTTCTTCTGTCACGGAGTGCTCCTAGTTGGGTGACGTAGGCAAAGAAGCGCTTCATTAATGAAGCCAGCTACAGAACGCAATGAATGTTGTGTGAGGTCTCTCCTCAATACCGGCTTCTCCAACCGACACCCAAGGCATACGCGCTAGTCACACCTTAAACTTGTAGCAGAACGGTTCATTGGCCCTACGGCCCTCGATGGACAGGTATGCCGCCAGAACATTCCGTCTTAGCTTTGGAGCAGCCAACGAAAATTACTTCGGTTCAGCACTTATAATGCCCTGATCCTGCCACTCTCCAGAGGCAATTGCGCCGAGGAGAAGTCTCCAACTAACCGTGCACGAACAGAGAGGGTTGCCAAATGAGCAGGGCGGCGCGCGCGGACGCGGCTTCGGTTTCGTCGGCGACATTCGCGCCGCTGGAGAACCCCACGTTTCGCGCAATTTGGCTCGCGGCACAGCTGTCCGGTCTGGGCTGGCTGTTTCAGACGGTTGCGGTCAGTTGGTTGATGGCGACTATCTCGACATCGGACGTAATGGTGGCCCTGGTGCAGACCTCAACGACGTTGCCCGTTTTCATCCTTTCGATCTTCGCCGGGGCCATCGCCGATAATTTCAGCCGCCGCACCGTCATGGCGCTGGGCTGGTGCGTGATCGCTGTGTCGTCGATCATGTTGACCGCGCTTGTCGGGCTGGGATTCTACAATCCATGGCTGATCCTCGCCTTCAGCTGCCTGGCCGGATGCGGCGCTGCCTTCACTGATCCGGCCTGGCATGCTTCCGTCGGAGACATCCTGCGAAAGCGCGAAGTTCCGGCCGCGGTCACGCTGATTTCGGTAGGCTACAATGCCATGCGAAGCATCGGTCCGGCGCTCGGCGGCGTTGTAGTCGCCTCCTTCGGACCACTGACGGCTTTTGCACTGGCGACGCTAACCTATGTGGCAATGCTGTGGGCGATAGGACTCAATAAATGGAACGGTCGCTCTTCGCCTCTTCCCCGTGAGCCATTGACCACCGCCATTCACGATGGTGCCCGGTTCACCGCGCTGTCAGGTGAGATCAAGGCGGCAATCGCGCGTGGAACTCTGTTCGGACTGACGAGCATTTCCATCCTCGCGCTACTGCCTCTCGTTGCTCGCGACCAACTCGAGGGAGGGCCGATCGCCTATGGCGTACTGATGGCCGGATTTGGCGTGGGCGCCTTGTGCGCCGGCATTTCCAACAACGCGCTGAGACGGGCGCTGTCACAGGAGCGGCTGACGACGCTCGCATGCATCGCCTGCGCCGCCTGCTGCCTGGCGCTTGCCTTCACGCCTTCGCTGGTTGTGGCGGCTATCGCCTTGACGCTGGGAGGTGCGGGCTGGGTCGTCACTTGGACGGGGCTTGACGTCAGCGTACAACTGTCGAGCCCGCGGTGGGTGGTTGGCCGCACGCTCTCGATCTACTCGGCCCTCTCGTCGGGAGGCGTCGCGGCCGGAAGCTGGCTGTGGGGCGTGGTGGCCGAAAACTATTCGCTCGCCCTGGCGCTGGAGATCTCTGCGGGCGCTCTCTTGTTGGTCGCCGCCACCGGATTGCTGCTCCCGATCCGCCAGTGGAAAGAGGCCGACCAGGATTCCCTTGGCTTCGAAACGCCAGCGCTCGCCCTCGACCTGAAGTCGAGAAGCGGGCCGATCGTCGTCAAGATCGAGTACTCGATATTGGAGGCCGATGCCATAGCTTTCCTGGACCTGATGCGGGAACGTCGACGGGTGCAGAGCCGCGCTGGCGCTCGGCACTGGAGCCTCCAGCGCGACCTCCAGGAACCCTCGCATTGGACGGAGACATTCCGCACGCCGACCTGGATGGACTACCTTCGCCTCAACCACCGCCTGACCGCGGAGGACAAGGAGGTGGACCAGCGCCTCCTCGAACTGCAGGCGGGAGATCTGCCGCCCCCCACGAGGCTTGCGATCGAGCGGCCGACTGGGGCACCGCGAAGGCGGGAGCAGTCGGGGAGCTTCTTTTTCCGACGGTGATCTAGTCTCGATTTGGTAATCGCTAACTGCTCGAAGCGCAGGCATCATGAAGGGCGGCAAAGGCCGCCGCGAAGTTCCATGGAGATAGAGCGCGGCGGGGATCGATATCCACAGCTCTACAAGCCGAACAGTGGTGCCAACGACGCGCACGCTGCGGTCCCGCGCCGAAGCGCCGCCGGGCGCTCCGCCTTGCCGTCGTATGTCGCTCAAGTTTTAGACAGATCAGCGAAACACAACGGGCAGACCAGTCAATCGGCTGTCCATTCAATTCAATTCTGCGGGGTGTTCAGCTGGCGTGGCTGCGGGCCGCGTTGCGGGCGCGTTCGCTCCGGATCGATGCCTAGATTAGATCCCGACGGATTTTTCGATTGTACATGCAAGAGACACGAATTCCTTCGTGCTTTCCCACTGCGGGTAACGCCATCTGTGCCAACAAGAGCATTAAGGACGCTTCGGTTTGGGGGAATGTTCCCCGGCTTGGCCGCTGCCTGATTCGGCATCGTGCTTGCCGTTGCCGGCGAGTGCACCTGCGCCGGAGTCTGGTCCTGAAGTACCCAGACCATCAGCCTCATCTTCGCCACCCTCCTAAAATACCGGACACCGAGATTTGATCGGAGTTTGTATGATGATTAGATTCGTTGTTGCGGCAGGTGCCTTGGCGCTGGTCGGCTCGCTCGCCATTCCGGCGGCGGCGCAAGAGACGTTCCATGGCTACGACTGCACGGATGATTGCTCCGGGCATGAGGCCGGCTACAGTTGGGCGGCAAGGAACGACATCAGTGACGAACGAGATTGCAACGGCGATAGCCAATCTTTCAATGAAGGCTGCCAGGCGTATGTCGAAGAGCAGGCGAATAATGCAGGTCGGAACCAGCCCGACGATGAAAACGAGGACGAGGATAGCGACGAATAGGGATAAGCTCGAGCTGTCTCTTAGTGCATTACGGTCAAGGCTGTCAGGCACGTGCCCAGCGGCAAGCTTCGAAACGGCGTCTCTGCTCAAGCGCAGAGCAGATTGGAGCAGTCGACGGAATCGGATCGTTCGTGCTGCCGCGGAATCAAGACGAAACCGTTAGATGCCGCATCTGTTGTGGCGCGCGTCAGCAGTGTCCAGCCCTGGGATGTAATCTGCTACTGTGCCCGCCCATGCCGATTGGACGATTCAACGCAAAGGCCGGGGGACACCCAGTGGGAATCAGAAAGCTCTGGCGAGACTCTATCGCGGCGTTCCGGGCAGGACGGGCGGGCGGAGAAGCGCTACGGGAATTTCAGGACGAACAAGAGATTCAGCGGCTCGGCGCCCAGTGGGGCAAGGCCAAGACACCTGCCGAGCGGGAGGCCGCCGGCTTAGAGGCCGTCAAATATGTGATCTATGGAGCTAAAGGTGAGTCCAGAGGGCCCCATTTAGCTGAAGAAGAACTGCAATGGTCGGACAACCCCGGCACGCGCGAAGCCTATCTGATCAAAAGATGGAACAATCCATATTTTGGGCCGTCCAGGCGAGCAGTTTCGACAGAAGAGCTTTCCGAAGCTAGGAAGACCGATCGCGACAAGTTCCTGGTCGCGCAGAACTCGTTGTCCGGTCTAGCAAAGGAAATTGGGGAACTGCCCTCGCCAATGACAGTCGGTGACCTGCATAAAGCCCGGCAAAGCCTCGATGAACTCGTCCAATTTGCCTTGAGCGTCGGTGGGGCAGCCAAAGAGGTGGCGGTAAAGGCTGACCAAATTCGCGATGCGGTCGTCTTAGCCATACGTGAGGCGTTTTCAGGTGACACGGAAAAGTTAGAAAAGATTGAGAGGGCGGATGCCTATCACAAGGACCATGTCCGAAAATTCCATTTGCCGATCGTGGCCGGTATCATCGGCATTGAGAGGATCATCCCTGATGACGAGCTGGTTCCGGCGCTCGTTTCCGAAGACCCGGCCACAATTTCAATTCTCCTTGATCTACTGCCCGAGGACGACCGCGTGGTGATGCAGGCAGCCGCTATGAAGCTGATCCTAACGGTTCTGGAGGAAGGCTACATCGATCCCCAGCTCGACAAAAAGCTGGCCGTTCTTGCGCGTGAATAACCTGCAGGCGAGATCGACCGAGTCCAGCCGATCCGAATCCCAAGTAAAGCCCGAGGGTTGAAGGCGACCCGATTGACGCTACCCTCTACAGCAAGAACCACCAGATCTCCCGATGGGACTAATCTATCCTGTCTCAAACGAAAAGAGACAGGGCGGGGTATGCGCTGCACAGGACTAAAACGAGCGGCTCCAAGCCTGTTGCGAGCATTGCGAGAAGACTGGGATCAAACATGGTCTATAGCGCAGACTAGCCTACACCCATTGCGAAGCGGCTCAGAGGTCATCCGGCTTGAGGCTGCATAGGATGGGGGCGGCAAAAAGGCCTGTGATCGACAAAAAACCAACCGTTGCAACTAAACCTTTTCGGGGTTGCCCTGGTGTGCTGGATTAGTTATTGCGCACCTGCGGCTCGGTTAGCTCTGTCCCACCTCGGCTTGAAGCGCGTCGGGGACCTCCTGGGAGGATGAGCAAACCGGGCCGCCCCCCGTTTCAAGGTCGTCGAAAAGCGCTCTGTTATAGGGCCAGAAAGCGGCTTGGGCTCTAGCGGGGGTGCACCAGGGCTACCGGCCTAGCCGACGAGCTTTAAGCAGTAGCAACGCTGGCCGATTCGCATGTTTATCAGAGTTCGCCGTCTCGGCACCATGCGAACGCAAGAATGCCATTCATAGCCATGCCACCGTGACTTTCCCGCGCGCCGCGCTGCCGTATGTCCTCCTCCAAGTTCCGGAAGCATCGCTTTCTATTCCGATGCAGTCCTTCAGGATCGAGTACGACCGTGGCTGACCGTGCGACCTGATTACAGTACGGTCCCGGTCTAACGTACTCGCGTCGGTCACACCGTTCGCACGTCAGTTCAGTCGGCCTTTGTCCCTTGGCCAAATGCAAGGGTCTGCTCCGGCGGCTCTCAGATTCTGCTCAGCTGTCATAGCGCGTCAGTTTGTTGTCAGGTCAGCCGGGCTACGTTCCGCCTCAAGCGAGCAATGGTTGTCAGGTGATGTTGAAGGTGATTGCGACCTCCCGACTGCGAGCGAAAGGTATTTGAGCGTCGGCCCGGCCAAGGGCCTGCTCGATTTACTGATCCGACAAGGTGGTTTCTTCAGAGCTCCCGGTTCGGTGCCCTGGGCGCGCTTTGGGGTTCCTGAGCGGCGACCATGTTGGGTCGCCTGTCGTTGCTCCACACACTTTAGGCGATGCGTTGTTGCCTGGATCGGAGACGAAACATGACCAACATCGGCCGGACGGGAAGATCGCGCAGCGGAGGCACTCAAGCCGGTGGCGCCCCGGACGGCAGGCCCCAAGCCGCATCAGGTCACGCCGCGGCAGAAGGGGGAAACGCGTTCAGCTCGATTGTCGAGCGGATGCACCGCGAGCCGCAGGCTAGCGAAGCTTCCTCCAGCCGCGTTGCAGGCCGCGGTGATGATACCCCGCAGGACCGGTCCGCGCGCGTCCCCATTGGTCAACCACGACTTTTCGCTTCCGCATTGCGCGGAATGGGCATGACGCGGCGCCGTTTTCCTTTGGCGCGAGAAGGTGAAGCAAGCGAGGAAGAAAGCGCTTTGCGTTCTGACGGTGAGCCGGAACGCGGTGATCATGCACCCGAAAGTTCTTACGCTCCGGTCCTGTCGCATCGACAAACCACGTCCGATAGGAACGCAGGGCCAGGAGAGCGACGTGCCGACGATGGCGTAGAAACCAACATCCGTCCTGGAAGCGAGCAGCGGTCTCATGGGCAAGGACGGCAAGCGGGTCCTTCGCGTTCCGATGCCGGATCGCGGCGCAGAGATGGGGCCACCGAAAGCTCACACAGCTCCGCCCCGTCGCATGGTCGAAACCCGTCCGGCGTGGAGGCCAGGCCGCCACGCCGTGACGATGGAGGCGCGCGCGATAGCCGTTCCGGCTCACGGCGGCAACCGGGCCCTTCGGGTTCCGATGCCGGATCGTGGCGCAGAGATCGCGTCCCCGAAGGCTCTCGCGCCTCCGCCTCCTCGCTTGGAAAAACTCCGTCCGGCATGGAGGCCAGGCCGCCACACAGCGACGATGGGAGCGCGCGCGATAGCCGCCGCATAGGTTCTCAACGGCCTGAAGGGTCGCGGCAGCAATCAGGCGCTTTGCGGGCCGAGGGTGGGCCCTCGCGCCAGGCGCAGCGGTCCGGACGCGCGAACACAGCCGGATTGCCACCGCATAGACAAGCTGCCGATTTGCAAGCGGGACGGCATTCCGAAGCAGCCCCGCAGCGCGCCTCTCGCGCAATGTCGAGCAATCTGTTCAACAAGGCTCTCGATGACATCGGCCGAGCTCGGGACATCGTTCAATTCTCCTGTGCGGTGGTGCGCCATAGCGGCTTGCTGCGGGACCAGGAAGAGCAGGCAGCATTAAGTCTACCAGCGCTCTCGACGATGTAGATGCTCGCGCGTTGCCGCTCTTGGCATTGTCGTTCGGTCGATATCCCCAACTGGCGGAATGCCGCGACGGCACGGTCAGGATCGCCAAGTTCTGCCGCGACAACCCAGCAATGCTTCGCAAGCTGGACGCTCGCAACATCGCGCTGCTGGTGAACGGCTTCAGCAAGTGGCCTGACCAGCCAGGGTGTGGCGAGGGCACTTTCGCAGTTGCTGGTGAGGTTCTTCGCCGCGCTGAGACGGAGGGATTTTCCCAATTCAATCCGCAGAGCTTGACCAACCTGGTCAATGGCTTCAGCAAATGGCCGAACCAGGCGGAGTGTCGGGACGCCACCAGCGCTATCGGCACCGAGGTGACGTACCTCGCAAGCCGAGCCAAGCGGCTCTCCGATTTTGTACCGCAGGACCTGGCGAACCTGGTGAACGGTTTCAGCAAGTGGCCGGAACAGGAAAGCACGCGCGAAGCGACGATCGCCATCGGCTCTGAGATCAGTCGCGAGGCCAACCGACTCGGTCGCTTTCCTGAGCAGGAGCTGGCCACTTTGGTAAACGGTTTCAGCAAGTGGCCGCAAGAGCCAGGCATACGTCAGGCAGCGGTCGCCATCGCCGGGGAGATCGCCTCCCGTGCCGGCAAAATCAAGGGATTTACCCATCAGCAGCTGGCCATACTGGTGAACGGTTTCAGCAAGTGGCCCGAAGAACCCAATATGCGCCAGGCTGCAGTCAACGTTGCCCGCGAGATCGTTGCGCGTGCCAGGGAGCTGGGTCGATTCACGGATCAACATCTGGCCAATCTGGTGAATGGTTTCAGCAAGTGGCCGGAACAGGTGAAGACGCGCGAAGCGGCCGTCGCCATCGCCTCTGAGATCAATCGCCACGGGCGACTTTCGCGTTTTCCTGGTCAGGGGCTGGCCACTCTGATCAACGGTTTCAGCAAGTGGCCCGAAGACCTCGATATGTGCCAGGCTGCAGTCACCGTCGGTGGGGAGGTCATTGCGCGCGCCAGGGAGCTGGGTGGGTTCACGGACCAGCAACTGGCCACTCTAGTAAACGGTCTCAGCAAGTGGCCCGAACAGGAGAAGACGCGCGAAGCGGCCCTCGCCATCGCCTCTGAGGTCAGCCGCGACGCCCGACTTTCTCGTTTCCCTGAGCAGGATCTGGCCAATCTGGTGAATGGCTTCGCCAAGTGGCCGCAAGAGCCAGGCATGCGCCAGGCGGCGGTCGCCATCGCCGGGGAGATCGCCTCCCGCGCCGGCCAACTCGCCGGATTTGCCGATCAACATCTGGCGAATCTGGTGAACGGTTTCAGCAAATGGCCCGAACAGGAGAAGACGCGCGAAGCCACGGCCGCAGTTGCCTGCGAGATTCTCCGCCGCACCAGTCACCTCCGTGGATTTACTGACCAACATGTGGCGAACCTGGTGAACGGATTCAGCAAGTGGCCCGAGGAGCCTGAAGTGCGCCAAGCTGCAGTGGGCCTCGCCGAGGAGATCGTGTCCCGCGCCGGCCAACTCGCCGGATTTGCCGATCAACACCTGGTGACCTTAGTGAATGGTTTCAGCAAGTGGCCGGATCAGCAGAAGATGCGCGAGGCTACGGTCACCATTGGCAGGGAGGTCCTTCGCCGCGCCGATCGCCCGGATGTCGGGCTCTCCGATTTTACGGCGCAAGGCTTGGCGGTCCTGGTGAACGGCTTTGGCAAGTGGACGCAAGAGCCGGTGTGCTATCGGGCTCTGGTGGAGATCGCCCGCGGTCTCGGTCCCAAGGGCCGTCGCTTCGGCGCGTTCATCACGCCTGCGCTGTGCAGCATCGCCAACAGTCTGGCGCGGGGTATCCTGCAG
>CCNC01000187.1 GCA_000824845.1 Mesorhizobium sp. ORS 3359 | reverse complement strand
CCCCTCATCCGTCTCGGCGCCGCGCGCCGATCCACCTTCTCCCACAAGGGGAGAAGGAGAAGGCAGTGCCATGTCCCGCCACGTTACCTTCATGACGATCGACGATGCAGGGCATTATTCGCCCGAGCAACGTGCCGCGATCATAGCGGCCTATCGGACATCGTCTTCGAGCTGGCAATCCGACGGTTCAGGCCGACTTCGGATCCCTGATCGTGCAGGTTCGAAATCGTGGCCGGCATGTTCCCCGAGCCGCTGGAAGAACCCGGCCACAACGCTTATCTATGGAGCAATCCAAAGGAGGTTTGACATGGCTTCTTCCACCGAGCGCGCAGTCCTTGCCGGCGGCTGCTTCTGGGGCATGCAGGATCTGATCCGGCGCTTGCCCGGCGTGGTTTCAACGCGGGTCGGCTACAGCGGCGGCGATGTCGCCAACGCGACCTATCGCAATCACGGCACTCACGCCGAGGCGATCGAAATCATTTTCGATCCGGCCAGGACCAGTTTCCGCACTCTGCTCGAATTCTTCTTCCAGATCCACGATCCGACGACGAAGAACCGCCAGGGCAACGACATCGGCATGAGCTATCGCTCGGCGATCTACTACACGAGCGACGAGCAGAAGCGGATCGCCGAGGACACGATCGCCGACGTCGATGCGTCCGGCCTGTGGCCCGGCAAGGTCGTCACCGAGCTTGCTCCGGTAGGCCCCTTCTGGGAAGCCGAGCCCGAGCATCAGGACTATCTGGAACGCTATCCCAACGGCTACACCTGTCACTTCGCGCGGCCGGGGTGGAAGCTTCCGGTCCGCCAGAAGGCTGCCGCATCCTAGATCGGCGGCGAGGCTATCGCATTTAGCCTTGCTCATCCAAGTAAAGCCCGCCATGCCGAAGAGGCATGGCGGGCTTTTTTGCGTTCAGGATGCTGCGCTGGACTTGCGCGATTCAGCCTCTGGCGCAAAGGCTGAACCGCTCCAGCTATCGATCCTGGCAAATTCCGCACGGAAAACCGCGGCGAGCATCAAATTGCCTTGGGCGGCTCAGCCTTTGGCGCGGCGGCTTTCATGTTCGTGGGTGCCGATCCAGTGGGCGCGGATGCGGTCGCTGGCCTCGAGATAAGCCATGTCGATCAGATAGGTCAGGAGTTTTTCGCCATCGGCTTCGGCCTTCTGGCGAAGTTCTCGCAATATCCCCTGCGCAAACTGCAGGTTTTCCATTTTGCTAGGCTGGTCCATGGGTGCCCCCCAAATGTCTGCGCGGTAAGTCTGGATCACTATGCTTGTATGAAAGTTGTGACACCGTGCGCGGTGCGGCTGCACGCGGTTGCGCTGACGCCCGGCCAGCGAACCTGTTGGACATTGTGCGGAAATGTCGATATTTTACGCGCCCAATCGGATAGCGACCATGAACGAAGACGAGGGCAGCACTCCTGACAAGTTGCAAGCCATGCTTGACGTGATTGCCAGGAGCGAGCCCTCGTTCGAGAACGGCCAAGTCGATTTCGGCCGCTTGAAAGCCGATGCCGTCCGGGCAGCCGGGGTGCTGATCCAATTTTACGGCGATGCGGCGCTTGAGCGCGCCAAGCTCATCGAGCACCGATCGCCCCAATCGCATTTCGCGCGCATGGTCACGGCTGAGGTCGGCAGACGCGGCAAGCGAAGCTGACCCGCAAACGATCGGCGAAAGCTGCCTCAGGACGATCTTCGCCTCCTCAGCCTTCCGTCAAGCCGTTGCTCGACCTCTTCCTCGACGTTGTCCAGAAGATAGGACAACAGGTCGTGTCCGATCGATCGCGCGATGTCCTTGGCCTGTTCGACGTGATTGTGGATCTCGCGCAGCGACTGTTCCTCGCAGACGGCATCCTTCGTCAGATCGACGAACCAACCAGGGTAGAGTGCTGCCTCGCCCACGCCGTCTACGTAGCATTGGCCGACGGCCAGGATCTTGCGCAGCCCCATCTTTTCCGACCGGACCCTGTAAACTTCCCTGAAGCCAGATTTACGTTCTATCGCCTTGCGGGTCGCCAATCGGACCCTGGGCCGGTCATCCACATCGATGCTTTGCATGCAGCGTTCCAGCGACGCGCCATGCGAGAATTCGTCTAGTGTCAGGCCGAAATAGTCTGAAAGGTTGGCGTCGCCATAGACGCGGTCACGCTTGACGTCCCAGGTCCAGAACCCGTCAATCGGTGGATACCGCATATGCATGTTTCGGCCGTGTTCAGGCGCCGATGTCATCAAAACCGCCCCGTCCGGTCTCAAGATTCGGCAGTAATATGTAGCAAAAAAAGAAAGAAACAAAGGTGGCCTTTTGTACAAGGTTCGAAATCATAAGGCCTACTGCCTGTGGCAAGTCCGAGCGTCATATTTTGATACTACCAGAAAGCAATGGTCTAAAAAATTTCTTAAGCTTAAAGAATTTTCACTTCGATATTGCAACTGAAGCTTGGTATTTCACGCGCTGAGCACAATCCGCCGGCAGGAGAAGCAAACCAAAAGGTTGTATTGCGAAGGAGGGGTGGCTAAAATTCTCGCGTTCCGCAAAGCGGATAAAACGCCATGAATGTCGCTGCCTGAACGTGCGTGTCACGACTCATCTTGTGAAGGCCAACGGCGGCTGACTGACCGGCAAGCCTACCGGTGGTTGAAACAGATGGAGCTTGGAGAAAAGCTTGGCATCTCAATCGGCAGCCGATCCTTTCCAGGTGGCGTCGAAGAGTTCCCTGGACGGCACGTCATTGCCATTCCGACTTAGGTCCGCCGGTAATCCGACCTAGGCCGGCTCCTGCCGCGGCTCCGGGTCGATTTCATTGCCGGCGGCCGAATCAACGGCGACCCGGTCATGCTCGAACTGATGCGCCGCGGGGAGGGCCTGCAGCCAGGATTCGCGCCGCCCGATCCAGAGCTCATAATCCGGTACCAGCCCTTCGGTCGGTGCGACGTCAAGGCTGCCGATCGTGACCTCGACTTCCTCTTCACCAACGAATGGAACGCGGCTTCCGCAGGTGGGGCAAAAACTTCGAGCGCCATAGGTGCTGGTGATGCCGCTGGCTTCGAACGCTTGAAGCGGCCATACGGCATAGGCATGGAAAGCCGATCCGCTTGTCTTGCGGCACTCCTTGCAGTGGCAGAGGCCGACCCGGCGTGGCTCGCCGGCCACGCGGAACTGCACGCCGCCGCACAAGCAACTGCCGGTGCGCGCGATTTCAGGCATTTGCCGTTCCTCCCGCTGTCACACGCAGAACCAAGTCGCGGCCGGCCAGTTCTGCCGCTGGCCCGTACAACCCATATGGGGTTGCTATGGTTCCGCGCGGGACCGCAAGAGGCGGCTATCGGTCGGGAAGGTTGACCGGCTCCTCGCACCGATAGACGCGGCACTCGCCGTCCCTGGCGGGAACGGTTGTTGATATTGGCACTTCCGGCCAGTCGCACTCATTGCCGAATTGCCGCACGAAGCGGTCGTAAGTATCCGGACCGGTGGTCAAAACCACCGCATGGTCGCTTTTGATCAGCGCCTGCGTCTGCGCGCAGGTCATGGCGCGCGTGTCCGGCCGGGCGTGGGCGGCGCTCGCGGCGCATAGCAGCGTGGCGGCGCTCAACAAGTTGCCGGCGAGGCATGTGATCGACAGGGTTCTCATGGACAGCGGGCTTCGGGGTTTTCCGTGCCGAATATGGACCGCGGCTAAAACACCGCAAGATATTTGAGCAACGATATGATTCCGATGATGATGACGATGATCTGCGCGATCTGTCGCGCGCGGGCTTCGAGTGGCAAGCGCTGCACGAGATAGAGCACCAGGATCACCACCAGGAAGGTGATCAGGATGCCGATGAGTACCGATGCGCCCATAAGCGAGCCTCCGTTGTCGCCAGGATTGCCCTAACCGGGCTGCCCCCAACGTCGCGCCTCTGAAAAAGGTTCCGCCAGGGCAAAGTGGAACGGGAAGTATTGCGCAGCGTTGTTCAGCACCTTTGAATATTCAGGATGCGAACATGAAGGACATAGTCAGCACCGCGGCCATCATTGCGTCGATCGCGATTGCGATCGCGCTCATGTTTTTGGTCCCGATCAGACTTGAAGCCAATCCTGGGCCGCCGATCGTGTCATCCCAATCGGCCAAGGCCGAATAGCATCGGCCCCGAAGCCGGGTGGAACATGCGCGCCCCTTGCGAGTTGATTTCGTGATGAAAAGCGCCGGCTTGCGCTCAGAGAGAGGAAAAGAACATGGGTCTCGGCACAATTCTTATTATCATTCTCATTCTGGCCTTGCTTGGCGGTTTCAGCGGCCTGGGCGGCGGGCCGTTCTACGGCACGGGCTATTATGGCGGCGGCGGTCTCGGGTTGGTTCTTGTCATCGTCATTATTCTGGTCGTGCTCGGACGGATCTAAGAACGGCCGGACAAATCAAGCCAGCGCGTCCCGGAGCTTCGCCGCCAGCCGCTCCAGCGTGAACGGCTTGGCGATGAAGTGCACATCGTGGTCGAGCACGCCATTGTGCACGACGGCGTTGCGCGTGAAGCCGGTCATGAACACCACTTTCAGGGAGGGGGAGTGCTTGCGAGCCTGGTCGGCGAGTTGCCGGCCATTCATGCCCGGCATCACGATATCCGTCAGCATCAGCGCGATGGCGGCGTTCTGACCGAGTTTCTCCAAGGCTTCGTCACCACCCACGGCTTCGATGACGGTATAGCCGAGCTCCAGCAGGGCGGCGGCCGTCGAAGCACGCACGCGAGCATCGTCCTCGACCAGCAGCACGGTTTCGGTTGTCGGAACATCGCTCCTGCCGGCGGTCTTTACCGGCGGCGCCGCTTCCTCCGGACCGGTGAAGCGCGGAAGATAGATCCTGATTGTCGTGCCCTCGCCGGGCTCCGAATAGATCTTGACGTGTCCGCCGGATTGCTTGACGAAGCCGAACACCTGGCTGAGACCTAGCCCGGTTCCCTTGGTCGCGGGCTTCGTGGTGAAGAATGGCTCGAAAGCCTTGGCCATGATGTCCGCCGCCATGCCCGCGCCGGTGTCCGTTACCGCGATCATGACATACTGACCGGCCTTCACTTCGGGATGCGCCGCCGCATAGGCCTCGTCGAGATGGCAGTTGGCGGTCTCGATGGTGAGCTTGCCTTCTTCATCCATGGCGTCGCGTGCGTTGACCGCCAGGTTGATGATGGCGTTCTCGACCTGGCTCGGGTCGGCATGCGTTTTCCAAAGTCCGCCCGCCAGCACCGTTTCGATCTCGATCGCATGGCCGAGCGTGCGCCGTAAAAGGTTCGACATGCCGGTGACGAGGCGATTGGCATCGACGATTTGCGGCGCCAGCGGCTGCTGCCTGGAAAAGGCAAGCAGCCTGGCGGTGAGGTTGGCGGCGCGTGCCGCGGCATCGGCCGCGGCCTCAACGAAGCTCTGCACGTCATGCTCGCCGCGAGCGAGCTTGCGCTGCGCGAGGTTCATGGCGCTGGTGATGACAGCCAGCATATTGTTGAAATCATGCGCGATGCCGCCCGTGAGCTGGCCCACCGCCTCCATCTTCTGCACCTGGCGAAGCTGCGACTCCGCCTTCTCACGTGTATCGATCTCGTCCAGCAGCGCCGCGTTCTTGGCGCTCAATGCGTCCTGCGCGGCAGCCACCTCTCGGAAGCGGCGGCTGGACTGGCGGATCGTATAGATGCCGAGCAGAAAGATTCCCAGCAGCGCCGCGAATGAGCCGATGCGCAGCCAGCCTTCGATCTGTTCCATCCGCTCCGCACGGGCAGCGAGGTTCGCACCGTCGATGCGCCGGATCGCATCGATGTTGGCGCGGATCTGGTCCATGTCCAGCTTGCCCCTGCCGCCGCGCACGATGTCCAGCGCTTTCGCCGTGTTGCCCGTGTCGTAGAGCCTGATCGTCTCAGCGAGTTCCGCTTGCTTGCGGGCAAGCGCGTCCTTGATGCCGGCCACCTGCTGCGCCCGATCGCTGCCGACCGGAAACATCTCATCGACGCGCTTGAGCAGCGCCGGCAGCGCCTCGACCGCATGCTGGTATGGCAGCAGATAGTTTTTCTCGCCGGTCAGCAGATAGCCGCGCTGGCCGGTCTCGGCGTCCTGGGCGAGCGAAAGCAGGCTCGAGAGCGTTTGCTGAGCTTCAATCGCTTCACGGCTGGCATCGCGGTCGGCGACCTGCGCTTCGGCGAGGATGGCGCGCGCGGTTATGATCAGTGCGACAACGGCAAAGCCGGCAAGAAGCGGAAGCGCTTGCCATCGCAGGGCGCGTCGCAGTCGGACGATCATTGCTTTGCGGGAGCCTGAGGAAAATCGTGAAATTCGCCAAGTGGTAGGCGGCGGTGAAGCGCAAGGCAATAGTCAAGTCCAGCGGGCGTTGATCGCAACAGCCCCGGCGGACTTGCCTATGTCAAACTTTAATGACGGCGGCCTTCGGCCAGCGCCAGAGTACAGGATTCCGCGCGGCGGCGCTGTGGTCGATCGGCGCCTGCCGGGTACCGCTAGAGCAATTCCAGGAAAAGTGTGAGCGGTTTTCCGTCCGGAATTGCGTAGAACAAAGAGATAGAGCGGCTCGCCGTTTCCGTGAAACGGTGAAACGCTCTAGCCGCCGCGCCCGCTGCATTCGAGGCAGGCGATGCTGTGTCCTGGGCAGTTAATCCGGTGGGTACCCTCCGGGCAGCAATGGCCGTTCGAGCTCAGCCAGCGCGCGCAAACGAAAACTTTTTTGGCCCCGTGACAGCGGGGGCATTCCTGCGGACGCATCAATTCCTCCCGCGATAGGACGCGATGTTCCGCTTCAACGACCGTGTTCATCCGTTTAGTCCCCAACGCCTGAATTATCGGTCAGATATGTTAATTCACCGTTCTTTACATTAGGGTTTATGAATGTGAAAGCCATGAAAGCGCCATCACGCTTTGCTGCGCTTGCACGCTTTCCCTTTCCGCCACCCTTGTTAAATGTGAGGCCGATCCGTCCTCCGGCCGATTCTGGCGGACAGGGCAGGCAACGGGAACCTTCTTGCAATGACATGGACCGGCGCGGGCGCGCTTTTAATCCTCGTGCTCACCTATGCGGGTGTCGCCGTCGGCCGCATTCCCGGGCTGCGCCTCGACCGTGCCGGAATCGCGCTGCTTGGCGGTGCCGCCATGATCGCCATCGGCGCGATCAGCATCGAGGATGCCTACAAGGCTATCAATTTCGATACCATCACGCTGCTCCTCGGCATGATGATCGTGGTCGCGCATCTGAAGGTTTCGGGCGCGTTTCGGGCGCTTGGCGGCTTTGCCATCGAACACGCCCATGCGCCCTTCATGCTCCTGGTCATGGTGACGCTGTTGACCGGCGTGCTCTCGGCCTTCCTGGTCAATGACGCGATCTGCCTGGTGATGGCGCCGATCGTCGTTCATGTCACCCGCGTCATCAACCGCAACCCGGTGCCTTATCTCATCGCCACCTGCACCGCCTCGAACTGCGGCAGTGTCGCCACCATCACCGGCAATCCGCAGAACATGGTGATCGGCGCGCTGTCCGGCGTTTCCTATCCGGCCTTCACGCTGGCGCTCGCGCCGGTGGCGCTATTCGGCCTGCTCTGCGTCATCGTCATCATACGCATCGTCTACCGGGCCGAATTCTCCCGCCCCGCCGAACTCAGCCCGGAAGTGTATCGAGGGCGCATGCTGCCCGGACAGGTGCTCAAGGCCACCATCGTCTGCGTGTTGCTGGCGCTCGCCTTCTTCGCCGGCGTTCCCGTTGCCAAGGCGGCGCTGATTGCCGGCGCTTTCCTGCTGGTCACAAGGGCAATCAAGCCTCGGCGCATCTATCGCGAGATCGACGGGCCGCTGCTCTTCATGTTCGCCGGCCTGTTCGTGGTGGTGGCTGGCGCCGAGCGCACGCTTCTCACGCCCGACATGATCGCCTGGGCGAAGAACATCGGCCTCGACGATGTCTGGCGGCTTTCGGGCTTCACCGCGGTGCTCTCCAACATCATGAGCAATGTGCCGGCGGTGCTGGCGCTGCGGCCGTTCATCCCCGGGCTGGAGAACCCGGAGCGCGCCTGGCTGGTCGTGGCGATGTCCTCGACGCTTGCCGGCAATTTCACGCTGCTCGGCTCGGTCGCCAACCTGATCGTCGCCGAGCAGGCCAAGGCTGCCGGCAAGGAGCTTTCCTTTTCCGCCTTCTTCAAGGTCGGCTTGCCGCTGACGCTGGTCACGCTTCTCGCCGGCACCGCCTGGCTGGCGTTCACCTTTTAGCACCGAGCTTCTCGCGCTCGAAGATATTTTGCGCAAAGTCATCGAAACGATTGCGCAAACGTTTCGATGACTTTATGGTCCGCTCAGATCCGCCGCAGAGCGGACGGGAAACGCGAGATAGGGAGGAGCGCTTGCGAGCACTCCGCACGAGCCGCCATGCCGACAATGGCTGAGGTCGCGCGCCGCGCCGGCGTCTCGGTTTCGACCGTCTCGCACGTTGTCAACCGCACGCGTTTCGTCTCGCCCGAGAAGGCGCAGCTCATCAACGATGCCATTGCCGCCATGGGCTATCAGCCCAATGAGCTGGCGCGCTCGCTGAAAGTCGCCTCGACCAACAGCGTCGGGCTCGCCATTTCGGCCATCTCTAATCCCTACTTCACCGATATCATCTGCGCGGTTGAGGCAGAATGCGCGCGCCTTGGCCTGATGGTGTTCCTGTCGGATACGCAGGAAGACCCGGACCGCGAGCTTCAGGTCGTGCGCGCGTTCCATCAGCGTCGCGTCGATGGCGTGATCCTGGCGCCGTCCGGCTCGCCGCAGCGCGCGATTGACTATCTCGCGGAAAAGAAGCTGCCTTGCGTGCTCATCGACCGGTTCGCCGACGACCGCTTCGACCAGATCGGCGTCGAGAACGAGGCGTCGATGCGCTCGTTGATAGATCATGTCGCTTCCTTCGGCCACAGGCGCGTCGGTTATCTCGCCGGCCAGCCGGGCCTCGCCACCACGCGCGAGCGTATCGAGGCCTTTCGCGCATCGATGGCAGCCAATGGACTTGAATGCCCGCCGCACTATGTCTCGACAGAGAATGTCGACACGGCGAGTGCCACGGCATCGACTCACGCGATCCTGTCGCTGCCCGCGCGCCCCACCGCTTTGGTTACCGGCAACAACATGACGACGATCGGGGCAGTCCGCGCTATCCGCGAGAAGGGTCTTTCGGTCCCGCGCGACCTCTCGCTTGTCGGCTTCGACGATTTCGAATGGGCCGACTGCTTCGAGCCCAGGCTGACGCTGGTCGGACAGCCTTGCACCGAGATCGGCCGCCAGGCGGCAATGCTGCTCAGCGAGCGCATCGCATCCAGCCATGCTCCGCCACGGGCCGTGCGGCTTCAAGCGACGCTGCAGGCCCGCGAATCCTGCGCGAGGCCGGCTCACTCGAGGTCGATATGAGCGCGCCGCTGCTTTCCGTCACCGGTGCCGTAAAGCGTTTCGGCGGCGTGCAGGCGTTGCGCGGTGTCGATTTCGATCTGAAGGCTGGCGAGATCCACGCGTTGCTCGGCGAGAACGGTGCCGGCAAGTCGACGCTGATGAACCTCTTGTCCGGCGTCTACACGCCGGACGAGGGCGAGACCCTCATCGACGGCAAGCCGGTCACCTTCAACAACCCACGCGAGGCGCAAGCCGCCGGCATCGCCACGATCTTCCAGGAACTCGATCTCGTCCCTTCGCTCGATGTCGCGGCGAACCTCTTCCTCGGTCGCGAGCTGATGCGGCCGGGCGGCATGCTTGACGTGCCTGCGATGCGTCGTGAGGCCAAGCGGCGGCTTGAGGCGATCGAGCTCGCCATCGATCCGGCGCGCCTTGTCGCTGACCTATCGATCGGTCAGCGCCAGGTGGTGGCGATCGTCAAGGCGCTGTCTTATGCGTCCCGCGTGTTGATCATGGACGAACCGACGGCCGCGCTTACCGTCGGCGAGGTCGAACGTCTGTTCGAGATCATGAGGAAGCTCGCCGCCTCGGGTGTCGGCATCATCTACATATCGCACCGGCTGGAGGAAGTACCTGAGATCGCCGATCGCGTGACGGTGATGCGCGACGGCCGTGTCGCCGGCATCACCGAGCCGCACGCGCCCCAGGCCGAGCTGGTGCGCCTGTTGGTCGGACGGCCGCTGGACGAGCTCTATCCCGAACGCGCCAGGAGCGCCGGCAAGGCACTGCTCAGCCTCAGGGATGCCAGCTTCCGGCTCGCCCGTGAAAGCGCCGGCTGGCAGCCTCCGACTGGCGTCTCGCTGGAGGTCAGGGAAGGCGAGATCGTCGGCCTGGCCGGGATCATGGGGGCAGGGCGCACTGAACTACTGTCCGCGCTTTACGGTACGGGCCTCGCCGGCCGCTGGCAGGGCGAGGTGGCGGTCGACGACAAGCCGGTTAGGCTCGATTCCATAAACGCCGCGCGCAGGGCCGGCATCGCCTTCGTCACCGACGACCGGCGCGGCAGCGGCCTGATGCTACGCATGGCGGTCAGCCTTAATCTGGTGATGTCGGTGATCCGTCGCATATCGCCGGCCGGACTGATGTCACCGCGCCGCCAGGCCGAGGCGGTGACGCGATCCTTCGGCCAGTTCGATATCCGCCCGAAAAACCCGGACATCGCAGTCGGCGCGCTGTCGGGCGGCAACCAGCAGAAGGTCGTGCTGGCCAAGGAAATCCTTGGCAACCCGCGCCTGCTCCTGCTCGATGAGCCGACCCGCGGCGTCGATGTCGGCGCCAAGGGGGAGATCTACGCGAGGCTCAGAGCACTTGCTGCGCAAGGGCTGGGTATTCTGGTCGCATCGAGCGAGATGCCGGAACTGATCGGGCTCTGCGACCGCATCGTGGTGCTGCGCCGGGGGCGCAACGTGGCGGAATTCAACGGCGGCGTCGACGAGCACACCGTGCTTGCCGCGGCTAACGGCAGGGAGGCCTGATGTCGGACCAGAAGATTTCGGTGGCCGCCAACCCGGCGGTTCCAGGCACGGCAGCGCCCGGACATCGCGTCGACCCACTGGCCATCGTCGTGCGTTTTCAGAGCCTGATAGGCCTGGTGCTGGTGGCGATCGGCGGCGTCATCTTCTCGCCCCGGCGCCACGGCGAGATATTGTTTCTCAACCCCGACAACATCGCCAACATCGTGCGCGCTGTATCCGAGACCGGCATCATCGCCATCGGCATGACCTTCGTCATCATCACCGCCGGCATCGACCTTTCGGTCGGCGCGGTGCTCGGGCTTTCCAGCGTCGTCACCGCCTCGATGATGATCTCGGGCGGCTTCGGGCTGATCCCGACCATCCTCGCCGTGCTCGTCATGGGCATCGTCTTCGGCGTCGTACAGGGCACGATCTCCACCCGCTTCCGTCTGGAGCCTTTCATCGTCACGCTGGCCGGCCTGCAGGCGGCACGCGGCCTGGCGCTGATCGTGTCCGGCAACCAGTATATCAACATTTCCTATGGCGACGGCCCGGGCCTGGCGCCGCCGGTCTTCGCGGTGCTGGGCGAGCGGTTGTTCGACAACACCGTGCCGGTGGCGACCATCGTGTTCATCATCTTCGCCGCGATTGCCACACTGGTGCTCAACACCACGCGCTTCGGCCGCTACGTTTATGCCGTCGGCGGCAACGAGCGCGCAGCCCGCATTTCCGGCGTGCCCGTATCGATGGTGAAGATATCGGTCTACGCCATCACCGGCTTTGCCTCGGCACTTGCGGGCATCGTCCATGCCGGTCAGTTCAATTTCGGCAGCGCCAACGATGGCGTGGGCTATGAACTGACCGCCATCGCGGCCGTCGTCATCGGCGGCACAAGTCTGTTCGGCGGCGCCGGCTCGATGGTCGGCACCGTCGCCGGTACCATCATGCTCGGCGCTTTGGCCAACATCCTTCAGCTCAACAACATCACCCCCGCCACGCAGTTGCTCGCGACCGCCGCGATCATCGTGCTGGCGGCAGTGCTCCAATCCCTCGTTCGCCGCCGCGAGGGATTGGGTCGGTAGGAGGCCGGCGGCAGCATCGGGAAGAGTGCCCAAAAACTGTAACCAGAGGTTCGGCCCAGCCGGACGAGGAGGAGAGATTATGAAAACCACAATGATAGGATCGCGCGTCCTTCGGGCCGCGCTGCTGGCCGGTGCCGGCCTTTGCATTGCCGGCGCGGCCCAGGCGGCCGAGCCGCTGGTGAAGGCCTGCGCCAAGGACGGCCAGTTCGTCATCGGCTTTTCACAGGCCAATAATGCCGAGCCCTATCGCCAGCACGTCAACGACGAGCTGACCGCGGCGGCCAAGGAAGTGCCGGGCTTCACGCTGCAGATCGCCGACGGTGCCGGCAACGTCAACACGCAGACCTCCCAGGTCGACAATTTTATCACCCAAAAGGTCGATGTCCTGCTGATCTCGCCCTTCGAGGCCGCTCCGTTGACGCCGGCCGTCAAGCGCGCCATGGATGCCGGCATTCCGGTGATCGAACTAGACCGCAAGACGGTGGGCGATCCCGGCAAGGACTACACAGCCTTCATCGGCGGCGACAATTTCAAGATCGCCGAGGAAGCCGGCAAATTCACCGCGACGAAGCTGTTGCCTGACGGCGGCGAGGCGGCGGTGCTGGAAGGCCTGCCGAGCTCAACGCCGGCGGTGGAGCGTCTCAACGGCTTCAAGGAAGGCGTGAAGGCGAACTCAAAGATCCAGATCGTCGCCGAGCAGGCCGCCGACTGGGTTCCGGATAAAGCCCAGACCGCCTTTGCCGCGATGCTGCAGGCGCATCCCGACATCAAAGTCCTCTATGCCTCGAATGACATGATGGCGGCGGGCGCGCTGCTGGCCGCCAAAGGCGCTGGCAAGGACGTCAAGATCATCGGCACCGACGGCCTGCCTGGGCCGGCCGGCGGCATCGAGGCGGTGGCCAAGGGCGATTGGGCGGCAACCTTCACTTACCCGACCGGCGCCAAGGAAGCGATCGAGATGTCGAAGAAGATCCTGCTCGACTGCGCGACATCGGTGGATGCGACGGTGACTGTGGATACAACCGCCATCACTGCGGAGAATGCCAAGCAGTTGGCGGGAAAGTAACGGCGGGGCTCTGCAATCGAGGTGTTGCGACAAGGCCCTCCGGGGCCTTGTTTGTTACCCGGCGGTCAAGTCTCCTCGCAGCCAAGGTTGGCCTGCCGCTGACGCTGGTCACGCTTCTCGCCGGCACCGCCGGCCTTGTCCTGAAGACGCTGCACCCAGGGCCGGCTCGATCCACGCGTCGCAAGCGTCCACGATCTAAGCTGCGTGTTTGCCCGCCATCCGTGCCCGTACCAGCGTTGCGGCGGCGTGACCGGCGGCGTTGACGTAGTCGGGATTGTGATGGATCAGCATGCTGGAAAAGGCGCCGTCCATCAAAAGCACGATCTCGCGCGCCAGCATCTTCGACTGGGCGATATCGTGGCTTGAAAGCGCGCCGGCCAGCCATTTCTCGAAATTGGTCTTGTGGCGTGCTCCAGCCTTCACCGCCGGATGTCCCGGCATCGCCGCCAGCTCGGCCGCCGTGCGTAGGAAGCCGCAGCCCTTCCATTTGGGATGGCGGGCAACCCGCGCAAGGTTGGTGAAGATCGCCTCGACCTTTTTATCCGCGCCGCCCTCCGCCGCATCGAACCAGCCCGCCATCTGCTCGAGATTAGGCTGGTCGCGTCCATCGAGATAGGCCGCGATCAGATCGTCCTTGCTTTTGAAATGGTAGTAGAGCGTGCGCTTGGTAAGGCCTGCCTTCTCGGCCACGGCGTCGACGCTGACGCGGCCGATGCCTTCGGCATAGAAGAGCTTGGTCGCCGCATCGACCAGGCGTTTTCGCGTGGGATTGGTCTTTTCGCTCATCGCGTAAGTATACCAACTAGTGAATATACAAGCAATCGAAAGCCTGCTCCTTATCCCGCCGAACCACCGGAGAAGGAAAAAGCCATGACCGACCTTGTGCTCAGCGAGACGCGCGACCGCGTCGCGATCCTCACCCTCAACCGCCCCGACAGGCTGAATGCGCTGAATTACGCGCTGATCGACCGGCTGCTGTCGCACCTCGACCTGATCGAGACGGACGATGACGTGCGCGCCGTCATCCTCATAGGGGCAGGGGAGCGCGCCTTCTCCGCCGGCGGCGATATCCACGAATTCTCGTTGAGCGTGGCCGAGGGCACCGATGCCGCTCTGCGCGATTTCGTCATGCGCGGCCAGCGTCTGACGGCGCGGCTGGAAGCGTTCCGCAAGCCGGTGATCGCCGCCGTCAACGGCCTCGCCTTTGGCGGCGGCTGCGAGATCACCGAAGCGGTGCCGCTGGCCGTCGCCAGCGACCGCGCCTTGTTCGCCAAGCCGGAGATCAAGCTTGCCATGCCACCGACTTTCGGCGGCACGCAGCGCCTGCCGCGGCTTGCCGGCCGCAAGCGCGCGCTGGAGCTGCTGTTGACCGGCGAGACATTTTCCGCCGCTCGCGCCACCGAGCTTGGCCTGGTCAACCAGGTCGTGCCGCACGAAGATCTGATGCGGGCGGCCCTTGACCTTGCCCGCCGCATCGCCAGCCATTCGCAGACGGCGGTCGCCAGCATCCTCTCGGCGGTGGCGCGTGGCATCAACTCGAGCATAGCGGAAGGCTTGCTGGTGGAGGCTGAGCAATTCGCCCGCGTTGCCCCGACAGCAGACCTGCGCGAAGGCTTGAGCGCCTGGATCGAGCGGCGGCAGGCGGTCTATGACGGCTCATGGGCGCATGTCGCCCGGTCGGACAAGGCCTCGCGCGCCACTCGGCGTCTCGACCGGACGGTCCACTTGTCTGGCTGATGCCCTGTCTGAAGCGGCTCGGCTTTTCACGAAAGCGCTGAACCGCTTCAGGCTCTACGCACTTTCAGGCGGAAAACCGTGCCACTCTTTTCCTGGAATTGCTCTCAGGCCACCGCTTTCAACGGCGCCTTGCCAGCCTGCTGCACGCGCGCGGCCGCAGCCAGCAGGTCGGTCTGCGTGATCAGCCCAACTATATGCCGGCCGCCATCGATGATCGCCACCGCATGACTGCGCCCGTCGGTCAGCGTCGGCAGCAGGCTCATCGCCGGCATGTCGGGCAAAGCGGTGCTTGCTTTCGACATCACCCCTCCCACCGTGTCGGTCGTCCTCGTCAGCTCGCGCAGGCCGATTGCGCCGGTGATCCGTCCTTCCGCGTCGACGACCGGCAAGGTGCGGATGTTGTGGTCGATCAAAAGGTTGCGCGCCTCGTCGGCTGAAGCCGTCTCCGGCACCGAGATCACATCGCGGGACATGATGTCCCGGCAAAGCAGCGTGCGCTGTGAGCGCACCATCGCCTGCAGCTCGACCTGGCGCAGCAGGCGCTCCAGGTCATCACGGTCGATGTCGAAGGTTTCGTCGAGCGCCGAGAGCGCCGCATCGACATCCTCGGGTCGAAAGCCGACGCGCTCGGCCGGCGGCCGGTCGGCTGTGCCGTGACTGCTGTTGGCCGGCACATGCACATGGGGATAGTTGCGGCGCGACAGCTTATGGAAGAGGAAGCCAAGCGCGACCAGGATGGTTGAGTTCAGCGCCACCGGCACAAACGGAAACAGGAAGCCGGCCGCCGCAACCGCCGGCCCGCCGAGCACGCCGGTAAGCGCCGCCGCGCCGCCCGGCGGATGCAATGATCGCGTGAACGACATGGCGGCGATCGCCAGCGCCACCGCGAGTCCGGAGGCGATCACCGTGTCATGCACAAAATGCGCCACCGTCACCCCGACCAGCGCCGAGATCGTGTTGCCGCCGATGATCGACCAGGGCTGCGCCAGCGGGCTCGAGGGAACGGCAAAGAGCAGCACCGCGGAAGCGCCCATGGGGGCCACCAGCATTGCCACAAGCGGACCGCTACCCGTCGCGAGCCCGCTGATCATGCCGGTGAGCGCGATGCCGATGGTCGCGCCGATGCAGGCGAGCAGCCGCTCGCGAAGCGTCGCTCCGGCGAGGATTGGAACAAAGAGGCGAAACGCCATGGCAGGCCCTGGATCGGAATGGGTGGAATTGCGCTGCACGCAATGCCGCGGAAGTCACGGATTTGGAAGCCAACCTAATCCGTATATTCGCGGCCGGAGAGAATATTATTGCGCGGCGCGCTGCGGCGGACATGCCGCCAGCGGCTTTGCCTTGGTCAATCGCGTGGGCGGCCAGCGTCCGCGGGTCAACCTGTCAGCCGGCGGCAGCCGCCAGCCCACGCGCGATATCGGTCTTCAGATCTTCGACATCCTCAAGCCCGATCTGCAGACGGATCAGCGGACCGGCATAAGAGCCTTTGGCGATGGTGCGGTCGCCGAGGTGGACCGGCACGGCGAGGCTCTCATAGCCGCCCCAGGAATAGCCGAGCCCGAAGATCTTGAGGGCGTCGAGGAAAGCGTGCTGGGCCTTCTGCCCGCCACCGTTGAGCACGATCGAGAAGATGCCGCTCGAGCCGCAGAAGTCGCGCTTCCACAGCGCATGGTCGGGATGGCTTTCCAGAGCCGGGTGCAGCACCTGCGCTACGCCCGGCTGCCCTTCCAGCCAGCGCGCGATATCGAGCGCGGACTTGCGGTGATGCTCGAGCCGCACGCCCATCGTGCGCAGGCCGCGCAAGACCTGGTAGACGTCGTCCGGACCGGAACAGCAGCCCAGCGTGCAGAAACTGTCATAAAGCTTGGTCCAGCAGGCCTCGTTGGCCGAAACCAGGCCGAGCAGCACGTCGGAGTGGCCGGCCGGATATTTCGTCGCCGCATGGATCGAGATGTCGACGCCATGGTCGAGCGGCTTGAAATAGAGCGGCGTCGCCCAGGTGTTGTCCATCATCACGATGGCACCCGCTTCATGCGCCACCTTGGCGATGCCCGGTATGTCCTGCACCTCATAGGTGTTCGATCCCGGCGATTCGGTGAACACCACTTTTGTGTTGGGCCTGATCAGCGAGGCGATGCCGGCGCCGATGCGCGGCTCGTAATATTCGACCTCGATGCCGAGCCGCTTCAGCATCGTATCGGCGAAGTGGCGCGTCGGATGGTAGACGCTGTCGACGATCAGCAGATGGTCGCCGGCCGCAAGGAAGGCGAGCAGCGGCACCGTCACCGCCGCCAATCCCGAAGGCACCGCGATAGTGCCGGCCGAGCCTTCCAGCGCGTCGACGGCGAGTGTCAGCGCATCCATCGTCGGCGTGCCGCGCGTGCCGTAAGTGTATTTCTGGCTGCGTCCGGCCATCGAGGCGGCATCGGGGTAAAGCACCGTGGAGGCGTGCACGACCGGCGGGTTGACGAAGCCGAAATAGTCGCGCGGGTTGTTGCCGGAATGGGCAAGCAGCGTGTTGGTGCCCATTCCGATGCCGTCTTTAGCCATGGTTCGTCGCCTATCGAATGATGTCGGGGGTCCAGCCATAAAGCGGCGGCCAGGCCCGCGCAACCGCGCCGGGCTCGCCAAAAGCCCGTCTTCGGCTGGGCCAATCCAACCCCCCTCGGCGCCCAATAAAGCACGGCTATTGCCGAAGCGGATTCGGGCGCCGGATCATGGATTCGCGCCGCCGCAACTTGACTGATTTATTCGCATGGCCTGCCGATTTCATGGGCTCTTGTCCGCAATTCAGGCATTTGCGGCAATTGCTTTTCAAACCTTTGGGCTTTCGGTCATTTCCCTTGACCTCACAGGAATAATCGCCTTCGATGCGTTTCGTGAATGGGAGGCAGCGCATCGGCAACCGATGCGGGTCCGGGAGTGGGCCTTGAAGTGGGAGCTGCATTCACAAACGAAAAAAGATCAAGCGTCGCCTGGCAGCAGGGGCGCCTGTAACAGAAAAGGGTCTGTGGGTCATGAAACACATTGCAATCGGCATTCTTGGCGCCGCCGCGCTCGGGTTCATGGCGTCCGCCGCTTCGGCTGGCACGCTCGATACCGTGAAGCAGAAGGGCTTTCTTCAATGCGGCGTCTCGACCGGTCTCGCCGGCTTTTCGGCGCCGGACGACAAGGGTGACTGGAAAGGCATCGATGCGGACTTCTGCCGCGCCGTCGCGGCCGCCGTCTTCGGTGACGCCACCAAGGTCAAGTTCACGCCGCTCAGCGCCAAGGAGCGTTTCACCGCGCTGCAGTCGGGCGAGATCGACCTCCTGTCGCGCAACACCACCTGGACCAGCAACCGCGACAGCGCGCTCGGCCTCGATTTCGTCGGCGTCACCTACTATGATGGTCAGGGCTTCATGATCAACGCCAAGAAGCTGCCGGGCGTGAACTCGGCGCTGCAGCTTTCGGGCGCCGCCGTCTGCGTGCAGAGCGGCACCACGACCGAGCTGAACCTCGCCGACTACTTCAAGAAGAACAAGATGGAGTACAATCCCGTCGTGTTCGAGAAGCTGGAAGAGGTCAACGCCGCCTATGATGCCGGCCGCTGCGACGCTTACACCACTGACCAATCCGGCCTCTATGGCATACGCCTGACACTGTCCTCGCCGGCCGATCACGTCGTGCTGCCCGAGATCATCTCCAAGGAGCCGCTAGGCCCGGCCGTGCGCCAGGGCGACGACCAGTGGGCCCACATCGCGCGCTGGACCTATTTCGCGCTGCTCAACGCCGAGGAGGCCGGCGTTACCCAGGCGAATGTCGAGGAGATGAAGACCTCGACCGATCCGAACATCCAGCGCCTTCTCGGCACCGAGCCGGACGGCAAGTACGGCGCCGATCTCGGCCTGTCCAACGACTGGGTTGTGAACATCGTCAAGGCGGTCGGCAACTATGGTGAAATGTTCGAGCGCAATGTCGGCTCGGGCAGCCCGCTCAAGATCGCGCGCGGCATCAACGCGCTGTGGACCAAGGGCGGCCTGCAATACGGCCCGCCGATCCGCTGATCGAAACGTGATCCGGGAGGCAGGTCGTCTGCCTCCCGGTTTCTCTTTCCAGGGGACGGTCCATGGCTTCGCAGGAAATCCTTCGCGGGGAGCCGAGCCGCGGCTCCTTCATCAATGACCCGAGAATACGCAGCCTGTTCTTTCAGACGCTGGTGGTTATCCTGCTGTTCAGCTCGATCTGGTGGATCGTCCACAACGTCATCGAGAACCTCCAGCGCCTGCACATCGCTTCAGGCTTCGGCTTCCTCAAGAGCAGGGCCGGCTTCGACATCTCCGACACGCCGATCGCCTACACGTCCGACTCGACCTATTTCCGGGCGCTGGTCGTCGGTTTGCTCAACACGATCATCATTGCCGTCGCCGGCATCGTGCTTGCCACTGTCGTCGGCTTCCTGATCGGCATCGGCCGCCTGTCGCAGAACTGGCTGATCCGCAAGATCTGCACGGTCTATGTCGAGATATTCCGCAACATCCCGCCGCTGCTGGTCATCTTCTTCTGGTATTCCGGCGTGCTGGCGGTGCTGCCGCCGCCGCGCGAGAGCATCCATTTGCCTCTCGGCTCCTTCCTCAACCAACGTGGTTTCTATCTGCCGCGCGCCGTTTGGGGAGATGGCTCCTGGCTGATCGGCGTGGCATTGCTGCTCGCCATCGCGATGGCTTGGTTCGTCGCCCACAGGGCGCGGCAGCGGCAGCGGGCAACCGGCCAGCAATTCCCGGTGTTCTGGACGTCGGTCGCTCTCATCATCGGCCTCCCGGCGCTTGCTTACCTGCTCAGCGGCATGCCGCTCACCTTCGATTTCCCGAAGCAGTCGACCTTCAACCTGACCGGCGGCTTCTGGATCAAGCCGGAGTTCCTGTCGCTGCTGCTGGCGCTCTCCTTCTACACCGCCGCCTTCATCGCCGAGATCGTGCGCGCCGGCATCAGGGGCGTCAGCAAGGGCCAGACCGAGGCGGCAGCGGCGCTTGGCCTGCGCTCCGGGCCGATCCTGCGGCTGGTGGTCATCCCGCAGGCAATGCGCATCGTCATCCCGCCGCTCACCAGCCAGTATCTGAACTTGACCAAGAATTCATCGCTGGCGATCGCCATCGGTTATCCCGATCTGACGGCCACCGCTGGCACCGTGCTGAACCAGACCGGACAGGCGGTCGAGGGCGTGTTCATCATGATGATCGCCTATCTGGTGCTGAGCCTCGTGACGTCCTTTGTCATGAACATCGTCAACGCCAGAATGGCGTTGGTGGAGAGGTAAGGCCATGCAGGAACACGATATGTCCTGGGTGCGCACCGAGATGGCGCTGGCGCAGCCGGCGCCGCCTACCGAACGCGGCGCCTATGCCTGGGTGCGCAAGAACCTGATCGGTTCGGTCGGCGACACCATCCTCACCGTGCTGGGCATCGCCATTGTGGTGTGGGTCTTGCCGCAAATCATCAACTGGGCCTTCATCAACGCCGTTTGGACCGGCCCTGACCGCACGGTGTGCACGACCGCTTCGCAAGGCGGCATCCAGCCCGACGGTTGGACCGGCGCCTGCTGGGCCTTCGTCAACGCCAAGTTCGGCCAGTTCATGTTCGGCACCTATCCGATCGAGGAGCGCTGGCGGCCGATTCTGGTGGCCGTCCTGTTCGTGGCGCTGCTGGTGCCGATGCTGATCCCGCGCGTGCCGCGCAAGGGGCTGAACGCGCTTCTGCTCTTCGTTGCGCTGCCGATCGTCGCCTTCGTCCTGCTGGTTGGCGGCGTGTTCGGCCTGCCGCATGTCGAGACCCCGCGTTGGGGCGGGCTGCTGGTCACGCTCAGCCTGTCCTTCGTCGGCATTGCCGTGTCGCTGCCGATGGGCATCGTGCTGGCGCTCGGTCGGCGTTCGAAGATGCCGATCATCAAATGGCTATGCGTCGTCTTCATCGAGACGGTGCGCGGCATTCCGCTGATCACGGTGCTGTTCTTCGCCAGCGTCATGCTGCCGCTGTTCCTGCCGGAAGGCGTCAGCTTCGACAAATACCTGCGGGCCCTGATCGGCGTGTCGCTGTTTGCCGCCGCCTATATGGCGGAAGTGATCCGCGGCGGCCTGCAGGCGATCCCGAAAGGCCAATATGAAGGTGCCGACTCGCTCGGCCTCGGCTACTGGCAGAAGATGGGCCTGATTGTGCTGCCGCAGGCGCTGAAGCTGGTCATCCCAGGCATCGTCAACACCTTCATCGGTATGCTCAAGGACACCAGCCTGGTCCTGATCATCTCGATGTTCGACCTGCTCGGCGTGGTGAAGCAGAACTTCGCCGACCCCAACTGGGCGACGCCGCAGACCCCGAAGTCCGGCCTGATCTTTGCCGCCTTTGTTTTCTGGCTGTTGTGCTTCGGCATGTCGCGCTATTCAATGTACACGGAACGCCGGCTCGACACCGGCTACAAAAGATAAAAAGGGGGAATTGGCCATGACCACCGAAAACGCTGTCAGCGCGGAAGACCTCAAGGTCAATGCCGGAAAGATGCATGTCTCGACCACCGACGTCGCCATCGACATCGTCGGCATGCACAAATGGTATGGCGAGTTCCATGTGCTCAAGGACATCAACCTCAAGGTCATGCGCGGCGAGCGCATCGTCATTTGCGGTCCATCCGGTTCCGGCAAATCGACCATGATCCGCTGCATCAACCGGCTGGAAGAGCACCAGAAGGGCAAGATCATCGTCGACGGCAAGGAACTCACCAACGATCTGAAGAAGATCGACGAGGTGCGCCGCGAGGTCGGCATGGTGTTCCAGCACTTCAACCTGTTCCCGCATCTGACCATCCTGGAGAATTGCACGCTGGCGCCGATCTGGGTGCGCAAGATGCCGAAGAAGCAGGCCGAGGAAATCGCCATGCATTTCCTCAAGCGCGTCAAGATCCCGGAGCAGGCCAACAAATATCCCGGACAGCTCTCCGGCGGCCAGCAGCAGCGTGTGGCGATCGCGCGCTCGCTCTGCATGAACCCGCGCATCATGCTGTTCGACGAGCCGACCTCGGCGCTCGATCCCGAGATGATCAAGGAAGTGCTGGAGACGATGGTGGGTCTGGCGGAAGAGGGCATGACGATGCTCTGCGTCACCCACGAGATGGGCTTTGCCCGCAAGGTCGCCAACCGCGTGATCTTCATGGATCAGGGCCAGATCGTCGAGCAGAACACGCCGGCAGAGTTCTTCGACCACCCGCGCCATGAGCGCACGAAATTGTTCCTGTCGCAGATCCTGCACTGAGCGGGGAACAGTTTCCTGGGAGGTGGCTCGTGCCCGTGCCTTCGTTATCCTAGGGCGGAGCAAGGAGCGAAGCGACGCGCGTAGACCCTAGGATCCACGCCGTGACGCTAAGGCGTTGCGATGTTTGCAGAATTCTGCTCCGTCGCGCTCTACGGCAAAGGTCACGGCATGGATCCTCGGGTCAAGCCCGAGGCTGACGAAGTCACGAACGGCTTCGGCTAATCTCGGAAATAGCGATGAGAGCTTCGCCTTTCATTTTTCTCGTCCGGACCTGCCGCGCCCGATGAGAACAGTCCTGCGATATCTGGCAATGCTCGTCGGAGCAGTGCTTCTTGCCGCCGCGCTCGGCGCGCTGGTGCCGCGCCCGCTCTGGCCGGCGGCGATGGCCGAAGGCGAGGGGACGCGGCGCATATTGGTGCTGAAGAACCCGATCCACACCGACATCGCCGTCCCTCTCGATGACGGCGTTCGACGGCGCTTCGCCTTCCTGGTCGATGCCGGTCTGCCGATGGATACGCCGGAAGCACGCTACATCGTCTTCGGCTGGGGCGGCCGCGCCTTCTACCTGGAGACGCCAACGTGGTCGCAATTGAAGGCCGCGCCTGTGTTGAAGGCGCTGACGCTCGACGCCTCGGTGATGCATGTCGATGTCGCCGGCACGATCAAGGAGCTTCATCCGGATGTCGCTAGCTTCGACATCGACGAGGCGCATTTCGCGGCGTTGCTCGACTACATCGCTGCGAGTTTCCGGCAGGGATCAGACGGGCCGATGGCCATCGGCAATGCCGGCTATTCGGCCTTTGACCGTTTCTACGAAGCCAACGGCCATTTCAACGCGCTGGTCGGCTGCAACACCTGGACGGCGGCGGGACTGCGCGTCGCCGGCATTCGCACGGGATGGTGGAACCCGCTGCCGGTATCGCTTTGGTGGTCGATGGGATTGTATAACTGACGCAGTACCGTGAATCGAGTCCTCGGGCGCTCTACTCCCGCACCACCTTCGGTTCCTCCCAGCCATAAAGCCAGTCCAGATCCGCCGCGAGCTTTTGCGGCGGCCGCGTGGCCAACACCAGATTGCGGGCGACCGCCACCGGTCCCCAGGCGTGCCAGGTCAGCCGATTGAACGCGCCGCGCTTGAGCACCCTTTCGACGCGCGGCCGCCTGAGATTTTCCCAGACGGCGAGGCTGTGGGCCGGATCGCCCGGAAAATCGGCGACCAGATTGGCGAGTATCGAGGCGTCCTCGATCCCCATGGCCGCGCCCTGGGCCGCGAACGGCGTCATGGCATGCGCGGCGTCGCCGATCAGGGCGATGCCTTGGGGGACCGCCCAGCGCTCTTGCCGCACAGTGTGCATTGGAAACGCCGTCCACGGCCCCGCCAGCGCGACGAGCCTTGCGAGCAGTGCTGCGGTGCCACGCATGGCATTGGACAGGATGGCCGGGTCGGCATGACCCGACCAGCCTTCCGCGATCCGTTCGCCTCTGGTGAAAGCGGCGAGATTGACGGTGCGGCCCTTGCTCACCGGATAGGCGACCAAATGGAAGCCGGGGTGCAGGAAGGTTGTGACGCAGCCAGCCGCTCCGATCTCGGCAAAAGCCTGCCCGGCGGGGCTGTCGATCGCAACGGTGGTGCGCCAGGCCAGTCGGCCCGAGAAGCGGCTTTTCGCGAAGGCGGAGTCCCGGGCAGCAAGCAGCGCGCGAACCGTCGACCAGACGCCATCGGCACCGACCAGGAGGCCGGCTGCAACCGACGTGGTTTTCCCGTCGATCTCGACCGTCGTGGTCACGCTTCGCTGCTCGGCGGCGATGCCTGTCACCCGCCCACCGGTGACGAGCTCGATATCCGACCGCCCTGCCACTTCCTCCGCCAGCGCCGCCTGCAGGTCGGCGCGGTGCGCCACCAGATAGGGCGCGCCCCAGCGCTTTTCGGCCGCCTGTCCAAGCGGCACTCGGGCCAGTTCACGCAGGCTTTTCGCATCCTTCAGCACCACCGCTTCGGGCCGGACCGCGTTGGGCAACAGGCGGTCGAGTACGCCAAGGCCGCGCAGAATGCGGGTTGCGTTGGGAGCCAGCTGGAGGCCGGAGCCGGCCGCTTGGAGCTGCTTGGCCTGCTCGAACAGTTTCACCCGCAAGCCGCGCTCGGCGAAGGCAAGTGCTGCCGTCAGTCCGGCGATGCCGGCCCCGGCTATGACGACTTGCCGGGACCGTGCTTCAATCATGGTCGGCTCAGGCGGCCTGGTCGACATAGAGGCAGCCGGCTGGCTGCGTTTCCGTCGCCTTCAGCGACGGCGAATAGCGATAAAGCGTCGAGCAATAGGGGCAGACCTTTTCATTGTCGTCGCCCATGTCGAGGAACACGTGCGGATGGTCGAAAGGCGGATTGGCGCCGGTGCACATGAATTCCTTGACGCCGATCTCGATGACCGGATGGCCCGCGTCGTTCTGGAAATGGGGAATGCTACCGCCTGCCATCGTCGTCTCCAATTGGGTTCGGCCAGTGGGTGTGACCCGCCTGCATCTGGAGCATAACATGCCACTTTGCAAGATCGATGAAATCAAACTGTCGCAAAAGGCTGGCAGAGGATAAGTTGAGCCGGTTAAGCGCGTGAGGCTGGCACGGAGCGATTCCGTGACGATCATGCGTCACAAAGAGATGTTAGAGCGTCGCAGGACGGCAAGATGCGTCGCTCCTCAGGGACGGTTGCAGGCAGAGCGGGAAACATGAACGAACTGAAGCCGGTGCAGAGCGAGTTCATCACCGTCGAGGCGGCGAGCCCCGACGGCGGCAATCCCGACCGTTTCGTCAACCGCGAATTCTCGTGGCTGCAGTTCAATCGCCGCGTGCTGGAAGAGTCGCTCAACGAGCATCATCCGCTGCTCGAGCGCGTCCGCTTCCTGTCGATTTCGGCCGCCAATCTCGACGAGTTCTTCATGGTCCGCGTTGCCGGCCTTGCCGGTCAGGTGCGCGAAGGGATCGCGCTGAAGAGCCCGGATGGCCGCACGCCCGAGCAGCAGCTCGAGCAGCTGCTGCGCGAGGTCGAGCGCCTGCAGGAGGACCAGCAGAAGAGCCTCTCGGCGCTGATGGCCCTGCTCAACAAGGAAGGCATCGAAAGCATCACCCGCGACGCGCTGACCAAGGATGAGAAGACCTGGCTGGAGGAGCATTTCCAGGAACAGGTGTTCCCGGTGCTGACGCCGCTGTCGATCGACCCGGCGCATCCGTTTCCCTTCATCCCCAATCTCGGCTTTTCCATCGCCTTGCAATTGCGCCATCGCAAGAACGGTGAAGAGATGAGCGCGCTCTTGCGCCTGCCGGTGGCGCTCAGGCGTTTCATCCGCCTGCCGGACCGCAAGCGCCATGTGCGCTTCATCCCGCTGGAGGAGGCGGTCGGCCTCTATATCGGCAAGCTGTTCCCCGGCTATGAGGTCAAGGGCTCGGGCACGTTCCGCATCATCCGCGACAGCGATATCGAGGTCGAGGAAGAATCGGAAGACCTCGTGCGCCTGTTCGAGACGGCGCTGAAGCGGCGGCGCCGCGGTTCGGTGATCCGTATCGAATTCGACACGCTGATGCCGGCCGAATTGCGCGATTTCGTCGCCGGCGAGCTCGGCGTCTCGGCGAGCCGCATCAGTGTGCTCACCGGTCCGCTGGCGCTCAACCAGATTTCCGAGATCGTCGCCATTCCGCGCGACGACCTGAAGTTCACCCCCTACAATCCGCGCTTTCCCGAGCGCATCCGCGAGCATGGCGGCGACTGCCTGGCCGCCATCCGCGAGAAGGACATCATCGTCCACCATCCTTACGAATCCTTCGACGTGGTGGTGCAGTTCCTGCGCCAGGCCGCCGCCGATCCGGAGGTGGTGGCGATCAAGCAGACGCTCTACCGCACCTCGAACGACAGCCCGATCGTGCGTGCGCTGATCGACGCCGCCGAGGCCGGCAAGTCGGTGACGGCGCTGGTCGAGCTCAAGGCGCGCTTCGACGAGGAGGCCAACATCCGTTGGGCGCGCGACCTCGAACGCGCCGGCGTCCAGGTCGTGTTCGGCTTCCTGGAACTGAAGACCCACGCCAAGATGTCCTTGATCGTGCGCCGCGAGGACGGCCGGCTGCGCAACTACGTCCATCTCGGCACCGGCAACTACCACCCGGTCACCGCCCGCATCTACACCGACCTGTCCTTCTTCACCACCGATCCGACGATCGCGCGCGATGTCGCGCAGATCTTCAACTTCATCACCGGCTATGCCGAACCGGCCGAGGAGATGCGCCTTGCCGTGTCGCCCTTCACGCTGCGCAACCGCATCCTGAAGCACATCGCCGAGGAGGTCGTCCATGCCCGCGAAGGACGGCCGGCGCGCATATGGATGAAGATGAACGCGCTGGTCGACCCGATCGTCATCGACGCGCTCTACGACGCCAGCCGGGCCGGGGTCGAGATCGACCTCGTGGTGCGCGGCATCTGCTGCCTCAGGCCGCAGGTGCCGGGCCTTTCTGAAAACATCAGGGTGAAATCGATCGTCGGCCGCTTCCTCGAGCACAGCCGCATCTTCTGCTTCGGCAATGGCTACGGCCTGCCGTCGGACGAGGCGATCGTCTACATCTCGTCCGCCGACATGATGCCGCGCAATCTCGACCGCCGCGTCGAGACCCTGGTGCCGATCACCAATCCAACTGTGCATGAACAGGTGCTTGGCCAGATCATGCTGGGCAACATCATGGACAACCAGCAAAGTTTCGACGTATTGGCTGACGGCACCTCCCGGCGCGCTGTGCTGGAGGAGGGCGAGGAGCCGTTCAACGCGCAGGAATATTTCATGACCAATCCGAGCCTCTCCGGACGGGGTGACGCGCTGAAATCGCATGCGCCCAAGCGCATCGCCCAGTTCAAACGCCGCAAGAAGAACAGCGCCGCGTGATTGCAGTTTCCCAGGGCCGGCTTCAGGACCGGCGGCCGCTGTCGATCATCGACATAGGGTCGAACTCGATCCGCCTTGTCGTCTATGAAGGGCTGGCGCGCTCGCCCTCGCTGCTGTTCAACGAAAAGATGCTGGCCGGCCTCGGCCGCGGCATCGTTTCGACGGGCAAGCTCGATCCCGAAGCCGTGACGCGCTCGATGGAGGAGTTCCGCCGCTTCCGCGCGCTGTCGGATCAGGCGGGCGCCGAGCACATGTATGTGCTGGCCACCGCCGCCGCGCGCGAGGCGGTCAACGGTCCGGATTTCATCCACCGCGCCGAGGAGGTGCTGAAGACCGAGATCCGTGTGCTCACCGGCCGCCAGGAAGCCTATTATTCGGCGCTTGGCGTCATTTCCGGTTTCCATCCGGCCAATGGCATTGCGGGCGACCTTGGCGGCGGCAGCCTCGAGCTGATCGACATCAATCGAGAGTCGATCGGCGACGGCATCACACTGCCGCTCGGCGGCCTGCGCCTGCAGGATATGGCCAAGAACTCGCTGGTGCAGGCACAGAAGATCGCGCGTCAGGAGCTGGTGCGGGCAAAGCTGCTCAAGGGCGGGCAAGGCAGGGTCTTTTATGCCGTCGGCGGCACCTGGCGAAACCTCGCCAGGCTGCATATGGAGATGAACAACTACCCGCTCGGCATCATGCATCACTACGAGATTTCGGCCGACAGCGCGCAGACCTTCCTCAGGCAGGTGGCCAAGGGTGAGGTCGAGAAGGTGAGGGGCATCGAAGGCGTCTCCAAGAACCGCCGCTCGCTGCTGCCCTACGGCGCCGTCGTGCTGCAGGAGATCATGACGGCGATGCAGCCCTCGAAGATCATCGTCTCGGCGCAGGGCGTTCGCGAGGGCTTTCTCTATTCGCTGCTCGACGCAGAGGAGCAGAAGGCCGACCCGCTGATCTCGGCGGCCGAGGAACTGGCGTTGTTGCGCTCGCGCTCGGTGCACCACGCGCATGACCTTGTCGAATGGACCGGCAAGGCATTCAAGGCCTTCGGCATCGACGAGACGGAAGACGAAACGCGCTATCGCCATGCCGCTTGCCTGCTCGCCGATATCGGCTGGCGCGCGCATCCCGAATATCGCGGCAGGCAGTCACTCAACATCATCGCGCACGCCTCCTTCATCGGCGTCGACCATCCCGGACGCGCCTATCTGGCCCTGGCCAACGCCTACCGCCATGACGGCATCTTCAACGACGGCATCGCGCCCGAGATCAAGGCGCTGGCGCCGCCGCGCCTTCTGGAACGCGCCCGAGTTCTGGCGGCGATGATGCGCGTGGTCTATCTGCTGACAGCGGCGATGCCGGGCGTCATGCCTCGGCTGAAATGGGAAAGCCGTGGCAACGGCGCGCTGGCGCTGGTGCTGCCGGCCTCGCTTTCCGACCTTTATGGCGAGCGCCCCGCCGGACGGCTGGCGCAACTGGCGCGCATCACCAACCGGCGCCTTGTGCTGGCGGTCGAGGGCGGTCCGAGCGTCTCGGTAAAATAGGACGTTTCGGTGGAATAGGGCTTGCTCAGGTCACCTCGGCGCTGATTCCGAAGCCGCGCCCGTCAGCAGACCACGCGCCGGCGCCGGCCATGGCGAGCGCCAGGAAGCCGCCGGCAATGGCGATGTCCTTCATCAGCATCTGCTGGTGCAGGAAGGCGAGAGTGGCATCGTCGCCGCCCTGGCCGTAATGGCCGATGAAGCCCGCGACGATACAGAAGGCGGCAAGCAGAAGCGCCACGATCCGGGTCTGGAAACCGACAAGGATCAAGAGCCCGGCGATCAGTTCGAACAAGCCGGTGCCCCAGGCCGCCAAAGTCGGCAACGGCAGGCCGAGCCCGGCGAAATAGTTGATCGTGCCGGAGATGTGGGTGAGAGCCTGAAAGCCCGACGGCACGAACAGCGCGGCAAGAAGCAGCCGCGAGACCAGAAGCAACGCATTGCGAAACATTGGCCACCTCCCTTGCCGGCTGACGCCGGCTGCGGCGCAGTCTACGCCTGCAACGAAAAAGCGGCGCGGAAAATTCCGCACCGCTTTGAGTTTGTGCTTGGGAGGAAAAAGAAGGATCAGCCGCGCTTGGCGTCGATCGAATAGGCGCCGGCGCCGGACGAGGCGAGCAGGATGAAGCCGCCGGTGATGGCGAGGTTCTTGAGGAACTGGATCATCTGCATCTGATCGGCCCAGCCGGTGTGAGCGACAAGGCCGGTGGCGATCGTGAAGATGGCGAGCACCCAGGCGGCAATCCGGGTCTGGAAGCCGAGGAGGATGGCGAGGCCGCCGAGCAGCTCGATCAGGCCGACGAGGACAGCGGTCACGGTCGGGACCGGCAGGCCGAGAGCGCCGAAATAGGCGGCGGTGCCGGAAATGGCGGTGAGCTTGCCGAAGCCGGAAAGCAGGAAGATCACGGCCAGCAAGATACGGCCGAGCAGGATCGTGGTGGAGCTGTTGGATGCGGTGCCGTTGCCGGCGACGGAAGAGTTGATGGACATGGCGGTTCTCCGAATGGGTTGAATGACCCGTCAGATAAACGATGGAGACTGTTCACAAAAAGCCACCTATCTGGCAACACATTGTTCACAGGATATATGTTTTCGGGATTGGCGGCCGCGCGCGAAAATCGTGTCGCGAGATTGGGCTATCCCGGTAAATTCTGCTGCCGCAAAACGGGACGCTCGGTTCGCCGAGACGCTCGTGACGTCGTCATCCACGGGCGG
>CCNC01000186.1 GCA_000824845.1 Mesorhizobium sp. ORS 3359 | reverse complement strand
CCGAGGATCCATGCCGTGACCTCAAAGCAGCCGCTGCGGTGCAGGCTCCGCTGTGCTTCACGCTCGAAGTACGGCATCGATTCCAGGGTCTCCGCGACGGAGCTTCGCTCCTACTTCGTGCTAAAATGATGACCTCGCGAGGTCTCGCTTCCAGGTGTTACCCCGGATGCGTCATGTCCTCAGGGCGCACCAGCCGATCATAGTCAGCCTCGCTGACCAGCCCGGTGGCCAGGGCCTCCTCGCGCAAGGTCGTGCCGTTCTTATGCGCGGTCTTGGCGATCTTGGCGGCGTTGTCGTAGCCGATGGTGGGGGCAAGCGCCGTCACCAGCATCAGCGAGCGCTCCAGCGCGGCCTTGATATTGTCCTCGCGAGCCTCGATGCCGACAACGCAATTGTCGGTAAAGGAGACGGAGGCGTCGGCGAGCAGCTGCACCGACTGCAGGAAGTTGTAGGCCATCAGTGGGTTGTAGACATTGAGCTCGAAATGGCCTTGACTGCCGGCGAAGGTGAGCGCCGCATTGTTGCCGAACACCTGCACGCAGACCTGCGTCAACGCCTCGCACTGGGTCGGGTTGACCTTGCCTGGCATGATCGACGAGCCCGGCTCGTTCTCCGGCAGCGACAGCTCGCCGAGGCCCGAACGCGGGCCGGAGCCGAGCAGGCGGATGTCGTTGGCGATCTTGAAGAGAGCCGCGGCCGCCGCGTTGATCGCGCCATGCGAGAACACCATGGAATCATGCGCCGCGAGCGCCTCGAACTTGTTCGGCGCGGTCACGAAGGCGATGCCGGTGATGGCGGCGATGCGGTCCGCCACCTTTTCCGCGAAGCCGACCGGCGCGTTGAGGCCGGTGCCGACGGCGGTGCCGCCTTGCGCCAGTTCCTGCAGGCCGGGCAGTGTCTGCTCGATGCGCTTGATCGAGGAGGCGACCTGCGCGGCATAGCCGGAAAATTCCTGGCCAAGGGTCAGCGGCGTGGCGTCCTGCGTGTGCGTGCGGCCGATCTTGATGATGTGGTTGAAATCGCGCGCCTTGGCGTCGAGCGCCTTGTGCAGATGGTGCAGGGCAGGGATCAGGTGGTGCACGACCCGCTCGGCGCAGGCGATGTGCATGGCCGTCGGATAGGTGTCGTTGGACGACTGGCTCATGTTGACGTGGTCGTTGGGGTGCACCGGCTTCTTCGAGCCCATGACGCCGCCGAGCATCTCGATCGCCCGGTTCGAGATCACCTCGTTGGCATTCATGTTGGACTGCGTGCCAGAGCCGGTTTGCCACACCACCAGCGGGAAATGGGCATCGAGCTTGCCGTCGATCACTTCCTGCGCGGCGTCCACGATCGCCTTGCCGATAGCCGGATCGAGCCGCTTCATCTCCATGTTCACCTCGGCCGCGGCGCGCTTGACGATGCCGAGCGCGCGCACGATCGAAGCCGGCTGCTTCTCCCAGCCGATCTTGAAATTGCCCAGAGAGCGCTGCGCCTGCGCGCCCCAATAGCGGTCGGCCGCCACCTCGATGGGACCGAACGTATCGGTTTCGGTTCTGGTCTTTTCAGCGCTCACGGGAACTCTCCGGTCTGTCGATCTGGGCAAGGGCGTATCGCGTTGCACAAACGGCATCAAGCGGAGATTGCGGGCGAGGAAGATGCAAATCGGTTGAAGGATAGGCCGATTCCCCCCCTCGTGAGGGAGATGCCCGGCAGGGCAGAGAGGGCGCCACGGATCACGGCATCTAGAAGATGAGGTTGCCGGACACGTCGGCTTCGGATTATGCATCGACCAATCCGTCCCCCGAGCAAGGCAGGCGGTCAAGCGCGTGAGCTGACGCTCGGTCTGAACTCTATCCGGCCGAGGCCACCCCGACCGGCGCGGGCTGGCGTAGCGCCAGTCGCCCCGCGACGAAGTCCTTGACCTGGCGCACCGCCTGTTCGCGCGTGACGCTGCCCGGCTGCAGGCCGAGCCTGAGCCACAGGCCGTCGATCAAGGCGGTGACGCCGAGCACGATCTCCTCGGCCAGTTGCGGCGAAGCGAGACCGCGCAGACCGGACAACAGGTTCGAGCGCATCCGCGCGTGGATCACCCTCTGGATGCGTGCCAGCTTCTCGTCGCGCGGCACCTCGGCGCAGAGCGACAGCCAGGCATGGCAGAGTGGCGGCAGGAACAGGTGCTCCTCGAAATTGCCCTCGATCACGGCGTCCAGCCGTTCCATAGGAGATCGCGCCCGCTGCAGTCTGGCGACGACGGCGTGACAGAGCACGGCGTTGGCCTCGCGCATGGCGTGCTCGAACAGCTCCTGCTTGTTGCGGAAATAATGCAGCACGATGCCCTTCGAGGCGCCGGCCTGGGCCGCGACCTTTTCCAGCGTCGCGCCAGCGATGCCTTCGCGCTCCAGAACGGCGAACGCCGCCTGCCGCAACTCCTTGCGGCGTATGTCGCTGAGACGCGTCAGTTTCACCGGATCCATCCATGCATGCCGAATCCATGTTGACATCTTCGTCCGCTCAGATCAATGATTGACCAATGGGACAACAAAATGACCGACAGGTCAAAACGATCGAAAAGAGGAGAACCCCAATGTTGCGGATGCTTGCGAATGGCGTTTGTCTCGCGGCCCTGATGCTGGCTTCCCAGGCGACCCAGGCCGCCGAGGCCGAGAGCTGCAAAGCGGTCCGCATGGCCGAGCCCGGCTGGAATGATCTCGCCTTCACCACGGGCGTGGCCAAGGTCCTGCTGCAGGCGCTCGGCTATGAGCCGCAGAGCGAGGTGCTCGGCATCAACGTCATCTATGAGGGGATGAAGAACCGGGATCTCGACCTGTTCCTCGGCTACTGGGACCCGGCCATGGTCACCTATTACGAGCCCTACAAGAAGGACGGCTCGATCGAGAATGTGCGGGTCAATCTGGTCGGCGCCAAATACACCTTCGCCGTGCCGACCTATGTCTGGGAGGCCGGCGTCAAGGACCTGTCCGACTTGCGTAAATTCGCCGACAAGTTCGGCAAGAAGATGTATGGCATCGAGCCGGGCTCCAACCAGCTGATGATGGACGCCATCGCCGATCCGCAATTCGGCCTCGACGGCTGGCAGGTGGTCGAGTCGAGCGAGGCCGGTATGCTCTCGGAAGTCGGCTACGAGATCAAGGAGAAGCAGTTCATCGTCTTCCAGGGTTGGGCGCCGCATCCGATGAACACGATGTACGACTTCAAGTATCTGACCGGCGGCGACAAGTTCTTCGGTCCGAATTTCGGCGCCGCCACCGTGACCACCCAGGTGCGCAAGGGCTACCTGCAGGAATGCCCGAACGTCGCGCAGTTTCTCAAGAACCTTGCCTTCGACATCGACATGGAAAATGTCGGCATGGGTTATCTGATCAACGATGGCATGAAGCCGGAAGACGGAGCGCTGAAGTCGATCACCTTGCACAAGGATCGCCTCGACACCTGGCTGGCCGGTGTCACTACCTTCGACGGCAAGCCCGGCCTTGCCGCAGTCAAGGAAAAGCTCGGACTGTGAGCCAGGCAGCCCCGGAGCCAACGGATCAGGACATCGAGCAATCCACCTGGGCCTCCCGCAAGCGGATTGTCGATGTCGGCGGCCTCGACATTGCCTATGTCGAAATCGCCGGTTCGGAGCCGCCGCTTGTCCTGGTGCATGGCTTCACCGACACCAGCCGCAGTTTTTCGCTGCTGGCGCCGCATCTTTCCGGGCGCCGGCTGATCATGCCGGATCTGCGTGGCCATGGCGGCTCGCAGGTGGGTGAGGGGTGCAGTGTCGCCGATTTCGCCGACGACATTGCCGGGCTGATTCGGCGCTTGCGGCTGGACCGACCGGTTGTCGTCGGACACTCCCTGGGCGGCATGGTGTCGATCGCGCTGGCCGCACAATATCCGAACTTGATCGGAGGGTTGGTCATCCTGGCCAGCACGCTGAAGCCTGATTTCGGATCGCATCACCAACTGATCGACGGCGTGGCGGCCTTGCGCGATCCGATCTCGCCGTCCGATCCGTTCTATGACTGGTGGCATGCCTGCCGGCCGGGCGTGCCGCGGGCTTTTCTCGCCGGCCTCGCGCAGGACGCCTCGGCGATTCCGGCGGCGCGCTGGCGTGCCATTCTCGAGGAAGTCCGCCGCACCGATCTGACCGCCGCGGCGCGGGCCGTGCGGGTCCCGACGCTGATCATCGCCGGCGGGCGCGATCCGCTTTTCGGCGAAGCGCACCAGCGGGCGCTGGCCCAGGCAATTGCCGGATCGCGTCTGCTCTGGGCGCGGGACTGCGGCCACAACCCGCATTGGGAAGACCCGGCGTTCGTGGCTGCAATCATCAGCCAAGCCTTCGGAAACGACGGCATCCGGTAGGGCAGTCGGGTCCAAGGCATTCGCCGACTGTCCGTTCGACCAGCATATCGGTTTGATCCAGCGCAAGGTCGGGAGCGGGCGGCGGTGCAATCATGCAGGCGCCGTTCGGCCAGGTTCCACGGCAGTGAGCGGTCGATTGCCGGTGTCGGTTTCACCGGTGTCTGCCGGAGGAGTTTTGCTGTGAAAAAGCTGGTCAGGAATTCGGCTGTGGGCCTTGCCGCGATTTTTGCTATGGCTGGTGCCGCTCAAGCCGCGGCCACGGTTCAGGTTTCGTTGTGGGACAAAGGGGCGAACGTGCCCATGACCACAGGTTTCGCCTATGGAACGCCAAATCTCGACATGTCAAAGGCAAGCATGGGGATAACGGCCAAGCCCGCGACGGTGAAGGCCGGCAAGATCACCTTCAAGGTGAAGAACAGCTCCAAGGATACTATCCACGAAATGATCGTGATGTATCGAGCGGATCCCAAGGCCCCGCTTCCCTATATTGACGCCGAGAACAGGGTCGATGAGGACAAGGCCGGTGACAAGGGAGAGGTTTCGGAGCTCGACCCGGGCGCTTCGGGCACGCTTACCGTAGACCTGAAACCCGGCAAATACGTGCTCATCTGCAACGTCCCCGGTCATTTCGCGACAGGCATGTGGACGGAGTTCACCGTCAAGCCGTAGCAGCCGGTCGGCGTCGACGCGGCTGATGCTCGGCAGGCAGGCAATTTGCAGTCGGCCGAAGGGGTCTCACTGCTCCAGCGGCTTGATCCTCTCGAACCCGACCTCGCTCTGCGCGTTCGTCCCCGTCGCGCTGTCGACCCAGGAGCTTTCATGCCTTGGCATGAACACTCTCCAGGCGCCCGGCTGGGCATTGAACTGGACGAGCCGGGTCGAGAATGTTTAATCGGGTAACGATGAAACGCTCTTCGCCAGTAACCATCTCGCGCCGTCTGCTCCTCACCCGGACGGCACTCCTCGCTACCGCCTGCGCCCTTCCTCGCCTGGCCTTCGGCCAGACCGGAAAGCGCATCCAGCCGATCGACGCCACCTTCCTCTTCGTCGCCGATATCCATGCCTGCCGCATGGCGAGCGGCCTCAGCCCGAATTGCCTGCAGGAAGGCAAGACCGATGCAGCACTTCTGCGCAATGTCGCGGCCTTGAACGCCATTGCCGACAAGAAGTGGCCGGCCGAGATCAACGGCGCCGCCACCGGCCTGCATTCGGCCGGCACCCGCATTGGCACGCCGCTCGGCCTCGTCACCGGCGGCGACATCACCGATGATGGCGGTGGCCAGGTCACCGAGCCCAGCGAAGGCACGCAACTTCTGCAGTTCTCCCAGCGCTACCAGGAAGGCATCGGGCCGGATCGCGTCCACATCCCGGTCTATGTCGGGCTCGGCAATCACGATCTCGACCAGAACGGCTCGCCGCCGCATGTCGATTGGTATCGCCGAGAATTGCGAGATTATGTCGAGGTCAACCATCGCCCCGGCGTGTTCTTCAAGCCGCCTGTGCCGGCAACCGAATATGATGTCGATACCGACTGCTACTCCTGGGACTGGGGCGGCCTGCATCTCGTCCAGACGCACCGCTTCGCCGGCGACACCGGCCATGGCGCGCCGAGCAGCCTGCCCTGGCTGAGGCAGGACCTTGCCACCTATGCCGGCGATGGCCGCCCAGTCGTCCTGTTCCAGCACTACGGCTGGGACACTTTCTCGACCGAACGCTGGGATCCGGTGAAGCGCGCTTTTGACGACGATGGTTCAGGCCGCCCGCACTGGTGGGGCGAGGCCGACCGCCAGGCTCTGCTGGCGGCGATCAGCGGCTACAACGTCATCGCGGTCTTCCACGGGCATCAGCACGAAGTGCCGATGATCTACCAGCGCGACGGCCTCGATCTCGTCAAGCCGAAGGCGGGCTATATGGGCGGCTTCGCGCTCGCGCGCATCACGGCCGACAACATGGATGTGGTGCTGGGCGAGGCGGCCGGCGACCATGGCGAGATCGTCTTCACCAACGCTTTCGCCAAGCAATTCCAGACATGAAAAGGCCGCCCCGCGGCGGCCTCCATGGTGCTTGTCATCCTGGTGCTTGAGGGGTGCGGTTGCATCGGGCAACGCAATCCGGGTAGGCTCGCAGCGGCTGCGGGAGAGGGCAGCCCTGGGGGAACCGGGTTTGCGTCTTCGTGTGGCTTTTGTCGCTGTCCTGATGGCCCTGGCTGGCTGCATCGCCGACGACGTCGGACCGATCAACACGCTCACCAGACAGGCCGGTCGCCCATCACCCACTTACATCCCCGACCCGGCCGATGACGGCTCGACCGTCGTGGGTCTTGCGTTTTCCGGCGGCGGCACGCGGGCCGCCGCTTTCTCCTACGGCGTCTTGCGGGCGCTGGACGACGTCGTCATCGACCAACGCCCGAAACGGCGCACGCTGGTCGACGACATCAGGATGGTTTCGGGCGCCTCGGGCGGCGCCGTCGCCGCCGCATATTTCGGCTACAAGGGCAGGGACGGCTACCGGGATTTCCGCGAGCGCTTCCTGACCCAGAACGCCGAGGCCGATCTCAGGACATCGTTCTCGCCGGTCAACTTCATCCGCGCCTATTATGGCGGCGTCAACGACCGCAGCGGTTTCGCCAGATGGCTGAACGACCATCTGTTCGACGGCGCGACCTTCAAGGCCTTGCACCGGCCGAAAGGTCCGATCGTCTGGATCAACGCCTCCGACATCTACAACCGCACGCCGTTCCTCTTCACCTACGACACCTTCGCGGCGCTGTGCAGTGACCTCGACCAGGTGCGGATTGCCGACGCTGTCGCGGCATCGGCCGCCGTGCCGATCGTCTTCGCGCCGATCGTGGTCTCGGCGACCAGCCCCCATTGCGGTTACCGCAGGCCGCAATGGCTGAGCGAGGCGCTTGCGGACCGCAACGCCTCGCTGCGGCTCAAGGCCTATGCCAGCGCGCTCGATTCCTATCAGAACGACGATCCGCTCGACTATGTGAAGCTGCTCGACGGTGGGCTGACGGACAATATCGGCGTCACCGGCTTCACGCTTGAGCGCTCCGCCGCCGGTACGCCTTACGGGCCGCTGTCGCCGTCGGCCGCGGTTCGCCTGACGACGCTGATCTTCATCGTCGCCGACGCCGGGAGCGACAGCGATGTGAACTGGGCGAAGTCGCTGCACGGGCCAAAGGCCGCCGAACTCCTCGACGCCGTGACCAGCACCACGCTCGCCGCCTCGGTGCGCGACGAGTTCGATGCGCTGAAACTTGCGGTCTCGCAATGGAAAGGCGAGCTGGTGAGCTATCGCTGCGGGCTGCCGTCCTCGACCGTTTCGGCCTATCGCGGTTCGTCCGCCGGGTGGAACTGCCGTGATGTCCGCCTTGTGGTCCAGCACCTTTCCTTTGCCGATCTCGACCCGGCGACGCAGACGAAGCTGAACGAGATTCCGACCAGGCTCAGGCTGCCTGTCGACCAGGTCGACCTGACGATCGATGCCGGCCGCAGGGCGCTCGAGGTCAATCCCGACATACAGACGGCAGTCGCCGCGATCCAGGCCCGCGCCGGCGTGAGGCCGCCGGCGATCACGACAGCCGAAGCGAATTGACATCATCAGGAGACGGTTCTTGGCAGAGTTCACCCTCTATATCGGCAACAAATGCTTTTCGTCCTGGTCGCTCAGGCCCTGGGTGGCCATGCGGCACCTGGAAATACCTTTCGAGGAGGGCTTCGTGCGGCTGCGCACGCCGCACACCGCGGCCAACCTCGCCAAGGTGTCGCCGACCGGGCTTGTGCCGGTGTTGAATCACAATGGCAGGATCGTCTGGGAAACGCTTGCTATCCTTGAATATCTTGCTGACCTCTACCCTGAGAAGAAGCTCTGGCCGGAGGACCTCGGCGCCCGTGCGCTGGCGCGCTCGGTTGCGACCGAGATGCATTCCGGCTTCCGCGAGGTCCGTTACGGCTGGCCGATGAATCTGCGCCGGCCGAAATCGCACAGGCCGCTCGATGCCGAGGGCGAGGCGCAGCGGGCAAGGATCGAAGCGATCTGGCGCCAGTGCCGCGAGCAATATGGTGAGGGCGGCCCGTTCCTGTTCGGCCATTTCACTGCGGCCGATGCCATGTATGCGCCGGTAGTCACGCGCTTCGACACCTATGGCGGCGAGCTGGCGCCCGTCACCCGTGCCTATGTCGATGCGGTGTTGGCGATGCCCGCGATGCGGCACTGGTACGCGGAAGCCGCCAAGGAGCCATGGCCGGAGCCTGGCCCGGACGAATAGAGCAATGCCGGAAGATGGTGTAACGTTTCGTGGAAGTTGCGCAGCGGATCCGCCCCGTGGGCGGCCGGCGGCAATAGACTTTCGGGGAGGCGGCGATGGCCAGCAGTGAAGCACCGCGTGAAGCCACGGCGTCAACGATCTTCCATTGCCGGTTGATCCCGCCGCGGCCGGATTTCGCCCTCACCATGACGGAGGAGGAAAGGGCGCTGATGGGCCGGCATGCCGACTATCTGCGCGAGAAGCTCCGCGAAGGCATCATGATCATGGCTGGCCCGGTCGCCGATCCGGCCGGCCCATGGGGGCTGCTGATCCTGCGTGCCGGCAGCGAGGTGGAGGCGAGGGCGGTGGCCGACGGCGACCCGGTGACGCTTTCAGGTCGCGGCTTCCGATACGAGATCCTGCCGATGATGGGCGTGATCATGTGACGGATGCGCCAAAACAGAGAACGCCCCTCGCACCTTTACCGCGCCGGAGGCGTCCTTTTTGTCAACCTCCCGAGATGCTCTCCGAACTGTTGACGGTGCCCCATGCACGGATGCCGGAATGGTTCCGACCATCGCAATCAATTCAGAGCCGGGTCCGAACCGAATTCGCCCTGCCGTTGGCCACGGATTACTGGCCCCGATAGATGGCGAGACACGGTCAGGCAGTATCCGCCCATTTTTCGTTTTCGGTCGCTGAATTGTACCGCAGGCCGATTGGGATGTGCTAAGCACCCCGCGACAGCAATTGATAGCTCCGGACCAGGTGAGTATTTTGCCCCCCACTTTGAAGACCCAAGCCGACTTGAAGCCGAAAGGCGGGCAGGCTGAATCGCTTTTCAGCAAGACGCGGACCCAGTCGATGTCGCTCGGCCGCATCACTTCCGAACAGGATGCGGTCAACGAGGCCCGCGAGGCCAAGACCGCGCGGCTCCGCGAACTGCGTCTGGAAAAGGAAGCCGAAGAGAGAGCGGCCGCCGCTGTCGCGCCCAAGCGTGCGGGCAAACGCTGATGGCCACCAAGCGCGTGCCGCCTACGCCGATCGCCGCCGATGCGACCATCGCTGACATGATCGAAACCCTCGACAAGCCGGTCGAATATGTCCGGCGCGTGCTCGAAAAGCTGGAACGCTGCAAGCGTGCCCATGGCGATGCCCAGGTGCGCGTCGGCGTACGAGGTAGGGCCGAAGCGCCGAATTATTTGATCGAATATGTGCTGGAAGATGCCAAGACCCGCGAGCGGACGACGCATCAGGATGCCGCCTACAGCGGCAGCACGCATCGTGAGTTGGCGCCGCACCACATCGATGCAGCCGCGAACTGGTCGCCCGAGGAGATGAACATCACGGCGGTCTCGGCCCTCATCGGTCGCCTGCGCAATCCGCGGGCGCCGTCATCGCAAGCTTTCAACGAGGACTGAAATGGCGATCAAGTTTGCCCCCAAGAACCAGCCGCCCGCTCCGGCCGCCGCCGCGAAACCGGCCAAGCAAGCGGCCATGCCGAAAGCCGACAAACCGCTTGCGGAAGATCTGTTCGACCAGCCTGCGCAAAAGCCGCCGCGCAAGACCAGCAAGAAATAGACATTGCCGCGCGAGGTCACCCACAGCCATTTGCCCTTGCCGTCCGGCACAGCGGTCGATCCCGGTTGGCCGGCGGGCGAAGGCACGGCGGTGTTCGATTGCCAGAGCTGCGGCGCCTGCTGCTCCTATTCGGCCGACTGGCCGCGCTTCTCGACCGAGGAGGATGAGCAACTGGACCGCATCCCGCTCGAACTCGTAGCCGCCGACCAGTCCGGAATGCGCTGCGAGGGTGCGCGGTGCTCTGCGCTCACCGGGGAGGTGGGCAAACATACGGCCTGCGGCATCTATGATCTCCGCCCGGATGTCTGCCGCGCCTGTATGCCCGGCGGCGACGACTGCCTGATGGCAAGGACGGCGCATGCGCTGGCGGTGAGCTAGTCTCGACCCGCTTGCCTCGCCCCACACATCCCGATACCTTCCGCGTGGGCCAGGCCGCGGAGGAAATCCATGAGCATCGAATTCCTGTTGACGTCGCTGATCATCGTGGCTTCGCCCGGCACCGGCGTCCTCTACACGCTGAGCGCCGGCCTCTCGCGCGGCGCACGCGCCTCGGTCGTCGCCGCATTCGCCTGCACGCTGGGCATCATCCCGCATATGGCGGCCGCCATCACTGGCCTCGCCGCTGTGCTGCACACCAGCGCCGTCGCCTTCGAGACGCTGAAATATCTCGGCGTCGCCTACCTGCTCTACATGGCCTGGAACACGTTGAAGGAAAAAAGCGGCCTCAGCATCGATGAGGACGCCGCGCCGCGCTCGACCGCCAGGACGATCACCACTGGCATCCTGGTCAACGTGCTGAACCCGAAACTGTCGATCTTCTTCTTCGCCTTCCTGCCGCAATTCGTCAGCACCACCGAGCCGCACGCGCTGCCCAGGATGCTGGAGCTGTCCGGCGTCTTCATGCTGATGACCTTCGTCGTCTTCGCCGTCTACGGCGTCTTCGCGGCCTCGGTGCGCAGCCATATCGTCTCGCGCCCGAAGGTATTGACCTGGATGCGCCGCAGCTTTGCCGCCGCCTTCGTCATGCTCGGCGCCAAGCTGGCGCTGGCGGATCGCTAGCGCTCTGATCCGTCGTTGGTTTCGGAGGCTCCGCCGCTTCCGGAACCTGATGCGGCCCGAACCCCAAGGCGCCAGGCCGAGGGCGGGACGCCGATCATCTTCTTGAAAGCGCGGCTGAAGGCGGCTTCGGATTCGTAGCCTATGTCCGCCGCGATGCTGGCGACGTTGCTCTTGCCGGCACTGAGCAGTTCCGAGGCGATTTGCATGCGCCATTTGGCGAGATAGTGCATCGGCGGCATGCCGACGATTCTGGTGAAGCGCTCCGCAAGCACCGTGCGCGACAATGCGGCCTCCTTGGCCAGCGCCTCCACCGTCCAATTGTGGGCCGGCCGGTCGTGGATCAGCGCCAGCGCCTTCGCCAGATGCGGATCGCGCAGGCCCGCCAGCCAGCCGGTGTGCTGCGCCGGCAGCGATCCCACATAGCGGCGCAGCACATCGACGAACATCAGTTCGCTGAGCTTGGTCAGTACCGTCTCGCTGCCGGCCCGCTTCTCGGCCACTTCCGAGACCGCCAATTTGATGAACTGGCCGAGCCAGCCACCATCGCCTTCGACGTCGCCGGCCTTGATGACCGGCGGCAGCGCTTCAAGCAGCGGATTGAAGGGCAGGGCATGGCAGGCGAGATAGCCGCAGACCAGCCGGGCCGAGAGCGATCCGTCCTTGACGTAGTTGATGGGAAACGGCTGTTGGCTTGCGGCCGCGATCTCCAGCACATCCGCCGTCGGCGGCTCGGCCCGCAGGTCCGGCGTGCTCGACATGATATGCGGGTCGCTGTGGGTGAAGACCACGACCTCGCCGGCCTCGACCGGGATCGCCTCCTGGCCGATGATGCGGGCAAAGCAGCGGCCCTCCGTCAGCACGTGATAGGAAATCAGGTGATCCGCGCCCGGCAGTATCCTCGGCAATATCGAGGCGGGTGCCGGCGAGCAGACCGCCCACGGATCCTGCGCCTCGATGTCGAAAAACGTCGCACCGGTGAGGCGCACCGTTTTCAAAAGGTCAGACAGAGGGTCCCCGGCCATTTCACCCATGTCCCGCCAAGCCAGCCACGCGACATCCATTCGAGTTCCGGACGCGCTGTCAACTAACGCGGACGCCCCATCATTCCGTCCCAGGTGGGAAGCTTTAAACCCCAACCGGCGTCAGGAGCTGTCTTCTGTTGCACGCTCTGCGCAATCGAACGCAACGAAAGAAAAGGACTAAAGTCATGACCGTACATAAGGGCGGGTGTTTTTGCGGCGCCGTGGAAATCGAAGTCCACGGAAACGCGGAGGCAATGGGCTATTGCCATTGCAGTTCCTGCCGTTCCTGGTCGGCGTCTCCCGTGAACGCCTTCACGCTGTGGAAGCCTCAGAACGTCAAGGTCACCAAGGGGGCGGAGTTTCTCTCAGGCTTCAAGAAGTCCGAGATGAGCGACCGCCAGTTCTGCACGAAATGCGGCGGCCATTTGATGACGGACCATCCGCCGCTCGGACTGGTCGACGTCTATGCGGCCACGATACCGTCGGTGAAATTCGCGCCGGGGGTCCATGTCAATTACGCCGAGACGGTCCTGCCGATGAAGGACGGATTGCCGAAGCTGAAGGACTTTCCCGCCGAGCTCGGAGGCTCTGGTATCGCGGTCCCGGAATAGGTCCGGACGATGATCGACAATTTCAGAAAGCCGCAATTCACGACAGGAGAACTCGAATGGATATCGCGACATTTCGCGCCACGCAGGAGCCTATCAAGGATCTTTATCGCAACGACGCGCGGGCCGCGCTTCTCACCCTGAAGGCCAAGGGAAGCGCTGATGACGCCAAGGTGACCTGCAGGGTCGAGACCGGTCGCGGACTTGCGCTCGCCGGAATCCATCCGAAGGCCGGCGGCAGTGGCCAGGAGCTTTGTTCCGGCGACATGCTGCTGGAGGCGCTGATCGCATGCGCCGGCGTCTCGATGCGGGCGGCCGCGGCCCTGCTCGAGATCCCTATCAAGTCGGCGGAGATCTCCGCCGAGGGCGATGTCGATCTGCGCGGCACGCTCGGCGTCACCGAAGGCGTCCCGGTCGGCTTCAAGGAAATCCGCCTGCGCTTCGACATCGAGTCGGATGTCGAGCAGAGCCGGCTGACCCAGCTCATGGAGCTCACCGATCGCTACTGCGTGATCTTCCAGACCATCCAGCACAGCCCGAAGACCTTCGTGAAACTCAACAGGGTGGTCTCCTAGGCCGCGAATGCCCGGAATCCAAACTTGGCGGGGCGGAATTCCGGGCTGGGCCTGAGCGCGGCTTTCGCGCCGGGCCCTTTCCTTTGACGTAACCCCTATCCCTTCACATAACCCATTGCCTCGACGATTCGGCCATCGGCGACGCGCATCAGGTTGACGCCGCGCAGCGACCTGCCGTCGGACATCCAGAAGCGCCAGCGGATCGTGGCGCGGTCGCCTGCGACGAAAGTTTCTTCGATGTCGAAGCGGGTGCCGGGCCCGGTGGCGATCGCCGACCACAATTCGATGCAGGCCGCCTTGCCGGTGCGGCGGGCGCCATCCGGCGCTGGCGTGGTGTTCTCGATCACGCATTCCTCCGCCACCAGGTCGTCCAGCGCCGACGGATCGTGGCGCTGGAACACGTCATTGTAGCGCCGCATGATTTCCGCCGTCTGGGCGGAGCGCTTGGCCGTTGCGGTGTCGAGGATCGATTCCTGGGTCATTGGATTTTCCCCTGTCGTTTCATTGAGTTGCCAGGCTCGCCTTGAGCGTGATTGAGGCGACGCCGGCCAGTGCCCGCGAGACGAGGCAGGCCGCCTTGGCCTTTCGCGCCAGCCGTCCGAAATCCTCGGCCGAGATACTGGCGACGCGGGCCTCCGTTTCGAGCTCGATGCGGGTGATCGTCGGCCCGGCCGTGGTGGCGCCGAGATGCACTTTTGCGATCGTGTGGATGCTGTCAGGCGTGTGGCCTTCGCCGCCGAGAATGGCAGTGAGCGCCATCGAGAAGCAGCCGGCATGCGCGGCCGCGATCAGTTCTTCCGGATTGGTGCCCGGGCCGCTCTCGAAGCGCGACGGGAAGGAATAGGCGCCTTCGAACACGCCGCTGCCCAACCGCAGCCGGCCGGATCCTTCCTTGAGCGTGCCCTGCCATTGGGCCGAAGCGTCGCGGATTGTCATGGCTGATCTCCTCTCTGTTTTGCAGGAAAGTGTGGTGGTCACGCGCCGTCGATGACGACCTTGCCGAAGACGTCGCCTTGCTGGAAATGACGGTAGGCCGCGCGCGCCTCGGCGAAGGGGAAGACCTTGTCGATCACAGGCTTCAGTCGGTGCATGGCAACGGCGACAAGCATTGCCTCCAGCCCGTTGCGGCTGCCGACGAACAGGCGGCCGATGGTGACGAGGCTGCGCTGATAGACGGCGCCCGGGATCTCGACCGATTTGCCGTTCTGGTCCTGCACGGTGAGCAGCACGATGCGCCCGTAAAGCGCGCTGGCGATTAGAGATTGCGAAAAGGTCGCCGGTCCGCCGGTCTCGACGACCAGATCGATGCCGCCAGTCGCTTCGCGCAGCTTCATGCCCCATTCCGGCGTTTCGGCAGCCGCGATGACGAGGTCGGCGTCGAGCGCGCGCAGCCTGTCGGCTTTCCCGGCGCGCGAGGTGACGGCGGCCACGCGACAACCCATGAGCTTGGCGAACTGCAGCGCAAACAGCGCGACGCCACCTGAGCCGACGGTGAGAACCCATTGCCCCGGCTTTGGAATCTCGGCGCCCGTCAGCGCGCTCCAGGCGGTCAGCCCGGCGCAGGTGAAGGTTGCCGCTTCCTGCCAGGAGAGATGGTCGGGCAACCGCACGGCCCATTGCTCGTCGAGCAGCGCGTATTCCGAGAGCATGCCGTCCAGCGTGCAGCCGAGCTGGTCGGCGACGCCCGGATGCATGCGGCCGTCGATCCAGCGCGCGAAATAGCTGCCGGTGACGCGGTCGCCGACGGCAAAGCGGGTCACCTCGTCGCCGACCGCCACCACCTCGCCGGCGCCGTCGCTCAGCGGCACGACGCCTGCGCGGGGAGGCAGCGGATAGGTCCCCTTGAGGATCATCGTGTCGCGGCGGTTGAGCGAGGTGGCGCGCAGGCGCACCAGGATCTGGTTTGGTCCTGGCTCGGGCATTGGCACGTCGCGCACCGACAGCTTCTCGATGTCGCCGAATTCCTCAAGCCGATAAGTCCGCATTGTCGCCTCCAAAAATATGTAGACCGATTTACATATTATGTAGACCGATTGTCATATTAAGGGCAAGCCCTATAATGCGTACTCCTGACAGAGGTTGACATTCGAGAGGTTGACGTGGCGACGGACACACGCACCCGCATGATCGAGGCGACGGCGCTGCTCCTCCGGCAGCGCGGCTATCACGGCACCTCGCTCAACGACATTTTGAGCGCCAGTGGCGCGCCGCGCGGCTCGCTCTATTTCCATTTCCCGGGCGGCAAGGATCAGCTGGTCATCGAGGTGACGCGCGCCAGCGTAGCCGATGTGACGGAGCGGCTGGGCGCCGCGCTCTCGGAGGAAAGCGATCCCGCCGTTGCCGTCCACCACATTTACCAGTCGGTGGCGCGCATGCTGGAGGAGAACGAATTCTCGCTCGGCTGTCCGGTCGCGCCGGTGGTGCTCGACGCGCCGAACGATGTTCCGGACCTGGTTGAAATTTGCCGCTCGGCCTTCGAGCAGTGGATCGGCCTGCTACGCCACGCATTCGTCAGGGCAGGGATCCCGGAGCGTCGCGCGCAGGCGCTGGCGCTGCTGGTCGAATCCTCGCTGGAAGGCCTCATGGTGATCGCCCGCGCCACCCGCGATCGCACGCCGGTCTTGACCGTTGCCGACGAAGTGGCCGCGCTGGTCGAGCAAGCGGTGCTTACCGGCAAGGTGGCACAGCAGGCGGACGCTATCGCCTAAGGGTGGACGCGATGTCGCAAACAAAAAGGGCGCCTCTCGGCGCCCTTTCCGTATGCACTAGCTGTGGATAGCCCTGGATTAGAAGTCCATGCCGCCCATGCCACCCATGCCGCCGCCGGGCATGCCGCCCGGTATACCGCCGGCAGCTTCCTTCTTCGGAGCTTCGGCGATCATGGCTTCGGTGGTGACGAGCAGGCCGGCGACCGAGGCCGCGTCCTGGAGAGCGGTGCGCACGACCTTGACCGGGTCGACGATGCCCATGGCGATCATGTCGCCATAGTCGCCGGTCTGGGCGTTGAAGCCGAAGGTCGCACCCTTGTTCTCGAGGATCTTGCCAGCAACGATCGAAGCTTCCGCACCGGCGTTCGACGCGATCTGGCGGGCCGGAGCCTGCAGCGCGCGGCGCACGATGTTGATGCCGGCAGCCTGGTCGGAGTTGACGCCGGTGGCCTTGACGTTGGCCGAGGCGCGCAGCAGGGCCACGCCACCGCCGGCGACGATGCCTTCTTCCACGGCCGCGCGGGTCGCGTTGAGCGCGTCGTCAACGCGGTCCTTCTTTTCCTTGACCTCGACTTCCGTCGCACCGCCGACGCGGATCACGGCAACGCCGCCGGCGAGCTTCGCCAGACGTTCCTGCAGCTTCTCCTTGTCGTAGTCCGAGGTGGTCTCCTCGATCTGCTGCTTGATCTGGGCGACGCGGCCCTGGATCTCGGCCTTCTTGCCGGCACCGTCGACGATGGTGGTGTTCTCCTTGGAGATCGACACCTTCTTGGCGCGGCCGAGCATGTTGAGGCCGACATTCTCGAGCTTGATGCCGAGATCTTCCGAGATGACCTGGCCACCGGTCAGGATGGCGATGTCTTCCAGCATGGCCTTGCGGCGGTCACCGAAGCCCGGAGCCTTGACGGCGGCGATCTTCAGGCCGCCGCGCAGCTTGTTGACGACCAGCGTGGCCAGGGCCTCGCCTTCGACGTCTTCCGAGATGATGAGCAGCGGCTTCGAGGTCTGAACGACGGCTTCCAGGACCGGCAGCATGGCCTGCAGGTTGGAGAGCTTCTTCTCGTGCAGCAGGATGTAGGCGTCTTCCAGATCGGCGACCATCTTGTCGGCGTTGGTGACGAAGTAGGGCGAGAGGTAGCCGCGGTCGAACTGCATGCCTTCGACGACTTCCAGCTCGGTCTCGGCGGTCTTGGCTTCCTCGACGGTGATGACGCCTTCGTTGCCGACCTTCTGCATCGCTTCCGCGATCATCTTGCCGACCGACTCGTCGCCATTGGCCGAGATCGTGCCGACCTGGGCGACTTCCTCGGAGGTCTTGATCTTCTTGGCGGCCTTGCCGAGAGCGGCGACGACTTCACCGACGGCGAGGTCGATGCCGCGCTTGAGGTCCATCGGGTTCATGCCGGCGGCAACGGCCTTGTTGCCTTCCTGCACGATCGCCTGGGCGAGAACGGTAGCGGTGGTCGTGCCGTCGCCGGCGATGTCGTTGGTCTTCGAAGCGACTTCGCGGACCATCTGGGCGCCCATGTTCTCGAACTTGTCCTCAAGCTCGATCTCCTTGGCGACGGTGACGCCGTCCTTGGTGATGCGCGGGGCGCCGAACGACTTGTCGATGACGACGTTGCGGCCCTTGGGGCCCAGCGTCACCTTCACCGCGTCGGCGAGGATGTTGACACCGCGCAGCATGCGCTCACGGGCGTCGCGGGAGAATTTTACGTCTTTTGCAGCCATGGTTAGCTCCTGACAGGGGCTCGGGAAGAGCCCGAAAACTCAGTTGATGGAGAGGCCGAAATTCAGCCGATGATGCCCATGATGTCGGATTCCTTCATGATCAGAAGGTCTTCGCCATTGAGCTTGACTTCAGTGCCCGACCACTTGCCGAACAGGATGCGGTCACCGGCCTTGACGTCCAGGGGCACCAGCTTGCCGCTCTCGTCGCGAGCGCCGGAACCGACGGCGATGATCTCGCCTTCCTGCGGCTTCTCCTTAGCCGTGTCCGGGATGATGATCCCGCCGGCGGTCTTGGATTCGGATTCGACCCGGCGAACGACCACGCGGTCATGAAGCGGGCGGAACTTGGACTTTGCCATGTTGTCTTCCTCGAGTGAGAACGGTGAGAACTGTTCCTCCATCCGGCGAGGCCGCCGGATATGAGTTAGCACTCACCAAAGGCGAGTGCTAACGTGGCGCTGAGATAGGCCGGCGCCTTGCCAGAGTCAAGGCGCGCGAAAGGGGCAAGCGGCGCGAAATTTTTCTCAGGCGAAACGTCGCCATGAAAAGCGCCTGCTGTCGCGGGACAGCGACGAGCAATCCCACCCGTCAGTCCCGGCGCTTCGGTGCTCGCAGCACCAGCAGCGGGCAGCGTTCGGCCAGCCCGTATGTGCCGGTCGAGGCAATGTCGACGTCGTCGAAAAATACCTTGGCTTCCTCGACAAGCGCGCTTACCGGCGCAAAATTGTACAAGACGGATGAGTTCCGGTAGACGTCGACGGTGCCGATGACCGGCAACTCCCACCCGGTGCGTGTCGAAAGCTCGTCCCGGTCGGGAAACATCGCTTCGAATTGCTCGAGAATTCCCGTCACCGGTATGACGTAGTCCGGCGCGCCGGCGATCGCGGTCATGGCCACCCGCCATTTGAGGTCGTGAAACGTCGAGACGCCGCCGGCCAACGCCAGGGCGCGGACATCCCGCGGATCGTCGCGTGTCTCGGGGCAGGCGTACAGCCTGATGCCGGCGCGGCCGTCGGCTTTCAGAACGCGCGCGATCGACGCGAACAGTCTGCGCCTGAGGTCGGCGGCGCCGATGACCGAGAGGCATCCGTCGCCGATCAGTGCCTCGACACTTGCATCGCCGAACGGGAGATCGAACCAGTCGCCTTGCACCGCCTTGCGCGTGTCGGTGTCGCCCGGCCAGATGCCGGCGATCATGTCGGCAGACTCATCGACCGCCGTCATCGTGGCGCCAAGCCCGGCGAGCTCCGGCGTTACGCCGAACATCACGACGTGCGATCGAGCGAGGTCGAGTTCGCGGTTATAGGTCTCGACGACTTCCGGCGGCGGCCGCAAGGGTGGGCCGAGCAACTGCCAATGCCTGCGAATTGCATTCCAATGTTCTGTCATCCACAAACCCGCCCCGTACCACACTGTGTTAGAACGCATAATCGAGGACGCTTAAGAAACCAAGCCGGGGGCGGATGGCACGTATTGCAGTTATCACGCATGAGTTTGACGGGTTTGAACGCCGTCGCGGGCCGTTGCTGCGTCGCGACAGCCCCTACATGCTCTTCGATCTCCTGGAGGAGTTGAAACGCCGGGGACATTGCGTGCGCATTGTTGCGGGCACTTCGGCCAGGCCGGAGGCGGATATCGCGATACTCCACGTCGACGCGACCGTGACGCCATCCGAATATGTCGAATACGCGCGCACTTATCCCTTCTGCCTCAACATCGGCGCCGCCGATATCTCGAAGCGTCGCGTCAGCGGCGCGGTGATCGACAGGGATCACGGCTGGCGAGGCCCAGTCATCGTCAAGAGCAGCCTCAACAATCTGGGAACGCGGGAGCAGACGCTCAATCGGCGATCGCGGCGCGCCGGCAGGCCGGAGCCGTTTCCCGATGCCAGGCTGCTCGATCGCTACCGCATCCACGGCTCGCTTGCGGAAGTTCCCCCGGCGGTGTTCGACCGCAAGGATCTCGTGGTGGAAAAGTTTGTTCCCGAGCCCGAGCCCGACGGCTTTGGCGCCCGCTTCTGGCTATTTTGCGGAGAACGCGAGCGTTGTACCCGGCATGTCTCGCCGCAGAACCTGGTCAAAGGCGAAGATACGATCCGACGAGAGCCGGTTCCGGTTCCCGACGAGCTTCGCGCGCTACGACGCGATCTCGGCTTCGACTACGGCAAGTTCGATTTCGTCATGCATGAAGGCAAGGCCGTTCTGCTCGACGCCAACAAGACGCCCGGCCGCGTCCGCAACCTGTCCGCCTTCCTCGCCGCCGGCAATTCAAATCTCGCCGACGGCTTCGAAGGGCTGATTCGGCAACACGTCTAGGCGGCGGGCCTCTACAAAAACAGCCGCAACTGCGTGTGGATGATCGAGCGATAGTTGTCAATCGTGCGCCGGCCCTCCGCCTCGTCCTGTGTCAGCGCCAGCCGCACGACGCCGCCGGCAAGCTGGAAGATCAGGAACACGACCCTCCCGAACGCCTCGCGCTGATCTGCTTGAAGCATGGGCGCGACATGGTCGCAGAATATCTTCGCCTGGTGTCTCGTCTCGGCGATGTCGAGATGCTGCAGCGCCTTGTCGGCCTGGATGGCGTTCTGCAGGTCCTGGATCGCCGGGTCAGCAGCGACGCGGGCATAATAGTCGTCGAGCATGCGATCGGCCGCCGCCGTCACGTCGTCCAACCCGTTTATCCCGGCGATGATCGCGCCGAAGCGCGCCCGGCTTTCCTCGGCAAACCGTTCGTAGAGCATCGCCAGGATCGCCGACTTCGACGGAAAGTAGTGATAGACGGTCGCGATCGGCCCGCCGGCCAGCGCGCCAACCTCCTTCATTGTCACCGCGTCGATGCCCTTTTCGCCGATCAGCCGCATGGTCGTGGAGAGGATCGCGTCGATGCGCTCGCGGCTGCGCTCCTGCTTCGGCCTGCGCCTGGGTTCCGTCGCCGTTCGCTTTGCATCCGTCATGGCCCGCATCTTTCCCGGAAAAGTGCGAATTCGCGGTTGACAAGAAACATGATCAAGTATCAGTTTCATTAAATGCTGACAACTTGTCAGTTTTTCGACCGGGCTGCAAGGGAGGCATCTCGTGACTGCATCGCAAGCCGCGCAGGCGCAAGAGGGCGATTGGCTTGTCGGCAATCCGACGGGATCGCAGCTTGCCTCGGCGCTGTGGATCGGCTCGGTCGGCCTGCTCATCCTTGGCCTTCAGCCGGTGCTGCTCGGCGCGCTCTATACCGAAGGCCATGTCACCGGCGACGAGCTGGCGCTGGTCGCCACCGCCGAGATGATCGCGATCGGCATCGGGTCGGCGATCGTGGCCATGTTGCTGCCTGCCAGGAACATGCGCTGGAAGAGCGCGGCGTTGCTCGTCCTGCTCGCGCTCGCCAATTTCTGGACCGCTTATGCCGGCAGCCCCAATGGGCTGATCGGCGCGCGCATACTGGCTGGCGTTGCGGAGGGCGGGCTGGTCGCCGTCGCCACCGAATTGATCGCTCGCTCGCGCCGGGCAGAGCGCATCGGCGGCTATTTCGTCACGCTGCAGACTTTGGCGCAATGCGCGCTGGCGCTGATCCTGGCGCTCTATGCCGTGCCCGCCGCCGGCTCGGCCGGCGGCTTCATCGCGCTCGGCATCGTCTGCCTCCTGTCGCTGGTCGTCGCCTGGATCGTGCCGGACGATTATGCCGATCTGCCCAAGGAAGAGCAGTTCGGCAATGTGGCGACAGTGCCGGCGATCACCGCGCTGCTCTCGATCTTCTGCTATTTCATGTTCTTCGGCGCCGTCTGGGCGTTTCTGGAGCCCATCGGCGCGCAGTTCGGCATCGACGGCCGCACCGTCGGCCTGATGGTATCGGCAAGCCTTGCCGCGCAGGTGATCGGCGCCATGACCGCGACGGTCTTTGAGGCGCGTATCGACTACCGTTTTGCCATCACGATCATCGGCATCGTCGCGGCGATCAGCTCGGTGCTGCTTGCGTCCGGCCCGGGTCTTTCAGTCTTCTGGGCGGTTGCGCTGGTGATGGGCTTCATCCTGCTCTTTATCGTGCCCTATCAGATCCGCATGGCAATCACCGCCGACGAGACGCGAACGGCAGTGCTTCTGGTTCCGGCCGCGCAGCTCTTCGGTCTTGCCGTCGGCCCGATCGCCGCCTCGCTTTTAATCGATGCCGGGAATTTCCGCCCGGTGCCCGAATTCGCCGCGGCGACTGCTTTGGCCAGCGTGGTGCTGCTCGGCGTCTTCGTGCTGGTCGCCCGGCGGCACGGTCGGGCCTGAGCGGGGAGAGTTAAAATGGCAAACGCCTGGAGCAACTGGTCTGGTTTCGTCACGGCTTCCCCGAAATCGATCGCGACGCCGGCCGACGCCAGCGAGCTCGCCGACCTGGTGCGCTCCGCGCCCGGTCCGCTGCGCGTCGCCGGCGCCGGCCACTCCTTCACGCCGCTGGTGCAATCCGACGGCACCATCGTCTCGCTTGAGAAGATCGAAGGGCTGGTCTCGCACGAACCGGCGGCCAACAGGGCGCGGGTAGGCGCGGGCACGCGGCTCGGCGCGCTGATGCATATCCTGCAAGGCATCGGCCAGGGCCTGCCCAACATGGGCGACATCGACAAGCAGGCGATTGGCGGCGCGCTGGGCACGGCGACGCATGGCTCCGGCCCGACGCTCGGCGCCTATCACACGCAGCTCGATGCGGTGCAGCTCGTCGATGGGCGGGGCAAGCTGCGCGAATACGGCCGCGCCGACGACCAGGACATGATCCACGCCACCGGCGTCGCGCTTGGCGCCTTCGGCATCCTAACCGAAGTGACGATGAACAACATCGCGGCTTACCGCCTGCGCCGCCGCAAATGGGTGATGCCGATTGGCGACATGCTGCGCGATTTCGAAAAGATAATGGCCGCGCATCGTTCGGCCGAATTCTACTACATCCCGTTTTCCGGCTATGCGCAGTTCATCGCCAGCGACCTGAGCGATGCGCAGCCGACGCAGCGGCCGACCGAGGACGACGAGCAGGGCCTGGCGACATTGCGCAAGCTGCGCACCGTGCTGCGCCGGCTGCCATCGCTGCGCCGCGCGCTGATCAAGGGCGCGGTGAAGAAGGTGCCCTCCGAGGATTATGTCCAAGACTGGCTCAACGTCTATGTCAGCGACCGTCGAACCAAATTCAACGAGATGGAATACCACCTGCCATTCGAGGAAGGCCCCAAGGCGTTGGCCGAGATCATCGCGCTGACGGAGAAGCACTTTCCGGAAGTCTATTTCCCTATGGAGGTGCGTTCGGTGGCGCCGGACGAATTCTGGCTTTCGCCCTTCCACAAGCGGCTGACCTGCTCGATCGCCATCCACCATGACGCGGCGAATGACCCGCTGCCCTTCATGCGCGCCGCGGAGCCCATTTTCCGCAAATATGGCGGCAGGCCGCATTGGGGCAAGATGCACAGCCTGAAGGCGGCGGATTTCAAGAAACTCTATCCGCGCTGGAGCGACGCGCTTGCCGTGCGCCGCGACATCGATCCCGACAACCGTTTCGTGTCGCCCTATATGGCCGGCCTGTTCGGCATCGAATGATGAGCGCCTATTTCGCTGCCATATCCGAGGCGTTGAAGGCAGCCGAGATCTTCCGGCCCTGCCTGGTGCTCGACCGCGACCGGCTGGACGGCAACATCGCGCTGGTGAAGGAGCGGCTGGCGCCCGGCCTTGCCGTTCGGCTGGTCGACAAGTCGCTGCCTTGCATGCCGCTGCTGTCGCATATCGCGCGAGCCCTCGAAACCAATCGCTTCATGACCTTCCATCCGCCGGTGACGCAGGCCGTTCTCGACGGCTTACCCGAGGGCGACCTGCTCTACGGCAAGCCGATGCCGGTCGGCGCCGCCAAGGCCGCGCTGACCAGAGGCGGCGCCGGCTGGTGGTCGCGCGTCTGCTGGCTGATTGACACGCCGGAGCGGCTGGCCGACTACGGCGCCTTGGCCGCCGCGCTCGACACCGAATTGCGCTTCGCCTTCGAGGTCGATGTCGGCCTGCATCGCGGCGGTTTTTCCAGTCCCGCCGAGATCAAGGCGCTGACGGTGCCGGAGCGCCTGCATTGCCAAGGCATCATGGCCTATGAAGCGCATGCGCCGGAGATACCGGGCCTGTTCGGCGGCGCGGCCAGGGCGCTGAAGCGGGCTTCGGCCAAGGCGGCGGAGTTCGCCGCAGCCCTCGATCCGAACCAGCGCCGCATCCTCAACATAGGCGGCTCGAAGACGGCGCTGCTGCATGGCGGCGGCGTCGCCAACGAAGTGTCGATCGGCTCGGCTTTCGTGCTGCCGAGCGACTTCGACACCCCTGGCCTCGACGGCCTCCAGCCGGCCGCCTTCATCGCCACGCCGATCCTCAAAGCGCTCGATCCGATGCTGCCCGGTCCGCCGTCGGTTTCCAGAGCGCTGCAGGCGCTCGGCCTCTTCCCGAAGAAGGGCTGCTACCTCTATGGCGGCAAATGGATGGCCGAACCGGTGTTCCCCGAAGACATGAAGCCGAACGGCCTGATCGGGCTATCCTCCAACCAGCAATTCATGGGCTTGCCGGCAAGCGCGGATGTGAAGTCCGGCGACTACGCCTTCCTGCGGCCGACGCAGAGCGAGGCCGTGCTGCAGCATTTCGGGGCGATTGCGGTTTTTGCCGGCGGGCGGATTGTTGAGTTCTGGCCGGTGCTACCGATGGGGTGAGGCGCCTCAAGCGGTGCCGATTAGCGCCGGCCTCCCGCGATGTCGTCATTCCAGGGTCTGCGCTCCGCTTCGCTCCTTGCTCCGCCCTGGAATAACGAAACTGTGTGGGTCCCAGCACAACCGTTTCATTGACTCAGTCAACTAAATGATCGATCCTGTCAAGGACAGGAGGAAACCCGATGACCATCCACGACCGCCCCGGCAAGGAGCGCATCGACACGGTGCGCGCCTTCAACCGCTTCTACACCCGCCAGCTCGGCCTGCTCGACGAGGGCCTCCTGAAGAGCCCGTTCTCGCTGACAGAGGCGCGGGTGCTCTATGAGCTTGCCCATCGCGACGGGCTGGTCGCCAGCGATCTGGTGCGCGACCTCGGCCTCGACCCGGGCTATGTCAGCCGCCTCTTGAAGAAATTCGAGGAGCGTGGCCTGGTCGAGCGCGAAGCCAGCGAGGCGGACGCGCGCCGATCATCGATCGCGCTGACGCCGGCGGGCCGCGAGGCTTTTGCGCCGCTCAACCGGGATTCGCATGACCAGGTGCGCGCGCTGCTCGACCGCTTGCCGCCCGCCGACCAGGAGCGGCTGGTCAAGGCCATGCGCACCGTCCAGGATCTGCTCGGCGACCGCCCCGAACCCAATGTGCCCTATGTCCTGCGGCCGCTCCAGGTCGGCGACATCGGCTGGGTTACGCGCCGTCAGGGCATGCTCTACACCGAGGAGTATGGCTGGGACGGAACCTATGAGGCGCTGGTCGCCGAGATCCTCGCCGAATTCGTCAAGAAATTCGACGCGCAATGGGAGCGCGCCTGGATCGCCGAGCGCGCAGGCGAGGTGGTCGGCTCGGTCTTTGTCGTGCGCAAGTCGTCCGAGGTGGCGAAGCTGAGGCTGCTCTATGTCGAGCCTTCGGCGCGGGGCCTTGGCATCGGCCGGCGGCTGGTCGACGAGTGCATCGCCTTCGCTCGCGCCAAGGGCTACAAGACGCTGACGCTGTGGACCAACGACATACTGGGCTCGGCCCGCCGCATCTACCAGGCCGCGGGTTTCAAGCTGGTCGATGAGGAACGCCATCATTCCTTCGGCAAGGACTTGGTCGGACAAACGTGGAATTTGAAGCTGTAGTTCACCCTTTTCCGCACAAGAGACAGCCGTCTCAATTGTTGATCGGCACCCGGATGTCCAACCCGTCATTGCCGGTATTTCCATCCAATTCGAGCCGTAGCGTTCGAATTCCGGCGCGTCCTCGCATTTGGCAGCCCTACTGAGGCGGCGGCGCCGACAGCCAGTTTGATCGAAATTGCGCACTAGGCAATAATGCACTCACGCATGCCGCAATGCACTCACGCATGCCGCGTCGAAGTGGAATCGGGGCGGCAATGCGGATAGGCGGGAAGGGGTGTCCCGATGACGACGGCCACGGCCGATCAGATCTTCCGGTTCGGCGGGTTCACGCTCGACCTTGCCAAGGGGACGCTGCGCGGCGTCAACGAGCCGCTGTTCCTGCGCCCGAAAGCCTATGCGCTGCTTTCGCATCTCGCCCGCAACATGGGCCGCGTCGTGCCGAAATCGGAACTGTTGGACGTCGTCTGGCCGGGCGTCTATGTCACGGAAGATTCGTTGACCCAGTCGGTGCGCGAAATCCGCAAGGTGCTGGGCGACGAGATGGTGCGTACCGTCTCCAAGCGCGGCTATATGCTGGCCGCGGAGGCCGAGGCGGCACCGGAGATCAACACCCAGCCGATCGTCGCGGTGGTGCGCTTCCGCAATGAGAGTGGCGATCCGGCCGACGAGGCGATGGTCGACGGATTCGCCGAGGATCTGATCAACGGCGTCGCCCGCTTCGGCACGGTCACGGTGCTGGCACGGAACTCAAGCTTCTCCTTCGCTTCCTTCGGCCGCGCCGAGTGGCCGCAGATCCGCGCCCGCATCGGCGCCGACTATCTGGTCGAAGGGTCGCTGCGTCGCCAGGGCGAGCATGTCGTGGTGGCCGTCAGCCTCGTCGACATAGCCACCGCGAGCCAGCTCTGGGGCGACCGCTTCCAATCGCAGGGTGAAGGGCTGTTCGCGATCGAGCGCGAGATCGTCGAGCAGATCGTCAGCCGGCTGGTCACGCGTGTCGCCAATGCCGGGCTGGAGCAGGCGTCGCGCAAGCCGGTCACCAGCCTCGCCGCCTATGAGCTTCTGCTGCGTGGCTTTGCGATGCTGCGCGATCCGGCCCAGACCGACCAGCGCGGCGCCGAAGCCCTGTTCGAAGCCGCGATCGCCAAGGACCCTAATTACGGCCTGGCCTACACCTATCTTGGACTTGTGCGGGCATTGGATGGGGAATTCGGGCGCGCCAGCGACGCGGTTCTGGAGAATGCGCGCGACCTTGCCGACAAGGGCCTGGCGCTGTCGCCGGACCAGCCGACAGGACACCGCGTGCAGTCGCTGATCCGACTCTATATGCGTGACCACGAGGCGGCCGAGCATCACATGCGCATCGCGCTGCAACTCAATCCCTACGATGCCGACAGCATCGAGCAGATGGGCATGCTGCTGACCATGCGCGGCCGGCCACTGGAAGCGCTGACCTGGCTGGCACGCGGCATCCGCATCGATCCTTTGCATCCGCACTGGTATCAGTTCGACCGCGCCTTGGCGCTCTACATGATGGGGGAATACCGGCAGGCGGCCGACGCGCTGGAGCTGGCGACGCGCCCGGCGCCCTGGATTCGCACGCGGCTCGCCGCCTGCTATGCCCAGATGGGCGAGATGGAGAAGGCGCGGCGGCAAATCGCCCTCATCGAGGAGGGCGCTCTGTTTTCGCCGCTCGACTATGCGCTGCGAGGGGTGCCCTTCGAGAGCCGCGCCGATGCCGAGCATCTCGCCGAAGGCGTCAGACTTGCCCTCGGCGAGACTATTCCCGAGCCGCCTCAATCAACGACCACCACGATGTAGCGGCCCTGATAGAGCCGGTAGTAGGTGCCGCCGCAGCGCCAGACGTCGAAGCCGTTGACCTTGGTGCGCACGCAGCCGGCAGGCAGGGTCGCAACCCAGGCCGTGGTGTGCCGCAGCACGCGCCACGTGGCGGTGCGGCGGGCAACACCGGCCGCGCTGCGTGGCGTCCAGGGCGCTCCGATGCGTGCCTCGGCAGCGCTGACGAGCGACAGTGTCGGCACCGACGTGCCGACGATCTCGACGGCGGTGATAGCAAGGGCGAGCAGGGCCGCGGCCGAGCGGTATTTCTTGAGCGATTGCATGGGCATGTTGGTTTCTCCAGATGTTGAGGTGAAGTCTAGTGGGAGGTCTGAGCGGCAAGCCGGGCCGAGCCCGCCAGCGCCGCCAGGTGAGCAACCGCGAACATAAAGTGCGCTGCGGTTGTGACGTAGCCGACGACGAGCACATCGGCGGCGATGAAGAACTGCCAGAACAGGAGATTTGCCGTTCCGAGCAGCACATGCACGGCAGCCAGGACGGCGTGCCAATTGTGGGAGTATGCGATGCGCCAGAGCGTCACGCCGATGATCAGCGCAAGCCCGTGCGCCTCGATGAAGCCGATGCCGGTGCCTGGCGCATCGCCTAGCAGGATCGCTTCCGGGCCCCGCCCGAAGAAGGAGCCGGCGATATCGGTGAAAAGCCCGCCGGCCGAGGCCAGCATCAGGAAGCCGGCGTTGAAGCGAACAAGGAGATTTCCGTAGAAGATGGACATGATCGTTCCTTTCGGGGTTGGGAGTGATCACGGCGGTGCGCCGTGATCTGTGTCGGGTTGCGTTGCAGGCTCAGGCCGCTATGGCCTGCGGTTGGTTGGCCGGCTCGGCCGCTGCCGCCGTCGCTGTCGGCGCCTTGATGCCGAACCAGGTGACGTAGAGCGTCGGCAGGAAGACCAGCGTCAGCACGGTCGCCACCATCAGTCCGCCCATCACGGCGTAAGCCATCGGTCCCCAGAACACCGTCGGCGCGATCGGGATCATGCCGAGGATAGCAGCCGCGGCCGTGAGCAGGATCGGCCGCAGCCGATGCGTGCTGGCGCTGATCACCGCGGCCCAGGGTTCTTCGCCGGCGGCAATGTGCTGGTCGATCTGAGCGATCAGGATCACCGAGTTGCGGATCACCATGCCGATCAGCGACATCACGCCGAGGATGGCGACGAAGCCCATCGGAGCGCCCGATAGGAGCAGCGCGCCGGCAACGCCGATGATCGCGAGCGGAGCGGTGAGCAGCACCAGCACGAGGCGCTGAAAACTCATCAGCTGGATCATCAGCACCGTCGCCATGATGAACAGCATCAGCGGAAAGACCACGAAGATGCTGGCCTGTGCCTTGGCGCTGTCCTCGATCACGCCGCCCTGTTCGACGCTGTAGCGCACCGGCAGCTCCGCCTTGAATCCAGCGATCGCCTTCTGCAGCCGCTTCGAGACGACGGTGGCGTTCTCGCCGGGCGCGACGTCGGCCTGCACCGTCACGGTCGGCAGGCGGCCACGGCGCCAGATCAGCGGCGGCTCGGTCTGGTAGCTGAGCTTCGCCACCTGCTCGAGCGGCACGCGCCGTCCGCCCGACGCGCTGATCGTCAGGCCGCGCAGCGTGTCGATGCTGGCGCGTTCCGAATCCACGGCGCGGGCGACGATGTCGACGAGATAGATGTCGTCGCGCATTTGCGTGATCTTCGAGCCGGACAGGATCGCGTTGATCGTCTCCGACAGCTGCTGCGAGGAGATGCCAAGCGCGCGCGCCCGGTCCTGGTCGACCTCGACCCCGATGACCTTGGCCGGCTCGTTCCAGTCGTAGTTGATGTTGCGCACCGCTGCGTCACTGCCGAGCACTTGCGCGAACTGCTGTGCAAGGCTCCGCGTCTTGTCCGGGTCCGGACCCGAGACGCGGAACTTCAGCGGCCAGCCGACCGGCGGGCCAAGCTCCAGCGGCGTGACGCGGGCCATGACGTCGTCGAAGCCGGTCGACAGCTCCTTCTCCAGCCGGTCGATGACGGCCTGGCGCACGGCGTGGCCCTTGGTCACCACGACGGCTTGAGCGAAGAAGTCGTTGGCGAGCTGAGCGTCGAGCGGCAGGTAGAAGCGCACCGCTCCCTGGCCGACATAGAAGCTCCAATGGTCGATGTCAGGGTCTGAAGCAAGCAGCTTTTCGACGCGCTCAACGACGGCGCCGGTCGCCTTGATCGAAGCGGTGCGCGGCAGCGTAAGGTCCAGCATCACCTCCGGCCGGTCCGACTTCGGGAAGAACTCCTGACCGACGAAGCCCATGGCCAAGACCGAGAGTGCGAACAGCCCGGCGGTCGCCGACAGCACCAGCCACTTCGCCCGCATGGCGGCGTCGAGCAGCGCCTGGAAGCCGCGGGCGATGCGCGAAGACTGATGGCTGCCGCTATGGCCCTTGATGCGATCGGGCAGCAGGAAGACGCCGGTCAGCGGCGTGAACAGCACCGCCACCCCCCAGGAGACGACGAGCGCGATGGCGACCACCGCGAACAGCGAGAAGCAGTATTCGCCGGCGCCGCTCTTGGCAAAACCCACCGGCACGAAACCGGCGATCGTCACCACAGTGCCGGTCAGCATCGGGAAAGCGGTGGAGGTATAGGCGTAGGTGGCAGCAGAGATCTTGTCGTAGCCTTCCTCCATGCGGGCGATCATCATTTCGACCGCGATCATGGCGTCGTCGACGAGAAGGCCGAGCGCGATGATCAGCGCGCCGAGCGAGATACGCTGCAAGGAGATGCCGAAATACTCCATGGTAACGAACGTGATCGCCAGGACCAGCGGGATGGCGACCGCAACGACGACGCCCGGACGCCAGCCGAGCGCCAAGAGCGACACGGCGAGCACGATGGCGATCGCTTCGCCGAGGCTCTTGGTGAACTCGCCGACGGATTCTTCGACGACATGCGACTGGTCGGCGACCATGCCGAGCTCGACGCCCAGCGGCAGCTCGGCCTGCATCCCATGGATCTTCTCCTTGACGTTTTCGCCCAGCGCCAGCGCGTCGCCGCCGGCCCTCATCGAGACGGCGATGCCCACGGCCGGCTGGCCGTTGAAGCGGAACATCGGCTGTGGCGGGTCAGAATAGGCGCGCTTTACCTCGGCAACGTCGCCCAGCTGGAAGTAATGGCCGTTTGCGTAGAAGTTGATCGCCTTAAGGCTCTCTTCGGAGGTGAAGCTGCCGGAAACACGGATGGATATCCGCTCCGGGCCGGAATCGACCGTGCCGCTCGGCGTCAGCGCGTTCTGCGCCTGCAAAGCCTGCGTCAGCGTGCCGACGTCGAGGCCCAGCGCCGCTACCTTCTGGGTGGAGAACTCGAGATAGATCTTCTCGTCCTGCTGGCCGATCAGGTCGACCTTGGCGACGTCCTTCACCGTGAGCAGCCCGGCGCGCAGGCTGGTCGCCATGTCCTTCAGCTCACGGTGGCTGAGGCTGTCGGAGGTAAGTGCGTAGATCAGTGAATAGGTGTCGCCGAATTCGTCGTTGAAGAACGGGCCCTGCACGCCGGACGGCAGTGTCGGCTTGATGTCGCTCAGCTTCTTGCGCACCTGGTACCAGAGCGGCTGCACCTGGTCGCTTGCGACCGTGTCCTTCAGATTGACGAAGACGACGGATTCGCCGGGCTTGGTGTAGCTCTTGACGTAGTCGAGATCGGGCAGCTCCTCGAGCTTCTTCTCGACGCGGTCGGTGATCTGCTCGACCGTCTCGCTGGTGCTGGCGCCCGGCCACATCGTCTTCACCACCATTGTCTTGATGGTGAAGGGCGGGTCCTCCTCGCGGCCAAGGCCGCGATACGCATAGAGGCCGGCCAATGCCGCCGCGATCATCAGGTAGACGATGAAGCTGCGGTGGCGCAGCGCCCATTCGGAAAGATTGAAGCTGCTCATGACAAAATCCCTCTCGGCGCGCGAAGGCGCGTTCCGCCGGCTTCTGCCGGCTGGTCAAAAAGATGATGGTTGGGTTCAAGTCAGCGCCCGCTGTCTGGCGGGCACTGTCGCGGGTCAGGCCAGGCTGTGCATGGTGCCCGGCACGCGGTAGGGCGCACGCTCCGCTGTCCTCGGCTTGATGGCGAGACCGGCGAGATAGCGCTGGAAGCCGGCGGCCTCCTGCACCGGCGATGCAAGTGCAACATGCCCGTCCGGCCTCACCAGATAGGCGGCGTCGCGCTGCAGGCCGGCTTTCGCCGCTGCTTCAGACCAGGCGAAGGCGTGCACCGGAACGCCGGTCGATGCCAGCATCGCCCGGAACTCGGCATTGGCCTCGCCATAGACATGCACCTGCCAGTCGAGCGAGCGCAGCGGCTCGAAATTGTCGTTACCTGGCATCGGCACATAGGGCAGGCGGTCGCCGCCGCTGATCTTGCCTGCTGTGCCCGAACTGATTGGGCCGGCGCGGTACTGGATCGCCGCCTGCGAGATGACGCCGAAGAAGGCGCTCGAGCCATATGACGTGCGCAGCGCGATGTTCAGGATCTTCGGCATCAGATAGCGCCGGAACAGGCCGACGAGCCGCGAGCGGCTGGTGGCGATGCGGAAGGCCTGGTCCGTGCTCTCGATCAGTCTGTGGGCGAAGGCGATACGCTCCGGCTCGTAGCTGTCGAGCAGGCGCGGTTCGGCTCGGCCCTGCACCACGGCGGCGAGCTTCCAGGCAAGGTTCACCGCGTCACCCATGCCGGTGTTCATGCCCTGGCCGCCGGCCGGACTGTGGATGTGGCCGGCATCGCCGCAGAGGAACACCCGGCCAACGCGAAAATTCTCGGCGACGCGGTGATGGACCCGGTAGGTCGAGAACCAGTTGACCTCGTCGACGGTCACGCCAGTGTCGCGCTCGACGTCGCCGCGGATCGCCTCGAAGCTGATCGTCTCGTCCGCCTGATGCGCCTTCGGCACGATACCGATCAGCCGGATCGAACCCGACTGCCGGACCGGCATGACGATGGCGAAACCGTAAGTGCTGATGGTCGTGTCCATGCCATTGCGCGTAATGTCGCCCCGGCCTTTCACGTCGGCGACATAGAAGGACTGTTCATAGGCGCCGCCGGGAAAGCCGATATTGAGCCCATGCCGCACGGCGCTGTGGGCGCCGTCGCAACCGGCGAGGTAGTCGGCGACGACGGTCTCCATGTGGCCTTCCTTGCTCAGCGTCGCGATGACCGCATGGCCCTTGTCCTGGAACGCGACTAACTCGGTGCCGCGTTCGACCTCGACGCCGGCGCGCTCCAGATGCGTGATCAGCACGCGTTCGTGGATGTCCTGCGGCAGCGCGAAGGCGAAGGAATAAGGGCTGATGCCGCGGCCGAAGTCGGCCAGCGGCAGCCTTGCAGCGACGCCGGCCGGCGTGTGCACAGTGAGCTGCTCGATCTTCAGGCCGGCTTCGAGCACGTCATCGACGATGCCGATCTGGCGGTGGAACTCCAGCGTGCGCGCCTGGACGGCGAGCGCCCGCGAGGTCTCCCCCGGAGCGGTGGCCTTGTCGAAGACGCGCACGGGAACGCCAAGCCTGGTGAGCCAGAGCGCCAGCGTGAGGCCGGTCGGGCCGGCGCCGGCGATAAGGACCTTCGTCTTGGACATGGTCATTTTCCGTCTCCCTCAACGATACGGACTTTTTCGTGTTCCCGCAGCCGGTTTACGCCGGCGGTGACGACCAGATCGCCTTTGACGAGCCCATTGCTGACGACGACGCGCTCGGTTTCGTAGCGTGCGACCGTGACGGGCTTGAGCTCGACCCCGGATGAAGCGGAGACCACCCAGACGGCGGGCTGGCCATCCTTGTCGAACAGTGCGCTGCCGGGCAGCTGCACGACCGGCGCACCCGCGATCCCGACCCGGCCGGCGACACTTGCGCCGAAGCGCATCTCATCCGGCGCGTTCTCGAGCGAGACCTTCACCTGGAAGGTGCGGGTGGCGGCGTCGGCCATCGGCGCGATTTCGCGAACCGTGCCGGTCGTCGAGATTGCAGGATTGCTGAGCAGCGAGACGGTGACTGCGGGGATCTTCCTGCCACGCCGATCGCTGGCAAAGGCGGCTTCCGCGATCGAGAACACCGCGTCGCGGTTGCTGGGATCAGCAAGGCGTGCCACCATCTGTCCGACATTGACCGACTGCCCGGCTTGTGCGCCGGTGGCGGTGACGATGCCGTCGAACTCCGCACGCAGCTCTGTATAGCTGAGCTGGTCCTTGGCCATCGCGAAGGCGATGTTCGCTGATTTCAGCTTGGCCTCGGCCGAGCGCAGATTCTTCAGCGTCGCGTCGTGATTGGCGCGTGTCGTGAAACCCTTGGCGAGCAGGGCCCTGATGCGCGCTTCGGCAGCGCTGGCTTCGACCAGCACGGCCTGGGCCGCTGCGACATCGGCCTCGGCACTGGCCAGCCGATTGCGATAATCCTGGTCGTCGATGCGGGCAAGAACCTCGCCCTTCTTCACCGTCGCGCCAACCTCGGCGCTACGCTGGATGAGCTTGCCGGAAACGCGAAACCCGAGATCGCTCTCCAGCCTCGGCTCGATCTCGCCGATGGCGACGTGGTTTTCCGCGACCGGAGCCGGCGAGACCGAAACTGCCTTGACCAGCTTTGCCTCGGGCATGGCCGGCGCGACATTCGAAGCTTCACTTCTGGCGCCATGCCATACCAGGGCGGCGCCGCAGGCAAGAGCGGCGATCGAGCCGGCGACGAGGCGGCGCCTCAGCGGCTTATTACGAAAGAATACGGCAATCATGTTGTCTCCATGCCCAAGGTTGCGGCCGCGCTTGGGAGGACGCGGCAGGCTGAAAATCGTGCTGGCTGTGGGGCAAACCGGTGTTCGGCTGTCTTGCGCCGGCCAGGAGGTTTTGCGATTTCGGCGGCGCGAAATCCCGAACGGTTTCTGAAAATTTTCCGATGTTTGGGTGAGATGCCGTCGGAGAGCGCCGGTGCCGGCGCTCAAAGCATGTCTCCCGGCACAAAGTCGTGCGCAAAAACAAAAACCTAAAGCGCATGGAGCGAATCTGAAAGATCGCGACGCGCTTTTAAACCGTCCAGAAATAGCGCACGATGTGGAAGAAGATCGGCGCGGCGAAGACCAGGCTGTCGGTGCGGTCGAGCATCCCGCCATGGCCTTCGATCAGATGGCCCCAATCCTTGACGCCCTGGTCGCGCTTGATCGCCGAGGCGACGAGGCCGCCGAGAAATCCCATCGTGCAGGCGACGAAGGCGACGGCCGAGGCCTGCAGCGGCGAGAACGGCGTGATGAAGGCGAGCAGCGCGCCAAGCAGGCTCGACGCGACCAACCCGCCGATCAGCCCCTCCCAGGTCTTCGACGGCGAGACGTTCGGCGAAAAGCGGTGTTTTCCGAACAGCTTGCCGAAGATGTATTGCAGGACGTCGCTGCCCTGCACGACGATGATCAGGAAGGCGATGAGCAAAAGGTTGCGGTCTTCGAAACCAGGCACGTTGAGCGTCAGCAAAGCGGGCACGTGGCTGACGCAATAGACCGAGATCATGATCGCCCACTGCTGCGCCGAGACCCGCTCCAGAAACCGTTCCGTGTCGCCGTGCAGCGCCGTGATCGCCGGCATCAGCAGGAAGCAGTAGACCGGGATGAAGATGACGAAGAGGCCGTACCAGGCGGTCCACACCAGCCAGTACTGGAAGGGGATGACGATGCCGAACATGCCGAGCAGCACCCAGTGGTCGCTGCGGCGGCTATGCGTCAGCGTCACGAATTCGCGCAGCGCCGCGAACGAGATCAGCGCGAACAGGATGGTCATGCCGTAGCGGCCGAAGAAGAAGGCGACCGTCATCAGCGCCACCATCACCCACCAGGCGTTGATGCGCTGTGTGAGGTTGATGAGCGTGGCGCTCAATGGCTTCGGCGCGCGCATCGAGAGGATGCCCGCGGTGACGCTGGCGGTGCTCAGCACCACGAAAAGGCCGATGATGAGAATGCTGATTTCGTGGCGCATCAATCGTCTCGGTCGGGGCGCGGATTGAGCGCCAGGAGCTCGGCGCGGGCGCGCTGGAGGAAGGCGCGCCGCTCTTCGCCCGGCCCCACAACGACGGGCGCGCCGAAGACGACGCGGCAAAGCAGCGGCACAGGCAGGAACTGGCCCTTGGGCAGCACGCGCGACATGTTCTCGATCCAGCAGGGGATCAGCTCGACATCGGGCCGCGCCATCGACAGATTGTAGAGGCCGGAACGAAAAGGCAGCAGCTCGTCGCTGGTGTTGCGGGTGCCTTCGGGGAAGATGATCAGCGAATGACCCTGGTCGAGCACAGAGAGCATGATCGAGATCGGGTGCTCCGCTTCGCTCGTCCAGGTCCGGCTGATCAGCACCGACGACAACATGTCCTGCGCGATGAAGCGGCGGAGCCGCGACTTGCCCCAGTATTCGGCCGCGGCGATGGCGTGCGTCTTGGCGCGCTCCGTCTCGCTGAGGCAGGCCGACAGAAGGATGAAATCGCCGTGGCTGGTGTGATTAGCGAAATAGATGCGCTGCCGGTCGGATGGCTCGGTGCCGCTCCAGATCGGCCGCACGCCGGTGACCGCCCATGCCATCGCCGAAAGGCCGACCGAGGTTACGGTCTGCAACAGCGTGTAAGTGCGCAGCGAAAGCTTGCTCATCTGGGCATCCAGAATCCGGCGGTGAGGAACGCGACGACGAAGACCGCGAAGGCGATCCGCTGCCTGGCCAGCAGGCGGCGTGTTCCGGCGATACGCTCGTCAAGCGGGCGCGTCGTCGGCGAAGCGGGCTTCAGCCGCATGCGGCTCAGCAGGTCGTCGACAGCGGCGCCTCCTGATATCTCGTCGCCATGCGTCGCCATCAGCCGGAACAGCAGGGCATCGAAGGCGAGAAGCGCCGAGAGCCCGAGCACCGCCACTGCGCTCGCCGCCGCGACGAGCAACGCCAGCACCGCAAGCGGCGCTGTGAGCGCGCCGCGCGCCGAGGCGACCAGCGGCGCGATGCTGTCGCCGGCGATCACCATCGCTGCCGGCCATGCCGCCTGCTTGACCAGCATGGCGGCGAAGGCGGCCGTCTTGCGCTGATAGGCGTCGTCGCTCATGCCGGCTCGTCCGCTCCCACCTGAAGATGCACTGGACGGCCTGAGGCGGCGAGCTGCTTGCGCGCCTGCGCCGGCGTGTGCGAACGGCCGCTGGCAACCAGCCAGCGGGCGACGACCGTGGCGCTGCGCTGAAAACCGAGCGCGCAGCAGACCAGCACAGTGCCCTGCCGGCGCGCCGGCTCGATCACCGCCACCGCCTCGTCGAGAGTCTCCACCGGTGGCGGCAGGAGATCGAGCATGGGAAAGCTGATCCAGCGGCCCGGCGCGTCACCCGGCCGCTCCAGCTCGGCGGCAAGATCGATCACCGTGCCGAAGCCGTGTGCTTCGGCAGCGTCGGGAAAGCGCCCGAGAAAGACGCCGTCGTTGACGGCAACCACCGGCGGGAGCTTGCGCGTCCAGGCCCAGACATTGATCCTGGCGCCCAGCCGGTATGGCCAGAGCAGGACGCGGCTTGCCAGCGACACCCGGCCGTCCGCCGTCTTCTGGAACACTTTTGGCCCGGCCCCGGCATAGCCGAAAGCGACGATGGCCAGCGCAAGTGCCGGCCACAAAAGGATAAGCGCGAGCGCCGAGAAGAAGGCGCCGATGGCTGCACCGGCGAGCGCCAGAACCGCGCCCAGCGCGTAGTAGAGCGAAAGGCGCCGTGCTTTGCCATCAGCAGTCAGAAGGAAGCCGGCGAGGGGCAACTCGCCTGTGGCCGGAAACAGCCACAGCGCGAAGAAGCCGAGCAGAGCGCCGGTCGGGATATCGATGAAATGGTGCTGCCAGGTCGTCAGCACCGAAGCGCCGATCAGGAAGCACCAAACGTGCCAGAGCGTGAGCAGGGGGCCGGAAAGGCGCTGGCGCCAATGATCCCAGATGATGACCAGAAGCGCGATATGCAGGGAAGGGGCCTGGTTGAACGGCTTGTCGAAGCCGCCGAGCACGGCAAACATAAAGCCGGGCAGGCCGGTCGTTGCCGGCCGCACGAAGGTGGCGGTCAGCGGAAACAGGATGAAGCAGGAGACGGCGACGACCTGCGCGGTGAGGTAGCGGCCGGCCAGCCGGTTCACGCCCTGCCGGCCGTCGTTGAGCAGCAGCGACAGCGCGTAGAACAGGTTGATCGACCAATAGGGCACGATAGTCCAGGCGAGGAACGGGACGAGGTGTTCCCAAGAGAAGACGATGCTGCCGACTTGATTGCGGATTGAGGCCAGCCAGTTGGCGAAGCCGTAGGTGGAGTAGAAAAATGGTGCGAGGAATGCGAGCCACAGCGCCGCCTGAAGGACGACACGTCCGTAGGGTTCGGCGGCTGCGGTGGCTGAAAGTGGCGGGGGCTCGGCGCTGGCGGGCATGCGTGGACGGTCCTAAACCCGCCTTGCCAGCGAGACGGTGAAGATGCCCCATTGGTCGATGCGCTGGTCGAGCTTCTCGAAGCCGGCGGCTTCGACCAGTTGGTCCATCTCGGCTTGCGTGCGCCGCCGCATGACCCAGGCCTGGCCGCCCCGATGCGAAGTCAGGCTGCGCGCGATCATTTCGAGCTGCGGATGCCAGGGCTGGTTGGTGTAGATCAGCAGGCTGCCCGGCTGCATGGCGCGGGCCAGGCCGCCGAGCGAGCGGGCGATCGACGCGTTGTCCGAGAAGAGTTCGTAAAGGCCGGAGACGATCGCGAGGTCCGGCGCCGGGTTCAGCACCGCCAGCCCGTCGCCGTCGAAGGCGTCGGCGCGCCGGAACGAGACACTGGCCGGTAATTGCCGATCGGCGATCAGCTTGCGGCCGAGCTCGACATTGAGGTCGGAATAGTCCTGCAGCCGCACGCTGGCCGGCTGTTCGGCGCTCTTGCCGATGGCGTCGAGCACGTAGCGGCCGTGCCCGGCGGCTATGTCGATTATGTGGCCTGGACATCCGGCCGCCTTCAGCGTTGCCAGCGCCGAACCGATCAGTTCCTCGAGGTTGAGCTTGCGCTGGCGGATGCCGCGCCAGCCGATGGCGTCGAGAAAAGTCCTGTCGACCATGCGGCCGATAGGTCCCAATCCACGCGCATCGTTCTCGTAGACATAGTCCAGCGTCGAGCCGGAATCGAAGCCGGTGCCGACGCCGATCTTCATGCCGCGCGAGAACCAGCTGCCGATGCGGATGAACGCGCGGCTCATCGCCCAATAGAGGCCCCTGGGCGACAGGAGGTCCAGCGGTGAGGCAAGCCTGTCGGCCTCGTCGCGCGTGTAACCGGCGATGTCCGCCTGCTTCAGGTCGACGGCTTCGGCCGGCGAAGCAAATTGCCCTTCGATGAACGGCCGGATCAGGTCGAGCGCCTTGGCGCGGTCGCGCTCGCCCAGCGTGTCGTGAAAGAAGCCCGGCAGCACATGCCGCTCCTTCACGCGGCTGCCGAGATTGACGAAGAACTCGTGTTGGGGGCCGTGCCGCACCACCCAATCGCTGCCCGACAAAAGAAGCTGCGTCGGCACGGTGACGGCGCGGGCATCGGAGACGATGCGCGCCGCATGCTGGTAGAGCTCGACCAGTATGTTGGAAGCGATCGGGCGCGTGATCAGCGGATCGTTCTCGAAGGAGGCGATGCGCACCGGATCATGGGTGAGCAGGCTCGCCTTGACATAGGAATTGACGAAGAAGCGCCCCTTGATCTTCTGCCACAGCGCGATGCCTTCCTTGGCGAAGGGCACGTAGAGCTTGACCGAGAATGCCGGCGAGGCCAGCACCATGGCGCGCAGTTTCGGAGCATAGTCATGCACCCAGGCGGCGGCGAGCACGGCGCCGAAGGATTGCGCGATGAGCGCCATGTCCTGCGCGCCAAAGCCGTCCTTGGCGGCGATCTCGCGCATGAAACAGTCGATATCGCGCACCAGCGCCGCAAAGGACGGCGCATAGCCGCGCTCGCCGGCAGAGCGGCCGTTGCCGCGCGCGTCCCAGGCATAGAAGGCGTAATCCGGCATTCGCAATTCATCGACCAGATGCGCCATGCGGCCGCCATGCTCGTGGCCGCGATGGAAAAGCACGACCGCGCCTTTGGCCTCGGCAGATGCGGACGGCCAGAAACGGTAGAAAATCTCCGTGCCGTCATGGCTGTGGAAGCTGCGCTCCTGGGCCTGCCGCGTAAGGCTTTCCGCCGGCGCGGCGGCGATCTGTTCGTGAAGCATGCTGTTCCCCTCATCCGGCATGGCGAGCCTCGATGCTTAGCCGGAGCTGCCAGTAAGACCGGCACGTATCCGGTTTATGGCGGTCAGCAGCGACAGCGTAGCCATGGCCGGAAACACAAACGGCGCGATGGCCGCGGGCCACAGACCCAAGGCGCACAAGGCCGCGACCACGCCGAGTCCAAGCGCCCGGTCGCTCTTGCCGAACGGGCCGGCATAATTGCGTCCGATGCCTGCGGGGATGCCGAGCACGCCGGCGAATTCTGCGAGCATGGCCGCCATGGCGAAGGCGACGACACCCCATTGGCTGAATTGCGCAAAGGCGGCGAAGGGCAGGATCAGCGCCAGGTCGGAGATGACGTCGCATACTTCGTTCAGATACATGCCCAGGGTGGAGGCTTGGCCATGCTCCCGCGCCAGCATGCCGTCCATCGCGTTGAGAGCCATGCGTACGAACAGCACCAGGGGGATGAGCAGCACAAGTAGGCGCGAACCCGGCGCCGCCGCGATCGCCACGCCGGCCGCGATCGACAGGCCGGCCGCCAGCAGGGTGATGAAATTGGCTGTCGCGCCCATTGCTGCCAGCCGGCTGACAAGCGGTCGCAGCCTGTCCTGGAAGGCCGGCTTCAGCGCATAGAGCGTCGGCATTGCGTGATCCCCCGATCCACGGTGCAAGCTTTACCACGAGCGAGCCGAGCGGCGCTAGCGCACGGCAGAAAACACAGTGAATTTTCAGACGGTTGACGCCTTGCTGTGAATGCATCGCCTGAAACCGCAGCTTCGGCCCCGGGTAGCCGTCCACCCATTGCCGAATTCACCAGGCGCTAACCAGGAATGCACCAAATGCCTGCCATGACGATTTGCCGGCTTCTGGCGCAATGCTTCCTCTTGAATAGTAAGCACGCTTATTATATGTATCGCTCATGGTTTCGGATGGCATCGACAGATTGGGATTTCTGATCCACGACGTGCAGCGCCTGATGCGCAAGCGCTTCGAGGCGCGCGCCAGGGGGTTGGGGCTTTCCTCGGCGCAATGGCGGCTGATGGTGCGCGTCGCCAAGGAAGAAGGCATCACGCAGGCGCGGCTGGCCGAACTGCTCGAAATCGAGCCGATCAGCGTCTCGCGCCTGGTCGACCGCATGGAGGAGGGCGGCTGGATCGAGCGCCGCCAGGACGCCACAGACCGGCGCGTTCGCATGATCTTCCCGACCGAGAAGGCGAGCGCTGCCTACGCTGATGTCAAAAGCCTTGCCGGCGAAGTCTATGAGGAGTCGTTGACCGGCATTTCGCCTGAAGAGCGACGCATCCTGATCCGGGTGTTGGACACAATCGTGCAGAACCTGACGGACGGCGAGGCATCGTCCCTCGAAAAGATCAAGAGCAGGGAAGGGGCAGCGGCATGAGCGCAGCAGCCAAGCGGGAAGACAACAACGTCACCAAGCTGAACGCGCCGGCACAGCCGGTCGCTGAAGCGCCGGCGCAGCCGGCTTCCGCCCCGGTCGCCGCGGCTCCGGAGCCGCAGCCGGCGCCGGTCGCGCCGAAGAAGAAGCGCCGCCTCGGCCGCTTCCTGCTGATGGTCGCGCTGCCGCTGGCGCTGCTTGCCGGCGGCTCCTATGTCTGGGTGACGGGCGGCCGCTATCAGGAAACCGAGAACGCCAACTTGCAGCAGGCCAGGATTTCGGTCGCCTCCGACACAGCCGGCCGTATCGTCCAGGTCGGCATCGCCGACAACCAGCTGGTCGAGCAGGGCGACCTTCTCTTCGTCATCGATCCCGAGCCTTACAGGATCGCGCTCGCCCAGGCCGATGCGGCGGTCGCCGCGGCGCGCCTCAATGTGGAGCAGCTGCGCGCCGCCTACAGCCAGGCGATGGCGCAGGAGAAGTCCGCCTCGAGCGAGGTCGACTATGCGCAGTCGCAATATGACCGCGCCGCCGATCTCGCCCAGAAGGGCATCAACGCCAAGTCCTCGCTCGATGAGGCCCGCAACGATCTTGACAAGGCCAAGCAGCAGCTGGCCGTCGCGCAGCAGGGCATCGTCAGCGCCAAGGCGGCGCTCGGCGGCAATCCCGAGATCGAGACCGACAAGCATCCGACCGTGATGGCCGCTTTGGCCGCGCGCGACAAGGCGGCCTATGATCTTGCGCAAACCACCGTGAAGGCGCCGGCCGACGGCGTCATCTACCAGGCGGCCTCCTTCAAGGTCGGCCAGTATGTTTCGGTCGGCACGCCGCTTTTCGCGCTGGTCGAGACCGGCGACACCTGGATCGACGCCAATTTCAAGGAGACCCAGCTCACCAACATGAAGCCGGGCCAGAAAGCTGAGATCGTCGTCGACACCTATCCGGGCCGCACCTTCGAGGCGACCGTCAAGGCGATCGGAGCCGGTACGGGCGCGGAGTTCTCGCTGCTGCCCGCGCAAAACGCCACCGGCAATTGGGTCAAGGTCACGCAGCGCATTCCCGTGCGCCTGGAGTTGACCGATCCCGACGCCAGGATGGCGCTGCGCACCGGCATGAGCGCGACCGTCACCGTCGACACCGGCGTGGCGCGCGGCCTGCCGTCGATCTTCGGCCATGCCACGGCAGGAGAGCACGCGCAGTAACAATACGCCCCTGTGAATCGGGGGCGGAGCAGGGGATTGGTCTGATGGGAGGAGTGAGAAGGATAAGCGTTTAAGATCAGCCGTTTGACGGCGCGATCAAAACCGAAACCTTCATCACGGACCCGTCGGTCCTCAGGTTTCCGGGCGGCAGGCATCCGCTCCAACAGAGACTTTCAGTCGATGTAACCCCCACATCGATAGTCGCGTCCCACCGCGATGAAGGTCTCTCAACGGAAGGCATTGCCGCCCGGAAGCCTAGAGCCGGATGATTTCAGGTCTGTTCGACCTGAAATCTGAATCCGGCTCTAAATCAAAGAGATAGAGCATGATGTCGTCCGAAAACCGCATCACACTTTTCGGCATCATACTCTAGTGTACACGGTTTTGTTACCTGCTGGAAGTTCAGCATCATGAGCACGCCCGAACCCTTCAAGGAAGTGCCGCATCGCGGGCTGATCACCGTCGCGCTGATGCTGGCGACGATCATGCAGGCGCTCGACACCACGATCGCCAATGTCGCGCTGCCGACCATGACCGGCGACCTCGGCGCGTCGCCAGACAACATCAACTGGGTGCTGACCTCCTATATCGTGGCGGCGGCGATCATGACGCCGGTCACCGGCTGGCTCGCCGACCGGCTCGGCCGCAAGGAGCTGTTCCTCGCCTCCGTCGTCGGCTTCACGATCTTCTCCATGCTCTGCGGCCTTGCCTGGAGCCTCGAGACGATCGTGCTCTTCCGCCTGCTGCAGGGCGTGTTCGGCGCCGCCATCGTGCCGCTGTCACAGACCTTCCTGCTCGACATCAACCCGAAGGAGCGCCACGGCCAGGCAATGGCCATCTGGGGCGCCGGCATCATGCTTGGGCCGATCCTGGGGCCGACGCTCGGCGGCTGGCTGACGGAAAACTTCAACTGGCGCTGGGTGTTCTTTATCAACCTGCCGGTCGGCATTCTCGCCTTCCTCGGCATGGCTGCCTATCTGCCCGTCATCGCCAAGCGCGTGCGCGGCTTCGACTTCTTCGGCTTCGCCATGCTCTCGCTCGGCGTCGGCGCGCTGCAGCTCCTGCTCGATCGCGGCGGCGAGGTCGACTGGTTCAACTCGGCCGAGATCTGGATCGAGCTTGCTCTGTCGCTCACAGGCTTCTGGGTGTTCATCATCCATACGGTGACGGCAGAGCATCCCTTCATCGACCCAAAGATCTTCCTCGACCGCAATTTCGTGACCGGGCTGGGCTTCATCTTCATCATGGGCGTTCTGATCCTGGCGTCGATGTCGCTGTTGCCGCCGATGCTGGCCAACATCTTCGGCTATCCGACCGTGACCATCGGCGTCGTGCTGGGTCCGCGCGGCATTGGCACGATGATCTCGATGCTGGTCGTCGGCCGCATCATGCACAGGTTCGATGCGAGGATCCTCGTCGCCATCGGTTTCCTGCTGACCGCGCAGTCGCTCTACACCATGGCAAGCTTCACGCCGCAAATGGACAATTGGCTGATCCTCACCTCGGGTGTCATCCAAGGTCTCGGCATGGGCATGGTGTTCGTGCCGCTGTCGACGGTCGCCTTCGCCACGCTCGATGCGCGCTACCGCACTGACGCCACCTCGTTGTTCAGCCTGGTGCGCAATCTGGGCTCGTCGATCGGCGTGTCGGTGGTCGCGGCCTTGATGGTGCGCAACACCCAGATCAACCACACCGAGCTGTCGGCCTTCATCAACCCCTACAATCCCAACCTATGGGCTGCCTCGCCGGCGGCCGCGAGCGGCAACGCCGCGGCTCTTTCGCAGGTCGACCGCGCGGTGAATGCGCAGGCGATGATGATCTCCTACATCAACGACTTCAAAATCCTGATGGTGATGACGCTGGCCGCGATCCCGTTCGTCATCCTGCTGCGCAAGCCCAAGGCCGCGCCGGCGGGCGGTGCGCCGGCGGCGCATATGGATTGAGGTTTGACGGCGCTGGGCCGCTCCAGCGGCGCTATCAGCCGAGCACCAGCGCCCAGTAGCGCAAGGCAGGATCGCGGCCGTCGCGCACATAGGCGAGCCCGAAGCGGCTGAAGTCCGGATCAAGCATGTTGCGGCGGTGGCCGTCCGAATGCATCCAGATGTCGAACAGTTTTTGCAGGTTGAAGCGGCCTTCGGCGATGTTTTCGGCCGCCGCGCCCCGCACGCCATTGTCCTTCATGCGCGAGGCGAAATCCTTGCCCCAACCGGTGGTGTGGCTCATGCGTTCGCGCGACGCCATGTAGCCGGCCTGTTGCAGCGCAGCCTGTTCGAGCTGCGTGTCGGGGACCAGCGCCGGCAGCCCGGCCGTGGTGCGAATGCCGGCCAGGGTCGCCGTGGCGGACGAAGAGACGCCGGCGCCTTCGCCGGTCGGCACCGTGACGGTGCTGCAGGCGGCGATGCCCGCAAGTGCCGCCAGGCCAGCGGCCCTAATCAGCATGCGACGGTTCATATCGGGGAGGGCGGTGGTCGAGATGCTCATCCGGTCTCTGATACCGCCGATCATGGCTTTTGCCGGGCAGGTGAGGAAAATCGCATGAAGCAGCGACTTTTCCCGGAAGATCGGTTATCATCCCGGCGTTCTTGAAAGTGGCAGCCATGGGCGGCCACCCAGGCGGTGACCGCCCCCGATATAAACGGAGGACGGTTATGGCCGGTTTTCATGTCATGACGGACGCGTACGGCGCGCATGTTCAGCCCACGGTGCGCCACATCTCGACCGCGGACCTTTGGGACGCGCTCAAGCTCGGCGCCGAGGATTTTTGGGCGAAGCCTTCGCATTACGTGTTCCTGTGCCTGATCTATCCGATCGTCGGCGTGATCCTGACGCAATGGAGCTCGGGCTCGAACGCCATCCAGCTCGTCTATCCGCTGATGTCCGGTTTCGCCCTGGTCGGTCCGTTCGCGGCCATCGGCCTCTACGAGATCAGCCGCCGGCGCGAGCTTGGCATGAGCAGCCGCTGGCACCATGCGCTGGACGTGCGCCATTCGCCGGCGCTGCCCTCGATCGCGGTCATCGGCATCCTGCTCTTCTCGCTGTTCCTGTTGTGGCTGTTCACCGCCCAGTCGCTCTACACCAGCCTGTTCGGCGCCGAGCCGCCCGCTTCGGTCGGCGCTTTCGTGCGCGACGTGCTGACGACCGGCAAGGGCTGGACGCTGATCCTCGTCGGCAACGCCGTCGGCTTCGTTTTCGCCGCTGTCGTTCTAGGCACCACCGTCGTCGCCTTCCCGCTGCTGCTCGACCGCGACGTCGGCGCCGTCGCGGCGATCGAGACCTCGGCCCGCGTGGTCATGGCCAATCCGCTGACGATGGCCCTCTGGGGCCTGACGGTCGCCGTGCTCCTGGTGATCGGCTCGATCCCGCTGTTTGCCGGACTCGCCGTCGTCATGCCGATCCTCGGCCACGCGACCTGGCACCTCTACCGCAAGGTGGTCGAGCCGGAGCAGATCCGGCCGGTGCGCCGGCCGATGTAGAGGTACGCCCGTAGGGTGCGTTGGGATTCAGGTCAGGCCGCCATTCGCGGCCGGCCTCACCTGAATATCTATGCGCCCTATCTCTGCGCCTCGGTCGCCATCTTGAGCGCCAGCGCCGTCAGCACCGTGCCCATCATCCAGCGCTGCACGACCAGCCAGAACGGCCGCCCGGCGAGAAAGGTCGCCATCGAGCCGGCGGTCACCGCGATGATGGCGTTGACGGTGAGGCTGATCGAGATCTGCGTCGCGCCAAGCACCAAAAGCTGCGACAGAACATGGCCCTTCGCCGGATTGATGAACTGCGGCAGCAGCGACAGATAGAGCACCGCGACCTTCGGGTTGAGCAGGTTGGTCATCAGCCCCATGACGAAAAGCTTGCGCGGCCTGTCCCTTGGCAATTCGCGGACCTGGAAGGGCGAGCGTCCGCCGGGCTTGAGCGCTTGCCAGGCGAGCCACAACAGATAGAGCGCGCCGGCGAAGCGTAGCGCGTCGTAGGCAAAAGGCACGGCGAAGATCAGCGCGGTGATGCCGAAGGCCGCCGAGATCACGTAGAACAGGAAGGCCAGCGCCACGCCGCCGAGCGAGATCAGCCCCGCCTTCGGCCCTTGCGACAGCGAGCGCGAGATGAGGTAGATCATGTTCGGGCCGGGTGTGAGCACCATGCCCAGGCAGATCAGCGCGAAGGTGAGGTGGTTGGCGGCGTCAGGCATCGGGATCTCCGGAAAGTTCCCGAGATGTGCGCCGCTTCGTAAAACGTCGCAAGGGCTTGATGGGATTGCCCTTTACGCCAGCGCGCCTTACCCGACCACGCGCAGGTTCGACAACTCGTTGGCGATTTCCTTGAAGTTGTCGGAAAGCGTCGCCCCCGTTGCGTTCCAGAACAGTTTTGCCGGTTTGCTGGGATCGGTCGGATCCTTGCGGAAGCGGGAGTCGGAAGAGCATGCTTTCAGCGCCGCCATGGCCTTCTGGTCGCTGGAGCTGGTCGACGACATGTCGAGCGCCACCGTCATCACCATGATATTGCCGGCCTTGGCGTTGTCGCACAGCTTCGCCATTTGCTCGTTCATCGCCGCGGTGTAGTTGCTCGACGAATAGTTGAACTGGCCGATCGCGCTCGACGTGCCGCCGAACAGGCGGGTGACCGAGGTGCCGTTATAGCCGACGCCGGTATAGCCATAGGCGGCATAGGTCGACTTGTTGCCGGCCGGGTCCGAGCTGACCGTCGAATAGGTATTCTCGCCGTCGGTGAGCACGATGACCACCTTGTCGTTGCCGCGCTCGGTTTCCGGCCGCCCCTCGGTGAAGGGCGGGGCGCTGGAGACGGTGCGCCAGCCCCAAGCCATGCCTTCGGGCACATTCGTGTTGCCGTTGGGCTGCATCAGGTCGATCGCCGCCTTGATGGCTGCGAGCCCATCGGTCTGGGTCACATCGGTGAGCGGTGTGATCGGCGTGGTGGTGCAGCTGTAGTTCGGGCCCGCGCCCTTCGACAGCACTGGCGCATCGATCGGCCGCGGCATGAAATACTTGGCCATGTTCGACTGCCTGGTCTTGCCGGTGGTGCTCGACGGGTCGTCGTTCCACCAGCTGTTGGCGGCGCCGTAGGTGACCGGGTTCGGCTCGTCCGGATCCTGCGTCACCTTCCAATGGTTGCCGGGTTCGTCCGGCGCGAACATCGGCACGAACATGGTCGCCGGATCTCCGACGCCGATGCCGGTGTTGTTGGGGCCGCCGGAGGCTGGCGTGTCGTCTACATTGTAGGGATATGGCCGCACTTCCACGCAACCCTGCCAACTGGCGAACGGGCCATAGGTGTCGTTGTAGTCGTATTCGTCGTGGCTATCGGAACAGGTATGATTGGATCGGTACTTGTCGCAGACGACCCGCTTGCTGCCGGCGATGCGTTCGTGGCTGGTGACGACCTTCATATCCCGATAGAGCTCGAATCGGGTCAGTATCTGGCCTTCCGCCGGACCCCAGCCGGTGCCTTTTTTATACCAGATACCGTTGATTTTCTGAGCGTATTTGTCGGGGGCGTTTAGCGTCGACCAGTCGAAATTCTCGTTGGCGATCGGCGACAGCCCGTAGGTGTCCATCCAGGGGGCGTTGTCGTTGCTCGGCCCGACATTGACCGAGGCCGCGAATGGCACGAGGCTGAACTGCACTGGCTTGTCGATCTGCTTGATCTGCGCTGCCTGCTGCGCCAGCGTGTCGACGAGCTGCTTGGCGGCCTGCTTGAGCAGGTCGATGCGCTTTTGCCCCGAGCCGGTGCCGGGCGTTGTCATGGAGCCCGAATTGTCGAGCACCATCGCCACTTCCAGCGTGTTCTTCAGCCGCACCTGGGAACACATCTCGACCTGGATCGGCTTATGCGCGTCGCCGTCTGATGCGCCGCTGAGCAGCGCCGCCGCCGGATGGAAATAGGGATGATAGGTGAGCGTCGCGCAAAGCTTCATCAAGCCGCCGCCGGTCTGGCTGCTCGGCAGCGTGACATCGAGCGCAATGTTGGCGGGATCGATGGCGTTGAGATTGGAATTCAGGAAGGCAGCCGCATAGGCCTTGATCTCGTCGTCCGACGCGCCCTGCGAAAGGCGCACCGCGGAGGCGAAATTGGCCGAGTCGAGCGCGTTGAGCACCATCTGCTTCTCGCGGTTGAGCTCGGTGAAGTCGACCCCCACCGCCAAGGCTCCCATCAGCGGAACCATGGCAACTGCCGTCACGAGGGCATAGTTGCCGCGGCGGTCACGGCAGAATTGATGCCAGAATTTGCGCATTTTGCTCGAGCGGCCCCGGTCGTTGTGTTCAACTGACGATGCGCAGGTTCGACAATTCGTTGCCAATGGCCTTAAAGTCATCCGACAACGTGGCGCCGGTCGAGTTCCAGAACAGCTTCGCCGGCTTGCTCGGATCGGTTGGGTCCTTGCGGAAGCGCGAGTCCGATGCACAGGCCTTGAGCGCGGCCATAGCCTTCTTTTCGTCGGTCTTGGTGTCGACCAGATCGAGCGAGACGGTCATCACTATGACCCCAGCAGCTTTGGCGTTGGCGCAAAGCGTTTGCATGTTCTCGTCAAGTGCTGCCGTATAGTTGCTGTCTGTATAGGTGGTCTTCGGAACGGCGGTGCTCGTGTTCATGAACAGGCGCGTGACGCTGCCAGAGCCGGGGTAAGTCAGCCCGGTATATCCGTAAGCTGCGTATGTGGAACGGTTGTTGGCATAGCCGGCGTCGCTGACGGCGCTATAGGTATTGGCGCCGTCGGTCAGGACGATAACGACCTTGTCGTTGCCCCTTTCTGTATTAGGTCGCCCCTCGGTGAAGGGCTCATTGCTGGACACGGTTCGCCAGCCCCAGGCTAGACCTTCCGGCACGTTGGTGTTGCCGGTCGGCGCCATGTCGTCGATGGCGTCCTCCAGATCCTGCTTTTCTGCTGCCACCGTGAGGTCCTTGAGCGGGGTGATCGGACTGGTCGTGCAGGCCGCATTCGGACCGTCGCCGGCGCTAGCCGAAGCCGAGCCGTAGGGCTTGACCAGAAAGTATTTGCGCATGTCGGACTGGCGCTGCGTCGCCGTCGGGCTGGACGAGTACGGCCAGTCTGCCCACCAGTTGTTGCTGTAGCCATAGCTCGCGCTGCTGACGTCATTGACGCCGTCGCGATTGAAGTCTCGCCACAATGTGCCGGCTTCGTCGGGCGCGAACATCGGCACGAAAAGCGTAGCGGGATTGGAGGTCGTCGGCGTCGTGTCGTCGTCGTTGTACGGATACGGTCGAGCCTCCACGCAGCCCTGCCAGCTTGCATAGCGGCTGGTGGTATAGATGTAGGTCGGGGACGGCGTCACCCAGTGCCCTTTGCTGCAGGTGCCGTCTTTCTTGGTCACGTCGCAGACATACTGTTTCGGAGGCTGCACCGTTTCGCGGTCGGACTCAACCGTCATGTCGGAATAGAGGCTGAAACGGGTGAGCGGCTGATCCTTGGTGTCTCCCCAACCGTCACCGCGCTTGTACCATATGCCGTTGACCTTCTGCGCGTACTTGTTCGGGTCGTTGGTGGAGGTCATTGTCGACCAATCGAAATCTTCATGGTGGATCGGCGAGATGCCGTTCTGGTCCATCCAATCGTCCGTATCATGCGTCGGGCCGATATTGACCGAGGCTGAGAACGGAACCAGCGAAAACTGCACCGGCTTCGAGATCTGTTTCATCTGCTGGGCTTGCAGCGCAAGCGTGTCGACCAACTGTTTCGCCGCCTGCTTGAGGAGGTCGATGCGTTTCTGGCCGGTTCCCGAGCCATTGATGCTCATTGAGCCGGAATTGTCGAGCACCAGCGCTACTTCGAGCGTGTTCTTGAGCCGGACTTCCGATCTGGCGGTCACGCCTACGTTGGTTTCTCCGGCGGTGCCGCCGTTGAGCAGCATGATGGCCGCTGGCAGGAAATAGGGCTTGTATTTGAGCGAGGCCTGGAGGATCAGCGTACCGCCGCCGGTATTGTTGTTTGGCAAGGTAACCGTCAGCGCCGTGTTTGCCGCGGCGACATGCGAGAGATTTGCTTCGAAAAACTGTTTGGCGAAGGCCTTCACCGCGTCGTCGCTGGCGCCGGCGACGATCTGCTGCGCTGTGGCGATACCCGCCGCGTCAAGCGCATTCAGCGTTTCCTGCTTCTGCCTGATCAACTCGGTATAGTCGACCGCCAACGCCACGCCGCCCATCAGCGGTATCATCGTGATGACCGTTATCAAGGCGTAGTTACCCCGCCTGTCGCGAAAAAAATCGCGGATCATTGTATTCACCCCCGCCAAGGATCCATGCCGAGATACGACCATGGTCGCAGTTGCTGTCGTACCATGGTCATAAAGATTTAAATTTCAGCTTGCTCGAAACCATCAAGAACGCACCGGCTTTTTGACGGCGCATTAACCCTGTGCTTCCGGCGTCAACGAGATCGAGGTCCCGGCCTGTGCTGATCGGGAAAGCTCGTGACAGGATCGAACGCTTCGGTTATGCGGGACCGTCCGTGGCCGACAATCTGTTGCGGCCCGCCAGCAATCAAATCAGGGACACGGCATGGCGGATACGCCTGACATCATCACCTCGCTCGACGCCCTTGCGAGGCGCTACGCGGCCATACTGTGCGACGTATGGGGCGTCGTTCACAATGGCGAATGGCATTTTCCGGCCGCCGCCGCCGCGCTTGCCCGGGCACGCGCGGCCAATGTGCCTGTCGTGCTGATCACCAATTCGCCACGCCGCAGCGCCGACGTCGTTGCCCAGATGAAGGTGATCGGTGTTCCCGCCGACGCCTGTGACCGGGTCGTTACTTCCGGCGACGTGACGCGCGACCTGATCGCCGACGGCCCAAGGCGGATCTTCCATATCGGGCCGGAGCGCGATTTCACGCTCTATGACGGGCTTGATGTCGATCTTGTAGAGGAATTCGAGGCCTCGGGTGTCGTCTGCACCGGTCTCTATGACGACGAGGTCGAGAAGCCCGCCGACTATGCCGAATTGCTGCAGCGGCTGCGCGCCCGCAACCTGCCTTTCATTTGCGCCAATCCCGATATCCTGGTGGAGCGCGGCGAGCGGACCATCTGGTGCGCCGGCGCGCTCGCGCGGGATTACGCGCAACTGGGCGGCCGTACGCTGATTGCCGGCAAGCCCTTCGCGCCGATCTACCATGTCGCCATGAAGGAGGTCGCCGGATTGCTTGGCCGCGCCGTCGAGCGAAGCGAGGTTCTCGCCATCGGCGACGGCATGATGACCGATGTCAAGGGCGCGGCCGACAACGGCTTTGACGTGCTCTATGTCTCGGGCGGCATCCACGCGCGTGAGCATGGCGACGATCCCGCAAGGCTGGCGGCCTTTCTCGAAAAGCACGGCTACCGGCCGGTCGCCGTCATTCCGCGCCTGCAATAGGTTGATAGTCTGGCCATGACGGGCGCTTTGACATGACGCAAGCCTTCGAACGCCTTTCCACAGCCGCGCCGCTGCCTGCGCATTTGCGCGGCGGCGTCGTGGCGATCGGCAATTTCGACGGCGTCCATCGCGGCCATCAGGCCGTCCTGGAGCGCGCGCTGGCTGAGGCCGGCCGCAATGGCGTGCCCGCCTTGGTGCTCACCTTCGAGCCGCATCCGCGCAAGGTGTTCCGGCCACAGGTGCCGCTCTTCGTGCTGACGCCGCCGCCGATGAAGGCGCGGCTGCTCGCCGGACTTGGCTTCGCCGCCTTGGTCGAGCAGGCCTTCACGCGCGATTTCGCCTCGCTCTCCGCCGAGGCTTTCGTGACCGATGTGCTGGAGAAGAATCTCGGCATCCATCATGCCGTTACCGGCTTCGACTTTCATTTCGGCAAGGACCGCCAGGGCGGCCCGGCCTTCTTGATGGCGGCTGGAGAACGGCATGGCTTCGGTGTGACGCTCGTCGACGCCTTTCGCGATGAAGGCGCCGAAGTGGTCTCGTCGAGCCGCATCCGCGGACTGCTCGCCGAAGGCAAGGTGGAGGAGGCCGCCGGCCTGCTCGGCTACCGTTTCACCGTCGAGGCCGAGGTGATCGGCGGCCAGCAGCTTGGCCGCACGCTCGGTTTCCCGACCGCCAACATGCGGCTTTCGCCGGAAGCCGCCCTCAGGGAGGGGATCTACGCCGTCCGCTTCCGCCGTGCCGACGGCACGCTTCATGACGGCGTCGCCAGCTTCGGCCGCCGCCCGACCGTCGACGACAATGGCGCGCCGCTGCTCGAGACCTACGTCTTCGATTTTTCCGGCGATCTCTATGGCGAGAGCTGTGAGGTGTCGTTCTTCGGCTTCCTGCGCCCGGAGCTCAAATTCGACGGCCTCGACGCGCTGGTGGCGCAGATGAAAACGGATGAGGCAGAGGCGAGGGCGCTGCTGGCGGGCGTGCGCCCGCTCTCGCAACTGGACGCTGAAATCGCGTTCTGATCTCTCGGTCTTGAGGCAGATCCGGGCAGATCCGGTAAGCGTCGAACCAGGAATTGTGGCTTCTTCTCGATTCTGCTCTACTGCGAAGGCCGGGAGATGCTCATGACGAATATTCTCGTCGCGATTGCCTGCTATGGCAGCAATATGAAGGTCCAGTGCGCCGTCAGCCTGGTTGCTTTGTGTTCGAATTTCGCGGCGCGCGGCGTCCTCTTCGAAATCAGATATCGTGACAGCGCCGATATCGCGGCCAATCGAAATCACTTGGCTTCGATTGCGCTGTCGCAGCCTGAACGCACGCATCTGCTGTTCGTTGACAGCGATATGGAATTCAGGCCGCAGACGGTATTTCGGATGCTGCAACTGGATCGGCCCATCATCGGCTGCGTCTATCCCAAGCGGCGGCCGCTTTCATCTTCGCTCGAGGACTTCGTCGTCAATGTCGGCAACCAAACGCGGCTTCACGTTCTGAACGGTATTTGCCAGGTCGCTGGCGTGGGCATGGGGCTGACGCTCGTCCATCGTACAGTTCTTGAGCAGATGGTTGGCACGGGAGAGCTTCGTCAATGGAGGCCGGACAGGTCAGCGCCGCTGCACTATGGCTTCTTCGACCCGATCGCGACGAAGAGCAGCTATACGTCCGAGGATCTCTCCTTCTGCAACAGATGGACCGAACTCTGCAACGGCGAGATTTGCGCCCTTGTCGACGAGGAGATCGGACACGTTGGAGAATTCACATACAAGGCGCGCCTGCTGGATCATGTCGGCGGGATGCGAGACGACTCGAACCAAAAGCCGTTGTCGTAAACGAAGACGAGTGCGCTGGCGGGCGAGCGCCCGCTCTCGCAACTGGATAGCGAAATCTGATCCTGATCGCCGCTTGCTTCTACCGCTTCAGGGCCAGCCCGATGGCGATGAAGCTCCAGCCCTGGAAGACCAAGTCGATCGCCAGGAAGATGCCAAGCACCCAAAGGCTGTTGACCGGCCAGCCCATGGCGATCATGAGGCCAAGCAGAACGGTGATGATGCCGGCAGCGAGCAGCCATCCCCAGCCTTGCTCCGGCCGGTGACTGAAGGCTACCCAGGACCGCAAAAGTCCGGAGGCGATGAGCGCGATGGCGAGCAGCAGCGTCAGCACCGCCGAGGCGAGCAGCGGGTTGTCGAAGGCGAAAAAGCCGGCGATGGCGTAGAGCAGGCCGCTCAGCAGCCAGTAGAAGAAACGTCCCCAGGTCTTGACCCCGAAGGCGTGGATGATCTCGATGATGCCAGCCATCAGCATCAGCCAACCGACGACATACACCGAGGCGACGGTGGCGATGAACAGATTGCCAAAGGCGATGCCGCCGAAGATCAGCAGCAGCACGCCGAGCGCGACGAACCATCCCCATTTGTCCCGCGTCTGGCCGATTGCGTCTCTGAGAGCGTCGCTTGGCAAAGTCATGGTTTCATCTCCCTCGAAAATTCACCACCGGTCGCATGCGGTGAAAGGAAGCTAGACTGAATGGCATTGTTCGTCCAGCAACGCGGGCGGAGCCTGCGGGAGGGCCGGCGTGGCCGAGCCTAAGGCGTTCGTTCTCGCGCCGGCGCGACCTCGTCCGGGAACGGCGCAAGGGTGGCCTCCAGCGTCTCCCGGCCAGCCAGCTCCCAGCTTCGCGCCACGAATTCGCCTGCCTTCGCCTCATAGCAAGTCCGAACCTCTGGCGAGGTGATCCATTCCCGCATGGCCTTTTCCCATCCTTCGACATCGAGTGGGTCAAGGCAGACTCCGAATGGACCGACCACTTCGGGGATGGCTCCGCCTGTCGAGGCGATCAGCGCCTTTCCGTAGGCCAGCGCCTCGACGGGCGGCAGTCCATATCCCTCATACAGCGACGGGTACACGCAGAACGCGCTGTCTTGGTAGAGCAGGGACAATGTCCCGTCATCGACGTTGTCGAGATGGATAAGGCTCTGGCCGTAGTCGGGATGGCTGTGAAGCTTCTCAAGGACCCCATCGACCATCCAGCCGCTGCGGCCGACGAAAACCAGCTTCATGCCGCTATGCGCGACCGTTCCGTCCTGAACGAGGCGCCGCCAGACGTCCATGAGCAACGAATGGTTCTTGCGCGGTTCGATGGTGGAAACGAACAGGATGTAGCGACCTGCCTCAAGTCCGTCCGGTAGGGAGCCGTCCGCCTTCGATTTGCGCGCGCTGTCGCAGCCGAGCGGGACCAGTTTCAATTCCGGCAGGTGAAGGCCGAGGCCGGCGGCATGCTCCTCCATATCGGCGGTGACACGCTTCGACGTCAGGATGAAGCGGTCCGCCAGCCCGATCGCCAGATTCACGTAAACCGTGAACCTCGTGACGTCATGCGGTTGGTACCATTCGGGAAACTGGATCGGGATGATGTCGTTCAGCAGCACGACCAGCTTTGCGCCGGCCGAGCGGCACTCGCGGGAAATGAGTTGGATATCGGTGTGCGACCAGTCGTTGTTCATCAAGAGCAGATGGTCGCCGGGTAAGAGGTCGTATTTGTTGCCGGCCACCGTCCGCAGCGGCACGATCCGAACCTTTGAACCGTCCTCGCGAGCGATCAGCCGCCGCTCATTCGCCTTCATCAGGCGGTTTTCGATCCGCTCGAGGAAAGGAAGAAAACCGCTGCCGGGATTGTGCCGGGCGAACGCGCCGATCTCCGTTATCAGGATCCGGCGCGCTTTCATGATAGCCATCAGCGACTGCCGCGCCCAGTTCGGCCAGCGATCGTAAAACCGCATCTTGATGCGCGCTGGGTCCGGGTGGAAACTCATGTCGCATGAGATGTCGCCGGCAATGATTTCCGCCGCCATCCGCGGCGAAAGCTGCCTGAGGACCCGGTCGACCGGATCGAACACCGTGAACGCCACATCGGAGGCCGTGAACGCGGCCGCGGCCGCGCTGTAATGCCGCTGCACGCGGACCAGGCCGACCGGAGGGCCGAGCCAGCGCGTCATGCTGGTGAGATCGACGACAAGCCGCATCAGCCGGGCCGCATCAATTCGACCGCATCTTGGCAGGGCGCGCAATCATCCTGCGCCAAGCCAGTCGAGGCCCGAGCGCGAGCGTCTTGAACGAGGGGGCGCCGACAGCCGCGAGGAGCAGCAGCTTGCAGCTCGTGGCAAACGGTATGCCCGCCGTTCGCAGCAGCAATTCGATGTCGCGTCTCTCCAGGCTCGAGATACCGGCCCCCGTGGCAGCGCGCCATACCAGAAAGGTTCCGATGGCCTCTGCGGGTTGGCCGTTTGCGTCGAACGGCTCGGCGCGGGAGCGGCGCAACAGCGCCGACTGCCTGGCCAGCGCCGCGGCAGCCTTTTGCTGATCCTCCTTGACGCGCGACACCTGTCCTGGATGCGAGCGCAATTTGACCAGCCGCGCATCCATATTGGCCAGCTTTCCCGCCTCGGAAAGCCGCAGCCACAGATCGTAGTCCTCCGCATAGGTGAATGCGCGACGGTAGCCGCCCACGCGCCGGACGGCGTCGGTCCGGAACATCACTGTCGGATGCAGCATGGGATTGTATCGGGCAAGGGCAGACCGCAAGGGCTCGCTGCCGATGGGAACCTCTATTGGCCTCAGCGGTTTTCCGTCCCGGTCGATCTGCAATCCCGCCGTGCCGAGCAGCTGCAGATCGGCATCCGCGTCGAAGCGCGCCGCCTGCAGGCGCAACCTGTCGGGCAGCGAGACGTCGTCGCCATCCATGCGCGCCACAAGAGGGGCCCGGGCGAGCGCGATTCCCATATTGAGCGCGTCGACGATGCCTTTGCCGCGATTGGCGACGACCTTGACGCGGCCATCGCCCTCGCCGAGCGATGTCGCGATCGCGGCGCTGTCGTCCGAGGAGCCATCGTCGACGACGATGACTTCGATATCAGCCAGATCCTGGTCCAGAATGCTCTGCAAGGCTTCGCCGATGTAGGGCGCGCCGTCTCTCACCGGAATGATCACACTTACTGTCGGCAACAGAACGTCCTTGCGATAATCGGGCGTGACCGAATGACCGTTGAATCGGCCAGTTTGAGTACGAGGTGTTTGCGGTCTGGATTCAAGGTTCCATCGCAAAGTTCGATCACCGTGTCGACTGCCAGTCTCATTGTAGTGCCGATCTGGACTGGGCCTGAAGGGTGGGTTCCAGCAAGCGTAGAACGGCCTCGCGCTTTTTCGCCTTCAATGAGAGATCGCCGTCTAGGCCGACTTCGTGCAGCCAGCTTCCCCGCCATTCGCAATAGGCCTGCCTGAGTTCAACTCCAGGCAAGGCCGCGAATGCCGTTGTCGGCCGTTGCGGCAGCGCGTTCGGGTCCACATCCCGATAGAGCACCTCCCAGTTGGCCCCGCCGGTGTCGAGGCCGGCGAACCAGTCGAGCCCGAAATCGAGAGGCTTGCGGGCGACGGCGTCGAAGCGGAAGAAACAATAGCCCGCCCACAAATACCAGCGCGCGCCCGCTCGGCGCAGATCGCCGTGGAACGCCACATCTTGAAGAGGCGCGAAGGGGTCGCATGGCTGCGTCGGGAAGAGATCCTGGTCAAGAAATCCGAACGCGGCCGGGGCGGCCGGCTTCAGGATATTGCGCCACATCCAGTTGAGCGCCGCGCCATGGGACCGGCTCGGGTTTTTCACGGTCCATGGATTGGCCGGCAGCCTGACATAGGGAATGCCTCGGGCGGAGCATACCTGCCTGTTCTCGTCCGCAGCAGCTTCGCTGATGCTGTTGTCGGCCACGATGTGGAGGTCGTGACGGACAAGTCCCCTGATCAGCCGCACCTGCAGATCGAGGCATTGAGCATCGCCGAAGGCGATGGTGAGCAGCACATCGCGACCCCGGGCGACATCGCAGATGCCCGCTATGTCCCCCGCCTTGGCCGGCAGGCTCAGGAACCTCCGGTCGATCTTCCGGTAACGGGCGGTCTTGATGGCATGTGTCAGCGGCTGCATTCTCAGCCATTGCCGCCAGTTGTATTCACGCAGGGCCTTTGGCACGGGTATGGCAGCTTTCAGGCGAAGCCGGCTTGGCAGCCGCAATTAATGCATGGAATCTTCATAATCGCGATCCGGTTGATTTTTTTTGGAAAGCCTTCAACGCTACAGCATCCAAGTCTCTTGATAAGCCGCTATATACAGCATATGCGTCTTTTCAACACGACCAACATTTGAGCGCCCGGCGTGTTTGTTTGAATGGGGAAGTCTGGGGCGCACCCGGAGTCTCTCTCCGTCGATCTTGGGGGGCGGCGCTCCGGAACATGTGATGAGAATCTGCTGTGCAATCTCTGCCCTCTTTATGAACGGGGGTTTGCAGAGGGATTGTCTGAATATCAGCGACCGACTGGTCGCGCGCGGCCATAACGTGACGATCCTGACGACGCGGCAGGTCGGTCATGTCGAGAGTTCTGCGACGATAAAAGTCCGTCCGGCACGGGTTCTTTCCAACCCGGGCACCGAATTTGCGCTGGGAAAGACGCTCCTGACGGCCAGACTGGATTTCGACTGCGTGGTCGGTTTCAACAAGATGGCGGGCCTGGACATCTACTATGCCGGCGACCCGCCCTATTTTGCCTCGAAGCTCGGCTGGTGGCGGCCGTTTTCGCCTCGCTTCATTCGCCAGCAAAAACTCGAATCGATGATTTTTGCCCCCGGTAGCGCCGTGCAGGTCATTGCGCTCAGCGAGCACCAGGCAGCGCTTTACCGCGACTTCTGGCGAACCGAGAAATCGCGGATCCATGTTGTCGGACCGACGCTCGATCCGAAACGTCGCCGGCCGGAGTTGCTGGCCGGCGACCGCAATGAAATCCGCGATCGGTTCGGGCTTCCCCGCCAGGCCGTCATTGCCTTGAGCATTGCCAACAGAATGAAAGTGAAGGGTCTCGACCGGGCGGTGAAGGCCCTGCAGCCGTTCCCGGGCATCCACTGGCTGGTGGCCGGTCTTCGCAAAGACAGCGAAGAGGAAATCCGGCTTCGCAGCCTGATTGCCAAGTGCGGCATGTCGAACCGGGTCATCCTCCTGGGCGTCCAGGAGGACATCCCGGCGGTTGTGGTCGCGAGCGATTTCATGCTGCACCCGGCGCGCCTGGAAAATACCGGCACGGTGATCCTCGAGGCGCTCGCAAATGGCCTTCCGGTCATTGCGTCGGCGGCCTGCGGATATGCAAAATATGTCGAAGCCAGCGGGGCGGGACTGGTCGTGGCCAATCACGACGATCCCGAAATCTGGCGACAGGCGGTCCGGAAAGCCGGCGACACAGCAGTACGCGTGCAATGGCATCAGGCGGCCCTTGCCTACGGCTCGTCAAACCCGCTTACCGGCGGACTGGAAGCGGCCTGCGATCTGATAGAGAACCTGCGCCGCAACCGGCGTGTCGGCTAGTTGGCCTTTCAGTCGGACGTTGCGATTTTAAATCAAATTTTACCGAACGCACGGCATGGCTTGGGCGCCGGCGGATAGTCTTGCCGGCGCGTTTCGCGTAAGGGGTGACTATGCGTATTGTCGGGACGATTCCGCTGGCCGTCGCCATAGGTCTGTTCACTGCGTCTATCGCCGAGGCGGGCGAGGGCAGCTGGATATCCGGCGACTGGTACCTGACGCTCGGCGCCACCGGCCTCGTCGCGCCGAATTTCGAGGGCGGCAAGAAATACATGTTCAGCGCCCAGCCGATCATCTCGCTCGGCAAGGTCGGTCCTGAGGCGCGCTTCACCTCGCGCAACGACAACATCTCGCTGGCGCTTATCGACGACGGTTCTGTTCGCGCCGGCCTGACCGGCAAGTTCCTCTTCCATCGCACCAGCAAGGACGAACTTCAGGGTCTCGACCCGGTGCGCTTCGGCGGTGAGCTTGGCGGCTTCTTCGAGTTCTATCCGTTGGATTGGCTGCGCGCCCGCGCCGAGTTGCGACATGGCGTCCGCTCCCACAACGGCTTCGTTGCCGACATCGCGGCCGACGCGTTCTACGACATCACGCCCAGTGTGCGTATCTCCGGCGGCCCGCGCGTGACCTTCGCCTCGTCCAACTATTTCGAAGCCTATTACGGCGTCAACGCCACCGAGGCAGCCGCCTCGGGCCTGAGCGAATACCATCCGGGCGGCGGTGTGAAATCGGCGGGCCTCGGCGGCGCGATCACCTGGAAGGTGACCGAGCCGATGACGGCCAGCGTCTTCACCGAATATTCGCGCCTGATGGGGCCGGCTGCCGATTCCAGCCTGGTCAAGGAACGCGGCGACCGCAACCAGTGGACCTTCGGTGTCTCGACCACCTATCGCTTTAATTTCACCATGTAGGCCGCGAAACCGGCTTCATGCCTTGAATTCCGCGCTTTATTCCTGCCGCGCCATCCGCTAAAAGCCACGCCATGATGAGCTTTTCGCGCCTTTTCGCGATCGCGATACGAATTACGGGCCCGGTGTTCCGGGCGGCCTGAGCGCCGCTGGAGCCGCCGGGAGTTTTCGCGCGCCCCTCGCGCTTTTTCAAGAATATCAATGCATATCGCCCAAAAGTGGGCTCCGGTTTTGGGAAAGCGATATGCGTCAGCTAAGACTTCAACGCCCGGGCTTTCCGCCCGCCGGGCAACGCAGATGGCAGATCAATGACCGACACCCCAATGACCGACGCTGTTGAAACCATCGACTATTCCAAGACGCTTTATTTGCCGCAGACGGATTTCCCGATGCGCGCCGGCCTGCCCGAGAAGGAGCCCGGCCTTGTCAAGCGCTGGCAGGACATGGACCTTTACAGAAAGCTGCGCGAGGAGGCCGCCGGCCGCGAGAAATTCGTGCTGCACGACGGACCGCCCTACGCCAATGGCAACATCCACATCGGTCATGCGCTGAACAAGATCCTCAAGGACGTCATCAACCGCTCGTTCCAGATGCGCGGCTACGACGCCAACTACGTGCCGGGCTGGGACTGCCACGGCCTGCCGATCGAGTGGAAGATCGAGGAGCAGTATCGCGCCAAGGGCAAGAACAAGGACGAGGTGCCGGTCAACGAGTTCCGCAGGGAATGCCGCGACTTCGCGGCCAATTGGATCAAGGTGCAGGGCTCAGAGTTCCAGCGCCTGGGCGTCATCGGCGATTTCGACAACCCCTACACGACGATGGCCTACCATGCCGAGGCGCGCATCGCCGGCGAGCTGCTGAAATTCGCCATGTCGGGGCAGCTCTACCGCGGCTCAAAGCCTGTGATGTGGAGCGTGGTCGAGCGCACCGCGCTCGCCGAAGCCGAGGTCGAGTATCAGGATTATGAGAGCGACACGATCTGGGTGAAGTTCCCGGTCGCGAGCCTCGCCCAGCCGGTCGCCGGCGCGGCGCCGGCGCTGGACGACACCGCGCTCGATCTCGTCGAGGCGCATGTCGTGATCTGGACGACCACGCCCTGGACAATCCCCGGCAACCGTGCCGTCAGCTATTCGCCCCGCATCGGCTATGGCCTCTATGAGGTGACGGCGGCCGAGAACGCCTTCGGCCCGCAGCCCGGCGAGAAGCTGATCTTTGCCGATGCCTTGGCCGAGGACTGCGCCGCCAAGGCCAAGGTCACGTTGAACAGGCTTCACAGCGTCTCGGCCGAACAGCTTGGGAAGCTTACGCTTTCGCATCCTTTCAAGGGTCTCGGCGGCGGCTATGAGTTCCCGGTGCCGATGGTTGCCGGCGAGCATGTCACCGATGACGCCGGCACCGGCTTCGTCCACACCGCGCCCGGCCATGGCCGCGAGGACTTCGACGCGTGGATGGAGGCGGCCGCCGACCTTCGGGCACGCGGCGTCGACACCACGATCCCGTTCACGGTCGACGACGCCGGCTTCTTCACCAAGGACGCGCCGGGCTTCGGCCCGGGACGCGAAGGCGGCGCCGCGCGTGTCATCGACGACAACGGCAAGAAGGGCAACGCCAACCAGGCGGTCATCGATGAGCTGATCAAGCGCAATGCGCTCTTCGCGCGCGGCCGGTTGAAGCACAGCTATCCGCATTCCTGGCGCTCGAAGAAGCCGGTCATCTTCCGCAACACACCGCAATGGTTCGTCTATATGGACAAGGACCTCGGCGACGGCACGACGCTGCGCAGCCGCGCGCTGAAGGCGATCGACGACACGCGTTTCGTGCCGGCGGCCGGCCAGAACCGCATCCGCGCCATGATCGAGGAGCGCCCCGACTGGGTGCTTTCGCGCCAGCGCGCCTGGGGCGTGCCGATCGCCGTCTTCGCCGACGAGGACGGCAATGTGCTGAAGGACGAGGCCGTCAACCGGCGCATCATGGAGGCTTTCGAGAAGGAGGGCGCCGACGCCTGGTTCGCCGACGGCGCCAAGGAACGTTTCCTCGGCAATCACGATGCCTCGAAATGGCACCAGGTGATGGACATCCTGGACGTCTGGTTCGATTCCGGCTCGACCCATGTTTTCACGCTGGAAGACCGTCCGGACCTCAAATGGCCGGCCGACGTCTATCTCGAGGGCTCCGACCAGCATCGCGGCTGGTTCCATTCCTCGCTGCTCGAAAGCTGCGGCACGAGGGGCAGGGCGCCTTATGAGGCGGTCATCACCCATGGCTTCACCATGGATGAGGAAGGCCGCAAGATGTCGAAATCGCTCGGTAACACGGTGGTGCCGCAGGACGTGATAAAGCAGTCTGGCGCCGATATCCTGCGGCTCTGGGTGGTGACGACCGATTATTGGGAAGACCAGCGGCTCGGCAAGAACGTGCTGCAGACCAATATCGACGCCTATCGCAAGCTCAGGAACACCATCCGCTGGATGCTGGGCACGCTCGCCCATGACGACGGCAAGGACGTACCGGTCGAGGCCATGCCGGAGCTGGAGCGGCTGATGCTGCACCGGCTGTCCGAGTTGGACGAAGTGGTGCGCCAGGGCTACGACGCGTTCGAGTTCAAGCGCATCACCCGCGCGCTGCTCGACTTCATGGTGGTAGAGCTTTCGGCATTCTATTTCGATATCCGCAAGGACGCGCTTTACTGTGACGGGCCGTCGAGCCTGCGCCGCCGCGCGGCCGTCCAGGTGGTGCGCCATCTCTTCGAATGCCTGGTGAAATGGCTGGCGCCGATGCTGCCCTTCACCACCGAGGAAGCTTGGCTCGACCGCCATCCGGAAGCGGTCTCGGTGCATCTCGACCAGTTCCCGGAGATCCCGCAGAACTGGCGCAACGAGGCGCTGGCCGAGAAATGGCGCAAGGTGAGGCAGGTGCGCCGCGTCGTGACCGGCGCGCTGGAGATTGCGCGCGCCGAAAAGCTGATCGGCTCTTCGCTCGAGGCGGTGCCGGTGGTGACGCTGGACGACGCCGCGCTGGAAGCGGCTATCGCCGATGTCGACATGGCCGAGATGGCGATCACCAGCGACCTCGTCATCAAGCGTGGCAAGGCGCCGGAGGGCGCGTTCACGCTCGACGACGTCAAGGGCGTGGCGGTGGTGGTGGAGAAAGCCGAGGATCGCGGTCTCACCAAATGCGCGCGCTCCTGGCGCTACACCGCCGATGTCGGGCAGGACCCGGAATTCCCGGATGTCTCGGCCCGCGACGCGGCCGTGCTGCACGAGCTCAAGGCGCTTGGGCGCTTATAAGCCGGTGCAAAAGTGCGACGCCGGGCGGCCCATATCCGCCCGTGCGTTGCCCTTAACAAGTGGTTGAGGTAAACACGCGACACTCCGGCAGACAAATTGTCGCCGGATTTCCGTCGCAAGTGCGGGGAATAAGGGGACCGTGCCCTTGGCCGGTGGCGACCGAAAGGCAGTTAGAGTGGGACTTTTTGGCATGACCGACAGAACGTTCGCGCGCGCCGCGCTGGTGGCGCCGCTTGTGGTATCGGCCATCGCCTTGTCGGGCTGCATGAGCTCGCCGACCTACGGAACCGACAAGACGGCAGCCGCGCAGCTCTTCGACGACGTTTCGGGCGCTGCCTCGATCACGCCGAAGCGTCGCACTCCGATCGACTACAAGCCGCGCCCTGACCTGGTGAAACCCGCGCCCGGGCAGAAGCAAAGCCTGCCGCCGCCGCAGGAAAGCATCGAGACGGCGAGCACCGAGTGGCCCGAATCGCCCGAGGCGCGCCGCGCCCGCATCCGCGCCGACGCCACCGCCCACCAGAACGATCCGAATTACCAGCCGGAAGCCGTCGAGGATGTCCAGACCGATCCCGCGTCTGTGAAGAAGGCGATGGCCGACTCGGCCTCCAGCCACCCGCCACGCTGGTCGCCCGATGATTCCAGCGCTACGCGCACCGCCGAGATCCAGCGCCGGCTTGCCGAGCAGAAGCAGGGCGACCCGACCACTCGCAAATATCTGAGCGAGCCGCCGCTTGCCTATCGCCAGCCCTCCGATGCCGCGCCGCAGAACGAACTTGGCGAGGACGAGTACAAGAAGGAGCGCCGCCTCAAGGCACAGGCGGAAGGCAAGAAGGGCGGCTGGTTCGACTGGCTGGGGCTGTGAATAGTGAATAGTGAATAGATCACTACTCGCTAGTTTCTTCACCATTCACCATTCACCGCCATTTCGCTTCCCGCGGAAAAAGTCCTTGAGGATGAGGGCGGCGGCGCTCTCGCCGATGCTCGGATAGATGTCCGGCGCGTGGTGGCAGATGGGCGACGCGAAGAAGCGCGTGCCGTTGACCACCGCGCCGCCTTTCTCGTCGGCGGCGCCGAAATAGAGCCGCCGCAGCCTGGCGAAGGAGATGGCGCCGGCGCACATGGCGCAGGGCTCCAGCGTCACATAAAGATCGTGGCCGGTGAGCCGCTCGCTGGCGAGCTTCCGGCAGGCCTCGCGGATCACCAGCATCTCGGCATGCGCGGTCGGATCGGCAAATTCGCGGGTACGGTTGCCGGCTTTCGCGATCACCGTGTTGCCGCTGACGATCACCGCGCCGACCGGCACTTCGCCGCGGCGGGCGGCCGCCTCGGCCTCTTCAAGCGCCAAGGCCATGAAATCCGGTCGTTTCAAGCGGTTTCCATCCCGATTACTCCTCGCCACCCGAGAGCGATCCTGTTATCTAGCGCGAGACCCTGAAAACCGGAATCGGTTTTTGCCGCGCCGCCGGATGCGCAAAATCAAGATGACACTGCCTGCGTTGGGCGTCCGAAAGGGCGCGCGGCGCTGTAGCAGGCAAAGACGAGCAAAGTAATGGACGACGATAAGAAATCTCCACGCGGGCCGCGCAAGGGCGGCTCGAAACCGGCGGGCCCGCGCGACGACAAGCCGGCCCACGGCGCCAAGAAGCCGTTCGCAAAACGCGAGCGGCCGATGGCTGCCGAAGGCGAGCGCAACTTCAAGCGCTACCAGCCGCGTGAGACGGGGCCGCGCGAAGCAGGCGCGGAACGTGGCGACCGGCCGTTCCGCAAAGATCCGCCGCGTGACGGTAAGCCCTTCGAGAAGCGCGAAGGCCGCAAGCCCTTTGCGCCACGCGGTGACCGGCCGATGAGCGCCAAAGGCGAGCGCCCGGCCCCCGATTTCAAGCGCAGCTACAAGCCGCGTGAAATGGGCGACGGCGCGGAGCGCGGCGACCGACCGTTCCGCAAGGGCCCGCCGCGCGACGGCAGGCCCTTCGAGAAGCGCGAAGGCCGCAAGCCCTATACGCCACGCGGTGACCGGCCGGTGGCCCCTGAAGGCGAGCGTGGCGAACGCCGTTTCGACCGTCCCAAGCGCGACTTCGGCGACCGCCCTGCACGCGACTTTGCCGACCGGCCGAAGCGCGATTTCAGCGATCGTCCGCGCGGCGCGGGAGAGCCCGAGGGTGGCTTCAGGCCGCGCCCGCGTCCTTCGGAAGCCGCGCCGGAGGCCGGCGAGCGCATCGCCAAGCGGCTGGCGCGTGCAGGCATCGCCTCACGCCGCGACGCCGAGGAACTGATCGCGGCCGGCCGCGTCAAGGTCAACGGCAAGGTGCTGGATTCGCCGGCCTTCAACGTCAGCGCCACCGACGTCATCCATCTCGACGGCACCGAGATCCCGCCGATTGAGCGCACGCGCCTGTTCCTGTTCCACAAGCCGGCTGGCGTCGTCACCACCAACCGCGATCCGGAAGGCCGCAAGACCGTCTTCGACGTGCTGCCGCCCGACCTGCCGCGCCTGATGACGATCGGCCGCCTCGACATCAACACCGAAGGCCTGCTGCTGCTCACCAATGACGGCGGGCTGTCGCGCGTGCTCGAACTGCCGGCCACCGGCTGGCTGCGGCGCTATCGCGCGCGCGTCCACGGCAAGGTCGAGGAGAGCGCCTTGGCCGGCTTGCGTGAGGGCATCGCCGTCGACGGCGTCTTCTACGGGTCGATCGAAGCCTCGCTCGACCGCGAGCAGGGCACCAATGCATGGCTGACGCTGGGCCTGCGCGAAGGCAAGAACCGCGAGGTGAAGAACATCCTTGGCGCGCTTGGTCTCGATGTGACGCGGCTGATCCGCATCTCCTATGGCCCCTTCCAGCTGGAGGACCTGCCCGAGGGCCATGTGCTGGAGATCAAGGGCCGGGTGCTGCGCGAGCAGCTCGGCGAACGGCTGATCGAGGAATCCGGCGCCAATTTCGACGCCGAGATCCAGAAGCCTTTCTCCAACAAGCCGGTGCGCGGCGGTGGTCCGCGCCGCGAGGAAGCCGACCGGCCGAAATTCACGCGCGACGGCGACCGTCGGCCGATCGGCGAGGGCGGGCTGATCAAGGCGCGCAAGCGCCGCGAGGACAGCCGCGATGAGGCGCTGAGCAAGCTCTCGACCAAACCGGACAGGGCATTTGGCGAGCGCGGCGCGAAATCCGATCGCGGCGGCTTCGGCGACAAGCCGCGCGGCGGCTTTGGCGACAAGCCCCGCGGCAAGAAATCCGAGCGCGAGCAGCGGCCGATCGAGCCGCCGGGCCAGCGCAAGGCCAATGTCTGGATGGCGCCGGGCGCCCGGCCGATCGGCAAGGGCAGGGCGGAAGCCGACGCCGCCAGGGCCGCCGAGGCGAAAGCGCGTAAGGCATCCTACAAGCCGGGCGGCAAGGGCAAGCCGGGCTCGAAGCCGTTCGGCAAGCCCCGTGGCGAGCGCCCCGAAGGCGATGGCGGCAACAGGCCGCGTGGTCCGAAGAGGGGCGGCGATGCGGATCGTCGGCGGTGAGTTCCGCGGGCGTCCTCTGGCGACGCCGAAAAGCAATGCCATTCGCCCGACCACCGACCGCACCCGCGAGGCGGTGTTCAACGTCCTGGCGCATCGCTACGCCGACAAGCTCGAGGGCGGCCGTGTGCTCGACCTCTTCGCCGGCACGGGCGCGCTCGGGCTGGAGGCTTTGTCGCGCGGCGCCTCCTACTGCGTCTTCATCGAGGAATCGACCGAGGGGCGCGGCCTGATCCGCGAGAATGTCGAAGCCTACGGGCTCACCGGCCGCACAAAAATCTTCCGCCGCGACGCCACGCATCTCGGCGAAGTCGGAACGATCTCGCCCTTTGGCCTGATCTTTGCCGATCCCCCCTATGGCAAAGGTCTCGGCGAACGGGCGCTGCGCTCCGCCAGGGACGGCGGCTGGCTTCTGCCCGGCGCGCTCTGCGTCGTCGAGGAGGCGGCATCGGCGCCGTTCGAGCCGGGCGCCGGTTTTTCGGTAATCGACGAACGCAATTACGGCGAAACGGTCATCCGGTTCATCGAGGCCGGCTAGCTTGTTCCAGACGCGCCTCGAAAATGCCGAACAAATCACTTTGCCTCGCCAGCGAACCTTGCCTATCGTCGCGCAACCGGGACCGGAGAACTTGATGACACCTACGCGGATGGCGCTGCGCGCGGCGCTCCTTGTCGGCACGCTGGCGATGGTGGCGTCGGCTCCGGCTCGCGCGGCCGACGATGGCGACGTCAAGGATTTCCTCCTCGACAACGGCATGGAGGTGGTCGTCATCCCAGACCACCGCGCGCCGATCGTCACCCACATGGTCTGGTACAAGATCGGCAGCGCCGACGAGCCCGCTGGCAAATCCGGCATTGCGCATTTCTTCGAGCATCTGATGTTCAAGGCCACGACCAACCACGCCGCCGGCGAATTCGACCGCGCCGTGTCCGAGATCGGCGGCTCCAACAACGCCTTCACCTCCTACGACTACACCGCCTTCCACGAGACGGTGCCGCCCTCGGCGCTCGAACAGATGATGAGCTTCGAGGCCGATCGCATGCGCAACCTGATCCTGACCGACGACGTCATCAAGACCGAGCGCGACGTGATCCTGGAGGAGCGCCGCTCGCGCATCGACAGCAATCCGCAGGCGGTGCTCGACGAGGAGGTCGATGCGACGCTCTGGCAGAACCAGCCCTACCGCATTCCCGTGATCGGCTGGATGCAGGAAATGGAGCAGTTGAACCGTCCGGACGCGAAAGCCTTTTACGACAATTATTACCGGCCCAACAACGCGGTGTTGATCGTAGCGGGCGACGTCGAGCCGGATGCCGTCAAGGCGATGGCCGAGCGCACCTATGGCAAGGTCGCGCGCGGCCCGGACCTGCGGCCGCGCATCCGCCCGGTCGAGCCGGAGCAGAACACCAGACGCACGGTGACGCTGACCGACGCGCGCGTCTCGGTGCCGAGCTTTTCGACGCAATGGGTTGTGCCATCCTATCATACGGCCAAGCCCGGCGAAGCGGAGGCGCTGGACCTGCTGGCCGAGATCCTCGGCGGCGGCAACCGCAGCCGGCTCTACCAGGAGCTCGTCGTCAAGCAGGGGATCGCCTCTGACGCGGCAGCCTATTTCCAGGGCACGATGCTCGATGCCACCAACTTCACCGTCTATGGCGCGCCGCGCGGCGACGCCAAGCTCGCCGATGTCGAGGCGGCGGTCGACGCCGAGATCGCCCGCATCGTCAAGGACGGCGTGAGCGACGATGAGCTGGAACGGGCCAAGACCCGCTATGTGCGCTCCATGATCTTTGCCCGCGACAAGCAGGACGACATGGCCAACATGTATGGCTCTACGCTTGCCACCGGCGGCAACGTCAAGGACGTTCAGGAATGGCCGGACCGCATCCGCAAGGTCACCGCCGACCAGGTCAAGGCGGTCGCCGCCCGCTACCTGGTGCTCGACCATTCGACCACCGGCTATCTCTTGCCGCAGCAACAGGCGGGGAATTGATGATGAGCATGGCTCTTAGCCACCCGAGCCCCCTTCCTTCTCCCGCAAGGGAAGAAGGAGGGCCCATTTATCGCGCCGTCGCCACGCTTTGCTTTGCCCTGTTCTTCCTGCTCCTGCCGGCGCTCGCGGCCCGTGCCGAGATGAATATCCAGGAGGTGAAGTCGAAGAAGGGCATCACCGCCTGGCTGGTGGAGGACCATTCGATCCCGCTGATCGCCATCCGCTTCGTCTTCGATGGCGGCAGCGCGCAGGATCCGGCCGGCAAGGAGGGCCTGGTCAACCTGATGACAGGCCTGTTCGACGAAGGCGCCGGCGACCTGGACAGCGACGCCTTCCAGCAGAAGCTCGACGATGCCGGCGCCGAGATGAGTTTTCAGGCCGCGCGCGACGGCACCTACGGCTCGATGCGCATGCTGTCCGACCAGAAGGACGAGGCTTTTGGCCTGCTGAAACTAGCGGTGAACAGCCCGCGTTTCGACCAGGCGCCGATCGACCGTATCCGCGCCCAGGTGCTCTCCGGCATTCTCGCCAATGAGCGCGATCCGAACACGGTGGCGCAGCAGCGCTGGTTGCGCGCCATTTACGGCGAGCATCCCTATTCGCGTTCAGACCAAGGGACGAAGGGCAGCCTGACCACCATCACCGCGGATGACATCAAGGCCTTCCACAAGGCCAATTTCGCCCGCGGCGGCCTGCATGTGGCGGTGGTCGGCGACATCGACGCCGCGACACTGGGCAACAAGCTGGACGACGTCTTCGGCGATCTGCCCGAAAAGCAGACGCTGGCTCCGGTGTCGGATGTCACGCCAAAGCTCGGGCAGCAGCTGGAGGTGAACTACGACTTGCCGCAGACCTCTCTGCAGCTCGCCTGGCCGGGCGTGAAACGCAGCGATCCCGATTTCTTTGCCACCGTCCTGATGAACGATATCCTAGGCGGCTCGACCTTCACCTCCCGGCTCTTTTCGGAGGTGCGCGAGAAGCGCGGCCTTGCCTATGGCGTCAGTTCCGATCTGGTCGACAACGAGCATTCCCACGCGCTGCTGGTGACGACGGCGACGCGCTCCGACCGCGCCGCCGAAACGCTTTCGATCGTGCGCCAGGTGGTGAAGGACATGGCTGAGAACGGCCCGACCGAAGAAGAGCTTGCAGCGATCAAGAAATACATGATCGGCGCTTACGCCATCAACAATCTAGATTCTTCCACCTCCATTGCCGCGACGCTGGTCGAGCTGCAGGTCGACAAACTCGGCATCGACTATATGAAGCGCCGCGCCGCGCTCATCAACGCCGTGACGCTGGCCGACGTCAAGGCGGCGGCGAAGAAGCTTCTGTCGGCCGATCCCGCCGTGATGGTCATCGGCCCGCCGCTGGTGCAGGTGGCGGGAGGCGGCAAGGGATGAGCCCGACCTTCGGGGTGGCTTTCGGCGGCGGCGGCGCGCGCGGTCTCGCGCATATCCACATCATCGAGGCGCTCGACGAGCTTGGCATCAAGCCGGTGGCGATCGCCGGCTCCTCGATCGGCTCCATCATGGGAGCCGGCATGGCGTCGGGCATGACGGGCGCCGAGATCCACGGCTATGCCCGATCGATCCTCGGCAGCCGCGCCGAAGTGGCGGCGCGCATGTGGCGCTCGCGGCCGGGCACGATCGCGGAGGCCATGCAGGGCGGCATCCGCGTCGGCCAGTTCAACATCGAGCGCATCCTGAAGGCCTTCCTGCCTGAGCCGATCCCGCGGACGTTCGACGCGCTGAAGATCCCGCTCAAGGTGACGGCGACCGATTATTTCGGCCACAAGCTGGCGGTGCTCGCCGAGGGTGAATTGCATTCCGCACTCGCCGCTTCGGCAGCCATCCCGGCGGTGTTCCGTCCGGTGGTGCGCAATGGTTGCCTCTTGATCGACGGCGGCATCTACAATCCCGTACCTTTCGATCTCCTCGAAAAGGATGCCGACATCATCATCGCGATCGACGTGGTCGGAGCGCCGAGCGATGCCGAGCGCAAGCACCCGACCACGGTCGACCTGATGTACGGCGCCTCCCAATTGATGATGCAGTCGATCATCGCCAACAAGCTGCAGCAGTCGAGGCCCGACATCCTGGTCCGCCCGAAAGTCTCGAAGTACCGCGTGCTCGATTTCCTGAAGATCGAGGCGCTGATGGCCGAGACCGCGGAGATCAAGGACGAATTGAAGCGCGCCGTCGAGAAGGCGGTGGCCGGGCATGGCGGCAAGCACGGGAAGAAGAAGGTTGTCTGAGGGTTCCCCCGGTCGCGATGGCGACCGAGGTCCGACAACCGAAGTCCGATAAATTGGCGCATAGGTCTTCGGTTGCGCTGGACCTAAGAATAACACGAAGTATTCTTTATGCTGAGTGGCCGCCTTTTATGCATAGATTTGAGGCGTGTCATAAACACTTCATGGAGTTGCCCGTTGACGCACGCCCCGGTAGAGTTAATAATCTGCTAATAAAGAGTAGCGTGAAAAGCCTCCTGACCGGCAACAACGAGTTACGGCGCTACTGGGGTAGGAATAGCATTGCGGCATTTCCGCCGCCGTCGCCGTCATCCTTGATCAGTGAGCCGTCGAGAGCCGCCACTCGCCGGCCTGGGCAGTTGGTGCGGCTTGCTCGACGTTATGCGTATCCCCCCTCTACGGAGTAGGCGCTGATCTCAGCGCTCTTGGCACGGGTGTTTGGGCTGCCTTGCGCGGCCATCCTGCCAATGGCGGCAACTGACGCGCCCAGGATGTGAAAGGCGTGTCGTGGCTGTGGGGTTCGGTAACGCGTCGCTCAGGTTGATGGGCATAACCTTTCGTTCGCCGCAGGCGAAGGTGCGGCTTGTCGGCCTGATCCTCGTGGCCTGCGTTGCCATGTTTTTCCTCTTCGGCTCCGGCCGGCATACATCGATAGGCTCGATGCTCGTCGCTGCGGCGATGGCGGGTCTCGGTTGCCTGGCCATGTTCCGCGCCCGCGGCGACGTCGTGCAAGACGCGGCGCAAAGCGTCGTCGACGCCGCACATTCTCGCACAGTGACACGCAGCAAACCTTCGACGAGAGCGACCGGCCGTCGGCCCGCTGGCTCCGCTCGTTCGGAACTCGCCGCCGCACTTGCCAGCTGCCGGTCCGCCTTCGTCTCCGTTGGCCTGTTCAGCGGCATGCTTAACGTGCTGATGCTGGCGGGCTCGCTCTATATGCTCGAGGTCTATGATCGCGTGCTGCCGAGCCGCAGCCTGCCGACCCTCGTCGGCATTTCGATCCTGCTCGTCATCCTCTATTGCGGGCAGGCCTTTCTCGATTTCGTGCGCGCGCGGGTTCTCGTGCGGATCGGCGGCGCCCTCGACGAAGCTCTTGGTCATCGTGTCTATACCTCGATGCTGAGATTGCCGCTGAAGGCAGGGCGCCAAGGCGACAGCCTGCAGCCGATGCGCGATCTCGACAGCGTGCGCGGCTTCCTGTCCGGCATGGGCCCGACGGCGCTGTTCGACCTGCCATGGATGCCGATCTATCTGGTCATCATCTTCATGTTCCACTGGGTGCTTGGCGTGACGGCGCTGCTCGGGGCGGCCGTGCTTGTCGTGCTGACCCTGCTTGCCGAGCGGCTGACCCGGCAACCGGTATCGGCCGCCACCTCGAGCGGGAATCGCCGCGGCGGGCTGATCACGGCGGGCACTCGCAATGCTGAAGTGGTCGCCGCCATGGGCATGGCTGGCGGGCTGGCGTCGCGCTGGCGAGATGCCAACCTCGAATTCATTGCCGATCAGCGCAAGGTGAGCGACGTTGCCGGCAGCTTCGGTTCGGTATCGAAAGTGCTGCGCATGCTGCTGCAGTCGTCGATGCTGGGCATTGGCGCCTGGCTGGTTATCGAGGAGCAGGCGACGGCGGGCGTCATCATCGCCGCTTCCATCCTCAGCGGCCGCGCGCTGGCGCCGGTCGATCTTGCGATTGCCAACTGGAAAGGTTTCGTGAGCGCTCGCCAGGGCTGGCAGCGATTGGCCAAAGTGCTGGCGGCCATGCCCGCCGAGACCGAGCCGTTGCAACTGCCCGCGCCGAACGCCAGCGTGACAATGCAGAATGCGATGATCGCGGCTCCGGGAGTGCAGCGGCTGCTGGTCCAGGACGCCAGCTTCGCCATGGAGGCCGGCCATGGACTCGGCATCATCGGCCCGAGCGGCTCGGGAAAGTCCACCCTGGTGAGGGCTCTCGTTGGGGCCTGGCAGCCTGTCAGCGGCCGCGTCAAGCTTGACGGCGCCGATCTCGACCAGTGGTCGTCACAAGAGCGCGGCCGCCATATCGGCTACCTGCCGCAGGACGTGGAACTGTTTGCCGGCACCGTCGCCGAAAACATCTCCCGCTTCGAACCGGAAACCGACGCTGACGCGATCATCGCTGCAGCCAAGGCGGCCGGCGCGCATGACTTGATCGTCAGTTTCCGCCAGGGCTACGAGACCGAGATCGGCGAGCATGGAGAAGCGCTTTCGGCCGGCCAGCGCCAGCGCATCGCCTTGGCCCGCGCGCTCTACCGCGATCCGTTCCTCGTCGTGCTCGACGAACCGAACTCCAACCTGGACATGGATGGCGAGCAGGCATTGATCCGGGCCATGCTTGGCGTTCGCGAGCGCGGCGGCGTGGTGGTGATTGTCGCCCATCGTCCGAACGTGCTGGCCGCCGTCGATTTCATCATGGCGATGAACCAGGGGCGCGTGCACGAATTCGGACCGAAGGACGAGGTTTTCGCCAAGATGTTCCCGATGCTGCGGCCGGTCCCTTCAGGGAACCAGCCGCCGAAGGCGGCGGAAGGCCCCCGCATGGCTGCCGCAAACGGAACCGGGGGAGGGAACTGACATGGCAGTGTCGAGCGCCTCGCACGCGTCAATCCGCTTCTACACGCGGCTTGGGCTCGGAGCCGTGCTGCTCCTTGGCGGCGGCGTCGGCGGCTGGGCTTCGGTCACCGAGATTGCCGGCGCGGTCATCGCCCCGGGCACGCTCGTCGTCGATTCCCATGTCAAAAATGTGCAGCATGCGATCGGTGGCATCGTTGCCGAGATCGATGCCCACGACGGCGACAAGGTGAAAGCCGGCGACCTTCTGCTGCGTCTCGACCGCACCGTGTCGGCCGCCAATCTCGCGGTGGTGAGCAAGGCGCTCGACCAGCTCACGGCGCGCAAGGCCCGGCTCGATTCGGAACGCCGCGGCAGCGACGACATCATCTTCCCGAACGAGCTTCTGGACCGCGTCGCCGATCCTGACGTCGCTGAAGCCGTGGCAGGCGAAAAGCAGCATTTCGAGACCCGGCGCACCTCCCGCGCCGGTCAGAAGAGCCAGCTTGGGGAGCGCATTGCCCAGCTCGAGAAGGAGATAGCCGGCGACGTCGCGCAGGCGAACGCCAAGGGTAAGGAGATCGAGCTGGAGCAAAAAGAGCTCGCTTCGGTGCGCGCGCTTTGGGCCAAGAAGCTCATCTCCATCGATCGCCTGACGCAGACCGAGCGCGAAGCCACCCGCCTCGACGGCGAGCGCGGCCAGCTCATCGCCGCCCAGGCGCAGGCACAGGGAAAGATCGCCGAGATCAAGCTGCAGATCATCCAGATCGATCTCGACCTCAGCACCGAAGTCAACAAGGACCTGCGCGATGTCGACGGCCAGATGAGCGAGCTCCTGGAACGCAAGGTCGCCGCCGAGGACCAGCTGAAGCGGGTCGACATTCGCGCGCCGCAGGACGGGGTCGTGCAGCAATCGATCGCCTATACGGTCGGCGGCGTGGTGAAACCGGGCGAGACGATCATGCAGGTCGTGCCCGACAATGACAGCCTTGCCGTGGAAGCCAGGATCGCGCCCAGCGACATCGACAAGCTATGGGCCGGCCAATCGGCCTCCCTGCGCTTTTCCGCATTCAACACGCGCACCACGCCGCAGATCGACGGCGTGGTCGAGCGGACCTCGCCCGACATCGCCACCGATCAGCGCACCGGCGTCAGCTACTACACCGTGCGCATCAGGACGACCGCCGCCCAGGTTGCACGCCTCGGCGACGTCAAGCTGGTCCCCGGCATGCCGGTGGAATCCTTCATCAAGACCGAGGACCGTTCGGTGATGTCCTACCTGGTGAAGCCGTTGCAGGACCAGATCACCCGAGCCTTCAGACAGTAGGTCCGCCTCGCGCGGTAAATGAAAAGCAGCAGATACGGAACGTAACGCATTCGAATTGAAGGGGAAATGTCATGGCCTCCGGCGATATTACCGACAATCTGACAGGCGATCCGCTTACGACATCCACCACGACTGAAAGCACTTCCTCCAATCCCATTCCGCCGCTCGACGTTTCCCTCGACCAGTCGGATTTGGATTACGCGCCTGGCGAGACCGTCGGCATTACGGCCGCCGACGTAGGGGACGGCGGCTCGCTGTCGTTCTTGGTCGCGCACCGCAGCGCCGGCGCGGACGGTATCCTCGGCACCGCGGACGACGTGCTCACCTACGATCTCACCGGCACTGGCACGCCCTGGACCGTCACCGATGGTGGCGTCGGCGATCTCGATGGCGTCGTCAACGGCTCGATCCAGACTTCGTGGTACGTCAACGGCGACGCGTTGAACCAGGCCTTCACGCTCACGACGACAGACCCGTCGAGCGGCCGGGTCACGGCGGTGAATTTCACCGATGCCGCGACCATGGTCGATCTGACTTTCAAAACCTCCGCAACGATCAACGGCGCGATCTTTTCGTCCTCGGATGTCGCCACCGGCGCCGGAACGGGTCTGCTTGATCCTTTCGTCCGCATTCAGAACAACGGCACGGAGCAGGGCTACAACACTGACGCCAATGTCAAAGTGCTCGACGATACCGCCAAGGGCAGTACTCAATATGTTCATGCGCTGAATATTGCCGACATTCCGATCCAATACGTCAATGGTGTCGGCTATTATCGATTTGATCTCGACATCAACGAGTCGAACTCTGACAATGTCCAGAACCTTTCCCTGGATACGCTCCAGATCTGGCAGGCCACTGCCGGCAACTTGAGCAATTACGCGCCCGGAGCAACCCCGGATCAAGGCACCGGCACCTTCCCGACCGCAACGAAGATCTACGATCTGGATCAGGGCGGCGATAAATTCATCGGGTTGAACGGTGATCTCCAGCCGGGCAGCGGCAACACCACCGACATGTCGCTCCTGGTTCCCGTCGCCAATTTCGATCCGAGCAAGCCCTTTATCTATCTCTATTCCGGCTTCGGCTACCAGGCCGGCACTTATCAAGGTTCGACCGAAACGACGCCGAGCACATGGACGGCCGAGTCCGGCTTCGAGGAATGGAATCGCCAGATCGGCCAGGTGATCGATGGCCACAAGTTCAACGACTTGAATGCCGACCACATCTGGGAAGCCGGGGAGCCGGCTCTCGCCGGCTGGAAAATCTATCTGGATGTAAACGACAACAACACGTGGGATGCGGGCGAGCCGTTTACCTTCACCGATGCAAGCGGCTATTACAAATTCACGGTCACGCCCGGCACCTATACGGTCCGCGAAGTGCAGCAGGCGGGATGGCAGCAGGATGCGCCGAACAACGCGCAGGGCGAGTACAACATCACGGTGGTGGCCGGCGCGGACAGCCACAACAACGACTTCGGCAATTTCCAGTTGGCCTCGATATCGGGCCACAAATATCTCGACGCCGACGGCAGCCTGGCGACGACCGGTGACCGGACCGCGGTGCAGGGCTGGACGATCACGCTCTACA
>CCNC01000185.1 GCA_000824845.1 Mesorhizobium sp. ORS 3359 | reverse complement strand
CGGTCGAGAACTGGACGATCACGCTCTACAAGGATGACGATCACGACAACATCGCCGATGCCGGCGAGCAGGTGGCGCAGACGACCACCGACTCCAATGGCCTCTACCAGTTCACCGGCCTGCTGCCCGGCGACTACATCATCAAGGAAGAGAACAAGGCGGGCTGGACGCATCTGAGCCCGGTGCAGATCAACCAGAACAGCCTGACCTCCGGCCAGGACAACGGCGACGACGGCAAGGACGGTGTCGGGCTCGACGACAAGCCATGGGCCAACGTCACCATCTTCATCGACGCCAACAACAACCAGACGTTGGACAATGGCGAGCTGCAGACGACCACGGACGCCAACGGCTTCTGGCAGTTCACCGGGCTCGACGCCAGCTATGCCGGCGACACGGTCTACGAGGTGCTGCCGGACGGCTCGGAACAGACGCTGGGCAGCGCCGGTTACGTCATCACCGGCACTTCCGGCGCCGACCAGGACGATCTCGACTTTGCCAACTTCAAAAACTTCTCGGTCTCGGGCACCAAGTACGAGGACCTGACCGGCGACGGCAAGACCGCGGATGACATTGCATGGTCGCACGATCCGGTGACGATCTACATCGACATCAATGACAACCAGTCGTTTGATCCAGGCGTCGATCTTTCAACGACGACGGGAGCAGGCGGGGCCTGGTCGATCGGCGGCCTTACACTGGCGGATGTCGGCAAGAGCATCTACGAAGTGGCGCCGTCCGGCTCCCAGCAGACCGGCATCCTCGTGCAAACGGTCGACAATCCCGGCAGCGGCGGCGTCGACACCGGCAACGACTTCACCAACTTCCTGCCACCGCCGGGCCAGGGCTTGACGCCTGGCTTCTGGAAGAACCACATCGATATCTTGAATCAGGAGCTGGGCGAGTACCATTCGGGCTGGACCTCCAAGACTTCCTTTGAAACTATCTTCGAGTTCCAGAACCTTAACATTATCTCTGGAAATCCCTCGATCGCGGATGCGTTGGCAGCCAAGGGTGGCGGCATCCATCACCTCGAACGCTCCTCGGCGGCGGCGTATCTCTCGGCTGCGGTCACCGCCGTGCCCGACGGCCCGGGCGGTAAACCGGAGCTCAATTTCAGTTTCTCCGCGGCGACCAGTTCGGACCCGGCCATCATCTCTATTCTCAATCTGATCGACACGAACGATGATCACACGCTCCAACCAGGCGAGGTGACTGCCGCGGTGAGGGACGTCCTTAACGACACCAACGCCCCGACCTCCAACTTCGGCCTGACCGGTCAACCGGGGATCAACGATGTCGCCAACGCCTTCGACGCGATGAACAACCAGACGCATCCGGACGCCAGCGTCTTCCTCATCTAACAAGCTGCGCGCTGACCTCGGGCAAACAGCGATGGGGGGCACCTTGCCCCCCAATTGTTCTGCGTCGTTGCCGGGCAATTGGCGCGGTCGATCAGTCCGGCGCCGGCAAGCTGGCCGGCAACGCGCAGGTTCTGCCGGGACAATACGAAAAGAAAAACCCGCCGGATGGCGGGCTTTCCTGCTTTGGCTGGAGGCCTTCGCTTAGTTGAACTTGTACTTGGCGTCGATGCGCACGGTGTGGAAGGACGGCGTCGAGGTGAGGACGTCGCTGACCGGGATGCCGAGGTCAGACGAGAAGTCCTTCTTGGCGAACTGCGAGTAGCGGTATTCGATGCCGACCGTCATCTTGTCCGACACCGCCGTTTCCAAACCGGCGCCGACAGAGAAGCCGCTCGAACCCCAATCGAGAATGTCGCCGACCGGGTCGGAAGCATTGAGGTCGAAATGCTGCCAGCTGTAACCGCCAAGCGCGTAGGCGAGGGTGCTTTCATTCACCTTCATGCCGATGCGGCCGAGCACGTCGAAGCCGTAGTCGGTGTCGAGGTTGATCTGCCCGCCAGGCACCTCAAGCTTCGAGGTCATGCCGGAGTAGCGCGCATCGACGAGGATACCAGCCACCCAACTGCCCATATCGTGGTCGTAGCCGATGCTGCCTTCGCCGAACACGCCTTCGCCGCCCAGGCCGTTGAAGTTGACACCGAGCGGGTCGGAGTCGATCGAATGCACGGAAGCACCGGCGCCAAAGCCACCGCCGACATAGAAGCCGGTCCAATTGTAGGAAGGCGTCTCGAAACTGGCGGCGCCACCATCAGCCGCGTTGAAGCGGTAGCTGGCGGCCACTTCGAAGGTGTGGCGCGAAGTGTCGAGGTTGAGTGTGCCGTCCGGCGCACCGAACTGCGACAGGAGATCGTCTTTGGTGCTGAACCGCGTGTAGCGATACTCGCCCTTCAGCGTCCAGTTGCTGTTGATGGCGGTTTCGACACCGGCGCCGACGAAATAGCCACCCTGATCCCAATCCATGCCGAAACCGGCATTGGTGTCGAGCTTGTACTTCTGCCAGGCATAGCCGCCCAGCACATAGCCCAGCGTGCTCGGCGTCAGCAGGTAGCCGGCGCGCACGCCGACGTCGAAGCCGTAGGTTTCCTTGAGGTCGGCGCTGAGGCCGCCCAGGGCGCCCACATCAAGCGACGTCTTGATCGTGCCGACATGCGCGTCGATCAGGCCGCCGAGCAGGACGCGCTGCGAGACCATGTAATCGTAGCCGACGGTCGCCTGGCCGAAGATGCCTTCGCCGCCGATGCCGTTGAGCGAAAGTCCGGGCACAAAATCGCTGCTGAGCTTGTGCACATTGGCGCCGGCGCCGACGCCGAAGCCGACATAGACGCCGCTCCAGTTGAAGCCGGGAGCCGCCTGCTCCTGGACAACGTCGGCGGCATGCGCGGCCGACATCAAGGCAACGGCCGAAACAGCGCCCAGCAGAATGGATTTCGTGGAAACACGAAGAAGCATAATGAAAAACCCCAAGTTAGAACCCGCCGGGTTTCTAGCAGGGGTTGTTGAAATTTGTAGTAGCAGAAATGCAACAGTCGGGGATCGAACTGCCCAATTCCTGTGCAGCTTTTCGCGGGACTTGGGGGTTCCAGCAAAAATCCACCCAAAAAAGGTCAGTTGGTTGCACAGGCCGTAAGGGCTGGCCGGATCCGCCACGGGACTCGATGGACCTCGACATCGCCATCTCGAACGCCGCGCATGTTTGCTCTGCTCGGCGAGCCGCGTCTCCAGCGCCGATTCCCGCGCACTGGCCTCCGCCAAGCCGATCGCGCCCGCCGCGCCGGCGAGGGGTGAGCGAGCCGAATCAGCGAATCGCTGCCGGGGAGGGGAGTGGCTTGATGCGCGGTGGCCGCCAGCCCGGCGAGCTGATCGGCGCTACGGGCGAGGGAGCGTTGGTGGCGAGCGAAGGGGTCGGTGTCGGTGCTCCGTCGGCGGAGGCGACATCAAGCAGAAGGTGGGGCGGGTTGGAATGGCGGGCGATGCTCTTCGCTCGCCTATCGGCCGGCCCCGCCGGTTACGCCGCGTTTAGCTCCGCCATGTCACAATCCGGGCTCCGGAGGGCGACAGGGCAATGCTGGACAATTACGAGGTGGACCGGTTTGGCGTGATCCACCAGATCGACTTCACGCCGATCAAGTACGACAAGAAATACATCTCCTACTACGAGGACCTGAGCGACCGGACCATCAAGCTCGGCTATCAGCGGCTTGGCTGGGTGCTGGGGATCACCGGCGAGATTCCTCGCTCCGTGCTCGAAATCGGATACGGCACCGGCACATTCATCGAAGCCGCGAAGATAACAGGCGTCGCCGATTGCGCCGGCTGCGACATCGCCGAGTTTCCGCTGCCCCAGGGTGTCCGCTTTGTCGATTGGGAGGAGGCGCTCGCCAGTTCGTGGGATCTCGTCGCCATGTTCGACGTGCTCGAGCACATCCCGGACCTGAGTTTCCTCGGCCGCCTGCAGACCCGGCACCTCGCCGTAGCCGTCCCTTATTGCCGCTGGCGCGAGCTCGGCGCCGACGGCGACGCCTGGTTCCGAACCTGGCGCATGCGCCTCCCCAACGAGCACCTGCACCACTTCGACCGCGACTCGCTGGTGGCGCTGCTCGCGCATAACGGCTTCGACTGTGTGACGCTGAACGGATTCGAGGACGGGATTAGACTGCGGCCCGGGGAGATAGGGCCGAATATTCTGTCTGGGTTTTTCAGGAAGGGGCAGGCAAGTTTCACTCGCACTTGCTAAGGTAACCAGGCCGCAGACGCTGACAACTATCGAGGGATAGCTCTCGCGCCCTTGTGATCTTACTAGAAGGCGAAAGTCAGTTGCGGTGCCTGTTTCCTTGACAGGCCTTCTGACTCGAAAGTTATGGTATTCGAGTGCCGCAACGGCGGTGCTAATCTCTTTGTGATCTCTGTACGAAAAGTCTGGTGCGGCTAGGTAGATCTGCAGCCCCGGACGCACATGCCATGGCAAAGTGACGCCGCCCAATTCACGGACGATCTCAAGAGGCATCCGGAGCTCTCGCTCGACGTCGCGTCGAAGATCGTCTGGCCACGTGGTTTGAGAATAGACCGTCGCAACTTGCATGCCCCGCCAAGCGGCATCCGGGGCGCTACCGTCGAAACTGCCAAATACTGCCGTGAAAACGTCTCCGACACCCACCGAGTTGCTCGTGACGTCCAGTGTGGCGGTAATATGCTCAATGTCGCCGGTGCCAAGATCGAATAGCCTACTGCCGCCACGGTTCTCTTTCAGAAGCAGTTGCCTCGCGCCAACGCACTTTGCCAAATCTAACAGTGGAGCGACGTCGCTCGACGCAACCTCTGCAAATAGACTTGAAGAAGTCGAGATCACTACCGAGTCGACCCGACCCCTTAGTGAGCTGATAAAGTCCGCACTGTCCACGTCATAGGCCGCATCAATCGTGACGCGGGCGCCTGACCCGAGTTGATTGAGAACACCTCCCAAATCATAGCTACCCGGGAAGATGATGACAGTGTCAAACCGCTTCAAATCGACGTGGTCAGTTCTTAGAACAACGCTTCTCTGGTCTCGCAGGATGTCTTCGTAACCTTGGTGTCCCACCTCTCTTACGTCACGAATTGCGATTACGTTGGGTGCACCAGTTACCTCTCCAAGGAGGATAAATTCCTTGCACCCGTGCAGGGTCAGGTAACTGCGTGCTTGTTCGACCAGGTACGCCGGGCAGAATGCTCCGACGACGTAGTCCCGCCCACTAGCCCATAAGCCACGAGCTGCATGTACGACGCCACCAAGCCGCACTTTTGCGTCGGCACAGGGCGTTGGCATGGTGAAGTCAACCGTGACTTCACCGATCAGTATCGGGATTGTCTCTGGCATCTAGCCAGCCACAAAATCAGCTTGGACTTGGGGATTGGTGCCGTTTGAAGACGCGGTCACGACGCCCGTATATGTGAAACCAACCTGCAGGCAACGGGCAAGGTAGTTGAGCCGTGTAGGTAGCGACCCAACCGACTCCGTACCTGCAACAGCTACCACCCGACCTCTGAGCTCAACCGTAAGCTGAGTGCCAACCGCAGGCACGGAGCCGCGATTCATGTAGTAATCATGGCTAGCTACGTCCTCGAAGCTCGCGGTAAAAGCCTCGCCGCACTTGTCTGAGCCACTGGAACCACCAGAGGATCCATTACCCGAATCCGTCTTTGGCCTGCCAGAATAGTCGCTAAAATGTCCTGATCCACTGCTGCCCATAAATCACCCCTTACGTTTTGAAATAGAGTACCCCCGATGAGCCAGCCGTATCAAGTATTCACTTACTAAATGCACAACCTCCTGTTAGGCGAGGTTTTCCATCACCAGCATCTCCGCTCGCCAACTCTCATCGCTTCGGTGCACGCACAGGTGTATGCGCAGGACCCAGGCCGGGCAGACCGCTCGCGGCGATTCCGGGCGTCCCGAACCGTAGCGATCTTGATCTGGGCGCCATTGACGAACCAGAGCGCCGCCAGCTCGCCATTCCCCCTTGCCAACCTCTCCCCCTTACCCTAATGTCCCTCTGAGAAAACCTTTTCCCAACCCGCCCTGCGCCCGCTGACCTCACCCGTCATCACCGCGCAGGGCGCTAAGAGAAAACCTTTTCCCACCTCAGGGAATCGCCGCGCCCCATGTCCATCGATCCCGAGCCAGCGCCAGTTTCCGCCAAGCCGCCCGTCACCCTTCGCGAGGTCGCGGCCGCGGCCGGCGTCAGCGTTGCGACGGCCTCGAAGGCGCTGAACGGGCAGGGGCGCATGACCGCCGAGACGCGCGAGCGCATTCGCGAGACGGCGCGGCTGCTCGGCTTCCGGCCGAACAGCCTGGCGCAGAGCCTGCTCAGAAAACGCTCCTTCACCGTCGGGCTGCTCACCAACGATACCTATGGCCGCTTCTCGCTGCCGCTGATGGCCGGCGTTTCGGATGCGCTGGTCGACAAGGGCGTGTCGGTGTTCCTGTGCAATGTCGAGGACGACCAGCGCCTCGGCCAGCTGCATGTCGAGGCCATGCTCGACAAGCGCGTCGACGGCATCGTCGCCACCGGAAAGCGCATCGACCGCCATCTGCCGGTCGATCTCTCCAACCTGCGCATTCCGGTGGTCTATGCCTTCACCCAGCCCGATCCCGGCGCGGTCGGCCTCGTCTCCGACGATGCCGGAGGCGCGCGGCTGGCGGTCGAGCATTTCCTGCGGCTCGGGCGCCGGCGCATTGCCCATGTCAGCGGCCCGGCGAGTTTTGCTGTGGTGCACGCGCGCGCCCAGGCCTGGCGCGATGTCATGAGGGAGAACAGCCTGGCCGTGAGCGAGCCGCTGCTCGGCGCCTGGTCGGAAGCCTGGGGCCATGATGCAGTCGAAAAACTGTTCGGCAGGGCGGGTAGGGAAGGTTGGCCCGACGCCGTCTTCTGCGGCAACGACCAGATCGCCCGCGGCGTGATCGACGCGCTGCGCGAGCGCGGCATCCGCGTGCCCGACGATGTCGGCGTCATCGGCTTCGACAATTGGCAGATCGTGGCCGAGGCGACGCGCCCGCCGCTCACCTCCGTCGACATGAATCTTTCAGCGCTCGGCCGCGAGGCCGGGCTTGCTTTGCTTTCGCTCGTCGATGGCCAGCCGGCCGCGCCGGGCATCAGGAAACTGCCGTGCCGGCTGGTGGTGCGTCAGTCATGCGGAGGTCCGCCGCAATGAAGCAACGCGGCCACGCGCCCGATTAAGCCGGGCGGCGTGGCCAAACTGGGAGGAGAACCATGAGGAGGAGTAACGTGAAGACCATGCTTGCCAAGCTGATGCTTGCCGCTGCCGTGATTGGCGGCGGCCTGCAGGCGGCGTCCGCCGAGACTGCCAACATCTGGGTGCGCGCCGACGGCTCGAACTTCATGCCGCGCATCGTCGACGCCTTCAACAAGGCGCATAAGGACCAGATCAAGCTCGACATCATTCCCAACGCCGAGATCATCCCGAAATATGGCGCGGCCGCCGCCGGCGGCACCGCGCCCGACGCGCTGTCGCTCGACCTGATCTACACGCCGTCCTTCGCCGCCGCCGGCCAGCTGGAGGACATCACCGACTGGGCGAAATCCTTGCCCTATTTTTCGAGCCTGTCGCCGGCGCATGTGAAGACCGGCACCTATAAGGACCGCATCTACGGCCTGCCGTTCTCGGCCGACGCCTCGGTGCTGATCTGGAACAAGAAGCTGTTCAAGCAGGCAGGGCTGGACCCGGAGAAGGGGCCGGCCAACTGGGCCGAGATCGAAGCCGACGCCGAAAAGGTCAACGCGCTCGGCGGCGACATCAAGGGTTTCTACTTCTCCGGCAATTGCGGCGGCTGCAACATCTTCACCTTCACGCCGCTGATCTGGGCCTCGGGCGGCGACATCCTGTCGGAGGACGGCTCGAAGGCGACGCTCGACAGCCCGCAACTGCGCGGCGCGATCGACCTCTACCGCTCGATGATCAAGAAGGGGCTGGTGCCCGAGGGCGCGCAGACCGACACCGGCGCCAACTTCTTCGCCGCCTTCGCCGGCGGCAAGATCGGCATCTCGCCATCCGGCGCCTTCGCCATCGGCGCGCTCAACACGCAGTACCCGGATATCGACTACGGCATCACCTTCCTGCCGGGCAAGGATGGCGGCTGGTCCTCCTTCGCCGGCGGCGACAATTTCGTCGTCACCAAGGGCACCAAGAAGATCGCCGTGGTGAAGGAGTTCCTGGACTTCGCCTATTCGCTGGAGGGCCAGACTATCCTCGCCAAATATGGCAGCCTGCCGGTGCGCAACGACATCGCCAAGGAAGCGCTGAAGGATCTCGACCCGCGCTACCAGGTGGCGGCCGAGGCGATGGCCAAGGGCAGGACGCCCTATTCGGTGGTGTTCAACGATTTGATCAACTCCGCCAACGGTCCCTGGACGCAGATGATCAACGAGGTGTTCTTCGGCGACGACGTCGACGGCGCCATCAAGAACGCGCAGGACACCATGCAGTCGATCATCGACCAGGCGCCGAACAAGTAGACACCAGGGCCAGCCGGCGGGGATCGCGCAACGCCCCGCCGCCAGGCCCTGACCGGCCGCCCGCCCTGTCTCCCTGGCCGGGCGGCCGGGATGTTGCATCGCTGAACGGCAGGAACTGACGCGTTGAGACAAGACCCCCTCATCTGGCCGCTTCGCGGCCACCTTCTCCCCGGTGGGGAGAAGAGATTAGCGCCGGTGCTCGCGATCTCCTCTCCCCTTGGGGAGAGGTCGGATTGCCCCGAATTGCCCTTTGCAATTCGGTTGGCAATCCGGGTGAGGGGGCGTCGGCAGGTTCGCTTCCCCCTTCTCCCCTTGTGGGGTGAGAAGCGGTCCGCGCAGCGGACGAAAAGCAAATTGCTTGGCTTTTCGAGCTTCGAACGCCCTGAGCCTGCGAAGGGCCGGGCGGTGGATCGGCGCGCAGCGCCGAGACTGATGAGGGGTGTTCCAGGGAACGCCAGCGTCTCATTCCGCTGGAACACCCCTCATCCGTCGCCTTCGGGGACACCTTCTCCCACAAGGGGAGAAGGGGGAGCCAGGCCATGACCGCCATCGCCGCTACCTCCGCCCGCGCCAGGCCTCGCACTGCCACCAGCCTGCGGCAGTGGGTGGGCTTGCTCTATGTCCTGCCAGCCGTCGCTTTCGTCACCGTCTTCTTCGTCATCCCGCTCGGCATGACGGCGTGGATGTCGCTCAACAACTGGCCGCTGATGGGCGAGCATGCCTTCGTCGGCCTCGACAATTATGTCGCGATCCTGCGCGACACGCGCTTCTGGAACGCGCTGAAATTCACCTTCTATTACACGGTGATCGTCACCATCGCGATCTTCGCCGTCGCCTTCCCGCTGGCGATCTTCATCGAAAAGCCGCGCCCGCTCACCAATCTCTACCGCACCGCCTTCTTCATGCCGGCGGTGGTCGGTTTCGCCTCGGCGAGCCTGCTCTGGTCGTGGCTCTTGAATGTCGATTCCGGCCTGTTCAGCCCGGCCGCTTACGACCTCGGCCTGACCGAAAAGAAGGTCAATCTTCTCGCCACCTTCCAGCCGGCCTTCTGGTCGATCATCGCCATGGTGGTCTGGAAGGTCGCCGGCTTCACCATGATCATCCTGATGACCGGCCTGCAGTCGATCCCGCAGGATCTGCAGGAGGCGGCCGTCATCGATGGGGCAGGGCCGTTCGCGAGATTCAGGGCCATCACCTTGCCGCTGATGCGCCGCACGCTGGCGCTGGCGCTGATCCTGTCGGTGGCGGGCTCGATCCTCGCCTTCGACCAGTTCTACATCATCCTGCGCGGCGGCCCGCGCAACCAGACGCTGACGGCGGTCTACTGGATCTTCAACCAGTCCTTCGTGTCGTTCAAATTAGGCTATGGCGCGGCACTCTCCATGGTGCTCTTGGCCATCCTGGTGGCGCTCAGCCTCATTCAGCTATGGCTGCTGCGCAAGCCCGAGGGGCTCGACTGATGGCCGAGGCGATGTCGCAGAACCGCAAGACCGCCTTCAGCCTCGCCAGGCATTCGACCGGCATCATCGCCTCGGTTCTGTTCCTGGCGCCGATCGTGTGGACGGTGCTGTCGACCTTCAAGCCGGCGCAGGAGGCGCGCCAGCCGCCGCTGCCGCCCTGGCCGACCACCGGCTTCTCGGTCGAGAACTACGAGACGCTGAACGCCTTCGGCGACGGGCTCTGGGCCTCGGCGCAGAACAGCATCTATGTCTCGGTGATGACGGTGCTGCTCTCGGTGCTGGTCAGCGTGCTTGCCGGCTACGGCTTCTCGCGCTTCCGCTTCCCGTTCCGGGACTTCTTCTTCGTCCTCATCCTGTCGACGATCATGATCCCGTTCCAGTCGATCCTGACGCCGATCTTCCTGGTGCTGACCAGGCTCGGCCTGCACAACACGCTGACCGGGCTGGTCTGCGTCTATGTCACGCTGCAGCTGCCCTTCTCGATCTTCATGATGCGCAACGCCTTCGACGCCGTGCCGCGCGAGATCGAGGAGGCGGCGCGCATGGACGGCGCCAACAACATCGCGATGCTCGTCAAGGTGATGCTGCCTTTGGTCTGGCCGGGCGTCGTTACCATCGCGCTCTTCGCCTTCCTCGGCGCCTGGAACGAGTTTCTGGCCGCGCTCGTGCTGATGACCGACCAGTCCAAATTCACCTTGCCGGTGATGATGACGGCGCTTCAGTCCGGCCGCTTCGGCGCCATCGACTGGGGCGCCGTGCAGGCCGGCGTCACGGTGATGATGGTGCCTTGCCTGATCCTGTTCCTGGCGCTGCAGCGCTTCTACATCCGCGGCCTGATGGCCGGGGCCGTCAAGTAATCGAATGGAGTGAACCTCATGACCGCATCGCAGCCCACCAAAGAGGCCGGCACGTCCGCCAGGCCCAAACTCGCCTTCCGGCCGTTACCGGTGCCGCAGGTCGATGTCCGCGGCTTCTGGGGCGATCGTGTCGACGCGGTGGCCAGCAAGACCGCCGGCATCCTCTACGACCGCTGCGTCGAAGCGCGCATGCTGGAGCAGATCGATCCGGACCGGCCTTCGCCGGGCGTCGTCATCCCGTTCCATTCGCCGTCGCCGGACGAGGCCGACGGGCAGGGCGCCGAGTTCACCGGCTCGACGGTTACGACGCAGATGTTCTGGGACTCCGATTGGGGCAAGACCATCGAGACCGCCGCCTATTCGCTCTACCGCCGCCGCAACCCGGAGCTGGAAAAGAAGATCGACGCCGTCATCGACATGTACGGCAAGCTGCAGCAGGAGGACGGCTATCTTTCCAGCTGGTATCAGCGCATCCAGCCCGGCCTGCGCTGGACCAATTTGCGCGATTGCCACGAGCTCTACTGCGCCGGCCATCTGATCGAGGGCGCGGTCGCCTACTTCCAGGCGACTGGAAAGCGCAAGCTGCTCGACATCATGTGCCGCTACGCCGACCACATTGCCTCGATGTTCGGCCCGGAGCCCGGCAAGAAAAAGGGCTATTGCGGCCATGAGGAGATTGAGCTGGCGCTGGTCAAGCTGGCGCGAGCCACCGGCGAGAAGAAATACATGGACCTGGCGAAGTACTTCATCGACCAGCGGGGCCAGCAGCCGCATTATTTCGACGAGGAGGCGCGCGCCCGCGGCACCGATCCGAAGGCCTATCACTTCAAGACCTACGAATATAACCAGTCGCACAAGCCGGTGCGCGACCAGGACAAGGTCGTCGGCCACGCGGTGCGCGCCATGTATCTCTATTCCGGCATGGCTGATATCGCGACGGAATATGGCGACGACACGCTGCGCGTGGCGCTCGACCGGCTCTGGGACGATCTGATGACCAAGAGCCTCTACGTCACCGGCGGCCTTGGGCCGTCGGCGCACAATGAGGGCTTCACCAGCGACTACGACCTGCCCAACGAGACAGCCTATGCCGAGACCTGCGCTTCGGTCGGCCTGGTGTTCTGGGCAAGCCGCATGCTCGGCATGGGCCCGAACGCCCGTTACGCCGACATGATGGAACGGGCCTTGTACAACGGCTCGATCTCCGGCCTGTCGCTCGACGGCTCGCTGTTCTTCTACGAGAACCCGCTGGAGAGCAGGGGCGGTCACCACCGCTGGAAATGGCACCGCTGCCCCTGCTGTCCACCCAATATCGGCCGCATGGTGGCCTCGATCGGCAGCTATTTCTACGGCCTCGCCGATGATGCGCTGGCGGTGCACCTCTACGGCGACTCGACCGCCCGCTTCGAGATCGCCGGCCGCCAGGTTACCCTAGTCCAGACCAGCAACTATCCCTGGGACGGCGCCGTCGCGATCGAGGTTGGGCCTGAGGCGCCGGTGGAATTCACGCTCCATCTGCGCGTGCCGGCCTGGTGCCGCAAGGCCGCGCTTCGGGTCAATGGCAAGCTGGTCGATCTCGAGGCGGCGACGGTCGACGGCTATGCCGCGATCCGCCGCGAATGGCGCCAGGGCGACAAGATCGAGCTCGACCTAGAAATGTCGATGGCGCGCCTCTTCGCCAACCCGAATGTGCGCCAGGACATCGGTCGCGTGGCGCTGGCGCGGGGCCCGCTGATCTATTGCGTCGAGGAGACCGACAATGGCGGCGGGCTGCATCGCATCGCCCTGCCGCGCGAGGCAAGGCTCGAGGCTCACAAGGAGCCGAACCTGCTCGGCGGCGTCGTCACGCTTTCGGCCATCGGCGAGAAGGCCGAGGCGGAGAATTGGGGCCACGATCTCTATCGCCCCGAGCCGCCGGCGACTGAGGCGACGAAGCTAAAGGCGATTCCCTATTTCGCCTGGGACAATCGCGACCCCGGCGAGATGCTGGTCTGGCTGAGGGAAGGGTAGGGCGGCAATCTACAGATGCACGAAGGCCGTCAGCGGCAGGTGATCGGAGGCGACGCGCGACAGCGGCGTGTCATGCGCCTCGACGCCTGAAACCAGACCGTGCCGATTGCCCATGATGCGGTCGAGCGCCAGTACCGGCAGGCCGGACGGGAAGGTCGGCACCGCCGGCGGCGTCGGCCCGAAGGTCGTGTGCAGCGTGTTCAGCGCCGAGCGGTTGCCGAGCCGCCATTCGTTGAGGTCGCCGAGCAAGAGCGTCGGCCTTTCATCGGCGCTGCTCATGATGTCGAGCACGACGCGGGCCTGTTCCGAGCGCGAGCGGCGCAGGAGGCCGAGATGGGCGGCAATGACGCGCAAGCTGCGTTTCTCGTCAAGATCGATTTCGGCGACCAGCGCGCCGCGCGGCTCCAGTCCCGGCAGCTTGAGCTGGTGGACGTCGCGTACGGTGCCGCGCTTGAACAGCAGCACATTGCCGCGCCAGCCATGCCCCTTGCCGTTGCCCGAGACCGGCACCGGCACCAGTCCCGTCTCCAGTTCCAGGCGGGCGAGATCAAGCAGTCCGGCCCTGTCGCCGAAGCGGTTATCGGCTTCCTGCAGGGCAATCACGTCGGGGCTCATTTCGCGGATGACGCGGGCCGTCCGGTCAGGGTCGAACCTGCGGTCCGTGCCGATGCATTTGTGGACGTTGTAGGAGGCGACGACGATTTCAGTGTCGTTGACTCGCTTGCGCGGCGTCGCCTTCGCCTTGCGCGCGTTCCTGGCGCGGATCGACAGGAGCACGGTCTCCGGCAGGCTGCGTCCCTTGATGTCGTCTATCTCCATGATCCTGCTGCTCGATTTCCTGCTCTAAAGATAGGGCGATCCCAGCCACAGCAAACGGTCGAAGACGCGGATTACGAATGGCCTTGCCTTCAGCGTCTCCAGCGTTACCGGCAGGGCAGTCGAGATGGCGGCCGCGATGCGGGCGTCGATCTCGGCGGCGAAGTTCTTGTCCAGGACTTCCATGTCGATCTCGAAATTCAGCCTCAGCGAGCGCGCGTCCAGGTTGGAGGAGCCGACATAGGCCCACACGCCGTCGATCGCCATCAGCTTGGAGTGGTCGAACGAGCCCTCGTGGCGCCAGACCCGGCAATAATGCTTCAAAACCTGGTCGAACTGCGCCGTCATCGCATGATCGACAAGGAAAAGGTTGTTCACCGCCGGCACGACGATGTCGATTTCGACGCCGCGCCGGCCGGCCGTCGTCAGCGCGCTGATGAACTCCCGGTCCGGCAGGAAATAGGGCGACATGATGCGGATCGACTTGCGGGCGACCGAGAATGCGCCCATCAAAAGCCTGAGGTTGGTTTCGTTGGAGGCGTCCGGCCCGCTCGCCACCGCGCGCACCAGCACCGGCTGCCCGGGCGGCGGCGCGGCGCGCTCGACCTGCCACGGGCCGTCCTTCAAGGCCTCGTTGCCGGCAAAGCGCCAGTCCTCGGCGGCAACCGAGAACAGGTCGGCCACCACCGGCCCGGTGACCTCGAAATGGGTGTCGCGCGAACTGTCTGAACCGGCGAATTCGGCCGAGAATCCCTTGCGGATGTTCATGCCTCCCGTGAACGCCACTGCGCCGTCGACGATCAGGATCTTCCTGTGCGTCCTCAGATTGGCATAGGGAAGTCTCAGGCCCATGACGATGTTGCCGTTGAAGAGGTCGACGGTGACGCCGGCCTCCCTGAGTTGTTTCAGGATGCTCGGCACCGAATAGCGCACGCCTACGGCGTCGATCAGCACGCGCACGGTGACGCCCCGCCTGACGGCGTTGCCGAGCGACTGGACGAACAGCGCTCCGACCGCGTCATTGTCGAAAATATAGGTTTCGAGCAGGACGCTTCTTTGCGCCGCGTCAATTGCCCGGCACATCGCCGTATAGGCCTCGTCGCCGGTCTTGAGCACCGCGATGGTGTTTCCGGAGGTCAGCGGACGCCGCGCCACCCGGTCGCCAAGCGTTTTCAGCCCGGTGAAGCGCTGGCCGAATTCAGCGTTGATCAGGGCTTCCAGCGCGACGTCGCGGTCGTGCCTAGCGGCGGCGGCCTCGGGCGGCCGCATGGCGCTGATCGTCGCGCGGCGTATGCGGTTGATGCCGGCAATGGCGTAGATGATCGCGCCGAGAAAGGGCGACAAGAGCATTACGCCCACCCAGCCGGTGGCGGCGCGCACGTCCTCCTTGGTCATGATGGCATGCACGATGCCGACCGCCGCCATCCCCAGCGAGAGGATCAGGATAAGCGTCGACCAGTGACTCGCAATCGCGTCAAGCATCGACCCGACTATTGTGCGAGCCGGCGCGGAAGGCAATGCGGCGGGTTATTCCGTTGCAAAGTGAGGTATCGCGCTGGCCAACCTCAGCTTGGCGCGCCATGGCCCGCGGGGATCGGCGGCGGCCTCCCTTTCGGATGGGAGGATGGGCGCCCGACTGTTCGCCATGCAGCACCCGCCGAGATTCCGCCGCCCGTGACAATGGAACCGAACTGCGGTCCGCGCGTTGTGGCCCTCGCGGGAGTTTGGCCGCAAGGGGCTTTTGATTCACGACCGTCGTGGTCAGCCGGGGCTGTGAGGGGGCGCTGTGAGTACGCTGAGTTCCAAGCCGCAATTGGACCGCCGCCAGATTTTGAACGCGCTCAAGGCCTTCCGGCGCGGTGACTTCTCTGTCCGCATCGACAATGTCTATGAAGGCCTCGACTCCGATATCGCAGACACCTTCAACCAGATCGTGGAGATCAACGATCAGGTCACGCGCGAGTTCGAGCGGCTGAGCCGGGTGGTCGGCAAGGACGGGCGGATCGGTGAGCGCGGCCACGTGCGCAATGCCACGGGCAGCTGGGAAACAAGCGTCCGCTCCGTCAATGATCTGATCGAGGATATGGTTCAACCGACCACGGAGGTGGCTCGCGTCATTGGTGCGGTTGCCAAGGGCGACCTGTCGCAAACCATGATGGTGGAGATCGACGGCCGGCCTTTGCGAGGCGAGTTCCTCCGCATCGGCAAGGTCGTCAACACGATGGTCGGGCAGTTGGGGTCCTTTGCCTCGGAGGTGACGCGCGTCGCCCGCGAAGTGGGCACAGAAGGCAAGCTCGGCGGCCAAGCGCGGGTGAAGGGCGTGGCCGGCACCTGGAAAGACCTCACTGACAACGTCAACGCCATGGCGACCAATCTCACGGGGCAGGTCCGCAACATCGCCGAGGTCACTACGGCTGTCGCGTCAGGCGACCTTTCGAAGAAGATTACTGTGGACGTGAAGGGCGAAATCTTAGAGTTGAAAAACACCATCAACACGATGGTGGACCAGCTCAATTCATTCGCCTCGGAAGTCACACGCGTGGCTCGCGAGGTCGGTACCGAAGGCAAGCTCGGCGGGCAGGCGCGCGTCGAGGGCGTCGGCGGCACCTGGAAAGACCTCACCGACAACGTCAATTCGATGGCCGAGAACCTGACGGGTCAGGTCCGCAACATCGCCGAGGTGACGACGGCGGTTGCGCTCGGCGACCTTTCGAAGAAGATCACCGTCGATGTGAAAGGCGAAATTCTCGAACTGAAGAACACCATCAACACGATGGTGGACCAGCTCAACTCGTTTGCCTCCGAGGTGACCCGCGTGGCGCGCGAGGTCGGTTCTGAGGGCAAGCTGGGAGGCCAGGCCCAGGTGCGTGGCGTCGCGGGCACCTGGAAGGATCTGACGGACAATGTGAACTCCATGGCCGAGAACCTGACCGGGCAGGTTCGCAACATCGCCGAAGTGACGACGGCGGTCGCGTCTGGCGATCTGTCGAAGAAGATCACCGTGGCCGTCCAGGGCGAAATCCTGGAGCTCAAGGACACCATCAACACCATGGTGGACCAGCTCAATTCTTTTGCGTCGGAGGTGACGCGCGTTGCCCGTGAAGTCGGCACCGAGGGCAAGCTTGGCGGCCAAGCCGACGTGAAGGGCGTCGGCGGCACCTGGAAGGACCTGACCGACAGCGTCAACCTGATGGCGGCCAACCTCACCGGCCAGGTTCGCAACATCGCCGAGGTGACGACAGCCGTGGCACGCGGTGATCTGTCGAAGAAGATCACGGTCGATGTCAAGGGTGAAATCCTGGAACTGAAGGATACCGTCAACACGATGGTGGATCAGCTCAACTCCTTTGCCTCGGAGGTGACGCGCGTGGCCCGCGAGGTCGGCTCGGAAGGTAAGCTCGGGGGTCAAGCTCACGTCGAAGGTGTCGGCGGCACCTGGAAGGATTTGACCGACAACGTGAACGCAATGGCCGGCAATCTCACGGTGCAGCTGCGCGACGTTTCCAAGGTCGCGACGGCAATCGCCACCGGCGATCTTACCCAGAAGATCACGGTCGACGCCCTTGGCGAGATCCTGCAGATCAAGGACGTCATCAACACGATGGTCGACCAGCTCAACTCGTTTGCCTCGGAAGTGACGCGCGTCGCGCGCGAGGTGGGCTCTGACGGCAAGCTGGGCGGCCAGGCGCAGGTGCGCGGCGTCGCCGGCACGTGGAAGGACCTGACCGACAATGTGAATGCCATGGCCGCGAATTTGACGGGCCAGGTGCGCAACATCGCCGAGGTGACGACCGCCGTCGCCCTTGGGGACCTTTCCAAGAAGATCACCGTTGACGTCAAAGGCGAAATCCTGGAGCTGAAGTCGACGATCAACACCATGGTCGACCAGTTGAACTCCTTCGCCGGCGAAGTGACGCGCGTCGCCCGTGAGGTCGGCACCGAGGGTAAGTTGGGTGGCCAGGCCCAGGTCCGCGGCGTCGCCGGCACCTGGAAGGACCTCACCGATAACGTGAATTCCATGGCCGAGAACCTCACCGGCCAGGTGCGTAACATCGCTGAAGTGACCACCGCGGTCGCACGCGGCGATCTGTCGAAAAAGATCACCGTGGACGTCAAAGGCGAAATCCTGGAGCTGAAGTCGACGATCAACACCATGGTCGATCAGCTGAACTCCTTTGCCGGGGAGGTGACGCGCGTGGCGCGCGAGGTCGGCACCGAAGGCAAGCTGGGCGGCCAGGCCCGCGTCGAGGGCGTCGCCGGCACCTGGAAAGACCTGACCGACAACGTCAACCTGATGGCCACCAATCTGACGAACCAGGTGCGCGGCATCGCGGATGTCGTGACCGCGGTGGCGCAGGGAAATCTGCGCCGCAAGCTCACCGTCGACGCCAAGGGCGAGATCGCCTCGCTGGCCGACACCATAAATGGCATGATCGAGACCCTCGCCACCTTCGCCGACCAGGTGACCAACGTCGCGCGCGAGGTCGGCATCGAAGGTAAGCTCGGCGGCCAGGCCCGCGTGCCGGGCGCGGCAGGGCTCTGGCGCGACCTGACCGATAATGTCAATCAGCTGGCAGCCAATCTCACGACCCAGGTGCGGGCTATCGCTGAAGTCTCGACGGCGGTGACCAAGGGTGACTTGACACGGTCCATCAGCGTCCAGGCGTCAGGCGAGGTGGCGGCGCTCAAGGACAACATCAACGAGATGATCCGCAACCTCAAGGATCAGACGCTTAAGAATGCGGAACAGGACTGGCTGAAGACCAATCTGGCGCGGTTCTCGCGCATGTTGCAGGGCGAGCGCGATTTGGCGACCGTATCGCGTCTGATCATGTCGGAGCTGGCGCCGCTGGTGAATGCGCAATACGGCGTCTTCTATGTGACCAACCGGGAAGAAGACGAGTCCTATCTGGAGCTCGCCGCGTCCTACGGCGCCGAGAGCAGGGCGGTGATGAAACAGCGCCTTGATCTACGTGAGGGACTGATTGGCCAGAGCGCTGCCGACAAGCGTGCGATCGTTCTCGACAATGTGCCGCCGGATTTCCTGCGTATCACTTCGGGCCTCGGTAACGCCACGCCCGCCAATGTCATCATCCTGCCCGCGCTCTTCGAAGACGAAGTAAAGGCGGTGATCGAGCTTGCCTCCTTCAGCGAGTTCCGCGACACGCACCAATCGTTCCTCAACCAGCTGATGGAATCGGTCGGCATCGTGCTCAACACGATAGCGGCGACGATGCGCACCGAAGGGCTGCTGAAACAGTCGCAATTGCTGACTTCCGAATTGCAGGCGCGCCAGACGGAACTGACCAAGAAGCAGGAGGAACTGCACGCCACCAACGAGGAGCTGCAGGAAAAGGCGCAGCTGCTTGAAAACGAAAAGAAGCAGGTGGAGAACAAGAACCTGGAGATCGAAATGGCGCGGCGGGCACTTGAGGAGAAAGCCGAACAGCTCGCCCTGACCTCCAAGTACAAATCCGAATTTCTGGCTAATATGAGCCACGAGCTTCGCACGCCGCTGAACTCGCTGCTCATTCTCTCGAATCTGTTGGCCAGCAACCAGCAGGGAAATCTCAACGACAAGCAAGTCGAGTTCGCCCGCACCATCAATTCGGCGGGGACTGACCTGCTCAGCCTTATCAACGACATTCTCGATCTGTCCAAGATCGAGTCAGGCACCGTTTCCGTCGAGATCAACGATATGCCTCTGGCGCATCTGCGCCAACACATGGAACGCACGTTCCGTCAGTTGGCCGCCGACAAGGGATTGGGCTTCACGATAGACCTTGACCCGGGACTTCCGGAGACGGTGCGTACCGACGAAAAGCGGCTGCAGCAAATCGTCCTCAACCTGTTGTCGAATGCATTCAAGTTCACGTCGACCGGCAAGGTCAGCCTCACCTTCAGGCCGGAGAAGATTGGGCGGCGGAACGGCGCTCAGGCGCCGAAGGCGCTCGCTATCGCGGTCACCGATACCGGCATCGGAATTCCCGAGGACAAACAAAAGCTGATCTTCGAAGCGTTCCAGCAGGCCGATGGCACAACCAGCCGCAAATATGGTGGCACTGGGCTCGGCCTGTCGATCAGTCGTGAAATCGCCAGGCTGCTGGGAGGTGAGCTGAGGGTGGAAAGCACACCGGGCAAGGGCTCGACATTCACGCTCGTCATCCCCGTCGAAGGTCCGAGAGCCGCTCCGCAGCCCGGGATTGCCGAGCAGGAGGTGTTGGCTCCCGCCGCCGGTGTTTCCGTTCCGGAACTTATCGATGATCGCGATGTCCTCTCGCCCGAGGACAGGGTAGTGCTGATCGTCGAGGACGATCCTACCTTTGCGGGACTGTTGCTGGGCATGGCGCGCTCGGCGGGCCTAAAGGGCGTGTTGTCCACCGCGGGCTCCGGGACAGTGGCGCTGGCGAGGAAGCTGGTTCCGGATGCAATCACGCTGGATCTCGGCCTTTCGGACATAGATGGCTGGGTGCTGTTCGACCTTCTGCGGCACGACGCCAAGACCGCAGGCATCCCGATACATGTCATCTCGGGTGCGGAAGACACGGCCGGCCTGTTGCTCAGTGGCGCCGCCAGCGTCTCGACCAAGCCGGTGTCGTCGGACGACCTCATGAAGGTGTTCGAGGATATCCATTCGAGCAAGTTGCGCCTCCAGCGCAATGTCCTGATCGTGGATGCCGATCCCGAGCGGCGGCTTGCCCTGGTCGAGGCGACCCGCGACGGCGTCACTTCCGTAACGCCTGTCGGTCGGATCGCCGCAAACGGTCGGGGAATAGACTTCGACATCTATGACGCGATCGTGCTGGGTTTTGGGAGGTCTGGCAAGGACAACGCCAAGATGATTGAGGAGATCGCGGCGTCGCTTGAGAGCCTGTCAGCCAAGCTCGTGTTCTTCGCACCACATCCGGAGGCCCTGGAGCAATTGATCGGGCTCAAACCGCAGTTGGCTGATGTTGCCCGCGCCGAGAATCTTGACCAGTTGGCGCTGCTGATGTCGGCGACCCTGCCACGAGATAATCACGCCAATGGGGCTGCGGCCTCCCAACGATCGGACAAGACCGACCTTGCCGGCGCCAAAGTTCTCATTGTCGACGACGACATTCGCAACATCTATTCGCTGACCAGCGTGCTCGAAACATATGGCATTGAGGTTTTGCATGCCGAGCGCGGTCGCGATGGCATCGCGCTGCTCGAGCAAAATTCGGACATGGACGTCGCGCTCATCGACATCATGATGCCTGAGATGGACGGCTATGAGACCATGCGGCAGATACGCGGCATGCCGCCAATCGCGCATGTCCCCCTGATCTCTGTGACTGCCAAGGCGATGAAGGGCGACCGGCAAAAGTGCCTTGATGCGGGTGCTTCGGACTACATAGCGAAGCCCGTGGATCTTGACCTTCTGCTCGCGCTGCTCCGGGTCTGGATCGGGCGATCGAGACAGCACGTACAGCCGGTGGAGAAGCTCGTGGCGGCAATGTGATGGGTTGCCAATGCAAAGGATGCTGAAGACCAAATCCGAGCAACGCGCAGCCCTTTCAGAGGTGGCGCAAGGTGCGCGCATCCTCGCCGTCGATGATGACGATCGCAATCTCCTGGCGATCAGCGAAGTCTTGGCTGGAGTGGGCGAGGTTGTCTGCGCACAATCCGGCGAGGAGGCATTGCGGTTCCTTCTGAAGGAAGAGTTCGCCGTGATCCTTCTGGACGTTCTGATGCCGGGCTTGGACGGATACGAGACGGCCTCATTGATCCGCCAAAGAGAGCAGTCCAGGCGCACCCCGATCATCTTCCTGACCGCGATCAACAAGGAAGAAGCGCATATGCTGCGCGGCTACGATGCCGGCGCGGTCGATTTCGTCTTCAAACCCTTCGATTCAGCCATGCTGCGTTCGAAGGTGGCCGTGTTCGTCGAATTGCACGAGAAGACCCTGGAAATCCAGCGCAAGGCGATCGTGGAGCAGACACTGCTGGAGCAGGCGCTGGAATCACAAAAGTCGAGGCTCGAGGCGGAGCGAGCCTTGCGTGCCGCGGAACAGCGCCAGGAAGCCATACTGCAGTCGGTGCCGGTTTGCTTTCATGCCCGGTCGCTCGAACCGCCTTTTGATGCCCGCTTCGTCACCAGCGGGATCGAGCGTTTGACCGGATTTTCTCCCGAGCGGCTGACGTCCGAGCCTGGCTTTGGCTTGAGCCGTGTGCATCCGGACGACTTGCCGGACGTCGAGGCCGCTCTGCTTGGCGCCAAAGCAGCCGGCTCCTACAGCTGCGAGTTCCGCTGGCAATGCGCGGACGGCAAATACCGCAGCTTCCTGGACCAGGGCGTCATCTCGCATAGTCCCGTGGACAACACGGACGAGATTGTCGGCACGCTGCTCGACATCACCGAGCGGCGCGAACTTGAAGACAGGCTGCTAAAGGCGCAGCGTCTTGATGCGATAGGCAAGCTTACAGGCGGACTTGCCCATGATTTCAACAACCTGCTCGCGACGATTCTCAGTGGGCTCGGGCTTCTGGAGCGCAGCACCGTGCTCGATGAGCAGGCGAAGAAAGTGCTCGACCTTACAAGGCGCTCGGCCAAGCAGGGCGCCGACCTCGTTAATCGCATGCTCGCCTTCTCCCGGCGTCAGCGTCTGAAGCCCGAAGCTTTGCAACTGGCAACGCTCGTCGAGCCGCTGAACGGGCTCGTCGCGCCGGTGCTCGGAGGTCTTGTTCGTTTCGAATGGAATATAGACGACTCGGTCTGGCCTGTGCTGGTGGACGGAAGCCAACTCGAACTCGCCCTTATGAACCTGGTTTTCAACGCGCGAGACGCAATGCCCACGGGCGGTTTGATCTCGATCCGCGCTGAAAATCGCACGATCGACAGTCGTGCCGACGAATTGGGAGCCGGCGACTATGTCGTCATCTCGGTCATCGATACCGGTTCGGGCATTCCGGCCGATCTCGTGGCGAAGGTCATAGAGCCCTTTTTCACGACGAAGCCCGTCGGTAAGGGCACCGGCCTCGGCTTGAGCACCGTATACGGCTTTGCAAAGCAGTCAGGGGGCACGCTTCGGATCGAGAGTGTTGTCGGGCGAGGCACTGCGATGCAGCTGTGGCTGCCGCGATCGTTGGAACAGCCGGCTCGGTCGATCGAGCAGAGCCAGCTCAGCCGGCCTCGCGTTGACGGCAATGGCGCCCGGCCGTCCATACTGTTGGTCGACGACAGCGATGCGCTACGCGAGTTGACGGCTTCCTCATTGAGGCAAAGCGGCTTCGAGGTGACATGCGCCGCCGGCGGTGCCGAGGCGCTGGCCAGGATCGAGAAGGCTCCACAGGACTTCGACGTGATCGTCACTGATTTCGCCATGCCGCTCGTGTCAGGCTTGGACGTGATCCGATTTGCGCGCAACCTAAAGGCAGACTGGCCGGCGGTCATCATTACCGGCTACGCCGACACCAAGGCGATCGGCGATCTGCCGCCTGATGTTCCCTTGCTCGTGAAACCTTACAAGGACCAGGAGCTTGTCGAGTCCATTCTGCAGGTCAAACAGACGCATGGCCTGACCTGAAATCGAATCCTTCAGTCTCACCCGCGCCTTGCTGCCAGCCGCAGCCATGGCGCGAGATGGAAGCCGGCCATCAGCAGATACATCGGCGCCATGCCGCTGAGCACGGAAGCGCCCGACATGCACATCATGTCGTGGTCGCCATAGGCAGCCGTCAGCAGCGCCATCATGGCGAAGGTTGGCGCCGCGGCAAGGCACAGCCAGTCGGCGAGGCCGAAGCCGCTCAAGCCGGTTGGGCGAGGGGCGGAATTGTCGATTCTCATAACATTCACCTTCTGAAGCGGTCAGGTTGCAAGCACCTGAGAGATAAAGGCTTGGCGAGATCGGCTTCGGCGGCGTGTGGACCGCCGCCGGAGTCGCTTCAGGCTCAGGCGCTCTTGTTGCGGAACGCCGCTTCGCCGGCATCCGAGACCTCGACCCATCTCTGGTCGGGCGCGGCGCCTTCCTCGTAATTGTCGTGCCAGTTCCACCATTTGTACGTCTGGGTTTGCGGATAGCCCTCGGGCGAATCCTCCCACACCTCCTGCCGGCCGAGCGGCGTGACGTCGAGATAGCTCCACACGGTGCCGAAGGCTTCGTCGCCGCGATTGTTGACGAAATAGGTGCGGAAGATGCGCTTGCCGTCATGGATGAAGACGTTGTGGCCGTGCCATTGGTCGACGCCGAAATCCTTATCCCAGCTGTCGGTGATGGTGTACCAGGGCATTTTCCAGTCCATCTGTTGCTTCAACCGCTGGATGTCGGCCTGCGGCGCGCGCGAGGCATAGGCAAGCGTGGTGTCGCGGGCGTTGAGATGGGCGAGGTTGCCGACCATGTCGGCGCCGAGCGAGCAGCCGCGGCAGGCATGTTCGGGCCAGCCATAGACGCCCGGCTCGAAGAAGGCGCGGTAGATCACGAGCTGGCGGCGGCCTTCGAAGAGGTCGAGCAGGCTCGCCTTGCCGTTCGGGCCGTCGAACACATAATCCTTCGTCACTTCCATCCACGGCATGCGGCGGCGTTCGGCGGCCAACGCGTCGCGGGCGCGGGTCATCGCCTTTTCCTTGACCAGCAGTTCTTCATAAGCGCCTTCCCACGCTTCCTGCGAAACGACCGGCGGTGTCTTCATCTGTTGGGTCATTGCTCTTGTCCCGTTCTTGGGTTTGGTTGGGGGTGACAGGGACAGACATAGGCCGCATGGTTGGATGGTGAGAGTTACAAGTGTGACGCGATTTCATGCGGCGGGCCCTGAGGCGGCGGCATGGACTCGCTGATCAACGCCGCCGGGCGCGCGCTCGCCGCGGGCGATCCGCTCGGCGCCTTGAAGCGCGTCGCGCTGCGCGACGACGCGCCAGCGCTGGCGCTGCGCGGCATCGCGATGGCGCAGCTCGGTGATTTCGCCAAGGCAAAGGCGCTGCTGAAGGACGCCGTCCGCGCCTTCAGCCCGAAGGAAGCCGTTGCCCGCGCGCGCTGCGTCGTCGCCGAGGCCGAGATCGCGCTGGTCTCGCGCGACCTCGGCTGGCCGGAAAAGGCCTTGCGGTCCGCCCGCGCCACGCTTGCCGCGCATGGCGACCGGCTGAACGCCGCCTATGCCGGCAGCCTCGAGGCGCGCCGCCTCATCCTGATCGGCCGGCTTGACGAGGCCGAGCGGCTGCTCTCGGATTTCGATCCGGCGCCGCTGCCGCCGGTTGCGCGCGTCGCGCATGAACTGGCCGCGGCCGGCATCGCGGTCAGGCGTCTGAGGACGAAGGCGGCGCGCTCGGCGTTCGGCCGGGCATCGCTGGCCGCTTACGAAGCCAACATCCCGGCCTTGAAGGCCGAAGTCGAAGCGGCATCCCTGGTCTTGAACACGCCGGTCGGCCGGCTGATCGCGCGCGGCACAGAGAAAGATCTGCTGCTCGACGAGGTCGAGACGCTGCTGACCTCGGGCGCGCTGGTCATCGATGCCTGCCGCAACGTGGTGCGCGAGGCCGATGCGGTCGTCTCGCTGGCGACACGGCCGGTGTTGTTCGCGCTGGCGCGCACGCTTGCCGAGGCATGGCCGGCGGATGCCTCGCGAGAAGTGCTGTTGAGACGCGCCTTTCGGGCAAGGCACGCGGATGAATCGCATCGCGCGCGGCTGAGGGTCGAGATGGGGCGGCTGCGCGCCGAGCTCGCCGGGTTGGCCGAGATCAATGCGACCGCCGCCGGGTTTGCGCTGACGCCCCTCAATGCCGCCGACGTCGTCGTGCTGGCGCTGCCGGTCGAAGACGAGCATGGCGCGGTGCTTGCCTTCCTGACCGATGGCGAGGCCTGGTCGAGCTCGGCGCTGGCAATCGCGCTCGGCGCCAGCGCGCGCACCGTGCAGCGAGCGCTGGAAGAGCTGTCGACGCAGAATAAGGTGCAGCCGGTCGGCCGCGGCCGGGCGCGCCGCTGGATGATGCCGCCGGTGACCGGATTCCCGACTGTGTTGTTACTCCCGGGTCCGCTGCCGACCGACTAGTCTGCGGTCATTGTTCGAATGGAGGTCGAAAATGAAACGAGCCGCTGCCGAGATCCTGCGCGAATACGGACCGTTCCCCGGCGTCGAGCGCGTCAATGGCGTCACCTATGACGGCCAAAATATCTGGTTCGCCAGTGGCGACAAGCTGAACGCGCTCGATCCCGACAGCGCCAAGATCGTGCGTACGATCGATGTCGCCTCGCATGCCGGCACTGCCTTCGATGGCGAGTTTCTTTACCAGATTGCCGAGGACCGCATCCACAAGGTCGACCCGAAGATCGGCAAGGTCGTCGCCACCATTCCTGCCCCCGGCAATGGCGGCGATTCAGGCATGGCCTGGGCCGAGGGTTCGCTTTGGGTCGGCGAATACCGGGCGCATAAGATCCATCAGATCGATCCTGAAACGGGCAGAGTGATCCGCACGATCGAATCCAAGCGCGTCGTCACCGGCGTCACCTGGGTAGACGGCGAGCTCTGGCACGCCACCTGGGAGGGCGATGAAGGCGATCTGGTGCGCGTCGATCCCGACACGGGCGATGTGCTGCAGGAGCTGGCGATGCCTTCCGGCGTGTCGGGGCTGGAATCCGATGGCGGCGGCTGCTTTTTCTGTGGCGGCGGCAGCAGCGGCAAGATCAAGGCCGCAAAGCGTCCGGGACACGATAGCAAGTAAGGACCGGTGGAAGGCGGCCGGTCAGGCCGCTTCGCGCGCCGGCCGCGTCATTGGCTTGGAGGCCTTCGCGGCGTTTGGCCCATCGACATGCGCCCAGGCCGGCCGCTCGAACAGGAAGGCGCCGAAGCCGATGCGCTTGACGATGAAATAGAGCACCACCGGGCTGATGACCGAGACAAGCAGCACAGCCAGGCTCAGCATGCCGGTGTCGGTCAGAAGGCCGCTCGCCAGCATGACACCGCGGAAGATCGACATCGGAATGGTGAAGGCGACATAGACGACCAGCGAATGCTCGCCGAGCCAGCGCAGCCATTCCATGGAAGCGAATTTCGACAGGAAGCCGCCGGCAACGCACAGCGCCACCGCGCCTGCGACGGCCAGCGCCAGATGCAATGGCGGCCATGCCGCCAGGCCCATCTGCATGCCGACCGGCTGCATTGCATAGCCCGGCGAATAGACGAGCAGCCCGTTGACGAGCGCCCAGGCGAGCAGGCCCGCGACGGTGATCGCCGGACGAGCCTGCGTCCATTCCACCAGCCGGAAGATCAGCGGCGCGAGCACGAAGCCGAGATAGAAGAACACGAAATAGGCCGCGAACTGCTCGAGCGCGTAGCTGTCCGGCTTCGGCGCCCACATCTGCAGTGCGGCGGCAGCCAAGATGACGATCCAATGCGGCACTCTGAATTCGCGCAGCACGCGGATCGCGATCCCGAAAACCGCCAGCATGTAGATGAACCACAACACGCCATAGGGCTGGACGACGGCCATTGCCAGATCGTGCAGCATGCCGGCCGGATCGCGGCTGAAGATGCCGATCTTCAGTCCGATCGAGATGATGGCCCACAGCACGTAGAAATAGAGATAGTGGACGACGCGGCGGTCGACATAACGCCGCCACGGCCGGTCGATCACCTGCGGCAGGAACAGGCCTGAGATCAGGAAGAATTCCGGCATGCGGAAGGGCGTCGCGAAGCCGATGACATAGTGCAGGAAGCCGACTCCGCCAGTATATTCGCCGGTGTTGTAGGCCGAGTACATCATCACCACCAGGATGATGGAGAGGCCTTTTGCCGTGTCCACCCACGGCATGCGGTTGGGGCTGCTCATGCGCGATCTCAAAGGAAACTCAACTGCCGCAATTGTAGCGGACCGGCGAGTACCCCGCAGCAACAAGCTTACGATATCGTAAACGGAAACCTTGTTCGAGGCCTGCGTTAACCATCGCCTTACGGAGACTGGCCGGCGACATGCGTCTCGCGCATCGCTATCGCGACGATCGCGCCCGACAGGAACGTCAGCGCCGCGATGGCCCCGAACGCCGCGACGAAGCCGAAGAAATCGGCGATCAGGCCCGCGGTGAGGGCGCCAATTGCGTAGCCGAGGTCGCGCCAGAAGCGGTAGACGCTGAGCGAGCGCGCTCGCCACGACGGATGCGAGGCGTCCGACACCGCCGCGATCAGGCTTGGATAGACCATCGCCGTGCCGAGACCGAGCAAAAGACTGGCGAGCAGCCACCAGCCGAAATCGCGCGTCATGGCGGTCAAGAGAAGTCCCGCCGCCTGCACCCACATGCCGGCGACGATCAGGCCCTTGCGACCCCACCGGTCGCTCAGCGGCCCGGTCGCGACCTGCAGGACGCCCCACACCGCCGGATAGACCGCCTTGAGGATGCCGATGCGCTCGACGCCCAGCCCATTGGCGACGAAGAAGAGCGGAAACAGCCCCCAGCTCATGCCGTCATTCAGATTGTTCACCAGGCCGGCCTGGGAGGCGGCGAACAGGTTGCGGTCTCCGAACGAAGTCAGCATGAAGATTTCGCGGAAGCTGAGCGGCGAAGCCTGTTTTGGGTGGTCCGCCAGCTCCAGCCGCACATGCCCGCGTGTGTCGCGCACCAGCAGGATCGACAGCGTCGCACCCATGATCGCATAGCCGACGCCGAGATAGATCGGCACTGGCCGCAGCCCGTAGCGGCTGGCGAGATGGCCGGTGAGGAAGGCGGTGATGCCGACGGCGAGGTAGCCGGCGAACTCGTTGAGGCCGACGGCCAGCCCGCGCGATTTCGGTCCGACGAGATCGACTTTCATGATCACCGTCATCGACCAGGCGAAACCCTGGTTGATGCCGAGCAGCGCATTGGCGGCGACAATCCAGCCCCAGCTCGGGGCCCAGATGATGATGAAAGGCACCGGCAGGCCGAACAGCCAGCCCAGGACCAGCACGCGCTTGCGGCCCCATGTGTCGGCGAGTTGACCGGAGACGAGGTTGGCGCAGGCCTTGACCACGCCGAAGCTGACGATGAAGGAGACGACCAGCGTGGTGGAAGCGACGCCGAATTCCTCTGCGCCGATCAGCGGCACGACGGTCCGCTCGATGCCCACCATCCCGCCGACGAAGGCGTTGATCAGCACCAGCAGCGAAAACTGCTTCCAGTTGGCGTTGAGGCCGAGTGCGACGGCGGTGGCGTTCACACTGGAAAACCGGCCTTTCTGAAGCCTGATGTGAAAAGCTCGAGAGCGACCGGGTCGGCGAACGGGAGACCTGAAATCAGCCGAACAGTCACGTCGTGTTTCCTCATCAGTGTTTCCTCGACTTCAGCGTACGCCTTCTCCATCTCGCCCAAATGCGCGTAAGTCGCCGCGAGGAAGGCATGAGAGAAGAAATGGTCTCCGGCCTTCTGATACGAACCGAGGGCTTCCGAGTATCTTCCGAGCAGGAAAAGCGAGCTGCCCTTCACCTCCCAGAACCATGTCGGAGGTAACGGGTCGCGCAGCAGCGCACTTTCGAGCACGTTGAGCGCCGTCTCGGCCCGTCCGCCATAATTGAGCCAGCTTGCGTAATCTCCTGCGATGTTCACGTCCAGCGGGTTCAGCGAGCGTGCTCGCTCGAAATGCATTCCCGCATCGCTGTGCTGGCGCATATGCGTAAGCACCAGTCCCATGCTCTGGTGACAGACGCCGTCGCTCCTGTCGAGATCGAGCGCCGTTCGGGCCGAGTCCCAAGCCTTCTGTAGCGTCCTCGGATCGTTGTCATACCAGAATCTGCCAACGAGGGCCTGGGCGAGGAAGGCGTGGCCTTGAGCGAAGGTCGAATCGAGCTCGACGCATCGAACGAACAGCGGCTCGGACTTGTCCAGTTCATATCGATGGAAGAGCGCGCGCCCTTGCAGATAGTAGTCGTATGCATCCCAATCGGCTGGAGGCTTGCGCCTGGAGCGGCTTGCCGAGTCGGCCTCCGTTTGGCCTTCGACCATTGAGGCGATGAGCGCGGCAACCTCGTCTTGCAAGGCGAAGATGTCGTTGAGGGCCCGGTCGTACCGTTGGGCCCACAGGTGAGTGCCGGTGGCGGCGTCAATCAATTGTGTGGTGATGCGAATGCGATCGCCAAGCTTTCGTATGCTGCCTTCGACGAGGTAGCGAACCCCGAGTTTGCGACGGACTTCGGCGATGTCGAGTGCCGGATGGCGAAACTGAAAAGACGAGTTGCGTGCGATGACGAGGAGGGAGCGAAATCTGGCCAGCTCCGTGATTATGTCCTCGGTTATGCCGTCACTGAGATATTGCTGGTCCTGATCGCCGCCCAAATTGGCAAAAGGCAGCACCGCAATCGACGGTTTGCCGGATGCCGGCATCGGTTTGGAGGGTGTGCTCGCCACCGGCTCAATCGTCCCGGTAAAGCGGTAGCCGACGCGAGGCACGGTGGCGATCCACTCGCCGCCGTTGTCAGCCGGACCAAGAACCTTTCTTATTGTCGCGATCTGGACGGTAAGGTTGCCTTCCTCAACAGCGGTCCCCGGCCAGGCAGCGTCCATCAATTCGGTCTTGGTCAGGATTTCGCCCGGCCGTGCCGCAAGCGCGGCAAGCAACGTCAGCCCTCGATGCCCAACGGCGATCGGGATACGCCCTTTAAGGAGCGTCCCGGTGCCGGGATCGAGTACGAACGGACCAAAAGCGATGCGAGTCCCCTGCATGTGGGCATATTAAGCGTTTCGACAGTTTTCGGGAAAGGGTTGGAGAACGCCTAAACCGCAGCCGAGGGTTTGTCGGGCTGTCGCGGCGCTCGGTCGGGCATTCCGCGCGCCGTCTCGAGGACGGCATGCCGGAATGGAAAGCGGCCGGGCTGCCGGTGGCGGCCGCCTGATGGTGCGGCTGGTTGATTGACCCGGACGCGCCGGCAGATCAACGTGCGATGGCCTGCGAAAGCTGATAGCATCCCTTGATGCTTTCTCCACGAGGCTGAGGGTCACAATGTCTGCGCGTTTCTATTCGCTCCTGCTGGCGTTTCTCCTGATTGCGCCCAGCGCCTTCTCGGAGACGCTGAAGCTTCCGGACAATCTGACAGGATTCAGTTCCCCTGCCGGAGAGAGCTTTCTTGCCGAAAGCATGGCGAAGGAAGCCTATTTCCCCCTCGCGAGCAACTTTCTCACGCAAAAGACGCAGGCCTATTGCGGCGTCGCCAGCATCGTCATGGTGCTGAACGCGCTCAACGTTCCGGCGCCTGCTGTGCCCGAATACGAGCCTTACAAGACGTTCACGCAGGATAACGTCCTGAACGAGCGCACGGAGGCTATTCTTCCGCGTCAGGTCCTCGACAAGCAGGGAATGACGCTCGACCAGATAGGGGCCATTCTTTCCACCCAGCCGATCAAGGCCGAGGTCCGCCATGCTTCGGATGCCAGCCTCGAGCAGTTCCGCACCCAGGCCAGTTCGTTCCTTGCCAAGCCCGGGCACTTCGTCATCGTCAACTATCTGCGCAAGGCGATGGGCCAGGAGAAGGGCGGGCACATATCGCCGCTGGCCGCTTACGACGAGAAAGCGGACAGGTTCCTGATCCTCGATGTCGCCCGCTACAAATATCCGCCGGTATGGGTGACGACGGCCGACCTGTTCGGGGCGATGAACACGGTCGACAGCGACAATGAGAACAGAACCCGCGGATATGTGCTGATTTCGTCGCCTTCGGGAGAGTAGTTCAGCCGAACTTGCAACTGATACTGCCCACAAGGGACATGCTCTCATACCTTGCAGAAGTCGGCAGGCGCATTCGCGCGTAGCCCGCCCCTGCAGGCGAGCTGTGCCACTCGCGCCGCCGTAAAATATCAGTCCTTGGCGCGCTCGACGTAGGAGCCGTCTGCGGTCATCACCACGATGCGCGTGCCGGCCGAGATATGCGGCGGTACGGCGGTGCGCACGCCGTTGGAGAGCACGGCCGGCTTATAGGAGGAAGACGCCGTCTGGCCCTTGGTGACCGGCTCGGTCTCGACCACCTCGAAGGTGGCGCGCTGCGGCAGCGTCAGCGAGATCGGCACGCCGTTGAACTGGGCGAGCTGAACGGCCATGCCTTCCTGCAGATAGGGCGCGAAATCGCCGACCACGGCTTCCGAGGCCACGACCTGGTCGTAGCTTTCCGGGTTCATGAAGTGAAAGCCTTCGCCGTCGGAATAGAGGAAGGTGTGCTCGCGCTCCTCGACATAGGCGCGCTCGACCATTTCGGTCGTGCGGTAGCGCTCCGACACCTTCACCCCGTCGCCGATACGGCGCATGTCGAGCTGCGTCACCGGCGTGCCCTTGCCAGGGTGGATGTTTTCGGCAAAGAGGATGACATAGAGCTTGCCGTCCTTATCGACGACGTTGCCTTTGCGTAAGGAGCTGGCGATGACCTTGACCACGATATTCGATCCCGTTCGAGTTTTTCGGCCTGCAAGCGTCGATTTCCGCGAAGCGGCGACGGCGGCCATCGCGTGCGCCCTAGCGCATCTTTCGCCGAACCGCCAGTCTTCCGTGCGATTTTCCTGCCCATGACCGCCGCATCGCCCTGGTGGATGCCTGATATCCATGCCGACCGCCGGCCCCGGCTGATGGCGCGCAACGCAATTGCCGCCGCGCTTCGCGGCTGGTTCTCGACACGTGATTTCATCGAGGTGACGACCTCGGCGCTGCAGGTTTCGCCGGGCAACGAGGCGCATCTTTCCGCCTTCGCCACCGAGGCGATCGGACCGGACGCGTCACGCCAGCCGCTCTATCTCCACACCTCGCCGGAATTCGCCTGCAAGAAGCTGCTCGCCGCCGGCGAGGAGCGCATCTTCAGCCTCGGCGCCGTCTGGCGCAACCGTGAGCGTGGGCCGCTGCATCATCCCGAATTCACCATGCTCGAATGGTACCGCGTCGGCGAAACTTACGAGCGCCTTATGGACGACTGCGCCGAATTCCTGGCGCTTGCCGCGGAGAAGGCCGGCTCCAGGCGTTTCCGTTTTCGCGGACGCGAGGCCGACCCCTTCGCCGAGCCGGAACGGCTGGGCGTGGCGGAGGCCTTCACTCGATATGCCGGCATCGACCTCCTGGCGACCGTCGCGGCTGACGGGAGCACGGATCGCGACGGACTTCATGCCGCGCTGGTCAAGGCTGGCCTGCGCACCGCGCCCGACGACAATTGGGCCGATCTGTTCAGCCGGGTGATGGTGGAGAAGATCGAACCGGCGCTGGGGCAGGGGCGGGCCACCATCCTTTACGGCTATCCGATTTCGGAAGCGGCACTTGCCCGCCCGAGCGCCGAGGATCGGCGCGTTGCCGAGCGCTTCGAGCTCTATTGCTGCGGCGTCGAGCTCGCCAACGCCTTCGGCGAGCTTACAGACCCGGCAGAGCAGCGCCGCCGCTTCCTCGCCGAGATGGACGAGAAAGAGCGCGTCTATGGCGAGCGCTATCCGCTGGACGAGGATTTCCTGGCGGCCTTGGCCATCATGCCGCAGGCAAGCGGCTCGGCGCTGGGCTTCGACCGGCTGGTGATGCTGGCGACGGGGGCAACGAGGATCGAGGACGTGATCTGGGCGCCGGTGGCCGGATAGCACGCCCTTTTCGGCCCTGCGCATCCCACACGAACCACCGCGATTGCCTTGAGATTGCCGCATCCGCCATTGCACTAGCGTGGGTGGAACAATAGATGGTGCGACAGCTGGCGCTTCGGCATGCACAAGACGATGCGACAGGTGCCGCAGGGCGTGACAAAGTGCATGGCCCTGACAGATTGCATGAACAAACGGGAACAACCTTATGACCAACCGGCTCGACGCAGCGAAATTGACCGATCGCGTGACGGCGCTCGTCGAGGCCGCCAGGCGCGCCGGCGCCGACGCGGCCGACGCGGTGGCGGTGCGCGGCCGCTCTGCCGGCGTGTCGGTGCGGCTGGGCAAGGTCGAGGGCACCGAATCGTCGGAGAGTGAGGATGTGTCGCTGCGCGTCTTCGTGGGCCAACGCGTGGCGAGCGTCTCGGCGACTGCCGCTTCCGATCCGGAAATGCTTGCCGAGCGCGCCGTCGCCATGGCCAAAGTCTCGCCCGAGGATCCGTTCCAGGGCCTCGCCGATCCCGCGCTGCTTGCCCGCAATTTGCGCGACCTCGACCTTTTCGATCCGACCGAGGTGCCGGCCGACCAGTTGAAGGAGGCGGCCCTTGCCGCCGAAGCGGCCGCATTGGCCGTCAAGGGCGTCACCAATTCCTCCGGCAGCAGCGCTAGCGCCGGGCTGGGCGGGCTCGTGCTCGCCACCTCGCATGGCTTTGTCGGCCAGTATGTCGCCTCGCGTTTCTCGCGCTCGACCAGCGTCATAGCCGGGGAGGGCACGGCTATGGAGCGCGACTATGAATTCTCCTCGCGCCAGCATTTCGCCGATCTCGACGCGCCGGAAGAGATCGGCCGCAAGGCCGGCGAACGCGCCGTGCGCCGCCTCGGCGCCCGCAAGGCGGCGACCGGCCCCGTCGATGTGGTGTTCGATCCGCGCGTGGCGCGCGGCATCGCCGGCCATCTCGCCGGCGCCATCAACGGCGCGGCGGTCGCCCGCAAGACCAGCTTCCTGCGCGACATGATGGGCAAGCAAGTGGCCTCGGCCGCGATCACCGTCACCGACGAGCCTTTACGCCGGCGGGGACAGGCCTCGCGCCCGTTCGACGGCGAAGGCGTCGAAGGCGAGAAGTTGCTGATGGTCGAGAAGGGCATCTTGAACCACTGGTTCCTGTCGACCTCCGCCGCGCGCGAGCTTGGTCTCGTCACAAATGGACGCGGCTCCCGCAGCGGCTCGTCGGTCTCGCCGTCCTCGACCAATCTCGCCATTGAGCCCGGCGAGCGTTCGCCGGACGACTTGATCGCGTCGCTGAAGCGCGGCTTTTACGTCACCGAGGTGTTCGGCCAGGGCGTCGACATGGTGACCGGAGAATACAGCCGCGGCGCCTCCGGCTACTGGATCGAGAACGGCGCGCTGGCCTATCCGGTGGCGGAGGTGACGATCGCCTCCAACCTGAAGACCATGTTCCTCAACATGGTGCCGGCGAGCGACCTCGACCGCAATTTCGGCACCGCCGCCCCGACGCTCCTGATCGAAGGGATGACCCTTGCCGGCGCTTGACCACCTTACAACGAGCGAGGTTGGCGACGACCTTGCCTTGCTGCGCGATGCCGCGCGCGAAGCCGGCGCCATCGCCATGGGTTATTTCGGCAACAACCCGCAGGTGTGGATGAAGGGCGGCACCTCGCCGGTGAGCGAGGCCGACCATGCGGCGGACGCCTATCTTCGCGAGACCTTGCTCAAGGCGCGTCCGGATTACGGCTGGCTGTCGGAAGAGACCGCCGATGACCACGCCAGGCTGTCGGCCCGCCGCACCTTCGTCGTCGACCCGATCGACGGCACGCGCGGCTTTCTCGACGGCCTGCATTCCTGGTGCGTCAGCGTCGCCGTGGTCGAGGACGGCCGCTCGCTGGCCGGCGTGCTCGAATGCCCGGCCAAGCATGAGACTTACTGGGCCCTGCCGGGCGAGGGCGCCTATCTCAACGACAAGCGCATCCATGTGCGTCCGCTTGGGCAAAACGTCGATATCGGCGGACCCAAGCCGCTTGTCGACCTGATGCCGGAAGTCTGGCACGACAGGCTGCGGCGGGCCGCCTACATCCCCTCGCTTGCTTACAGGCTGGCGATGATCGCCGCCGGCAAGCTCGATGCGACCTTCGTCAAGCCGAATGCGCATGACTGGGACATCGCCGCCGCCGATCTCATCCTCGCCGAGGCTGGCGGCGCACTGCTTGATCGCGCTGGCAAGCCGCCGCGCTACGCCGGCGAGGTGATCAATCACGGCGCGCTCGCGGCCGGCAGCGGCGAACTGCTCGGCGTGCTCGGCAGGGTCATCGCGGAGATTGACCAAGGGTGAGTCGGCCCGCAGTTCCAAAATCGTCTGCTTTGGGCTAAACGTTTCACAAAATTCATGAATCTGCGAAGGATCGGCATGGCCGTGGAAGACGGAAAGAAACAGCTTTTGCACCTGGTTTTCGGTGGAGAGCTGAAAAAGCTGGGTGGAACCGAGTTTCGTGACCTGGACGCGCTCGACATCGTCGGAATCTACCCCGACTATCAATCGGCGCACACTGCGTGGAAGGCGAAGGCGCAGGCCAGTGTCGACAATGCCCATATGCGTTATTTCGTTGTTCATCTGCACCGTCTGCTCGATCCAGAAACAAAGGTCGGCGGTTGACGTCGATGGAGCATGAGGCGGTGAAAGGGGCGACCAGGCGGCGCGCTGCCAGACGCGGCGGAACGCGTACGCTGTGGCGGCGCATCCGCGAGCCGTTGGCGCAGTCGGGGTTCGTCAAGAATTTCATCGCCAGCCTGTTCGCCTGGTTCCTGCGGCTGATTCGCCTCACCAGCCCGCTTGTCGAAGGCTCGACGAAGGTTGCCGGCGGCGCTTATGCGCATCTTGAGCCCGGCATCATCGCGCTCTGGCACGGCCAGCAACTCCTGACCCCTGCCTATTACCCCAAGGGCCGGCCGCTGGTCGCCATGGTCTCGCGCAGCGCCGACGCCGAGCTCCAGGCACTGATGCTCGAGAAATTCGGCATCGAGGCAGTGCGCGGTTCCGGCGGCCGCGACAGTTCGAAACACCTCGATAAGGGCGGCGCCAAGGCCTTGATCGCGCTCAAGAAATCGCTTGTCATCGGCAAGAACGTCGCCATGATCGCCGATATTCCGAACGGCAAGCCGCGCGAGGCCGGGCTTGGCATTGTTCTTCTGGCAAGGCTTTCCGGCCGGCCGATCCTGCCTTCGGCCATCGCCACCAGTCGCCGCAAGGTGTTGGAGAAGAGCTGGGATAAGACCACCATCAACCTGCCTTTCGGGCGCTCCGCGGTTATCGTGGGCCCCCCGGTCTTCGTGCCGGCCGATGCCGACGATGCCGAGATGGAGCGCAAGCGCCAGGAGGTCACCGCCTCCCTCAACGCCGCGACGGCCGAGGCCTATCGCCTCGTGGATGGCGGCAAATGAGCGAGCGCTGGGCGCGTGCGGCACTGACCGCCTACCGCTATGCGGGAGCGGCCGCCTATCCGCTGATCGGTCCTTATGTCGCCTGGCGCGCCTCGCGCGGCAAGGAGGATCGCGCCCGGCGCCGCGAGCGCTATGGCGTCGCCGGCCGGCCGCGGCCGGAAGGGCCGGTGATCTGGATCCATGCGGCAAGCGTCGGCGAGACGATCGCGGTGGTGCCGCTGGTCGAGAGCATCCTCGACTACGGCGTCAACGTCGTCCTGACCACCGGCACCGTGACTTCGGCCAAGGTCGCCGACGAGCGCCTCGGCAGCCGCATCATCCACCAATATGTGCCGCTCGATCTCAAGCCCGCGGTAAGCCGTTTCCTCGATCACTGGCGGCCGGAACTGGCGATCATCGCCGAATCGGAAATCTGGCCGATGACCATCCTGGAACTCGGCGCCCGCAACGTGCCGCAGGTTCTGGTCAACGGCCGGCTGTCGGACCGCTCCTTCATGTCCTGGAAGAAGCGCGCGAGCGTTGCCGAGGCGCTGTTCGAGAATCTCGCCCACGTCATCGCTCAATCGGATGTCGACGGCGAGCGGTTCCGCGCGCTCGGCGCCCGGCCGGTCACGGTTTCCGGCAATCTCAAGGTCGACACCAACCCGCCGCCGGTTGACGAGCGGGCCCTGACCACCCTGCAGCGCCAGATCGGCGCTCGCCCCACCTGGGCGGCGATCTCGACCCATGACGGCGAGGAGGTCGTGGCCGCCGAGGTCCATGCCAGCCTGCACAGGCGCCATCATGGGCTTTTGACCATCATCGTGCCGCGTCATCCCGACCGCGCCGACGCGCTTGCCGCGCAGATTTCCGGCATGGGCCTGACGGTGGCAAGGCGCAGCAAGGGCGACCGCATCTCGCCCGATACCGATATCCTTCTGGGCGACACGATCGGCGAGATGGGGCTTTACCTGAGGCTGACCGAGATTGCTTTCGTCGGCCGTTCGCTGACCTCGGAAGGCGGCCAGAACCCGCTCGAGCCGGCGATGCTCGAAACCGCGGTGCTTGCCGGCCGCAACGTGCAGAATTTCCGCGAGGCCTATCAGCGCCTGCTCGACAGCGGCGGCGCCAAGCTTGTGCGCGACCGCGACATGCTGACCGGCGCGGTCAATTTCCTTCTGACCAACGAAGCGGCGCGCCACGAAATGATCGCGGCGGGTGCCGCCACGGTCGACGAGATGCGCGGCGCGCTTGCCCGCACGCTGAAATCGCTGGAGCCCTATATCCAGCCGCTGGTCGTCAAGGCGCGCCTGAAAGGCGCCAACGGGCGTTAAAGCATGATCCCAAAAATCGGACCCGATTTTTGGAGAAGGTCATGCGCAAAAGCAAATTGCGCGGAAGCCGCGCGATGACCAGCGAGGCGCCGCCCTTCTGGTGGGAAAAGCCGGACTGGCGCGTGCTCGCTCTGTCGCCGGTGTCGGCTGCTTACGGCATGGTTGCCGGCCGCCGCATGCGGCATGCCCCGCGCGAGAAGGTCGACGCGCCGGTGCTGTGCGTGGGCAATCTGACCGTCGGCGGCAGCGGCAAGACCCCGGTCGCCATTGCCCTGGCCAAACAAGCCAGGCGCATGCAGCTCACGCCCGGCTTCCTGTCGCGCGGCCATGGCGGTTCGTTCGCCAAGCCGCATGTCGTCGATGCGCATCACGACGCCGCCAAACATGTCGGCGACGAGCCGCTGCTTCTGGCCGAACACGCGCCGGTGGCGGTGACGGCGAACCGCGCCGCGGGCGCAAAACTGCTCATCGAGGGACATGGCTGCGATTTCCTGATCATGGATGACGGCTTCCAGTCGGCTCGCATCCATATCGACTATGCGCTGGTCGTGGTCGACGCCCGCTTCGGCGTCGGCAACGGCCGCGTCATTCCGGGTGGACCGCTCCGCGCCAAGATCGTCGACCAGCTGGTATTCACCAGCGGCCTGCTGAAGATGGGCGAGGGGGCCGCCGCCGACGGCGTCGTGCGCCAGGCGGCGCGCGCCGGCCGGCCGATCTTCCTGGCGCATGTCGAGCCGGCGGATCCGTCACGCTTCGCCGGCGGCCGCTTCCTGGCCTTCGCCGGCATCGGCCATCCGGAGAAATTCTTCGACACGGTGCGCGGCGCGGGCGGTGAAGTCGCGCTTTCGCGCGCCTTTCCGGACCATCATTTCTACGCCCAGGACGAGCTTGCCGACCTTCTGGCGCTCGCCCGGCAGGAAGGGCTGCGCCTGGTCACCACGGCGAAGGACGCCGCGCGACTGCGCCACGGCGAGGTGCCCGCCGGTTTCCTCGATCAACTCGACGTGCTCGACATCGAGGCCGTGTTCGAGCTCGATCACGTGCCCGAACGCATCATCGGCGAGACGCTCGACGCCTGGCGCCAGCGCAAGATGCGGGGCTGAGTTTTGCGCCGCGCCTGGTCGATCCGTCAGTTGATAAGCCCACGGAAATAGCGGACTGTCTCGCCAAGCCCGTCTTCGAGGGCAACACGAGGGGACCAGTCCAGCGCCGAACGCGCCAGGCCTATATCGGGCTGGCGCTGTTGGGGATCGTCTTCTGGGAGGGGCTTGAACTCGATCTTCGACTTGCCGCCGACGATGCCCAGCACCAGCTCGGCCAGCTCGAGGATCGTGACTTCCGTCGGGTTTCCGATGTTGACGGGCCCGACGAAATCGTCGGGCGTCGCCATCATCCGGGCCATCCCATCAACCAGGTCGTCGACATAGCAGAAACTGCGGGTGTGGCTTCCGTCGCCGTAGATGGTTATGGGGTCGTTGCGCAATGCCTGAACGATGAAATTGCTGACCACGCGCCCATCCGAAGGGTGCATGCGAGGTCCATATGTATTGAAGATGCGCACCACCTTGATCGGCAGTTGCGACCGGCGCCGATAGTCGAAGAACAGCGCTTCGGCGCATCTTTTGCCTTCATCGTAGCAACTGCGCGGGCCAATCGGGTTGACATGGCCCCAATAGGCCTCGGTCTGGGGATGGACTTGCGGATCGCCATAGACCTCGGACGTCGACGCCTGAAGGATTCTGGCGCCCGAAGCGCATGCAAGATCGAGCATGTTGATGGCGCCATAGACGCAAGCCTTTGTCGTCTCGATTGGAATGCGCTGGTAGTGAATAGGCGAGGCGGGGCAAGCGAGATTGAAGATCTCATCGGCCTCGACCTGAAGCGGCACGGTGACGTCGTGCCTCAGCAGGCTGAACCGTGCATTGTTTGACAGGTGACGGATGTTCTCATCCGAACCAGTCGAGAAATTGTCGAGACATATTACTTCATGGCCGCTTGCCAGCAACAGGTCGCATAGATGCGAACCAATGAAGCCGGCACCGCCGGTCACTAGAGCCTTCACGGCAAATCCCCCATACCCACGGCATTGTCTATAACCGCAGAGTCACGAACCTGTCACGTGCGTTGGAAGAAGGGTTTTTCGTCGCGACGATCGATTGTTGCCGGCACTCGGCAGGAACGTGTATGGGCTGGCCTCTCGGGTGAATGGCGCTGGCCGTGAAGCCGCGACAGGCCAAGTTGCAGGTTGCCTCAGCGCTGACGCTGCATCGCCTCGAGGATGGTCTCGTCGCGCTCGACATTGAGCTTGCTTTCGAAGTCGAAATGCCAATCCCTGTCGCGCGGCGTGGAAGTCGAGGCGTCGCCGCGCCGGATCTTTTGGTCGAGGTCGGCGAGCGATCGCGACCAATAGTGATTGATCCTCAATATATCGAGCTTGGGAGCCATGCCGGGCACGATGGTCCGTCGATCGGTGTCCACCCCTTCACCGGACAGGAATTTCGACTGATGGACGCCAGGCCTGTAGACCATGCGAGGGTTGAGGATAGTCTTGACAGTCGTGATGTCCGGTCCGGCTCGCATCGTAAAGGCCTCGACCAGTGGACTTTCCGGCCGCTCGACATGGCCGGAAGAGCCATAGAACGCCTGCCAGACGCAAACGCCTGGAAGGTCGCGATAGTCCCCGAGAACCGAGGGCACGTCACGTCCGTCGGGCGCGAAAAGAAACTCATCGACGTCGAAGAATCCGATCCACAATGCTTCACGCCAGCGCCTGCGGATGCAGTCCCTATAAGCCGACAGCTGTCCCACCGGCCGCGGCCAGTCGACCAGCGTAACCAGCCCTTGCTGGATAAACGGGTCCAATACGGCTTTGAAGTCGTCGGTCGAGAAGTTGTTGTAGAGATAGAAATGCTCAAATCCCACACCCTGGTGGAACCTGATCCATTCGGCCAGAAACGGCGCTTCTTCACGGAAGATGGCGCAGGCCGCCAGCTTGAACCGTGGGGCTTTCGATACCGCCCGATCGCGCATTCTCGCACGCATGACAAGCGGCATGCGAAGAAAGGTCTTGAGAGACTTCTTGAAGTTTTTCAATTCGGTAGCCTAGGCGCAATCGAGGTGACTGTCACGGCGTCGTGGGCTCGCAGGCCTATCCCCGTTTGCGCAGTTCCGGGTGCATCTCGATCTCGCGGGCAAGCGAGACGGCCGCGTTCACATAGGGCTCCTGCCGGGCGACGCTCCAATATTTGAGCTCGTCGAGCGGAATGTTCTCGCCCGTCACCGCGCAGCGCACGAACGAGCCCGGACTGGTGACCTGGAAGTCGCCGTCGAGATAGCGGATCCGGGCTTCCCTGCCGCCCGGGCCTTCGAAACGGTTCATCATGAAAGGACGCTTGCGTTCATCTGGGTTTCAATCGCCACAAATCGCAAGCAACGTCAAGCTTGACGCAATGCTCATCCGGTATGGCTGAGCGTCAAAATAGTTTCCGGAAGCCGGCATGGACATCACCTCAACCCGCTTGAACGCACTGATCGGTGAAGCGCTTACCCCGCAGCCGGTGCCGTCGCCGAAGGCCGATCCTGCGGTGGCGGCTTTGATCAAGACGCTGGTCCAGCCGCCGGCGCCTTCGACGGGGCAGGCGGCGCAAATCGCGGCCCAGTCGCTGCAAAGCGCGCAGCCGCGCCCTGCCGCCCAGGCATCGCAGCGCCTGTCGTCCTCAGAGGTCGAGGATGCTTACCGCGCCGTGATGGAGCCCGATGCCGTCACCGACGCCTCGCCGGCGACGCACGCGACGGGCAGGGCGGCGACGGATGCCGATCAGGCTCCGCGCGGCTTCGCCTCACCGCAGGCAGCGGTTGCAGACAATGTGTCCAGGCCCGCGGTTGCGCCGGCATTGTCCACATTTTCGCCGGCCGTCGCTTCCGCCGCGATGCTGGTAGCAGCCAACGCCAACGCGCCGCAGCCTCGCGGCGCCGCGATCCGCCCGGCTGGTCACGCGCCGCGATCGGAATCTGCGCCGATATCCCTTTGGACGATCTCGGTTGTCACGGCCATCGTCTCGGCGGTGACGGCAACGATCATGGTCCTGCTGCTTCGCTAAGTCAGTCCTTAGGCATCATCCTGAAGGAAAGCCTCGAGCTTTTCCGGAGCAAGCCCCGCCTGCTCGGCAATGCGAGCGGCAAGATCTGCCGCGGCCGCGCGCGGCCGGCCGACGGGCCGGTCCATCCAATAAGACACCGGATTGAGCGCAACGCGCTCGTCGACGGCAACGATACGGCCGGACCGGAGCTGGTCCGCGGTCAGCGGCGGCCGCGCCAGCGCGATGCCCAGCCCATGCGCCGCCGCGTCCAGCACCAGATTGTAATCCTCGAAACGCCTGTCCTGCGGACGGGGGCGGTAATCGATGTCTTGCGCGGCGAGCCACGCGCGCCATCCGGACGCATCGGAATCGTTGATCAGCGGGTACTTCAGCAGCCGCGCAGGGTCGCCCAGCCCGATCTCCTTGGCGAGCTCCGGCGAGGCAATGGGAAAAATCTGCTCCTCGAAAAGCTGCACCGAGACGCGGCCCGGGATGCGGCCGCGCCCGCAGCGCACCGAAAGGTCGATGCCTTCGTCGGCAAGGTCGGCCTGGCGGTTGTCGACGTCGAGCACGATGCGCAGCTTGGTCGGGTTGTTCTCAAGCACGGCCATGCGCGGCATCAGCCATAGCCCGCTCACCGAGGGGATCGAGGCCAGCCGCACCACGGCCGTGCCGCGCGGCTCGACCCAGCGGTCGGAATTGACCGAAATCAGCGCGAAGGCCTCTGTGGTGCGAAGATGCAGGCGATTGCCCTCGACGGTCAGTGTCACGCCGCGCGCATTGCGCTCGAAGACTTTCAGCCCCAGCCAGTCCTCGAGCTTGGCGATCTGGCGGCTCACCGCGCCATGGGTGAGGTTGAGTTTTTCGGCCGCCGCGGAAAAACTCCCCGTGCGCGCCGCGGCATCGAAGGCGCGCAAAGTTTCCAGCGGCAGTATCTGATCAGAGCTGTGATCCATGCTCACAGCTGACCCTCGATTTGCTCGTTTGTCAATCGGCCGGCAATGGCGTTTTCTGTGTCCATGGCACAAAAAGACGAGGGTACGGCAATGAGCGCTTACACCGGCACGTTGAATGAGACACAGCGCATGGACGGCACCGCGGCCGTCGCGGTGGCGCTTACGGTGCTTGGCTGGGCTTCGGCGTTCCCAGCGATCCGCGCCGGCCTCGCCGCCTTCCAGCCGCTGGAGCTCGGCGCGCTGCGCTTCGCCATCGCGGCGGTCCCGGCCGCCATATTTCTCGCGGTGAAGCGCCCGGCGCTGCCCAGGATCGACGAGCTGTGGCGCTTCGCCTTTGGCGGCGCCATCTTCGTCGCGCTCTACACCGCCATGCTCAATTTCGGCGAGCTGACCGTCTCGGCGGGCGCGGCCGGCTTCATCATCAATGTCAGCCCGATCTTCACCGCAATCATGGCCATGGCCCTGCTCGGCGAGCGTTTCTCAGGCATTGCCTGGCTGGGCACGGTCATTTCCTTCGCCGGCATTGGCATCATCGCGGTGGCCGACGGGCATGGCCTGCATTTCAATACCGGCGCGCTGCTGGTGCTGGGCTCGGCGCTTTGCTCGGCCGTCAACACCATCGTCCAGAAGCCGCTCTTTGCCCGCCATCATCCGCTGACGATATCCGCCTCCAACATGGTGCTCGGCGCGCTCTGCCTGTCGCCTTTCCTGCCGGAAGCGTTTTCGCAGGCGGCGGTCGCCGATACTGCCGGTCTCGGCGCCGTCATCTATCTCGGCATCGTGCCCTCGTTGATCGCCTATGCCGCCTGGGCGACCGCGCTGTCGCGCCTGCCTGCCGCCCGCGCCTCGAACTTCCTCTACCTGGTCTCGCCGACCTCCGCGCTGATCGGCTTCTTCTGGCTGGGCGAAGTGCCGTCGCTGCTCGGCATCCTCGGCGGCGTGCTCGCGCTGGGCGGCGTGATCGTGGTGAATTTGAAGCGTTAGATCAGAGGGTTGGGACCGTTTCCGGACTCAAACCAGTAAGTCCCTTTTCGCCGGTCCCGACCTCTTGATGCGCCCTTGAAGCAAGCTATCCTGATCCGCCTTGATGAGGGAGATCGGGATGCGAAGAGGGATCATAGCCGCCGTTGGCTGCCTGCTGCTGAGCGGAAAAGCATACGCTGGCTGGTATCAGGTTAAGAATTACGAAGGCTCGATCGGGGCGAACCCGGTCCACCTGTCGCTCCAGAGATATGACGGCTTCGGCAGCGGAATAACGGTCGAGGGAAGCTACTTCTACGATGCCAAGCAGAGCCCCATCGCCCTCTACGGCAAAGCCGATGGCACCAAACTCACGCTTTGTGAGATCGCGGATGAGAAGGAATTGGATCGCGTGTTGGTGACGGGATCAAAGACGCCCATCGACACAACAGGATGCCCGCTGTCGCTCGATCTCAGCCAAAGCGGCGCAACGGGAATCTGGATCAAGGGGCCTGAGAAGTTTCCGGTCGTGCTTAAGCAGGTCGCCGGCCTCGACGATACGGCTGAGGGGAAGGTCAACGGAAACGTCGAGATTCCCTTTTGGGTGCAGACGGCTGTTCATCGGTTTGCCGGTATCTTCACCAAGACCAACGCTGGCATTTGCATGACCAAACTGCAGGTCATCAACAAGATGAAAAAGAAAACCGTTCAGAGCATCCGGTTCGATGACGCCGACTGCAACGCGGGCATGTTGATGACGCCCATTTATATGAACGTGCAAAAGCTGGGCGAAGAGATTATTTCCGTGAATTTTCGCGGCAATGGCGGCTATTCGATCGAGTACGGCTTCTCTCTGAAAACCAAGACGTATCACCGATTGGTGCACTGACCAGATAGCCTGTTGATGGCCTGTCGCGGAAATCCTATCGCCGACCGAACAGCCTTTCGATATCGGCGAGCTTCAGCTCGATATAGGTCGGCCGGCCATGGTTGCAGGTGCCGGAGCCGGGCGTCGCCTCCATCTGGCGCAGCAGCGCGTTCATCTCCTCGGCCTTGAGCAGCCGGCCCGAGCGGACGGAACCATGGCAGGCCATGGTCGCGGCGATCTTGTCCAGCCGCTCCTTCAACGTCTCGACGGTGTCGTTGTCGGCGATCTCGTCGGCAAGGTCGCGCACCAGCTGCTGCACATTGGTTTCGCCGAGCATCGACGGCGTCTCGCGCACCGCCACCGCGCCGGGGCCGAAGCGCTCCAGGCCGAGGCCGAATTTGGCCAGCGTCTCGGAGTGCATCGCCAGCCGCTCGGCGTCATCTTCCGGCAGGTCGACAATCTCGGGCAGAAGCAGCATCTGCGACGGCACCGCGCGCGAATGCAGCGCGTTCTTCAACGCCTCATAGACCAGGCGCTCATGCGCGGCATGCTGGTCGACGATGACGAGCGAATCCCTGGTTTGGGCGACAATGTAGTTCTCATGCACCTGCGCGCGCGCCGCGCCCAGCACCATGCCGAGCAGTGCCTCGGCCGGCTCGGCCATGCCGGCGCGGGCGTCGGCGCTGGCGGGCGGGCCGGTGTCGAAGGCCGCCTGGTCGTTCTCGGCAAAACCGTTGCGCTGATGCCTCGCCTCGCCATAGCCCATCTCGCCATAGCCCATGTCGAGCGGCCGCTGCGGTGAGCGCAACGGATCGAAGCCTCCGGGACCGGAGGCGTGATAGGCGGCCTCGTGGCTGCGATGGCCGCCGGTCGGGCCGGGATGCGAATAGGGCGCCACGCCCGGCCGGAAGGCCGCCATCATGCCGGCGGCGCCCGTGGTCGCGGCGCGGATGCCGGCGCCGGCCAACGCCTCACGGATGGCGCCGACAATCAGCCCGCGCACCAGGCCCGGATCGCGGAAGCGAACATCGGCCTTGGCCGGATGGACATTGACGTCGACCGTCGAGGGATCGAGCGACAGGAAGAGCACCGTCACCGCGTGCCGGTCGCGCGGCAAAACATCGGCGAAGGCGCCGCGGATCGCGCCGGCGATCAGCTTGTCGCGCACCGGCCGTCCGTTGACATAGGCATATTGCTGCAGCGCGTTGGCGCGCGTGTAGGACGGGATCGAGACGTGGCCGGCCAGGTGCACGCCATCGCGCATGGCATCGATCGCAATCGCATTGTCCGGAAAATCCTTGCCCATCACCTGCGCGACACGCGCCAGCCGGCCTTCCGCCGTGTCGTCGGTCGCCGCCAGCTCCAAGGTCGAGCGGTCCGAGCCGGCCAGCGTGAAACGGACGGCCGGAAAGGCGATCGCGATTCGCTTCACCACGTCGCTGGTGGCCGAGCTTTCGGCGCGCTCGCCCTTCATGAATTTCAGGCGTGCCGGCGTGGCGAAGAAGAGGTCGCGCACCTCGACCGTCGTGCCGCGATTGGCCGCCGCCGGCTTCACCGGTAAGACGCGCCCGCCGTCGATGCCGATCTCGGCCGCGCTGTCGCCGTTTGCCGTGCGCGAGCGGATCGACAGCCGCGCCACCGAACCGATCGATGGCAGCGCCTCGCCGCGGAAGCCGAGCGAGCGAATGTCGTGGATGTCGTTGGAAAGCTTTGAGGTGCAGTGGCGGGCAATGGCCAGCGCGAGTTCCTGTTCGGGGATACCCGAGCCGTCATCGGTGACGCGGACGAGGTTCAGCCCGCCGCCGGCGGTGACGATCTCCACGCGCGACGCGCCGGCGTCGAGCGCATTCTCGACCAGCTCCTTCACCACGCTCGCCGGACGCTCGATGACCTCGCCGGCGGCGATCTGGTTGATCATCGTTTCGGAAAGCTGACGGATGGGCATCCGGTGATTATAGGCGGATTCGAACGTCGTGGGGGAGGGGTAAGTTCACGCCTGCGCCACCAGCCAGTCCCTGACCTTGCGGGCGTTGTCGCTGAGGTCGCGGTTCTTCGGCCAGATGACATGGAAGCCGATGCCGGTCCGCATCACATGATCGGTCACCGGCACCAGCAGCCCTGAGGCCACCAGGCGCTCGACGAGATGGCGCCAGCCGAGCGAGATGCCTTGCCCTTCCATCACCGCCTGAATCACCAGCGCATAGTCGTTGATGCGCAGGCCGCGCTCGGCGTTGCGCAGGCTGGTTCCGGCGGACGCGAACCATTCGTCCCAGGTCGGCGCCTCGCGATAGGGTTCTTCCAGATGGATCAGCCGGTGCGTGGCCAGTTCTTCCACCGTCTTCGGCTTGCCGAATCTGGCGAGATAGCTGGGGCCGGCGACCGGGAAGATCTCTTCATCGGACAGCGACAGCGAATGATAGTCCGGCCAGTCGCGCGGCACGCCGCCGCGCACGCCGAGCGGAATCCCCTCGGCGATGATGTCGAGGTCACGGTCGGCGGTCTGGATGCGCAGGTCGACGCCCGGCAATTCGTCGCGGAACTGCTGCAGGCGCGGCATCATCCAGAAGGAGCCGAAGGCGGTCGAGGCGGCCAAGGTCACATGCCCGCCGGTCGCCTGCAGGCGAAGGTCCTCCGCGGACTTGCGGATATGCGAGAGGCCCAGCGAAACATCGGCATGGAAACGTTCGCCGGCTTCCGTCAAAAGCACCTGGCGGTGGCGGCGTTGGAAGAGCTTGGCGCCGAGCTGCTCCTCCAGCCCGCGCACCGCGTAGGAGACGGCCGCCTGCGTCATGCCAAGCTCGCGCCCGGCCGCGGTGAAGCTGGACAGCCGGCCCGCGGCCTCGAAGACGATCAGGCTGCCGGCGGAGGGCAGGAGCTGGCGTAGGTTTCGCATAAGTGTAGCTTATACAAGAGATCAGGATTTTCCAGCATCACATCCATATTTCCTCTCGTTAACTTGGTCGGGCAGGAAGAAGGAGCCTCCATGAACGCACCGGCCGTTGAACTGACCGAACAGACCCACCGCCGCGGCGGCGGCCGGCTCGGCCGAAAGGCGCTGAGAAGCGCGCCGATCGCGTCCTTCCCCACCCTTGTGCGCAAGATCCCCGCTTATGAGATCGTGCCCGACGAGGCGGTGGAGCTGATCCACGAGGAATCGCTGAAGATCCTCGAGGAAGTGGGCTGCGAATTCCGCGACGACGGCGCGATCGAGCTCTGGAAGGCGGCCGGCGCCGATGTCAGGCAAACGCGTGTCCGCATCGACCGCGCGCTGTTGATGGAGCTGGTCTCGAAGGTTCCGCCGGAGTTCACACTGCACGCGCGCAACCCGGAGCGCACGGTGCGCGTCGGCGGCAAGAACTCGATCTTCGTGCCGATGTATGGCGCGCCCTATGTCCGCGACCTCGACAACAAGCGCCGCTACGGCACGTTGGCCGACCTCAACAATTTCCACAAGATGGCCTACATGGCGCCGGCGTTGCATTCGTCGAGCTCGGTCATCTGCGAGCCGATGGAAATTGCGGTGCCGAAGCGGCACCTTCACATCATTCATTCGGCGCTGAAACATTCCGATAAACCGTTCATGGGCATCGTGACGTCGAAGGAGCGCGCCGAGGACACGATGGCGATGGCTGGCATCGTCTTCGGCGAGGAGTTCGTGCGCGACAATCCGGTGCTGGTTGCGATCACCAACTGCAATTCGCCGCTGGTGTGGGACGCCACCATGATCGACGCCATGCGGGTTTATGCCAGCCACAACCAGCCGCTGATCTTGGCGCCCTTCGCGCTGTGCGGCGCCTCGACCTCGGCCTCCGCGGTCGGCGCGGTGGCGCAGGTCAACGCCGAGGCGCTCGCCGGCGTGGCGCTGACCCAGCTCATCCGGCCCGGCTCGCCGCAGCTCTACGGCCAGTTCATGGTGACCGTCGACATGAAGACCGGCGCGCCGATGGGCGGCACGCCGGAGGCAGCCCAGATGATGTATCTGATGGGAGCGCTGGCCAGGAAGTACAAGCTGCCCTGGCGCACCTCCGGCTTCCATGTCGGCTCGAAGCTCAACGACGCGCAGGCGGGTTACGAAGCGAACATGCTGATGCACGCCGCGATCCTTTCCGGCGCCAACTACATCTGGCATTCCGCCGGCTGGCTGGAAGCGGGGCTGACCTGCGGCTATTCGAAATTCGCCACCGACTGCGAGCAGCTCGTCGGCTGGTACAAATATGCCGGCGGTGTGTCCTTCGATGATTTCAAGGACGCGATGGCGGCGATCCGCGAGGTCGGCCCGCAAGGCCATTTCCTCGGCACGCAGCATACGCTCGAGCATTTCGAGAGCGCCTTCTTCATGCCCAACATCATGGACTTCAATTCCTTCGAGCAGTGGAGCGCCGAAGGCGCCAAAGACCATGACGCGCGCGGCCTCGAGAAGGCGCGCGCCATGCTGGCCGACTACCAGGAGCCGAAGCTCGACGAGGGCATTGCCGAGGGTCTCAGGGATTTGATCGCGCGGCGCGAGGAAAAGCTGCCCGACAGCGTCAGTTGATGGAAGGCAGCATCGGAGCATGATCCCGAAAAGTGGGAACCGGTTTTCGGAAAGATCATGCTCCAACAAAGAGTTAAACCAACCGGGCGAAGATCCGAAGAAATCAATGGGAGAACGAGAATGACACTCTTCAGAAGCAATGGTGACCGGGTCCCGGCCGTGATCGAGGCGATGGCCGGGGAGGCGCGCGCGGGCCGTGTCGACCGGCGCGAATTCCTGGCGCTGGCCAGCGCCTTCGGCGCATCGACGGCTTTCGCCTATGGCATGCTCGGCCTTGCCGCGCCGACCAAGGCGCTCGCCGACGAGCCGAAGAAGGGCGGCACGCTGCACGTCGCCATGTCGGTCAAGGCACAGAAGGATCCGCGCACTTATGACTGGACGGAGATGGCGAACGTCACCCGCTGTTGGCTGGAGCCGCTGGTGCGCTACACCCACCAGTTCACCTTCGAGCCGGTGCTGCTCGAAAGCTGGGACGTCAATGATGACGCCACCGAATACACGCTGCATCTGCGCAAGGGTGTCACCTGGAACAATGGCGATGCCTTCAATGCCGATGACGTGGTCGCCAATCTGAACCGCTGGTGCGACAAGGCGGCTTCCGGCAATTCCATGGCCGCCCGCGTCGGCGCGCTGATCGACACCAAGACCGGCAAGGCCAAGGACGGCGCGATCACCAAGGTCGACGACCACACGGTCAAGCTGAAGCTCGTCGAAGCCGATATCGCCATCATCCCGGGCCTGACCGACTATCCGGCGCTGGTCGTGCACCGCGACTTCGACAAGGATGGCGCCGACCCGATCAAGAAGCCGATCGGCACCGGAGCCTTCGAGCTGGTCTCCTACGATGTCGGCCAGAAGGCGGTCGTCAAGCGCCGCGAGAACGGCAAGTGGTGGGGCGGTGAAGCGCCGCTCGACGGGGTGGAGTTCATCGACTACGGCACCGACTTCAACGCCACGCTCAATGCCTTCGATTCGGGCGAGGTCGACCTCGATTTCGAAACGCCGGCCGACTACATCGACCCGCTGGACAAGATGGGCCTGGTGAAGTCGGAGGTCGCGACCGCGACCACGCTCGTTGCCCGCACCAACGTCACCCACAAGCCCTATGACGACAAGCGGGTGCGCAACGCGCTGCAGATGGCGGTCGACAACAATCAGGTGATGCAGCTCGGCTACAACGGTCGCGGCACGGTCGGTGAGAACCACCACGTCGCCCCGATCCATCCCGAATACTACCCGCTGCCCAAGAAGGAGCGCGACGCCGCCGGCGCCAAGAAGCTGATGGCCGATGCCGGCCAGGCCGACTTCGAGCATGAGCTGATCACCGTCGAGGACGAGTGGCAGAAGAACACCGGCGACGCCATTGCTGGCCAGCTGCGCGATGCCGGCATCAAGGTGAAGCGCACCGTGCTGCCGGGCTCGACCTTCTGGAACGACTGGACGAAGTATCCTTATTCGATGACCATCTGGTACATGCGCCCCCTCGGCGTCCAGGTGCTGGCGCTGGGCTACCGCACCGGCGAGGCCTGGAACGAGACGGCCTACTCCAATCCGGAGTTCGACGCCAAGCTCAAGGAGGCGCTGTCGCAGATCGACGTCGCCAAGCGCAAGGAAGTGATGAAGGATGTCGAGGCGATCCTGCAGGACTCCGGCGTCATCATCCAGCCCTTCTGGCAGAAGCTCTACTGCCACATGAACAAGAAGGTGAAGAACTACTCGATGCACCAGACCTACGAGATGGACTTCCAGAACGTCTGGCTGGATGCCTGAGTGCGCCCGGGCTTCATGAGCTGCAAAGACTTCATGAGCCGCAAAAAAGGCGATATGCAGGATGCGTGGTGGCAAGCGTGCCGCCACGCCGCCGAACCCCGGAGATCCTGCATGAAGCCGATAGTGCTTGCCGCTGTCTTCTCGATTGCCTTGCCCGGCGCCGTGCTCGCCGGGCCGGCCTCCAACGCCGTGAAGTTCTTCTACGTGCCTGAAGTGAAGTTCGAGGGAGACGCCAAATACCGCGACCGTTTCACCGAGCCGGTCACCAAGCTGTTCGAAGCCAACGACAAGGCGCAGAAGGAAAAGCCCGACGAGGTGTCCTGTCTCGACTTCGACCCCGGCCTCGATGCGCAGGACTTCGACCAGAAGACCCTCTCGAAGACGCTGAAGCTCACCGAGGCCGTCAATGGCGACACCGCCGAGGTGACGGCAAGCTTCAATCTTTTCCCGGAAGGCGATGACTCCAAACGCGAAATGGTGTGGTCGCTGAAGAAAGTGGACGGCAAGTGGAAGATCGCCGACATCAGTTCCAAGACCAGCGACTGGAAGCTCAGCGCGCTGGGATGCGGCGCCTCGACGGAGTGACGCCGTGCCTCGCCGTCTCGTCCTCGCGCTGTCGAGCTTGTCGATGCTGGCCGCAGGACTGAACGGCGGCGCCTCTGCGCAGGGGCTGTTCGGCGCGCCGCCGAAAGCCTCGTCCGGCGACAATGCCTCGCCTCCTGCGGCCGCTGCGCCGGACAGCAAGCCGGCCGAACCGGCGCCGGTCGCCCCGGTCCTGCCCGGGTCGCCGACCGCGGTGGTGAAGCCCTTCTACGAGCATCTTGGGCTGGAATTGGATCCCGCCCAGCGCAAGAACTTCACCGACCCGGCGAAAACCGTGCTCGACAAGAGCGATGCGCTGCGCGCCTCGGGGCAGGGCGAATGCCTCGACCCCAACATGGCGCTCGACAATGCCGACTACGACAAGCTGGCCATAGACCGGAGTCTGCGCACCATCGAAGCCGTCAATGGCGACGAGGCCAAGGTGGTGGTTGCCTTCGTCGTCGAGGGCCACCAGCACCGCCTGGAATGGAAGCTGAAGAAGGTTGGCGGCGACTGGAAAGTCTCCGACCTCCTGTCGGTGACCGGCGAATGGGCGCTGAGCCAGTATCAGTGCGAATGATGGCGACAAGGCAGATCGACGGATGAAACTGCGCGCTCTGCTTGCTACCGCCATTGTCGGACTTTGCGCCGCTGCCGGCGTCGTTGACTGGGCGGTCGGAACGACGCTGATCGCGCGAGCGCCTCGTCAAAGCTTCATAGCGCCGGGCGATTTGCCGGTCGAACGCGTGGTACTCGATCAAGCTGGTACGCCCGACCTTGTCGGCTGGGCGGCAAAGCGGAAGGGCAGTTGCGGCGCGATCGTCCTGCTGCATGGACGCGGCGCTAACCGGCTAGCGAATCTGCAAAGGGCGAAAATGCTGTTCGACGCCGGCTATTCCGTAGTCCTCTTCGACCTGTCGGGTCACGGCGAGAGCGACGGTACCGTTCAGGGCTTCGGCTACAGTGAAGGGCAGGACGCCGCCCGAATCCTTGCCTACACAAGGCAGCGCTTTCCCGGTCAGAAAATCGGCGCGCTCGGCTCGTCGCTGGGTGCCGCATCGTTCGTCTTTGCAACGCCGAAGGCAGAGGCCGACGTCTACGTGCTCGAACAACTCTACGCGACCCTGCGCGGCCTGGCGCATGCCGTTCCCTGCCTTGCGCCGCTGGCAGGCCGATATCCTACTGGCACAGATGCCAGTGCGCCTCGGCTTCGGGGCTGACGATGTCAGGCCTGTTGACCGCATCGGTAGAATCGGCAAACCGCTGATGCTGCTGGCAGGCGGCGCCGATCCCTTCATCGATCGCGGCCAGGTGGCAGCCTTGCATGACGCAGCGCCCGCGTCGGAGCTCGTCCGGTTCGAAGGCGCCGGTCACGTCGACCTCTTGCGCTACGACCAGTCGCGCTACCGCAAAGCGGTTCTGCCCTTCCTATCAAAGAACCTTTGCCAGGCGAGCCATGTCTGACCGCTCAACCTCTCCCGCGATAGGGCGCGACGCCGGTGTCGGGCAGCCAGGCGTCCTTGGGCGGCGCGCCGGTCTGCCAGAAGACGTCGATCGGGATGCCGCCGCGCGGGAACCAGTAGCCGCCGACGCGCAGCCAGATCGGCTTGGTCGCTTCCACGATGCGGCGGCCGATCATCACGGTGCATTCCTCGTGGAAGGCGCCGTGGTTGCGGAACGAGGTCATGAACAGCTTCAGCGACTTCGATTCAACCAGCGTCCGGTCGGGCGCGTAGTCGATGACGACGTGGGCGAAATCGGGCTGGCCGGTGACGGGGCAGAGCGAGGTGAATTCGGGGCAGGTGAAGCGCACGATCGCCGGCGGGCCATCGCCGCGCTGGAACGGCACGGTCTCCAGGACCGCCTGTTCGGGGCTCTGTGGCGTCTCGACGTGCTTGCCGAGCTGGGTGAGGTTCTTGGCGTCTGTCATCAATGGCTCCTTGCCGCCGGTCCGAACCACGGTTCGAAGGTAGCGGGCGTAAACGAAGAACGAAGAAGGCACCGCAATTCTTTCGGGCGCGGCACATTTGGCGCGCTCATTAGCACAATTTGAAACGACAGGAAGACGATGACCAGCAACGACCCGCTTCTCCAACCCTACCAGCTCAAGCACCTGACGCTGAAGAACCGGGTGATGTCGACCAGCCATGAGCCGGCCTATTCCGAGGACGGCATGCCGAAGGAGCGCTACCGGCTCTACCATGCCGAGAAGGCCAGGGGCGGCATGGCGCTGACCATGACGGCGGGCTCGGCGATCGTCTCGCGCGACAGCCCGGCCGCCTTCGGCAATCTGCATGTCTATGACGACCGCATCGTGCCCTGGCTCGCCGAGCTTGCCGATGCCTGCCATGAGCATGACTGCAAGGTGATGATCCAGATCACCCATCTCGGCCGCCGCACCGGCTGGAACAAGGCCGACTGGCTGCCGGTGCTATCGGCTTCGCCGGTGCGCGAGCCGGCGCATCGCGCCTTTCCCAAGACCATCGAGGAATGGGACATCGAGCGCATCGTCGCAGACTACGCTTCGGCCGCGCAGCGCTGCCAGGCGGCCGGCCTCGACGGCATCGAGTTCGAATCCTATGGACATCTGATGGATGGCTTCTGGTCGCCGCTCACCAACCATCGCGACGACGAGTTCGGCGGCTCGCTCGATAATCGGTTGCGCTTCACCGACATGGTGCTCGACGCGGTCCGCGCCGCCGTGGGCGAGAAATTCATCGTCGGTATTCGCATGGTAGCCGACGAAGATCTCGAAAACGGCATCTCGAAAGAAGTGGGCGTCGAGATCGCAAGGCGGCTCGCCAATTCCGGCAAGGTGGACTTCCTCAACATCATCCGCGGCACGATCGAGACGGACGCGTCGCTGACCAAGGTCATCCCGGTGACCGGCATGCGTTCATCCCCGCATCTGGATTTCGCCGGCGAGGTGAGGGCGGCGACCAAGTTCCCGACCTTCCACGCCGCGCGCATCTCCGACGTCGCCACGGCGCGCCACGCCATCGCCACCGGCAAGCTCGACATGGTGGGCATGACGCGCGCCCATATCGCCGATCCGCATATCGTCAAGAAGGTGATGGAGGGCCGGGAGCACGAGATCCGGCCATGCGTCGGAGCCACCTATTGCCTCGACCGCATCTATGAAGGCGGCGAAGCGCTTTGCGTCCACAACGCCGCGACCGGCCGCGAGGCGACCATTCCGCACGTTATCGCCAAGAGCGAAGGACCGATGAAGAAAGTCGTGGTGGTGGGGGCCGGCGCTGGTGGTCTTGAAGCCGCGCGCGTCGCGGCCGAACGCGGCCACCAGGTGACGGTGCTCGAAGCCTCCAGCCAGGCAGGCGGGCAGGTGCGGCTCGCCACGCAGAATCCGCGCCGCAAGGAACTGATCGGCATTATCGACTGGCGGCTGGCCGAGCTTGACCGCCTCGGCGTCGAAATACGCTACGACACCTGGGCCGAGAAGGACGATGTGCTGGCGCTGGCGCCAGACGTGGTGATCGTGGCGACGGGCGGCATGCCCCAGAACCCGTCGCTGAACGCCGGCGACAATCTCGTCACCTCGAGCTGGGACATCATGGCCGGCAGCGTCAAACCGGCCGAGAATGTCCTGCTTTACGACGACAATGGCGGCCATCAGGGCATGGGCGCCGCCGAGCTCATTGCCAACAGCGGCTCGAAGCTGGAGCTGGTCTCGCCGGAACGCTTCTTCGCGCCGGAAATGGGCGGCATGAACCACGTGCCCTATATGCGCGCCTTCCACGAAAGGGGCGTCGCCGTCACCATCAACACCCGCCTGCGTTCGGTGCGGCGCGAGGGCAACCAGCTCGTCGCCGAGCTCGCTTCGGATTTTGCCGGCGGCTGGCGCGGCGAAAGGCGTGTCGACCAGGTGGTGGTCGAGCATGGCACGGCGCCGCTCGACGATCTTTATCTGTCGCTCAAACCGCTGTCGAAGAATGGCGGCGCGGTCGACTATGAGCGGCTGGTGAAGGGCGGCGACATATTCCCATCCCGCAATGCCGACGGCGGCTTCGTGCTGTTCCGCATCGGCGACGCGGTCGCATCGCGCAACATCCACGCCGCAATCTATGACGGCATCCGGTTCGGGATCAGGATCTGAGGGACAGGTCGCCGCGCGAAATCGCGGCGGCCGAAAACGCCGTACGGCTTGCGGTATCGGTTTCGGGTTGCCCGCTCTCCGCGGTCGGTTGTTCACTGCGGCTCCCAAAGCCATTGTATATGCTTGTATGTATAACCAAGGATCGGTTAGTCTCGCGGGCGAGGGCAGGCCGGCAAGGCCAAGGAGGATCATATGCGCAATGCTTCCCTCTTCGACCTGTCGGGCAGGAAGGCGCTCGTCACCGGCGCCAGTCGCGGCATCGGGCGCGGCATCGCCGAGGCGCTGAGTGCGGCCGGCGCCGCTGTCGCCGTCACGGCGCGCAGCCTTGCTTCGCTCGGAGAGACGACGGAGGCGATCCGGGCCGCCGGTGGCGTTGCACATGCCATTGCCCTTGACGTCACCGACGTCGCCCGCTGCCGCGCCGCGACCGCCGAGGCAGCCAACCTGCTTGGCGGTCTCGATATCCTGGTCAACAATGCCGGCATGGAAGAGGTCAGGCCTTCGCTTGATGTCGATGAAGCGCTCTGGGACCGGATCGTCGACACCAATCTCAAGGGCGCCTTCTTCTGCGCCCAGGCCGCCGCCCGCCACATGCGCGATGCCGGACGGCCCGGCGCCATCATCAATTTGTGCTCGCTGACCTCCGAGGTCGGCATACCCACGGCCGTGCCCTACGGCTCGTCGAAGTCGGGCCTGCTCGGCATGACGCGGGCCCTTGCAGCGGAGTGGGCGGGTCTCGGGATCAGGGTCAATGCGATTGCGCCCGGCTATTTCAGGACGGCGATGACCGAGGTGTTCTACGCCGACGAGGCGTGGCAGCAATCGATGCTCGCCAAGATCCCGCAGCATCGCTTCGGCGACCTTACGGATCTGCACGGAATTGCGGTCTTCCTGGCCTCGGACGCCTCGGCCTACATCACCGGGCAGTGCTTTCCGGTGGATGGGGGCTTTCTTGCCTCGATCTGATGCGGTTTGCCGTGGCCGGGTTCCGCCCGGAGGACGCAGAAAAATACTGGCGACCATTATACATACATGTATATACTTTTCCCGCGTTTCTGAGGAGCAGCCATGTCCGAGATCAGCTTCCACGACCTCTCATCCGCCAGCGCCGAACAGCGGGCGAGCCTGCTGAAGCGCGCCGAAGCCGACCTCTCGGTCTTCGTCGAGAAGGTCCGTCCGATCCTCGAGGCGGTCCGGACCGAAGGCGACGCGGCCCTGCTCCGCTTCGTCAAGGATCTGGACAAGGCCGATGTGGCCGCGGGCAATCTGAAAGTCTCGGAGGCTGAGTTCGACGCGGCCTTCGGCAAGGTCGACAAGGATGTCATCGACAGCATCCGCTTCGGCATCACAAACATCAGGCATTTCCACGAGGAGCAGCGTCCCGAGACGATGTGGCTCAAGGAAGTCCGCCCCGGCGCCTATGCCGGCGACCGTTACACGCCGATCGGCTCGGTCGCGCTCTACGTCCCGCGCGGCAAGGGCGCCTTCCCGTCTGTGACGATGATGACCTCGGTTCCGGCCGTCATCGCCGGCGTGCCGCAGATCGCCATCGTGACGCCGCCGACCGCGGACGGTTCCGTCGATGCCGCGACCCTGGTCGCCGCTCGGCTCGCCGGGGTCGAGACCGTCTACAAATGCGGCGGCGCGCATGCGGTCGCGGCCGTCGCCTACGGCACCGAGACGGTGAAGCCCGCGCTCAAGATCGTCGGCCCAGGCAGCCCTTGGGTTGTGGCGGCCAAGAGCCTGCTGTCGTCGATCATCGACACCGGCCTTCCGGCCGGACCGTCGGAAGCGATCATCTTCGCCGACGACAGCGTCGACGGCGGCCTCGCCGCGCTCGACCTTCTGATCGAGGCCGAGCACGGACCGGACTCTTCCGCCTATCTCGTGACCCACAGCCGCAAGGTCGCCGACGCGGCCCTGGCAGCACTTCCCGACCATTGGTCCCGTATGACCGAGCAGCGGGTCGAGTTCTCGCGCGCGGTGCTCACCGGCAAGCGCGGCGGCATCGTGCTGACCGCGTCACTGGAGGACAGCTACCGCTTCATCAACGACTATGCGCCCGAACACCTCGAGATCCTGTCCAGGGAACCGTTCGCGCATCTCGGCCACATCACCGAGGCGGCCGAGATCCTCATGGGTCCGCACACGCCGGTGACGCTCGCCAATTTCGTCCTCGGGCCGAATGCGGTGCTGCCGACCAGCCGCTGGGCGCGCACTTACGGGCCGCTTTCAGTGACGGATTTCCTGAAACGTTCGTCGGTCGGTTATGTGACCTCGGCGGCCTATCCGGAGCTTGCCGGCCATGCCCGCAGGCTTGCCCGCTACGAGGGCTTCAGCTCGCACGAGAACGCGGTCTCGGAAATCCGCGACCGCTATCTCGGCGCCTGACGGGCCGGCGCGATGAAGGCCGCCAGACTGCATGGACCCGGCGACCTGCGCGTCGAGGATGTCGCCGCGCCGGGGGCTCCCGAGGCGGGCTGGGTGAAGCTCAATGTCGACGCCGCCGGCATCTGCGGCTCCGACCTCCACAATTTCCGCACCGGACAATGGATAAGCCGCGCGCCGTCGACGGCCGGCCATGAATTGACAGGCACGGTGGTCGCGGTCGGCGCGGGCGTCGATACCGTCGCCGTGGGCGACCGGGTCGTCGCCGATTCCCGCTTCTGGTGCGGGGAATGCGCGCAATGCCGCGCGGGCAGGCGGCATCTGTGCGCCTCGCTGGGCTTCGTCGGCGAAATATGCGACGGCGGCTTTGCCGAGGAGACGGTGCTGCCGGCGCGCCTGCTGCATGTCATCGACGCCGCGCTCGATGAAAGAGTGGCGGCGATGGCCGAGCCGCTCGCCGTCGCGCTGCATGCCGTGCGGCGCCTGCCGAAGACCGCGGGTTCGGTGCTTGTCGTCGGCTGCGGCACCATCGGCGGCCTGACGGCGCTGCTTTTGTCGCGGACGTTCCCGGGCAGGGTGCTGATCGCCGACCGCAACAAGGCGCGCTGCGAGCGGGTCGCCCGGGTGACCGGCGCCACCATCGTCGATCTCGACCGCGAGGCCATTGCCGCCGCGACCACCGACGCGCCTCTGCTTGCGGCCGTCGAGGCCACCGGCAGCATCGCCGCGCTCAACCAGCTGCTGGGTGTTCTGGGTTCCGGCGCCACCGTCGCGCTGGTCGGCATTTTCCACGGCCGCCTCGACATCAACCCCAACATGCTGGTCGAGCGCGAGATCGGTCTGCTGGGCTGCCATGCCTTTGCCGATGAGCTGCCCGACGCCATCGGGATGCTGGCGGAGCTGTCCGGACCGCTGATCAGCCTGATCGATCGCGAGATCGGCCTGGATGATATTCCCGCCGCTTATGAGCGTCTTCTGGCGGGGCAGGGCGACGGCTTGAAAACCATTATCCGGCTGCGGCAGCCTGCCGGCACCTGATTTCCGATGTTCGCCGGAAAGGACTTTTGAAATGAGTGCTTTGCCCGATACGGCCAGCCCCCTCTACGAGAAGGTCAAGGACTATATCCTGACCAACATCGGAACCGGCAAGTGGACCAAGGACAGCAAGCTGCCGTCCGAGAATGAATTCGTGGCCGCGCTCGGCGTGTCGCGCATGACCGTCCACCGCGCCTTGCGGGAACTGACCTCGGCCGGCTTCCTGATCCGGTTGCAGGGCGTGGGGACATTCATCGCGCCGCCAAAGCCACAATCGACGCTGATCGAGATCAACAACATCGCGGCCGAGATCGTCGCGCGCGGCAACAGGCATCGCTCCGAGGTTCTCGTCCTCGAAAAAATCACGCCGACCAAGGAGCTCTCGCTGTCCTTCGAATTCGCCAAGCGCACTGCTGTCTATCATTCGGTGGTCGTCAATTTCGAGAATGACCTGCCTGTCCAACTGGAAGAGCGCTTCGTCAACCCGAGCCTGATACCCGACTATGACAAGCAAGATTTCTCCAAGACGGCGACCTATGATTACCTGATGCAGAAGACGCCGGTGACCGAGGTCGAACACATCATTTCCGCTGTCCCGGCCGATGCCGAGACCGCGCGGCATCTGGCCATCAACGTCGGCGACTGCTGCCTTCTCCTGCATCGCCGGACATGGACCGGCGCGGTCGTCGCCACCATCAGCAAACTGACCTATGTCGGCAGCCGCTACTCGCTCGGCAGCCGCTATTCTCCGTCGCGCAAGACCTGAAGCGGCCGGGACTATTCCCCATGGCGCCAGTTACGAGTGGAGCCTGCCCAAATGCTGCCAAGAGCGCGGAAATCAGCGCCTCCAGCTTGTATATGCATGTATGTATTTTAGCCTTGACATCCATCGCCGCCGACGTTGAATATTGTGGCAGGTAAGACGCCGAGGCACAGTGCCGCAAGAAGCAGAAGCCGCATTCTCGCCAGACAGGAAGTTTGGCTCAAAAAAGCGCTCTGAATCATCAAGGGGAACAAAGATGATGCGTAACCTCACAGGACAATTCCGTTCGCTCGTGATGGCGGCCGCCCTCGGCTTCGCCCCGCTGGCCCACGCCGCCGATACGGCCATTCCCGCGACGCCCGAGGCCGGATCGTTCAAGATCGGCATTGAGCCATGGCTGGGCTACGGCCAGTGGCATGTCGCCGAAGTCAAGGGTCTGTTCAAGGCGAGCGGTCTGTCGGACGTCCAGATCGTCAACTTCACCGAGGACAAGGACATCAATGCCGCCTTGGCGAGCGGCCAGCTCGATGCGGCGAACATCGCCACCCACACCGCCATGGGCATGGTTGCGGCCGGCCTGCCGGTCAAGATCGTGCTGCTGCTCGACGTCTCGATGACGGCCGACGCCATGATCGCCGGCAAGGACGTCAACTCGGTCGCCGATCTCAAGGGCAAGCAGGTCGCCTTCGAGGAAGGCACGACCAGCGACATCCTGCTGAAATATGCGCTGGCCAAGAACGGCATGTCGATTGCCGACGTCCAGCCGGTGCCGATGCCGGCGGCGGATGCCGGCAGCGCGCTGATTGCCGGCCGCGTCCCGGTCGCGGTCACTTATGAGCCCTATCTCACCACGGCCAGGGCGCAGAACAAGGACGTCAAGCTTCTGTTCACCGCCGGCGAGGATCCCGGCCTGATCAGCGACGTGCTGGTGGTGCGCGACGAGGTGATCAAGTCGCGGCCCGGCCAGGTGCTTGCCATGATCAAGGCCTGGGATGCCGCGCTCAAGGACTACAATGCCGACACGCCCGGCGGCCGCGCCATCATCTCCAAGGCGGTCGGCTCGAGCGTCGAGGACCTCAACACCGCCTTCGACGGCGTGCGCTACTATTCCCTTGCCGAGAACAAGAGCGCGCTGACAGGCGATTTTTCCACCAAGACATTCGCCGACGTCCAGGCCGCCGCCAAGAATGCCGGGCTGCTTCAGGCCGACGTGACGCCGGAGCAGATGATCGATCCGGCCTTCGTTAAGGCCGCGCAGTAGGCCGGTTCGTGGCGGCCGCCGAGATGCCCGACGAGCCTGTCGGCAAAGCGAGCGCGCCTGGCCCGGCGACGGGACCTGCCGCCAGGCAGGCGATGCGCCGTCGCCGCTCCTCCGGGATCGGCGCGCCCATCGCGCGCTCCCGCTTCCTGATCATCGCCGTGGCCGTCTTTGCCGGTCTCGGCCTCGCCTGGTGGGCGGCGACGGCCCTCGACCTGGTCAAGCCGATCTTCCTGCCGTCGCCCGCCAGCGTGGCGACGCAGCTTGGCAAGCTCTGGGCCGACGGCACGCTGCTCACCGATCTCGAGGCCTCGATCTACCGTATTTCGGTCGGCTTTCTCATCGCCTCGGCGCTCGCCATTCCGATCGGCGTGCTGATCGGCGGCTTCCGGACCTGGGAAGCGGCCATCGAGCCGCTGGTCGATTTCATCCGCTATATGCCGGTCGTCGCCTTCGTGCCGCTCTCCATCCTGTGGGCGGGCACGAGCGACGTCCAGAAATTCCTGATCATCTTCATCGGCACCTTCTTCCAGCAGGTGCTGATGATCATGGACAACGTCAAGCGCGTGCCGGCCGACTTCGTCGGTCTCGGCCGGACGCTCGGCCTGCCGGACCGCAAGATCCTGACGCGCATCGTGGTGCCCAGCGCCTTGCCGGGCATCTGGGATACGTTGCGCATCAGCCTGGGCTGGGCCTGGACCTGGCTGGTGCTGGCCGAGCTCGTCGCTGCGACGTCCGGCCTGGGCTATCGCATCACCGTCTCGCAGCGCTATTTCCAGACCAACACCATCATCGGCTACATCCTTCTGCTCGGCATCCTCGGCCTGATCACCGACCAGGTCATGAAGGCGCTGGGCAAGGTGCTGTTCCGCCAGGACAGCCGTTCATGACGAGGCCCGGCCGATGAATTCCCCAAAACTGCGCATCAAGGGCCTTCACAAGAGTTTCGGCACCGGAGCGCGGCGCACCGAAGTGCTGCGCGACATCAATCTCGACCTCGCCGACAACGAGTTCGTGTCGCTGGTCGGCACGTCGGGCTGCGGCAAGAGCACGCTGCTGTCGATCGTCGCCGGACTGCAGGATTTCGACGCGGGCGAGCTCGACATCGACGGATCGCCGATCCTGAAGCCGGGTCTCGATCGCGGCGTCGTCTTCCAGTCCTATACGCTGCTGCCCTGGCTGACGGCGCAGCAGAACATCGAGTTCGCTCTCAAGGCCGCCGGCCATGACCGCGCCACCTGCCGCAGGATCGCGCTTGAACATCTCGACCTGGTCAAGCTCCCGCATTCGGCCAATCTCTATCCATCCGAACTGTCGGGCGGCATGAAGCAGCGCGTCGCCATTGCGCGCGCGCTTTCCTACCGCCCCAAGATGCTCTTGATGGACGAGCCTTTCGGTGCGCTCGATGCCCTGACCAGGCATCAGATGCAGGAGCTGCTCACCCAGATCTGGGAGGAGCACAGGCTGACCGTGCTCTTCGTCACCCACGACGTCGAAGAGGCCGTCTATCTGTCGGACCGCATTGTCGTGATGGGCATCGGCCCGGGGCGCATCATGCGGACTTTTGACGTCGACATCGATCGCCCGCGCCGCGAGGAGGTCATGGAGAGCGCTGCTTTCATGGACCTGCAGCGCAATATCCACAAAGCCATTCGCGAGGCCTCCAGGCGCCCCGAAATGGCTTAGAGGGTGCTTTGATCGCTCGGCCGCAGGTTGGTGACGCGCAACGGACCTTTGCAAGGAGAGCCACCTGCCGCTCTGGTCCGTTGCGCGCCGCGCCCGGTCGGTTTTGCCGGCCGTGCGGTTTCAGAACAGCTTGGCGGTCGCCATGCAAAACACCGTGATGACCAGCAGCCCGCCGGCGATGCGTTCGCCTCTGGTCATTTTCGCCCGCAGCTGGGTCTGCGTCGCTTGGTCGGCGCCAGCCAGTTGCCGGCTGGCGGAGGCGACGAGCGCGCCCTGCACGCCGGCGGCGATCAGCGCGGTCACAATGCCGAGCGCCAGCGCCTTCTCCATCGGGCCGAATGCGCCCTCATGGAAGAAATACCAGAGCAGTATGCCGGTCAGGAACACCAGACCGGAGGCGCCGAGCTGCGGCCGGATGAAGCGCTCCGCCTTGATCTCCGGATCGCGGGCGACCGCAATGGTCGTGCCGGCCCAGAACACGCCGGCCATGACGTGCAGGCCGATGATGACGATATAGACATATTGCATGACCGCATTCCTCTCTGCCGCCCGCCGCACGTCGCTGCCATGTCGCGACGCCATCAATAAGACAAAGTTAGATATCTAACGATTAGATGTCAATTCATAGAGCCGAGTTTCACGTTCTCATTGCATGCTCTACTGTCACGTCATGACACCATTTGACCGCCCGCCCGTCGGCATGAACCTCGCCCGCACCTCGAAAGTGGTGGCGCAGGCCTTCGATGCCGCGCTGGTCGAGGCCGGCGGCACGCTGCCGGTCTGGCTGACCTTGCTGTCGGTCAAGTCGAAGGAACTTGCCAACCAGCGCGAACTCGCCGGCATGATCGGCATCCAGGGCGCGACGCTGACGCATCACCTCAACGCCATGGAGGCGCAGGGGTTGCTGACGCGCCGCCGCGATCCCGAAAACCGCAGGGTCCACCAGGTGGCACTGACCGAAGCCGGAGAAGCGCTGTTCGAAAGGCTCCGCCTTGCTGCCGTCGCGTTCGACAAGCGGCTGCGGGCCGGTCTGCCGGACGAACGGCTCGCGGAATTCGCCGACATGCTGGCGGCGCTGCGGGCGAATGTCGAAGCCCCCAGCTTTGGAAGCTTGCTGACGTCGTTTCCCGTAGAAAAGGAAGATATCCCGCCTCGTTCGCTCAGACCGGGTCGGAGGGTCAAACTATAACCAACTACTGGTCGTAGCCCGCAATCGCCCCGAAAGCGTAGTGGCGCAGCCTGAGCGCCGCGATCAAGGCCGTCAGCTTCGTCTTGCCGTCGAAAGCGTCCTGGAACATCTCGTCATGCATGAGCAGGATCAGCTTGTTCGGCCTGGCGAAATGGCCGTAACCGAACAGATGGTCGATCTCGCTGACCAGATGGTCGACGCTCTGAACCGGCTTGCCGCTGTCCTCATGCACCCACTCGTGATCCCAGCCGTAAAGCCAGAAGCCTGAAGCCGCGACGAATTCGTAGTCCGGATCCTCGCGGCCGGCCTCGGCCAGCCCGAGCGAATTGTCGTCCTTCGAGTAATTGGGCAGCCGGAACACGTCGCGTCCGGGCAGCCGCGCATGCACGGCCGGCTTCAGCCCGAGCACAACATTGGCCTTCAGCATGTCGGCGACCACGCCCTCGGTGTCGCCGTAGAAATGCCGGTAGTGATTATAGGCATGGCTGTAGCTGTGGTTGCCGATCGTCACAAGCGGCATCGATTTAGCCCGCTGCAGCAGTGCCCGGTTGGTGGCGTTCGCCTCGGCATGCATGCCGACCATGAACAAAGTCGCGGGCACCTGCTCGGCCTGCAGCACGTCGAGGATGTTGGCTGTACCGTTCAGCGGACCGTCGTCGAAAGTGAGGTAGATGGTGCGGTCGGCGGCCGAGGCGGGCGATGCGACAAGCAGCAGGAACGACAGGATATAACGAAGCGGCATTCGCAAAACCCGGTTGCGATCCCGATAGGCCGCCATGACGCCCGGTTGTGTCAAGCTTGTCGACGGTTGCGCTAGCCCAGGCTGCCCTGCAGCACTTTCAGCTTCGCCTTCTTCGGGCTGCGTGCCGCCAGCCATTCGCGCGCCTTGTCCTGCGGCATCGGGAAGGCGATGGAATAGCCCTGCACCTGGTCGCAGCCGATCGCCATCAGCGAGTCGAGCTCGGCCTCGGTCTCGGCGCCCTCGGCGACGATCGAGATCCCCAACCCCCTGGCAAGCTCGGTGATGGCGCGCACGATCTTGCTGTTGTCGCCATTCTCATTGATGTTCTGGACAAAGCGCCGGTCGATCTTCAGCCGGTCGATCTCGTTCGGGTTGACGTGGCTGAGCGAGGCATAGCCGGTGCCGAAATCGTCAAGCTCCAGATGCACGCCGGCGGCGCGGATGTGGCGGAGCTTGGCGGCGATTCCGGTCTTCTCGTCGTCGAGGATGACGGATTCGACGATCTCCAGCGAAAGCTTTTGCGGCGCCAGCCCGGCGCGCTCCAGCGTGCCGAACAGGAACTCGTCGAAATCAGGCTCGCGAAGTTCGGTGCCGGAGACATTGACGGCAATGCGCCCGAAATCGATCCCGGCGCGATCCCATTCGGCGGCCTCGTTGATCGCCTTGCTGATGACGATGCGGCCGACATCCGGCATGAAGCCGCATTTCTCGGCGACGGGAATGAACTCGCCGGGCGAGATCATGCCGCGCGTGGCGTGGTTCCAGCGCACCAATGCCTCGATGCCGCTGATCTTGCCGCTGGTCAGCGACACTTGCGGCTGGAAATAGACCTCGAAGCTCTTCTCGGCGATCGCCGTGCGGATGTCCTGTTCGAGCTGCTTGCGGTAGTCGAGCTCGCGCCGCAGCTCCTCCGAGAAGAAGGAGAAATTGCCGCCGCCGAGCTTCTTGGCGGAATAGAGGGCGAGGTCGGCATGGACGAGCAGGTCCTGCGCATTGTCGGCGTCGACCGGATAGACCGCGATGCCGGCGCTGGCGCCAGGCATGATGGTCGTGCCCTGGAAGGTGATCGGCTCGTTGATTTCGGCAAGGATGCGCTTGGCCAGCGCATGGATGTCCTCGGTGGTGCCGGCTCCGTTGAGGATCATGACGAACTCGTCGCCGCCGAGCCGCGCGCAGAGGTCCGACGCGCGGCAGGAATCGCGCATGCGCTGCGCCGTCACCACCAGCACATAGTCGCCGGCGGCGTGTCCGAGCGTGTCGTTGATCTGCTTGAAGCGGTCGAGATCGAACTGGACCACCGCCAGGCGCTCGCGGCGCCGGTGCGCGCCCTTGATCAACGTGTCGAAATGGTCGGTCAGGAAGGTGCGGTTGTGGAGACCGGTCAAGCCGTCATGCACGGCGATGAAGGCCATGGAGTTGCGCGCGTCCACCAGCTCGCGGGTCTTGCGCAGGATGGCGTTGGACATCGGCCGGAAGATGAACAGCGCCACCAGCACAATGACGCCGAGGGTGGCGAAGAACAGCGTGCGGTGCAGGTCGAGGATGTTGCTGGACTGCGCGTCGGCGAAGGCGCTGATGCGCTGGCCGAGCGCGGCATAGCCGGAAAGTGTCGCATTGGCGACGGAAGCGTCGAGGCCGGCGCGTTCGCCGCCGGCCTTGTAGCCGTTGCTCTGCATACCAAGCTGCGACTCAAAGGACGAGACCAGCCTTTCGCCATTGGCGACGAGCCCGACCGAGAAGTAATCGAGGTGGAACGGCTTGTTGAACAGCACATATTCGATCGACTTCGGATCGTTGCGTGCCGGCGACAGCGGATCGGCGCCGGTCTCCTTGAGCAGCCGGTCGTAGCTGGTTTCGAATTCGCCCGTCGCCTGCTTGAGCGCGGTGACCAGCGCCGGCTGCTTGTCGCGCGAGGCAGCGCCCGTGGCGCTCGCCAGGAAGACGATGCGCTGCGACAGCGCCTTCTGCGTCGAGACGATGTCGAGCAGGGCATCATTGTGCTGCTGCTGAGCCATCAGCTGCTGCAGAAGAATGAAGGAGGCCACCACCATGGCGGCAATAATCGTGAGCGCCAGCCAGTAGCCGGTCTTGATGAGCAGGATCAGCTTGCGCGAAACGCTCTGCACTGGCTGCTGCGACATGACTTAAGTGACCCTCCGGTCGACGGATTCCCGCCTTGGATGCGTGACGGGAAGACGCTTGCCTTGAAAGGGTTAACAGCTCGGCAAAGGAGGCTGATGGCGATCGCGGCGGCGCGACAAAGCTCGCAAGATGGTTATCATGTTGTTTCCCGCGCACAGCTTTTTGATCGCATTGCTGGTGCGTCGCCGGGAAGGATTGCCGTCCGGCTTTCGCAACGCCACCGAAGCGGTCGCTTTTGCGATGGATTTTTTGCAGCTGTGGCGCGACAGTCCGGCCTCGAACCGAACAGGGCTGGACCCATGAGCAAAGCATTCCTTTCCCATATCGACAGCGGGCTCCAGGGCCTGAAATCGGCCGGGCTCTACAAATCCGAGCGGGTGATTTCCTCCATGCAGTCCGCCGAGATCGAGGTCGGCGGCGAAAAAGTGCTGAACTTCTGCGCCAACAACTATCTCGGCCTCGCCGACAGCCTGGACCTGCGCGACGCGGCAAAGCATGCGCTCGACCACTATGGCTACGGCATGGCTTCGGTGCGCTTCATCTGCGGCACGCAGCAAGAGCATAAGGAGCTCGAGGCGACGATCTCGTCTTTCCTCGGCATGGAGGACACCATCCTCTATTCTTCCTGCTTCGACGCCAATGGCGGCCTGTTCGAGACGCTGCTTGGCGAGGAGGACGCCATCATCTCCGATGCCTTGAACCACGCCTCGATCATCGACGGCGTCAGGCTCTCCAAGGCCAAGCGCTTCCGCTACGCCAACAACGACATGGCCGATCTTGAGGCCCGCCTGAAGGAGGCGAAGGACTGCCGCTTCCGGCTGATCGCCACCGACGGCGTGTTTTCGATGGACGGCATCATCGCCAATCTGCGCGGCGTCTGCGATCTGGCCGACAAATACGATGCGATGGTGATGGTCGACGACAGCCATGCGGTCGGCTTCGTCGGCAGGAACGGCCGGGGCTCGGCCGAGCATTGCGGTGTAGAGGGCAGGGTGGACATCATCACCGGCACGCTGGGCAAGGCGCTGGGCGGCGCCTCCGGCGGTTATACGTCCGGCAAGAGGCAGGTGGTCGACTGGCTGCGCCAGCGCTCGCGGCCCTATCTCTTCTCCAACACGCTGATGCCGGCCATCGCCGGCGCCTCGATCAAGGTGTTCGAGCTGATCCGCAATGGCGACGCGCTGCGCCAGCGCCTATATGCCAATGCGGATCGCTTCCGCTCCAAGATGGGTAAGCTGGGCTTCACCCTGGCCGGCGCCGATCACCCGATCATCCCGGTGATGCTGGGCGACGCGGCGCTAGCGCAGGAGATGGCCGCGCGCATGCTGAAGCGCGGCATCTATGTCATCGGCTTCTCCTTCCCGGTGGTGCCGAAGGAACAGGCGCGCATCCGCACCCAGATGTCGGCGGCGCACTCCAGCGCCGACATCGATCGGGCGGTCGAAGCGTTCGGCGAGGTCGGTAAGGAACTCGGCGTCATTTCCTGAACGCCCGGCGCTGGAAAACGATTCCGGATCAATGGATTCGAAGGACAACAGAATGTCGAACATGATGAAAGCGCTGGTGAAGGCCAAGGCTGAGCCGGGCATCTGGATGGAAGAGGTGCCGGTGCCGGAGATCGGCCCTAACGACGTGCTGATCAAGGTCAAGAAAACCGCGATCTGCGGCACCGACGTCCACATCTACAATTGGGACCAGTGGGCCCAGAAGACTGTGCCGGTGCCGATGGTGACGGGCCATGAATTCGTCGGCACGGTCGCCGATTTCGGCGCCGCGGTCACCGAATACAAGGTCGGCCAGCGCGTCTCGGGCGAGGGTCACATCGTCTGTGGTCACTGCCGCAACTGCCGCGCCGGGCGAGGGCATCTCTGCCGCAACACGCTGGGCGTCGGCGTCAATCGTCCCGGCGCCTTCGGCGAGTACATGGCGATCCCGCAGCACAATGTCGTGCCGATCCCGGACGACGTCCCAGACGAGATCGCCGCCATCTTCGATCCGCTGGGCAATGCGGTTCACACCGCACTGTCCTTCGATCTGGTCGGCGAGGACGTGCTGGTCACCGGCGCCGGCCCGATCGGCATCATGGGCGCCCTGGTGGCGCAGTGCGTCGGCGCGCGAAAAGTCGTCATCACCGACATCAACCCGGTCCGGCTGGACCTGGCGCGCAAGCTTGGCGTGCAGCATGTCGTCGACGCCTCGAAGGAGAAGTTGCGTGACGTGATGCCGTCGATCGGCATGAGCGAAGGGTTCGATGTCGGCCTGGAGATGTCAGGCGCCGCCCCCGCCTTCCGCGACATGATCGACACGATGAACAATGGCGGCAAGATCGCCATTTTGGGCATCGCGCCCACCGGCTTCGAGATCGACTGGAACAAGGTCATCTTCAAGATGCTGCATCTCAAAGGCATCTACGGCCGCGAGATGTTCGAGACCTGGTACAAGATGATCGCGCTCGTGCAGGGGCCGCTGGATGTGTCGGGGCTGATCACGCACCGCATTGGGATCGATGAGTTCCAGGTAGGATTCGACGCGATGCGGAGCGGCAGCTCGGGCAAGGTGGTGATGGATTGGTAGGGGCGCCTCGACGGGGACGTCGAGTTCCTTCGCGCCAGCCTGTCAGCTCTTTTCTTCCAAAGCTTGCTCCAGCGCCGCGACCCCCGTCACGATCGCGGTACGCTCCGTTGCGCTCAACCTCGCCAGCAACTCCCTCTCAAACGCCTTCGCCAGCGGCACCATCTCGCGATAGGCCGCAAACCCCGCCTTGGTCAGCGCAAGATGCTCGACACGCCGATCATTCTCGTCCGGCGTGCGGGTCAGCCAGCGCCGGCGCTCCAGCTCGGCCACCGCGCGCGACACCTTGGTCTTGTGCATGGCCGACTGCTCTCCGAGCTCCGTCGCCGTCATCATGCCGCGCTGACCGAGGCCTGAGAGCGTCCGCCATTCCGGCCGCGTCAGGCCGTGGCGCTCCTTGTAGATGCGGGAGAACTCGCGGCTGACGGTGTCCGCAAGCCGGTAGAGTCGGTACGGGAGAAAGCTTTCCAGTTCGAGGATATCCGGTTCCATGAAGCGCTCCCCGGGATGCAGCGCGCCGTTGATAGTTACATTTCCGATGGTTACAAATGAAACCAGTTTGGTCAACATCGCCGGCAAGCTACGCTTCGCGAGGTTTGGGAACCGGGATCAGGGAGGATCGGATGGCCTTTTCCTACATGCCGGGCTTCGGCAACGATTTCGAGACCGAGACGCTGCCCGGCTCGCTGCCGCAGGGCCGCAATTCGCCGCAGCGGCCGGCCTATGGGCTTTATGCCGAGCAGCTCTCCGGCTCGCCCTTCACCGCGCCGCGCGGCACCAATGAGCGTTCGTGGCTCTATCGCATCCGCCCGAGCGTGAAGCACACCGGCCGCTTCAAGGGCGCGAGCTATCCCTTGTGGAAGACAGGCCCCAACGTCGGCGATCATGAACTGGCGCTCGGCCAATACCGCTGGAATCCGACGCCGATGCCCACCGAGCCGACGGACTTCATCTCCGGTATGCGCACCTTCACCACGGCCGGCGATGCTGTCGGGCAATCCGGCATGGCCGCGCATGTCTATGTCGCCAACCGCTCGATGGTCGACGACCATTTCTTCAACGCCGACGGCGAATTGCTGGTCGTGCCGCAGGTCGGCACGCTGCGCTTCGTCACCGAGATGGGCGTCATCGAGCTTCGCCCCGGCGAGATCGCCGTGCTGCCGCGCGGCCTGGTCTTCAAGGTCGAGCTCGCCGACAAGGAGGCGCGCGGCTACGTCTGCGAGAACTACGGCGCCAAGTTCACCATGCCGGACCGCGGCCCGATCGGCGCCAATTGCCTGGCCAATCCGCGCGACTTCAAGACGCCCTGCGCCTGGTTCGAGGAGAAGGAGACGCCGTGCCGGCTGATCGTCAAATGGTGCGGCTCTTTCCACGTCACCGAACTTGGCCATTCGCCGCTCGACGTCGTCGCCTGGCACGGCAACTATGCGCCCTATAAGTATGACCTGGCTACCTTTTCGCCGGTCGGAGCCATCCTGTTCGACCATCCCGATCCGTCTATTTTCACCGTGCTGACGGCGCCGAGCGGCGAGGAGGGCACGGCCAATGTCGACTTCGTCATCTTCCCGCCCCGCTGGCTGGTTGCAGAGGACACGTTCCGTCCGCCATGGTACCACCGCAACATCATGAGCGAGTTCATGGGCCTGATCCATGGCCAGTACGACGCCAAGGAAGAGGGCTTTGTGCCGGGCGGCATCAGCCTGCACAATCAGATGCTGGCGCATGGCCCGGACGCGTCGGGTTTCGAGAAAGCCACGCGCGCCGAGTTGAAGCCGGTCAAGCTCGACAACACCATGGCCTTCATGTTCGAGACTCGATTTCCCCAGATGCTGACGCGCTATGCCGCCGAGCTCGGAACCTTGCAGGAGAACTACATCGACTGCTGGGCCGACCTGAAGAAGCGCTTCAACGGCACCCCGGAGGGCGACTGGTCTTGAGGCTCGCCCGATGAGCGACAGGCTGGTGCTTCTGGGTTCCAAGGGCGGCCCGGCGTTGCGCCCGGGCGGGCCATGGCCGAGCTCATCGCTCCTTCAGATCGGCGAGCGTGACATCGTCGTCGATTGCGGCCTTGGCGTCACGCGCGGTCTGGTCGATGCCGGCGTCAGCCTTAAGGCGCTTGACCTGATCTTCATCACGCACCTCCATTCGGACCATATTTTGGAACTTGGGCCGCTGATCCACACCGCCTGGACAGCGGGGTTGACGACGCCGATGACCGTTTTCGGCCCACCCGGCACACAGGACTACTGGCGGCATTTCTGCCGGGCGATGGAATTCGACATCGGGATCCGCATCGTGGACGAGGGCCGGCCGGATATCCGCGAACTAGTCTCCATCAAGGAATTCGGCGAGGGCGCCATCCTGGAGGAGGAAGGACTGACAGTGACGGCTCTGCGCGTCGACCATCCGCCGGTGACCGACTGTTTTGCGTTGCGATTCGAGCATGGCGGTAGAACCGTGGTGTTCTCCGCCGACACGGCCTTCTTTCCGCCGCTGGGCGACTTTGCCAAAGAGGCCGACATTCTCGTCCATGAGGCCATGCTGGAAGAAGGTGTGGAAAGGCTGGTCGCCCGGACCGGCAACGGCGCGCGGCTGCGCGAGCACCTCTTCGCCAGCCACAGCCTCGCCGAGGATGCCGGACGCATCGCCAGCGATGCCGGCGTGCGGCGGCTGGTGCTCAACCATCTCATTCCGGCCGACGATCCAGCTATCAGCGAAGCCGATTGGGTCGCCGCTGTGAGGAAATCGTGGGCGGGTGACTTGACGATCGCCCGCGACGGCCTTGTTGTACAACTAAGCGGCGCCAAAGCCGCGCGAGGAGAGGAAACCGCATGAAGCTTGCCACACTGAAGAACGGGACGCGCGACGGGAAGCTGGTCGTGGTCTCGCGCGATCTGACGCGGTTCACCGATGCCTCCTTCCTGGCGCCGACCCTGCAGGCCGCGCTCGACGACTGGCGCCGCATTGCCCCGCATCTCGCGACGTTGGCGGAATCGCTCGAGACCAACGCCGTCCCGTCGGAGCGCTTCCATGAACACAACGCACATTCGCCGTTGCCGCGGGCCTATCAATGGGCGGACGGCTCGGCCTATGTGAATCATGTCGAGCTGGTGCGGAAGGCGCGCGGCGCCGAGATGCCGGCAAGCTTCTGGACCGATCCGCTGATCTACCAGGGTGGCTCGGATAGTTTTGTTCCCCCGCGCGATCCGATCCGTATGGCCGACGAAGCCTTCGGCATCGACATGGAGGCGGAGGTTGCGGTCGTCGTCGGCGACGTGCCGATGGGCGCGAGCCTGGAGGAGGCGAGGGAGGCGATCCGCCTCGTCATGCTGGTCAACGACGTGACGCTGCGCGCCATCACCGGGCCTGAGCTGGCCAAAGGCTTCGGCTTCTTCCAGTCGAAACCGTCATCGGCCTTCTCACCGGTCGCTGTCACGCCGGACGAGCTGGGCGATGCCTGGGATGGCGGCAAGGTCAGCCTGCCGCTGCTAGCCGATCTCAACGGCAAGCCCTTCGGCCGCGCCAATGCCGGCGTCGACATGACCTTCGACTTTCCGGCATTGATCGCGCATGCCGCGAAAACCCGGCCGCTTGCCGCCGGCACCATCATCGGCTCCGGCACCGTCTCCAACAAGCTGAATGGCGGGCCGGGCAAACCCGTCTCGGCCGGCGGCGCCGGCTATTCCTGCATCGCCGAACTGCGCATGATCGAAACCATCGAGAGCGGCGAGCCGAAGACGCCGTTCCTGCGTTTCGGCGACACGGTGCGGATCGAGATGAAGGACAAGGCCGGTCACTCGATCTTCGGCGCCATCGAGCAGAAGGTCGAGAAATACGAGGGGTGAAGGTGACCCTGCTCGAGCATCTGCGCCGCATGGCGCGCAACAATCTCTGGTCGAACGACCGGCTCTACCGCGCCGTGCTCGCGCTCCAACCCGGCGAGTTCGAGGCCGAACGTGCCAGCTTCTTCCCATCGATCAGGGAAACGCTGAACCACATCCTCGCGGTCGACCGTCTCTATCTCGATTTCCTGACCGATGGCGGCCTCGGCGCGGCGGCCTACGACAACTTCGTTCCGTTCGACGATGCGGCACGCCTGGCGGCGGCACAGGCCAATTTTGACCGCAAGCTTGTCGCCTTATGCGATGGCTTGTCGGAAGCCGATCTCGACCGTCGCGTCATCACCGACCGGCGCGAGGACGGCCTGATCCCCGAGCGCATCGGCGACATCCTCGGCCATGTCTTCCTGCACGACATCCATCACCGCGGCCAAGTGCATGCCATGCTCTCAGGCACGTCCGTTGCGCCGCCGCAGCTGGATGAGTTTTTGCTTGATTATGACGTGAAGCTCAGGAAGGACGAGGTTGAGCGGTTGGGGCTTTGATTTTCATCTTAAATATTCGGCCCATTCAGAGCCGAGATTGTCAAAATCGTCAGCGATACTGATGGTACCCTTCAAAGCGCCGATGCGTGGCAACAAGTCTCCCTTCGCCGAAGGAGGCAATAGACGCGCTACAGCTTTGCTGCGCCGGGTGATCACGATCTCCTCGCCGGCGTTGGCGCGCCTGACGAGTTCCGACAGTTTGGCCCTGGCTTCGGTTATAGAGACGTTCACGGCTCGGCCCCTTGGGACCGGAGCTTAGATCAATGCCGGTCGAGCCGCAAACGAGCTTTCGGCTCTAAGCCGCCTTGTCGCCCAGCTTGATAACGCCGCGCTTGATCTGGTCCTGCTCGATCGATTCGAACAGGGCGCGGAAATTGCCTTCGCCAAAGCCTTCGTCGCCTTTGCGCTGGATGAACTCGAAGAAGATCGGGCCGATCACGGTCTTCGAGAAAATCTGCAGCAGGATCTTGGTCATGCCGCCGTCGACCACGCCTTCGCCGTCGATCAGGATGCCGTGCTTCTTCATGCGCTCGATCGGCTCGTCATGACCATGCACGCGCTCATGCGACATCTCATAATAGGTGTCGGGCGGGCCGGGCATGAACTTCAGCCCGTTGGCGGCAAGCTTGTCGGTTGCTTCGTAGATCGCGTCAGTGCCGACAGCGATATGCTGGATGCCTTCGCCATTGTACTTCTTGAGGTACTCGGCGATCTGGCTGGTCTCGTCCTTGGACTCGTTCAGCGGAATGCGGATCTTGCCGCAGGGCGAGGTAATGGCGCGGCTCACCAGGCCAGTGATCTTGCCGTCGATGTCGAAGAAATGGATCTGCTTGAAGCCGAACAGGTCGCGGTAGAAATCCCACCACTTGTCCATGTTGCCGCGATAGACATTGTGGGTGAGGTGGTCGAGGAAGTAGAAGCCGACGCCTTCGGGCTTGGGATCGCGCTCGCCCAGCCACTCGAACTCGGCATCGTAGGCCGACCCCTTCTCGCCATAGGCTTCGATGAAATAGAGCAGCGAACCGCCAATGCCGACGATGGCCGGCACGTCGAGCGCCTTGTCGGTGCCTTCATAGGGCGTCGCGCCCTTCGACACGGCGTGGTCGAAAGCGTGCTTGGCATCAACCACCCGCCAGGCCATCGAGGCGGCGCAAGGGCCATGCTTTTCGACGAACTTCATCGCATGCGAGCCCGGCTCGGCATTGACGACATAGTTGATGTCGCCCTGGCGCCAGACGGTGATGTCCTTGGTCCGGTGCTTGGCCACTGCGGTATAGCCCATGCGGGTGAAGAGTTCGGCGAGCTTCGCGGGCTCCGGATGCGCGAATTCGACGAATTCGAAACCGTCGGTGCCGGCGGGATTTTGTTTGCTGATTTTCGCGGGTGGCGCGTCGTGCGGGAAGGGGCCCATGGCAATCCTCCGAAAGCTGTTGCGGCCGGGCTTGGCCATCTTTCATTAGGATAGCGCGGAGCCGCCGCACGGTGCTTGCATTCAGCCGCCCATAATGCGCATCATGTGCGCAAATTGTGCATGATTGGAGGAATACGTATGGATGATGCGCGCCTTGATCAGTTTGACCGCAAGATAATGGCGCTTCTGCAGGACGATGCGCGATACACCAACAACGACCTTTCGGAGCGCGTGAACCTGTCGCCCTCGCAATGCTCGCGCCGCCGCCAGCGGCTGGAGGACGATGGCTACATCAAGGGCTACCGCGCCGTGCTCGACCGCGATCGTCTCGGCTTTTCGCTGGTCAACGTCATCTCAGTGACTCTGGCCACCCACAACCGCGACAACGCCCGCCGCTTCGGCGAACTGGTGGCGCGCCTGCCCGAGGTGCAGGAGGCGCACGCGCTGACCGGCGAGATGGATTATATCCTGAAGGTGGTGACGCCTGACCTCAAGTCACTGTCGGAGTTCGTCAACGGCGTTCTGCTGCCACATGAATCCGTGCAGCATGTGAAGACGGCGATCGTGCTGGAGACGCTGAAGGAAACCGGCGCGCTGCCGATTTGAGTTTCGGGGATTTGCTGGAGAGGCTGGCGGGACAGCGCCCCCC
>CCNC01000184.1 GCA_000824845.1 Mesorhizobium sp. ORS 3359 | reverse complement strand
GGAGATCAGATGTCGCGCAGGCTTTCGCTAATCGCCATCGTTGCAGGAATGGCGCCTTCGGTGAAACTGCCAATCTCCCCCTCGTCGGCGAGATGTCCGGCAGGACAGAGGGGGGCGCGAAGGATCGCCAGCCCGCGGAATTGGTCTATCGCACCAAGCGTGTCACCCCCGCTGCTGCTGGATCAGCCCGTAAAGATTGGTGCAGCGCGCGCCGGAGCGGCAATACGCGAAGACCGGGCCTTCGAGTTCGTCGAGCGCGGCGGCTTGGTCCTCGACATTGTCCATGGTGATCTGGCCGCTGATGACCGGAATGTAGCGGAACGCCAGCCCTGCCGCTTCGGCCGCGGCCTTGACGCTGTCGGCAGAGGGCTGGCCAGGCTGCTCGTCGTCCGGCCGGTTGCAGATCACGCTCTTGAAGCCGGCGTCCTTGATGGCGGCGATGTCCTGCGGCTGGATCTGGCCGGAGACCGAATAGTCGTCGCTGATCTGGCGGTATTCCATGATGTCGTCCTCGCGAACTCTCTGGCGGCAGTCTTGCCACTCCGGGAGAGGGGCGGCAATCCGCATTGAAGGAATTCCCTGCCAAATAGCGACGGCCGATGGAAAAATCCAACCGGGCCGATCCTGGCCCGGTTGGATGCCCGACCGATCAGCTTCCAAGGATCGCGCCTTTGATCTGCGTGATGTTGTTGTGCATCATGTCGATATAGGTCGAGGCCGGGCCGTCCGACCCCGACAGCGCGTCCGAATAGAGCGTGCCGCCGACCTTGATGCCGGTCTCGCCGGCGATCTGCTCAATCAGCCGCGGGTTGGTGATGTTTTCCACGAAGATCGCCGCAGCCTTGTCCTGCTTCACCTGTTCGACGAGCTTGGCGACGTCGGCCGCGGAAGGCTCGGAATCGGTCGAGATGCCCTGCGGCGCCAGGAAGGTCAGGCCGTATTCATGCTCGAAATAGCCGAAGGCGTCATGCGAGGTGATGACCACGCGCTTCGCCTCCGGGATCGACTGGATCGCCGCCTTCACTTCGCCTTCCAGCGCGTCGAGTTTTTGGGTGTAGGCGGCTGCGTTATTTTGGTAGTCGGTGCAGCCAGCGGCATCTGCCGCGCAGAACGCCTCGGCGATGTTCTTCACATACATCTTGGCATTGGCGATCGACTGGAAGGCGTGCGGATCGGTGACGGTCTTGCCGCCGCCCGTATCGGCGCCCTCGGCCGCGTCCGCATCGGCGAATTCCGGCTTGAAGTCGATCGGCGTGACACCCTTGGTCAGCGTCACGATCGCGGCCTTCGTGGCGCTGGCATCGACCAGGCGCTGCAGGAAACCCTCGAAATGCAGGCCGTTGACCAGCACGACGTCGGCGCCTGCCATCGCCACCGCGTCGGCCGGGCTCGGCTCATAGACATGCGCGTCGCCGTCCGGCCCGACAATGGTGGTGATGTTGACCCGGTCGCCGCCGACATTCTTCGCGAAATCGGCAATCACGGTGAAGCTCGCCACGACCTTGAGCGGCGCTGCGAAGGCGGAAGAGGTCGCGAAGGCGCTTAATGTTATAACACTCAACGCCAGCGCGGCACGGAAGGATTTCAGCATTGGGGACAGTCTCCTTGCTTGGGGATTGGTCAGGCGGTGCGGTGGCGGTGATGCACGATGCGGGCGCGCAGCACGCCGCGCGTGCCGAACAGGATCGAGCAGAAATAGACGACGCCGGCCGAAAGGATGATCGCCGGGCCGGAAGGCAGCGAAGCGTGGTAGGACAGAAGCAGACCGGCGATGCAGGAGGCAAAGCCGATCAGCACGGCCAGCACGCACATCGGCTCAACGCGCACCGTCCAGAAGCGGGCGGCGGCTGCAGGCAGCATCATCAGCCCGACCGAGAGCAGAGTGCCCAGCGCCTGGAACCCGCCGACGAGGTTGAGCACGACGAGCCCGAGAAAGATGAAATGCACCGGGCTGCCCATGCGGCTCACCGAGCGCAGGAACAGCGGATCGAGGCATTCAGCGACCAGGGCACGCCAGAAGATGGCGAGGCAGGCGAGCGTCACCGCCACGATGCCGCCGATCAGGATTAGCGCCTCGTTGTTGAGCGCGAGCACCGTGCCGAACAGCACATGCATGAGGTCGACACTGGAGCCGCGGATCGACACCATCAGCACGCCGACGGCAAGCGAAATGAGATAGAAGGCCGCCATCGAGGCGTCCTCGCGCTGGATGGTGAAGCGCGACACGGCGCCCGCGCCGAGCGCCACGATGATGCCGGCGATTAGCCCGCCGATCGTCATCGGCAGGATCTCGAGCCCATACAGCAGGAAGCCGGCCGCCGCACCCGGCAGGATGGCATGCGCCATGGCGTCGCCCGAAAGGCTCATGCGCCGGAGCATCAGGAAGACGCCGACCGGGCAGGCGCCGAGCGACAGCATCAGCGAGCCGAACAGCGCCCGCTGCATGAAGGCGAAATCGGCGAAGGGCGCGATGAACAGGCCGTAGAAAAATTCCATCACGCCGCCCTCGGTCCGGAGCCATGGTCGTGGTGGTGATCGGGTCCATGTGCGTGATCGTGGTGATGGTGGCGGTCGTGTGCGAGATCATCGCCATGGTCGTGAGCATCTGGCTCGCACCAGGGCGCATTCTCTTCCCAGGCCTCGTGGAAGCGCCGTGCCTTGAGCAGGTTTTCCGGCCGCAGCGTTTCCTTTGTGTCGCCCCAGGCGACCGGCTGACGGGCGAGCAGCAGCGTTTCCGGGAAATTCTGCCGCACGAGATCGAGGTCATGCACGACGACCATGATCGTACGCTCCTCGCCATGCCAGCGCTTTATCAATTGGATGAGGTCGCCGACGGTCTTGGCGTCGACCGCGTTGAAGGGCTCGTCGAGCAGGATCAGGTCGGCGTCCTGCAAAAGCACGCGGGCAAACAGCGTGCGCTGCAATTGGCCGCCCGACAGCGTATCGATCGGCCGCTTCTCGAAGCCGCCGAGCCCGACCGCCATCAATGCCTTGCTGACCGACTCGCGATCCTCTTTCGTATAGCGGCCAAGCATCCCGCGCTTCGGCCATAGGCCGAGCGAGACCAGATCGACGACCCGCGCCGGAAAGGAGCGGTCGAGCTCCGACTGCTGCGGCAGATAAGCGGTGCGGACGCCCGGCATGCGGACCACGGCCCCTTCCATCGGCTTCAGCACGCCCACGATGCCCTTCATCAGCGTCGACTTGCCCGAGCCATTGGCACCAACCACCGCGGTCAGCGAGCCTTTGCGGACGACGCCGTTGAGATGGTGGATCGCCGGATGGCTGCCATAACCGAGCGTCAGGTCGCGGAAGGTCAGGCAGGCGTTGGTCATCAGGCGTCGGTCCGCGAAATCGGGTAGCTGGTCGATATGTGATGTTATTACATTAGTCAACATCGCGGTCCGGCGAAATTGTGACACGGCCGGTCAACTCGCCGTGTAGGCGGATGGGGGAGACCGGACAATTGGCTCAATTGGTTTCGCGGCGACCGGCCTTGCCCCAGGGCGGTCGGGACTCTAAACAAGCGCGACTCCAAGAAACGAAGGAACCTTCAATGAGCATTCGTCGCATCGATGTCGGCCCGCGCATGAGCCAGATCGTCATCCACGGCAACACCGTCTACCTGGCCGGTCAGGTTGGCCAGCCCGGCGGCAACGTCGCTTCGCAGACGCGCGACATCCTGAAGACCATCGACGAATTGCTGGCCAAGGCCGGCACCGACAAGACCAAGATCGTCCAGGCGATCATCTGGCTGGCCGACATGGGCACCTTCGCCGAGATGAACTCGGAATGGGACAAGTGGGTGCCGCAGGGCCACACCCCGGCGCGTGCCACCGGTGAAGCCAAGTTGGCCACGCCGGAATATCTGGTGGAGATTATTGTGACGGCGGCGATCTGAGGCGCCACTCCCCCTCATCCGGCCGCTTCGCGGCCACCTTCTCCCCGGTGGGGAGAAGAAGATTGCGCCGGCGCTGACCGACTCCTCTCCCCGTGGGGAGAGGTCAGCCGAGCGAAGCGGAGGCTGGGTGAGGGGGAGTCACCCCTGCGACGGGGTAAACCTCGCCACCAGCGTATGGCTCTCGGCCGGATAGATGAACCGCACATGCGTCACCGGATGCCCGGCGCTCCAGGTGCGGCGCTCGACCACCAGGCAGGGCGCGCCCGCGTCGATGTCGAGCGCGTCGGCGATATTCTCGTCGGCGGCCATGGCGCGGATGCGGTGTTCGGCCTCGCTCCACGGCACGCGGCCGATCAGCCAGGGGCCCGGCGCAATGTCGAGGAATTCTTCCTCGCCGGCCTCGGCCACGGCTGAAAGGTTGATCAGCCGCTGCTCCAGCGCGAACGGCCGTTCGCCGGCAAAATGCAAGCCCTCCAGTGCCAGCACGGGCCCTGGCGCGGCAAGCCCGAGCCGCGCGCGGTCCTCGGCGCTGCTGCGCCGCTTGACGCGTTCCAGTCGCTCGTAGCGATAGGGCAGGCCGAGCGCCTCGACCTCGATCCTGATGTCGTGCAGTTCCAGCACCGCCGCTTGCGACTGCGGCTGGCGCACGAAACTCCCGGACCGACGCCGGCGCTCGATCAGCCCGGCCTTGGCAAGCTGCGACAGTGCCTTGTTTACCGTCATGCGCGAGCAATTGTATTGAGCCGTCAGCTCGTGCTCGAAGGGGATGCGATGCCCGGGCGCCCAGGTGCCCGAGAGGATCTTTTCACGGATGTCGGAGAGGATGCGCTGATGCAGCGAGAGGATCTCACCGCCATCGACATCGTCTGTCTCGACCAGGCTCATCGGATGGTCCTGCTTCAGCCTTGCGACAATGCGGTCATGACTTCGCGAAACCGCTTGGTAACGGCCTCGCGCTTGACATGCCTGCCGCCGCTGACCTGCTTTCTGCCATGCACCCAGACGCAATCGATCGTGCTGCCATTGGCGAAGATCCAGGCGTCGAGGATCGCATCCCCCGTTTTGCCGGCCAGCGAAGGGTGGCCGGCATCGAGCGAGACGAGATCGGCAGGGCTGCCTGAGGCAATCCGCGACGGGCCGGCGCCCAGCGCCTGGCTGCCGCCGTCGAGCGCCGCATCGAACAGGGCGCGCCCGTTGGAACCGCCGGGACGTGCCAGCACATTGCGGGCGCGATGGGTGAGACGCTGCGAATATTCGAGTTGCCTCAACTCATCCGGCAGGCCGATCAGCACATTGGAATCGGAGCCGACACCGAAACGGCCGCCATGCTCGATGAAAAGCGGGGCCGCGAAAGTGCCGTCGCCGAGATTGGCTTCGGTGATCGGGCAGAGCCCGGCGATCGCACCGGTCCGGGCCATGGCGATCGTCTCCGCCTCGGTCATATGTGTGGCGTGGATCAGGCACCAGCGCTCGTCCACCTTGGCGTTGGCGAGCAGGAACTCGACCGGACGCTTGCTCGACCAGGCGACGCAGTCCTCGACTTCCTTCACCTGCTCGGCGACATGGATGTGGATCGGACCTTCCGGCGCCATCGCCGCGACTGAATTTAGCTCGTCCGGAGTTGCGGCCCTCAAACTGTGCGGCGCGACGCCGACAACGGCCTGCTCAAGCGGACGAACAGCCTCGCGGGCTTTCTCAAGCAGACGTCCGAAACGTTCGACATAATTGATGAATCGCCGCTGGCCTTCATTGGGAGCAGCGCCCCCGAAGGCGGAATGAGCATAGAAGACCGGCAGCAGCGTCAGGCCGATGCCGGTGTCGGCCGCGGCTGCCGCGATCCGCTCCGCCATCTCGGCGATGTTGGCGTAAGGCTGCCCATCGCGGTCGTGGTGGAGGTAGTGGAACTCGCCGACGCGCGAGAAGCCGGCTTCCAGCATTTCGACATAGAGCTGCGCCGCGACCGCCTCGATCTGATCCGGCGTCATCGACAGCGCGAAGCGATACATCACCTCGCGCCAGCTCCAGAAACTGTCGGCCGAAGGGCCGCGCAATTCGGCAAGGCCCGCCATGCCGCGCTGGAAGGCGTGGCTGTGCAGGTTGGGCATGCCGGGCAACACGATGGCATGGCGCTCGTCGCCCGCTTGCGCGACAGTGCCGATCTCGACCGTCGAGATGCAGCTGCCCTCGAAAGCGATCCTTACATTGCCCTGCCAACCGCCGGCCAGCAGCGCCTGTTCCGCAAAGATCGCTGTCACGTCCCTCTCCGAATCTGAATGTCTGGATGACATTATCACTTGCGTCGTGTTTCAATATGTATATACATAATCGCCATCCAAGCAAACGGAAAAGATGATGGGTGGAGCAAGCGGGAAGAGCGGCCATCGGGTCTGGCGCAACGCGCGCCTGGCGACCATGGCTGAGGGCGCGGCCGGTCTCGGTATCGTCGAGAAAGGCGCGGTCGTCGCGCGCGACGGGCTCATTGTTTATGCCGGTCCCGAGGCCGATATGCCGCTCGCGGCCGGGCAGGGCGCCGAGACCGTTGATTGCGTGGGGCGTTGGATCACGCCTGGCCTGATCGATTGCCACACGCACCTCGTCTATGCCGGCAACCGCGCCAATGAATTCGAGATGCGGCTGGCCGGCGCCACCTACGAAGAAGTGGCCCGCGCCGGCGGCGGCATCGTTTCCTCGGTCAAATCGCTGCGCGCTGCGAGCGAGGATGAATTGGTCGCCCAGACTCTGCCGCGCCTCGATGCGCTGATGGCCGAGGGTGTCACGACCGTCGAGGTGAAGTCCGGCTACGGCCTCGATGCCGACAGCGAGAAAAAGTCGCTGCGCGCCGCCCGCCGCCTGGCCGACGAGCGCCCGGTCACGATCCGCACCGCTTGTCTCGCGGCCCATGCGCTGCCGCCGGAAGCCAAGGGCGACAAGGACGCGTTCATCGATCTTGTCGCCGGTACGATCCTGCCGCAGGTCGCCGCCGATAATCTCGCCGACGCCGTCGATGGTTTCTGCGAGGGTATTGCCTTCTCGCCGGAGCAGATGGCGCGCGTCTTCGACAAGGCCAAGGCGCTCGGCTTGCCGGTGAAACTTCATGCCGACCAGCTTTCCAACCTGCATGGCGCGGCGCTTGCCGCGCGTTATGGCGCGCTGTCGGCCGACCATCTTGAATACACGGACGAGGAGGGCGCCGCCGCCATGGCCAAGGCCGGCACCGTGGCGACGATCCTGCCCGGCGCCTACTACTTTATTCGCGAGACCAAGAAACCGCCAGTCGATCTGTTCCGCCGGCACGGCGTGAAGATGGCGGTCGCCACCGACTCCAATCCCGGAACCTCGCCGCTCACCTCGCTGCTGCTCACCATGAACATGGCCGCGACGCTGTTCGGCATGACCGTCGACGAATGCCTCGCGGGCGTCACCCGCGAAGCCGCGCGTGCGCTTGGGCTCCTCGACAAGACCGGCACTTTGGAAGCTGGCAAATCGGCGGACCTTGCCATCTGGGACATCGAGCGCCCGGCCGAACTCGTCTATCGCATGGGCTTCAACCCGCTCCATGCCCGCACCTGGAGAGGACAATGACCGAACTGACCCTGACGCCCGGCAGCGCGACGCTTGCCGACTGGCGTGCCATCTATCGCGGCGCCGTGCCGAAGCTCGACGCGGCCTGCCGGCCGAAGATCCGAGCCAGCGCCGAGGCGGTCGCCCGCATCCTCGCCAAGGGCGAGCCGGTCTATGGTATCAATACCGGCTTCGGCAAGCTGGCCAGCATTCGTATTCCAGAAAGCGATCTCGAAACGCTTCAGCGCAACATCGTGCTCTCGCATGCCGCCGGCGTCGGCGAGCCGATGCCGGTCGCAGTGGTGCGGCTGATGATGGCGCTGAAGCTCGCCAGCCTTGCCCAGGGTGCCTCCGGCGTGCGCGCCGAGACCATCGACCTGCTTCAGGGGATGCTCGCCAACGACGTCATTCCGGTCGTGCCGGCGCAGGGCTCGGTCGGCGCTTCCGGCGACCTCGCGCCGCTTTCGCACATGACCGCCGTCATGATCGGCGTCGGCGAATGTTTTACCCCGCACGGCCGCTTCCCGGCCAAGGTCGCCTTCGTCTCGCATGGGCTGGAGCCGGTAACCCTCGGCGCCAAGGAGGGGCTGGCGCTGCTCAACGGCACGCAGTTCTCGACGGCATTCGCGCTGGCCGGCCTGTTCGAGGCCGAGGTGCTCTACCAGTCGGCGCTGGTCGCCGGCGCGCTGTCGACGGATGCAGCACGAGGCTCCGACGCCCCCTTCGATCCGCGCATTCATCTGTTGAGAAAACATCGCGGTCAGATCGAAACGGCGGATGCCTTGCGCAATCTCATGGCCGGCAGTGCCATCCGTGAATCGCATCGCGTCGACGACGAGCGCGTGCAGGATCCGTACTGCCTGCGCTGTCAGCCGCAGGTGATGGGCGCCGCGCTCGATGTGCTGCGCAAGGCCGCCGACACGCTTGAGACCGAGGCCAATGGCGTCACCGACAACCCGCTGATCTTCGCCGAGGACGACACCGCCCTTTCTGGCGGCAATTTCCACGCCGAGCCGGTGGCCTTTGCCGCCGACATGATTGCGCTGGCCGTCTGCGAGATCGGCTCGCTGTCGGAGCGGCGCATCGCCATGCTGGTCGATCCGGCGCTGTCCGGCATGCCGGCCTTCCTCACGCCCAAACCGGGGCTCAATTCCGGTTTCATGATTCCGCAGGTGACGGCGGCAGCGCTTGTTTCGGAAAACAAGCAGAAGGCCTATCCGGCGAGCGTCGATTCCATCCCGACCTCGGCCAACCAGGAAGACCATGTCTCCATGGCCGCGCACGGCGCGCGCCGACTGCTCGGCATGATCGAGAATGCGACCGCCGTCATCGGCATCGAATTGCTGGCCGCGGCGCAAGGCTGCGATTTCCAAGCGCCGCTTGCTTCGAGCGAGGCACTGGAAGCGGTGCGCAAGCTGGTCCGCGCCGAGGTGCCGCATCTCGACAATGACCGGCATTTCCATCCCGACATGGAAAAGGCGATCGCCATGGTGCGCAGCGGCGCCGCGGTAAAGGCGGCGGGTGCTGTGAAGCTGCCGGGGATTGCGTCGTGAGAATGCTAACGACGACACGGCGCCGCAGAGCGCCATCCCACGGAGGTCTCGCATGACCCCTCCCTGGCTTACCGTCACCCGAGGCACTGCGCCTCTGCTGGTCTCGATCCCGCACACAGGCATCGATCTTGCAGGCCTGGACTCCCGCCTGGTCTCGACCTGGCTTGGCCGGCGCGACTGCGACTGGTGGATCGACAAGCTCTACGATTTTGCCGCAGACCTTGGCGCGACCGTCGTGCACACCGCCATTTCGCGCACCGTCATCGACGTCAACCGCGACCCGTCCGGCGTTTCGCTCTATCCGGGCCAGGCGACGACGACGCTCTGCCCGACGGACACTTTTGACGGCGATCCGCTCTACAATATGGGTGACGAACCGACCCCGTCGGAGATCGACCAGCGCCGGGAGACCTATTTCGTGCCGTATCATGCCGCCCTGCAGGCCGAGATCGACCGGCTGCGCGGCATGCATGAGAACATCGTGCTCTATGACTGCCATTCGATCCGCTCGGTGCTGCCGCGCCTGTTCGAAGGCACGCTGCCGGTCTTCAACCTCGGCACCAATGACGGCAGGAGCACCGATCCGTCGCTGCAGCAAAAGGTCAGCGAGATCCTTGCCGCGACCGGCGAGAGCTGGGTGGTGAACGGCCGTTTTAAGGGCGGCTGGATCACCAGAAGCTTCGGTCGGCCCGAGAACGGCGTCCACGCGCTTCAGATGGAGCTCTCCAACCGCGGCTATATGCGCGAGCCGGCCGAAAAGGGTTCGCCGGAAAACTGGCCGGTGCCTTACGACCCAAGCTATGCCACGCCGATCCGCGCCACGCTGAAAACCATTCTCGAAACCGCCATTGAATGGGCTGGGCGCTGACGCGCCGCCTTACTCGAAAGGGACAATGATGAACGATCCGCGCCACAACATCCGCGAAGTGCGTGCGCCCCGCGGCGACAAGCTCAACGCCCGCTATTGGACGACCGAGGCGCCGCTGCGCATGCTGATGAACAATCTCGACCCGGAGGTCGCCGAGAACCCCAACGAGCTGGTCGTCTATGGCGGCATCGGCCGGGCGGCGCGCACCTGGAACGATTTCGACCGCATCGTCGCTTCGCTGAAGACGCTGGGCGAGGACGAGACGCTGCTGGTGCAGTCCGGCAAGCCGGTCGGCGTCTTCAAGACCCATTCCAACGCGCCGCGCGTGCTCATCGCCAACTCCAACATCGTGCCGCACTGGGCGACCTGGGAGAAATTCAACGAGCTCGATAGGAAGGGCCTGATGATGTACGGCCAGATGACGGCCGGCTCCTGGATCTATATCGGCACGCAGGGCATCGTGCAGGGCACCTACGAGACCTTCGTCGAGGCCGGCCGTCAACATTACAACGGCGACCTCAAGGGCAAGTGGATTCTGACCGGCGGCCTCGGCGGCATGGGCGGCGCCCAGCCTCTGGCCGCCGTCATGGCCGGCGCCTCCTGCCTCGCCATCGAGTGCAACCCGGACTCGATCGATTTCCGCCTGCGCACCCGTTATCTCGACGAAAAGGCCGAAACGCTCGACGAAGCAATGGAGATGATCGACCGCTGGACCAAGGCTGGCGAGGCGAAGTCTGTAGGCCTGCTCGGCAACGCGGCCGAGATCGTGCCCGAAATGTTCAGGCGCGGCATCCGCCCCGACATCCTCACCGACCAGACCTCGGCGCATGATCCGATCAACGGCTATCTGCCCAAAGGCTGGACCATGGCCGAATGGCGCGAGAAGCGCACCTCTGATCCGAAAGCCGTCGAAAAGGCGGCTCGCGCATCGATGCGCGAGCATGTCGAGGCGATGGTGGCGTTCTGGAACGCCGGCGTGCCGACGCTCGACTACGGCAACAACATCCGCCAGGTCGCCAAGGACGAAGGTTTTGAGAACGCCTTCGCCTTCCCGGGCTTCGTGCCGGCCTATATCCGGCCGCTGTTCTGCCGCGGCATCGGTCCGTTCCGCTGGGCCGCGCTCTCGGGCGATCTGGAGGATATCTACAAGACCGACGCCAAGGTGCGCGAGCTCACCCCCGGCAATACGCACCTGCACAACTGGCTCGACATGGCGCGCGAGCGCATCTCGTTCCAGGGTCTGCCGGCGCGCATCTGCTGGGTCGGCCTCGGCGATCGCCACCGGCTCGGCCTCGCCTTCAACGAAATGGTGGCGAAGGGCGAGCTCAAGGCTCCGGTCGTCATCGGCCGCGACCATCTCGATTCCGGCTCGGTCGCCTCGCCGAACCGAGAGACCGAAGCGATGAAGGACGGCTCGGACGCCATTTCCGACTGGCCGCTGCTCAACGCGCTGCTCAACACCGCGTCGGGCGCCACCTGGGTCTCGCTGCATCATGGCGGCGGCGTCGGCATGGGCTTCTCGCAGCATGCCGGCATGGTGATCGTCGCCGACGGAACGGCTGACGCGGCGAAGCGCCTCGAGCGCGTGTTGTGGAACGATCCGGCGACCGGCGTGATGCGCCATGCCGATGCCGGCTACGACATCGCCATTGAGTGCGCCAAGGAGCACCAGCTCAACCTGCCGGGCATATTGGGCTGAACGGATGCGTATCCTTCGTGCCGCCGATTACCGCGTCATGCCGTGGAAGAATGGCGGCGGCACGACCACGGAGATCGCGGTTTCGCCCGACGGCGCCGGACTCGACGAGTTCGACTGGCGCGTCTCGATGGCCCGCGTCGAAACCAGCGGGCCGTTCTCCAGCTTCGCCGGCATCGACCGCACGCTGTCGGTGCTGGAAGGCGAGGGGATTGTCCTCGACATTGCCGGCCAGCCGACGGCTCGGTTGACTACGGCGTCAGTGCCGCTCGCCTTTGCGGGCGACGTGCCGACCAGAGCGGCGCTGATCGGCGGTCCCATCACCGATCTCAACGTCATGACCCGCCGTGGCCGCATGGCCCATGCCGTCGAGCGCCGGCCGCTCTCCGGCGAGATTCGCATTATGCCGCGCGCCGACACGACGCTGGTTCTGGCGGTCAACGCAGGCTTCAGGCTTCTCACGGATGACAGGCCTAGCCTAGGAACGCTGGATACGCTGATTGTCGAGCGCGAGAGCCCGGAATTGTGGCTCCAGTCCCAAGGGCAGGGGCTGCTTTTCGTGATCGAACTCGATCGCCTCGCCGCCAACCATTAACGGCTGTTGCCAAACATGATCGCGGCGCGGGCGAATTATCGCCCGGCCCCTTGCATGTATCACGAAAAAGCCTGATTCCTTGCCCTGATCCAACCGGGGGCGAAGAGCGAGGGGCGTTCGCCCGCAAGCTGTCGAAAGGGCACGCCCCCGTTGTGGTGCGCAGGACAAACTTTCGGCCGATCAGTCATGCAACCAATTGCAATTGAACCGGTTTTAGGGCCATTGCCGTGGCGGTGACGCCGCATTGCGCCCCCGCTTACGGAATTTTCAATGAACATTCAGACCAATCCCAACAAGATCGAACAGACAAGCGCCGGCTTCCCGTTGGTGACGGAAGCGCCGATACGCTCCAATTTCCTGCCTGAGGACCGGCTGCGCGCCTTGGGCGTCGCTTTAGCCAAGGGCGAGGTCAAGGACCTGTTCGGCCTCGCCCCGTTCGAGTTCCAGGCCCGCATCCGCGACAGCGCCAAGAAGATCCTCGAAGTCTACCGTTCGACCAATGCTGCCCAGGCCAAGGGCGAGACCATCACGCCGGCCGCGCAGTGGCTGCTCGACAACAACTATTTGGTCGAGGAGACGATCTTCCAGGTCAAGCGCGACTTGCCGCGCCGCTTCTACCGCCAACTGCCGACGCTCACGCTCGGCGACGGCACTGTGCTGCCGCGCGCCTTCGTCGTTGCCTGGAGCTATGTCGAGCATTCCGACAGCTCCGTCTCGGCCAACATGTTCAAGGCCATCGTCGAGGGCTTCCAGTCGGTCGAGCCGATGAAGATCGGCGAGCTCTGGGCGCTCCCCTCCCTGCTGCGCTTCGTGCTGATCGAGAATCTGCGCCGCATTGCGGTGCGCGTCGAGCGTACCAGGCAGATGCGCCATATCGCCAACGAGGTCGCCGACCGGGTGCTGGCGACCGACGACAATGCCGACCGCACCAGGATCCTGTCCAACTACAGCGCGCATGCGCAGGACACCACGTTCGCCACCCAGTTGCTCTACCGCCTGCGCGACGGGTCGCAGAACGCCGGCCGGGCGCTGGAATGGTTGGAAGGCGAGCTGGAAAAAACCGGCTCCGACGCCGAGGAGATCATCATCTCCGAACATCAGACGCTCTCCAGCGGCAATGTCACGACCGGCAACATCATCCGCGGCCTGCGCCTCATCAACGACGTCGACTGGACGGTCTGGTTCGAAGGCGTCAGCCGCATCGACACGCTGCTGCGTGAAAAGACCGATTTCGCCAACCTCGATTTCTTCTCGCGCGACCAGTACCGGACCGCGATCGAGCAGCTGGCGCGGCGCTCCGAACTGTCCGAATATCGGGTGGCCGAAAAGGCGATCGAGCTTGCCGGCCACACGCCCGGCGTCACCGATGCATCCGGCGTGCCGGAAACGGCGGACCCGGACGTGCACACCGATGTCGGCTTCTTCCTTGTCGGGCCGCGCCGGCAGGAGCTGGAAAGGGCGATCGGCTACCGGCCGCCTTTCTATGTGACATTCAAGCGCGCCTTTGCCAGCTCCGGCTGGATGGGCATCGTCGGCCCGGTCTTCCTGCTGACGGCGCTGCTACTGGTGCTGTCGGGCAGGGCGCTCGCCAATCTCGGGCTGTCGGTGGAATCGATCACGCTGATGCTGGCGCTGTTCGCCGTGCCGGCAAGCGAAGGCGCGCTGGCCTTCTTCAACACCGTCGTGGCGCTGTTCCTCAAACCCACCCCGCTTGTAGGCTACGACTACAACAAGCACGGCATCCCGGCCGAGGCGCGCACGCTGGTCGTGGTGCCCTCGCTGATCGGCTCGCGCGACGACGTCGAGGAAAACATCCGCAACATCGAGGTGCACCACCTTGCCAACACGGCCGAAGAGATCCATTTCGCCCTGTTGTCCGACTGGCCGGATTCCAAGACCGAGATCGATGCCGCCGACATCGAGATCCTGCAATATGCCCGTGACGAGATCGCCAGGCTCAACGCCCGCTATCCGTCGGAAGGCTCGCCGCGCTTCTATCTCCTGCATCGCCGCCGGCTCTACAATCAGGCGCAGGGCTGCTGGATGGGCTGGGAGCGCAAGCGCGGCAAGCTGCATGAGCTGAACCTTCTCTTGCGTGGCGACAGCGACACCACCTTCCTGCCGCTCGACGTGCCGCTGCCGGAAAAGGTCGTCTATGTGATGACGCTCGACGCCGACACGCGCACGACGCGCGACGCGGTTTCGAGCCTGGTCGGCAAGCTCGCCCATCCGCTCAACCGCCCGCATTTCGATCCGGTCAAGCGCGTCGTCACCGCGGGCTACACGATCCTGCAGCCGCGCATCACGGCCTCGCTGACCAGCGGCGACGACGCCTCCTTCTTCCAGCGCGTCTTCTCGGCCAATCGCGGCCTCGACCCCTATGTCTTCGCCGTATCCGACGTCTACCAGGACGTCTTCGGCGACGGTTCCTTCACCGGCAAGGGCCTCTACCATGTCGACGCCTTCGAGGCGGCGCTGAAGAACCGCATCGACGAAAACACCATCCTCAGCCACGACCTGCTCGAAGGCGCGCTCTCGCGCGCCGCTTTGGTCACCGACGTCGAGCTGGTCGAGGACTATCCCACCCGCTACTCGGTCGACGCCTCGCGCCATCATCGCTGGGCGCGTGGCGACTGGCAGCTGCTCGGCTATATCTTCGATCCTCGCTCCGGCGTGCCGGCGCTGTCGCGCTGGAAGATGGTCGACAATCTGCGCCGCTCGGTCACCCCGATTTTCTGGGTCTTGGCCTGCGTCGCCGGCTGGACGCTGCTGCCCTTCACCCAGGCGGCGCAGTGGCAGGCGCTTATGATCCTCAGCCTGTTCATGGCGCCCACCTTCGACATCGTGAACGGCATCCTGCCCAAGAGCGGCGACCAGACGCCGCGCGGCCATTTCTCGGCGCTTGCGCGCGACACCGTCTTCGGCACGGCGCTGGTGGCGCTGAAGGTGCTGTTGATGGCGCATCTCGCCTGGATGATGGGCGACGCCATCATTCGCACCATCTACCGCCTCTTCGTCAGCCGGCAGAACCTGCTCGAATGGCGTACCGCCTCGCAGGCCGCCAAGGGCGGCAACGATCTCGGCGCCTATTATGGCATGATGTATGGCGCGGTGATCATCGGCGTCGTCGGCCTGGCTATTCCGGTGCTGGCCGATTCCACAGGCGCCTTCGTCGCCTTCTTCTTTGCCATCTTCTGGATCGCTTCGCCCGCCGTCGCCTGCTGGATCAGCCGCTCGGCCGAGACCGAGGACAGGCTGCGCATCTCGAGCGCCGACATCCAGGTGCTGCGCACCTTCGCGCGCCGCACATGGCATTATTTCGAGACCTTCGTCACGCCCGAGCAGCATCATTTGCCGCCGGACAATTTCCAGGAAAGCCCGGCCCCGGTGGTGGCGCCGCGCACTTCGCCGACCAATATCGGCGTCTATCTGCTCTCGGTGGTGTCGGCGCGCGATTTCGGCTGGATCAGCCTGTCGGATGCCATCACCCGCATCGACGCCACGATGACGACGATCGAGAACATGCCGCGCGACCGCGGCCATCTCTATAACTGGTATGACACGACGACGCTGAAGCCGCTCTATCCGCTTTACATCTCGGCGGTCGACAGCGGCAATCTCGCCGGACATCTGGTCGCGGTTGCGGCCTCCTGCGCCGAATGGGCCGAAGCGCCGTCCGTGCATCTGCAGGGCGATTTCGAAGGCATCATCGACACCGTCACCATCCTCGACGAAAGCCTGGAAGAGCTGCCGGACGACCGCCGGCAACTGCGGCCGCTGCGCCAGCGCCTGGCCGACCGTCTCGACGGCATGCGCCGCGCGGTCGCGACCATCAAGGCGCAGCCGGAGATGGCCTCGATCCGGACCATCAACCTTGCCGTGCTCGCCGGCGAGATCCGCAAGCTCGCCACCGCCATCCACACCGAGGCGGCCTCGCCCAAGAGTGACGTCATCGCCGATTGGGCGGCGAGGCTGGAAGCGACCTGCGAGGCGCATGTGCACGATTCGCACAATGACGAGAGCGCCGTCGCCGCTCTGCGCGCCAAGCTGCTCGCGCTGCGCGAGCGCTGCCGCCGCTACGCCTTCGAGATGGATTTCTCCTTCCTGATGCGTCAGGAGCGCAAGCTGCTGTCGATCGGCTACCGGGTCGAGGACCGCCAGCTCGACGAGAGCTGCTACGACCTTCTCGCCTCCGAAGCGCGGCTGACCAGCCTGTTCGCCATCGCCAAGGGCGACCTGCCGACCGAGCATTGGTTCCGTCTCGGACGCCCGATCGTCGAGATCGGCTTCCAGGGCGCGCTGATGTCCTGGTCGGGCTCGATGTTCGAGTACCTGATGCCGCCGCTGGTGATGAAGGAGCCGCAGGGCTCGATCCTCAATCAGACCAGCAAGCTCATCATCAAGCGCCAGATCCAATATGCGCGTTCCAAGAACGTGCCCTGGGGCATTTCGGAAGCGGCCTACAACGCCCGCGACCGCGAGCTCACCTATCAGTACACCAATTTCGGCGTGCCCGGCCTCGGTCTCAAGCGCGGCCTTGGCCAGAACACCGTGATCGCGCCCTATGCGACGATCCTGGCTGCGCAGTTCAGCCCGCGCGAGGCGGTGCAGAACCTGCAGCGGTTGCGCTCGATCGGCGCGCTTGGCCGCCACGGTTTCTACGACGCGGTCGATTTCACGCCGCAGCGCGTGCCTGAAGGCACCGACCACGCCGTGGTGCAGAACTACATGGCGCACCATTCCGGCATGTCGATCGCCGCTGTCGCCGACGCCATTTTCGAGGGCCGGCTGCGCGAGCGTTTCCACAGCGATCCGGTGATCGAGTCGGCCGAGCTCCTCCTGCAGGAGAAGGCGCCGCGCGACATTCCGACCGCGACCGTCAGGACGGAAGCAGACGAGCGCTCCAAGGACGAGACCGAGACCGAGAGCCCGGACAGCCGCGTCATCCTCGATCCCATCAAGGCGCTGCGGGCGACCAACGTCATGTCTAACGGCCGCTATTCGGTCATGGTCACCGCGACCGGCTCCGGCTACAGCCGCTTCGGCGAGCTTGCCGTCACCCGCTGGCAGCCGGATCCGAGCGAGGATCGCCTCGGCTCCTACATCTTCCTGCGTGACACCGCGACGGGCGACTGGTGGTCCGCCACCGCCGAGCCGAAGCGCGCCGAGGGCGAACGCGTTCAGACGCTGTTCGGCGACGACAAGGCGAGCTTCACCAAGTCCGTCGGCTCGCTGCGTTCCGAGGTCGAATGCATCGTCATTTCCGAGGGCAATGGCGAAGGCCGCCGCATCACCCTCTATAATGACGGCGCCACCGACCGGCATATCGAGGTGACATCCTTCGCCGAGCTGGTGCTGGGCAACGAGGCCTCCGACAACGCGCATCCGGCATTCTCCAAGATGTTCGTCGAGACCGAGATCGCGCCGAACAACGGCGCGATCTTCGCCACCAGGCGCAAGCGCGACAAGAACGACCCCGACCTCACCATGGTGCATTTCGTCACCGACCCGTCGGGCCCGTCGCGCGATGCCGAGGCCGAAACCGACCGGCGCGCCTTCATCGGCCGCGGCCGCACCATCGCCGATGCCGTCGCCTTCGACCCCGGCGTCCGGCTTTCCGGCAGCCAGGGCTTCACGCTGGACCCGGTGGCGGCGCTGCGCCGCCAGGTCCGCGTGCCGGCCAACAAGAAGATCTCGCTGACCTTCTGGACCGCCGTCGGCACCAACCGAGCCGAGCTCGACGAGGCGATCGCCCGCCTCGACCATCAGGAGAGCTTCGCACGCCAGGCGATGCTTGCCTGGACGCGCAGCCAGGTGCAGACGCGCCATCTGGGCCTCAGCCTCACCGACGCCGCCAATGTGCAGAAGCTCGCCCGTTACCTGATCTATCCCGATCCGTTCCTGCGCCTGCCGGCGGAATCCATCGCCTCGGGCCTCGGCCGCCAGTCGAGCCTGTGGCCGACCAGCATCTCCGGCGATTTCCCGATCTTCCTGGTGCGCATCGGCGACGTCGCCGATCTCGAGATCGTCGCCCAGGCGCTGCGCTTCCAGGAATATATGCGGGCGCGCGGCATGATGATCGACTTCGTCGTCGTCAACGAGCAGGCCTCGTCCTATGTGCAGGACCTGCAGCGCGCGGTGGAGACGCTGTGCGAGAACAGCCGCCTGCGCGGCCGCGAGCTTGGGCCGCGCCAGCACATCTTCGCGGTGCGCCGCGACCTGATGGACGAGCCGACCTACAAGACCCTGCTGTCGGTCGCGCGGGTGGTTCTTCACACCCGCAACGGCACGATCTTTGATCAGCTCGAACGCGCCGAGACCGCGGCGCTGCAGGCCCGCGATGCCTTGCTGCAGGCCGAGGGCGGCTCACCGCGCGAACCCAGCCCGCCGCTGCCTTTGCCGGTGCCGGCAAGCCAGGCTGGAGCCGACATCGCCGCCGACGGCCGAGGCCTCAGCCTCTGGAACGGCTATGGCGGCTTCGACGGCGACGGCCGCCACTATGTCACGCGGCTGACCGGACGGCGTGTGACGCCGCAGCCCTGGATCAACGTCATCTCCAATGCCTCCTTCGGCTTCCACGTTTCGGCCGAAGGCGCAGGCTTCACCTGGAGCCGCAACAGCCGCGACTACCAGCTGACGCCATGGTCGAACGACCCGGTGTCGAACCGGCCGGGCGAGGGTTTCTATGTCTTCGACCATGCCAGCGGAAAGGCGTTCTCGCCGATGGCGGCGACGGTCCGCGATCCGTCGATGACCTATGAGACCTGGCACGGCCAGGGCTTTTCGACCTTCCGCTCCAAGCGCGGCCCGTTGTCGATGGACCTGACACAGGTGGTGGATCCCGTCGATCCGGTGAAGATCAGCCGGTTGCGCATCCAGAATTCCGGATCGGTGCCGGCGCGGCTGCGTGTCTATGCCTATGCCGAATGGGTGCTGGGCGGCCATCGCTCGCGCACGGCGGCGACCATCGTGCCCGCGCGGGACACGGCAACAGGGGCCATGCTGGCGCAGAACCCCTACGGCCTCGATTTCGGCGAGCGCGTCGCCTTCCTGGGAGCAAGCCATCCGATCCATTCGGTGACCGCCGACCGCTCCGAATTCATCGGCAGGCACGGCACGACGGAGTATCCGCAGGCCGTGTTGGGTGGACTTGTGCTCTCCGGCCGCATCGAGGCGGGCGACGATCCTTGCGCGGTCGTCGCCAGCGACATCGACATTCCCGCCGGCGGCGACGTCACGCTGTCCTGGCTGCTCGGCGACGCGGCCACGCCCGCCGAGGCAAGCGCGCTGGTGCAGACCCATCGCGGCAAGGATTTCGACCAGCGCCTGGCCGACAATGAAAAGGCCTGGCGCGGCTTCCTCGACACCATCCAGGTCGAGACGCCGGACGAGGCGATGAACGCCATGGTCAACCACTGGCTGCCCTACCAGAGCCTGGCCTGCCGCATCCGCGCGCGCTCGGCGTTCTACCAGGCCAGCGGCGCCTTCGGCTTCCGCGACCAGCTGCAGGACACGCTGGCGCTTCTGGCGCACGATCCGAAGCTGGCGCGCGACCAGATCCTCAATGCGGCGCGCCGGCAGTTCCCGGAAGGCGACGTGCAGCACTGGTGGCTGCCGCGCACCGATGCCGGCGTGCGCACCATGATCTCGGACGACGTCGTCTGGCTGGCCCATGCGACCGCGCGCTACATCGAGGTGACCGGCGACGCCGCGATCCTCAAGGAGCAGTTGCCCTTCATCGACGGGCAGCAGCTCGGCGAAGGCGAGCATGACGCCTTCTTCACGCCCGAGATCACCAAGAACACCGCTTCGCTCTACGACCATTGCGCCCGGGCGCTCGATCTTGCGGTCAAGCGCAGCAGCCCCGCCGGCCTGCCGCTCATCCTCGGCGGCGACTGGAACGACGGCATGAACCGCGTCGGCGAGGGCGGCAAGGGAGAGAGCGTGTGGCTGGGCTGGTTCCTCCTGAAGACCCTCACCGACTTCGCGCCTGTCGCCAAAGGGCAGGGCGATGCCAAGCGGGCACAGGCCTGGTTGAAGCACGCCGACGTGCTGAAGCGGGCGCTGGAAAGCACCGCCTGGGACGGTCAATGGTACCGGCGCGGCAGTTTCGACGACGGCACGCCGCTCGGCTCGCACAATTCGGACGAATGCAAGATCGACTCCATCGCTCAATCCTGGAGCGTGCTGTCGGGCGAGGGCGATCCGGCCCGCTCGACGACGGCCATGGAGCAGGCGACCAACATGCTGGTCGATGACGAGCTCAAGATCGTCAAGCTGTTCACGCCGCCCTTCTCGAAAAGCGAGAAGGACCCCGGCTACATCAAGAGCTATCCGCCGGGCGTGCGTGAGAATGGCGGCCAGTACACCCATGCCGCCACCTGGTTCGTGATCGCGCTGGCCGAAATGGGCCGCACCGACGAGGCCTATCGCTGCTTCTCGATGCTGAACCCGGTCAACCACGCCTCGGACGAGGCGGCGGCCGAGCATTATCGTGTCGAGCCCTATGTCGTGGCCGCCGACATCTATGCCGGCGAAGGCAAGGGCGGCCGCGGCGGCTGGACCTGGTACACGGGCTCGGCCGGCTGGCTTTACCGCGCAGCGGTGGAAGGCATCCTCGGCATCGAGCGCCGCGGCAGTGAGATCACGTTTAGGCCGAAGCTGCCCGGACACTGGGACGGCTACGCCGCGACGCTCAAGATGTTCGGCGGCGAGATCAAGATTCGCGTCATCCGCGACAAAAAGACCAAGTCGATCTCGCTAGAAGTCGACGGTTCGAAGAAAAAATCGGCATCTTTCGAGCCGAAAGCCGGCGACAAGACCGAGGTCGTCGTCAGGATACCTGCATAAAATCAAAGACTTGGCTTGTCGGCCGTTCATCCCTCGGGGTGCGCGGCCGATCGCCGTTTTTTACTTGGCGTCGCTCCCGCGCGCGATCGCGGGCCTTCCTTTAGGGCAGACTAAGCAAGCAGGCTGTGATTAAAAATGTGGCAGCGGGAGCAAAGTGCCACTATTTTGCCGCAAGGCTGACATTTCACCTTTTATCTCAAACCGTTAGGTGATCACGTCAGATTTCGTACCGTCGTCATCTTTTGTTCGCTAAATGGGAACGGAACGGATAGACGACGCATTGTTTCGCGACACGTTTACCGTTACGTGTCAAAAAATGGTGCGATGCACAATACCGGCATTGAGCACAGACAAGAGTTTGGCGGAGTAGCTGAAGTGTCACTTCTGCAGATCTACTTTAGAGCGCTGGGTTATCTGGCGGCCGACAAGAAGCGCGTCGCGCTGATTTGTGGTGCCAACGTCGCGCTCGCCGCGATTGCGATCCTCGAGCCGATCCTGCTGGGCAGGGTGATCGGAGCCATCTCCGAGAAAGGCCCTGTGTTTTCGACGCTCGCCGTGTGGGCTGCGCTTGGTGCGTTCAACGTCATTGCCTTTGTGCTGGTGGCGCGCGGCGCCGACCGTTTCGCCCATGCCCGCCGCTCGGAAGTGCTGTGCCAGTCCTTCGAGCGCGTGATTACCATGCCGCTTGCCTGGCATCACCAGCGCGGCACGTCCAATTCTCTGCACACGCTGCTGCGCGCCGTCGAGACCCTGTTCAGCCTGTGGCTCGAATTCATGCGCGTGCATTTGTCGACGGCCATCGCGCTGGTGCTGCTGGTGCCGACCGCGCTCGCCATGGATATCCGCATGTCCGTCGTGCTGCTCGGCCTCGGCATTCTCTATGTCGGCATCGGCCGTATCGTCATGCGCCGCACCAAGGCGGGGCAGACCGCCGTCGAGCGCCACTACCACACCGTCTTTGCGCATGTCTCCGACAGCGTCAGCAATGTCGCCGTGCTGCAGAGCTACAACCGCATCGGCCACGAGACCGCGACGCTGAAGCGTTACGTCAAGGACCTGCTCGACGCGCAGAACCCTGTGCTCGATTGGTGGGCGATCGCCAATGCGCTGAACCGCCTGTCGTCGACCATCTCGATGATGATCGTGCTATCGATCGGCGCTTATCTCGTCACCCGTGGCCAGCTCCGCGTCGGCGATGTCGTCGCCTTCACCGGCTTTGCCGGGATGCTGATCGCCCGTCTTGACCAGATGTCGGCTTTCACCACCCAGATTTCCGAGGCCCGCGCCAAACTCGAGGATTTCTACCGCCTTGAGGACTCGGCTGCCGAGACCATTGAGCCGGATGGCCTGCGCGAACTCACCAACGTCACCGGCCATGTGCGCTTCGAGGACGTCAGCTTCGAGTTCGCCAATTCGGGCCACGGCATCGAGGACGTCTCGTTCGAGGTCCAGGCTGGCCAGACGGTCGCCATCGTCGGCCCGACCGGCGCCGGCAAGACGACGCTGATCAATCTGCTGCAGCGGGTCTTCACACCGTCCAGCGGCCGTATCCTGATCGACGGCATCGACACCAGGACCGTGACCCGCAAGTCGCTGCGCCACTCGATCGCCACCGTCTTCCAGGACGCTGGCCTGCTCAACCGCTCGATCGAGGACAATATCCGCGTCGGCCGCGCCGATGCGAGCAATGACGAAGTGCACGCCGCGGCCAATGCCGCCGCCGCGCAGGATTTCATCCTGGCCAAGAGCAGCGGCTACGACACCGTCGTCGGCGAGCGCGGCGGCCAGCTTTCGGGCGGCGAGCGCCAGCGTATCGCCATCGCCCGCGCCGTGCTGAAGGATGCGCCGATCCTGGTGCTCGACGAGGCGACCAGCGCGCTCGACGTCGAGACTGAGGACCGTGTCAAGGAAGCGATCGACGAGTTGCGCCGCAACCGCACGACCTTCATCATCGCCCACCGCCTGACCACGGTCCGCGACGCCGACCTCGTCGTCTTCATGGACAAGGGCAAGGTGGTCGAGATGGGCGGCTTCACCGAGCTGTCGCTGCGCAACGGCCGCTTCGCCGCTCTGCTGCGCGCCGGCGGCCTGCTCAACGACGA
>CCNC01000183.1 GCA_000824845.1 Mesorhizobium sp. ORS 3359 | reverse complement strand
GGGGGGTGCTCCAGCTTGGCAAGAACATTGCCGGCAGCGCATGCCTTATTCCTTCCAACACCCCTCATCCGTCTCGGCGCTGCGCGCCGATCCACCTTCTCCCAGAAGGGGAAGTGCGACACTCCCCCGATTGCCCCAAACCCACTGCCGGTCTATTTAGGTCGCCATGAGCGACACCACTTCACGCTTTGCCGGCTGGATCGATCTCGCCAACCCAACGCGCTTCGTCGGGCTGGCCGACAAGGTCATTCCGTGGCTGGCGGCGGTCGCGGCGATCCTGCTTGGTGTTGGCCTCTATATGAGCTTCACTGCGCCGGAGGATTTCCAGCAGGGCATCACCGTGCGCATCATGTATATCCACGTGCCCTTCGCCTGGCTCGCCATGATGTGCTACACGATCATGGCGATCTCGGCGCTGGGCACGCTGGTCTGGCGCCATCCGCTGGCCGACGTCGCGCTGAAATCGGCGGCCCCGATCGGTGCCACCTTCACCGCCCTGGCGCTGATCACCGGTTCCATCTGGGGTAAGCCAATGTGGGGCACCTGGTGGGTCTGGGACGCCCGGCTGACCTCGGTCTTCGTGCTTTTCCTGATGTATCTCGGCATCATCGCGCTGACCCGCGCGCTGGACGATGCCGGCCGCGCCGCCTGGGCGGCGGCCATCATCACGCTGGTCGGCTTCATCAACATCCCGATCATCAAATTCTCGGTCGACTGGTGGAACACGCTGCACCAGCCGGCCTCCGTCTTCCGCCTCGGCGGCCCGACCATCGACCCGTCGATGTTATGGCCGCTGGCCGTGATGGCGCTGGGTTTCACGGTGCTGTTCTTCGCCCTGCATCTGATGGCGATGCGCACGGAGATATTCAGACGGCGGGTGACGGCGATGCGGAGAGTGGCGGCAAGGCAGGCGGAGAAGGCTCCCCCTTCTCCC
>CCNC01000182.1 GCA_000824845.1 Mesorhizobium sp. ORS 3359 | reverse complement strand
CGTCTCATTCCTTCCAGCACCCCTCATCCGTCTCGGCGCTAGCGCGCCGATCCACCTTCTCCCACAAGGGGAGAAGGGGAAGGCGCCCTTCACTGATGCGCGACCGCCAGGTCCTTCACATGCTTCTCATGCATCTTCAGCACCGGCAGCGTCTTCTTGGCGAATTCCTTCATCGCCGGGTCGTCGCCGGAATTGGCATAGGTGGAAAACAGCGCAACCGCATCCTTATGCGCGTCGCTCTGCATCTTGATGTATTTGGCGTCGAAATCCTTGCCGCCGGCAGCCTTCAGTTCGTCGAGCATCTGCTGCTCCTTCGGCTGCAGCGCCGGGCCGGCGGGCTTGATCGACGCGGTGGTCTGGCCCTGGCTGAGCGCGGCCTTGAAATCCTCGCCGGCCTTGGTGTGATCCTTGATCATGTCGGCGGCGAAGGCCTTGACGTCGGCCGACGCCGACTTCTCCTGCGCCAGCTTGCTCGACTCGATCTCGAACATGTTGGCATTCGGCACGGTCGTGACGAAGGTCTGTGTGTCGACCTTGGTGTCGGTCACCATCGGTCCCACGGCATCCGTATTGGTGTCGTTCGATTGGGCGAACGCGGCGGGCGCGCCGGCAAGAAGCGCGACGGCGACCAGGGGCAGCAGCGTTTTCATCTCAAAACTCCGATCCGAACAGCCCCTCCGCCTTCCCCAACGCGGCATGGGCGCCAGGGTTGCTTGAAAGGCTGCCTCGAAAGGACACGCCGGAACCAGCCCAGCTTTGCCGCATTGCTTCGCGTCAGCTAAAACCACTGGGGAACGGGGAGCAAAAATGACCGACACCGACGAGATCGACCTGCGCTGCCCGCAGATCGTTGCCGACAACGCCGCCAAGGGTCTCAGGCTGCGCAAGGAATTCGGCCGCGGCGGCACAGAGATCGGCGTCGCCCGCGCCACCGAGCTCAAGAACCGCAAAACCCTGTCGCCCTCGACCATCCGCCGCATGGTCAGCTATTTCGCCCGCCACGAGGTCGACAAGAAGGGCAAGAATTACGGCAACGAGGACAATCCCTCGGCCGGCTACATCGCCTGGCTGTTGTGGGGCGGTGACGAAGGCCGCGCCTGGGCGCTGGAGATGAAGAAGAAGGTCGGCAACGCGCCCGACATCTAACCCTTCACCCCACCCGCCGTAAGCCCGGAAACGATGCGGCGCTGGAAGATCAGCACCAGCGCCACCAGCGGCACGGTGACGATCACCGAGGCGGCCATGATGTTGCCCCAGGGGATCTCGAACTGCGAGTTGCCTGACAGCAGCGCGATCGCCACAGGCACCGTGCGCTGCGTGTTGGTGGAGGTGAAGGTCAGCGCGAACAGGAACTCGTTCCAGGCGCTGATAAAGGCTAGCAGCCCGGTGGTGGCGAGCGCCGGCCATAGCAGCGGCAGGAAGATGCGCGTCAGGATGATCCAAGGCCCGGCGCCGTCGAGGATCGCCGCCTCCTCGATCTCCACCGGCAGGTCGCGCACGAAAGTGGTGAGCACCCAGACGGTGAACGGCAGCGTGAAGATCATGTAGGACAGGATGAGCGCCAACAGCGAATTGTAGAGATGCAGCGCCCGGATGATCTCGAACAGCCCGGCAAGTGCTGCGACTTGCGGAAACATCGAGACCGACAGGATGGCGAGCATCAGCGCCGAGCGGCCGCGGAAACGGATGCGCGCCAGCGCGTAAGCCGCGGTGACGCCGAGCAGCAGCGAGATCGCGACGACCGCGCCGGAGACGATCAGCGAATTGACGAGGTTGCGCAGGAAGGGCCCTTCGGTCAGCACGTTGCGGTAATTGGCAAGGCTGAACGATCGCGGCCAAAGGCCTGCCTGGAACAATTCGGTTCCCGATTTCAGGCTGGTGACGATGGCGTAGTAGAACGGAAACACCGCGACGAAGACGATCGCCAGGAGCAGCAGGTAGAAGGCGGCGCGCTTCAGCATTTTCACCTCAGCGGCCTCCATCGAAACTCAGCCGCCCAATCCGGATATAGGCGATGGTGAGCAGGCCGATGATCAGGAAAAGCAGCGTCGAGGCGGCCGAGCCATAGGCGAACTTGTCGAACTCGAACAGGTTCTCGCGCGCGAAGATCGACATCGACTTGGTCTGGACGTTGTTGGGCGTCAGCACATAGATCAGGTCGAAGATGCGTAGCGCGTCGAGCGCGCGAAAAATCACCGCCACCATCACCGCCGGCCGGATCAGCGGCAGCGTCACGCGCCAGAAGATCTGCCAGGGATTGGCGCCGTCGAGCTTTGCAACTTCGAGGATCTCGCGCGGCAGCATCTGCAGCGCCGCCAGGATCAGCAGCGCCATGAACGGCGTCGACTTCCAGATATCGACGATCAGCACGGCGACCATCGCGGTGTCGGCGCTGGCGGTCCAGGCGATCTTGCTATCGATCAAGCCGAGATTGAGCAGCACGACATTGATGATGCCGAACTGATCGTTGAGCATCCACTGCCACATCTTGGCCGAGACGATGGTCGGGATCGCCCAGGGAATTAGGATCGCGGCCCGCACGATGCCGCGTCCCGGAAATTCGGCGTTGAGCGCAAGGGCGACGACCGTGCCCAGCACCGTCTCGCAGGCCACCGACACCAGGGCGAAACGCACTGTGTTCCACACCGCGCGCCACCAGACCGGATCGACCAGCAGCCCGTCATAGAGCACCCGGCCGCTCGGCAGGGTGAGCACCGAAAAATAATTGTCGAAGCCCACCCATTGCCGCGCGTCGAGATCGGCGAGCGAGGCGTCGGTGAAGCTGTAATAGACCGTGCGCAGGAACGGCCAGCCGGCGACGACGGCGAGCACGAAGAGCATCGGCGCCAGGAACAGCCAGGCGGTGCGCACGCGCCGGCGCGCCAGCGGCGATGGCCTTGCCGCGCTCACCAGCCCTTGCCTTTCAGCCTGGTCAGCCGCGCCTCGAGATCGGCGAGATTGTCAGCGGCGGTGCCGTTCCCGGAGATCGTGTTGTGGACCGCGGTCCAGAACTGGCTCGACGCTTCGTTGTATTTGATCCTGGCGGTTGCCGAGGGACGCGGCTGCGCGTCGAGGAAGATCTCTTTCCAGCGCGGCACGATCGGCTGTTGCCTGGCGATATCGGGATCGTCATAGAGCGCCGCGATCGTCGGCAGGTTGGATGTCTTGAGCGTCCGGTATTTCTGCATCTCGGGCGAAGCGATGAACTTGACCAGGTCGATCGCGGCATCCGGATGTTTCGAATATTTGGACACGGCAAGGTTCCAGCCGCCCAGCGTCGCGACCGGATGCCCGCCATCGCCGGCCGGCAGCGGCGCCACGTCGAACCTGCCCTTGATCGGCGAATTCTGGCTGTTGCCGAGCGCATAGGCATAGGGCCAGTTGCGCATGAAGACGGCATTGCCGGTCTGCCAGACGCCCCGCGATTCCTCCTCCTGATAGGCAAGCACACCCGGAGGCGCTATTGCGCCGATCCAGCCCTTGACCCTGTCGAGCGCCGCGGCCGCCTTCGGATTGTTGATGGAGATGCCGCCATCCGGCTCTATGATCCCGCCGCCGCCATTCGACATCACCCATTCGAGCGCGTTGCAGGTCAGCCCCTCATAGGCATTGCCCTGGAAGACGTATCCCCAGAGGTCCTTGGTGCCGGCCGCCCGCTCCCTGTCCATGACGAGCTTGGCGGTGTCCTGCAATTCCTGCCAGGTGGTCGGCACCTTCAAGCCATATTTGTCGAGGAGATCCTTGCGGTAGTAGAGCGCCGGCGCGTCGGTGAAGATCGGCAGCGCGACCAGCCTGCCGTTGACCGTCTGCGACTGGATGATCGACGGGAAATGCGCGCCCGCCACGTCCCTCGTCGCTTCCGTCAGATCGACCAATTGGCTGGCGAGCTGCGGCGCCCAGATGACGTCGGTCTGGTAGACGTCGATATCGCTGCTGCCGGCGGCAAGCCAGAGCCGGTATTGGCCGAACTGGTCGGTGGTCGAAGGCGGGATGACGACGATGTCGACCTTGTTGCCGCTCTTCTTCTGATAGAGGTCGAGGATCTCGCGCAGCACCTTGATGCCGTTGCCGGTGTCGCCCGACACAATCGACAATTCCACAGCTCGCGCTTGCGCGGTGGCCAGCAAGATGGTGGCAGCCAACGCCAGGAACGCGCAAACAAGTTTCACGGGATTGCGGGCCTCCTTCGGCGGCCGGCGGCGCCATCTCGGCGTCGCGGCTCATCAGGCCCCTGCGATGAATGCATGATGCCGCTTAGAGTTCCATGCGCTCATGCGCGCCGGTTCGGGCTGGCGGGTCAATGAAGCCGTCTGGGCCGGCTCGACCGCGTCGGTGTCCTGCTTCCTTCACCCGCTTTCACGAAAGCGGACGGGCTCCGAAACCCCCGCCCCGGAGCCCGTCTGGGAGTGGCTGACGCATGCCGGCACAGCCCCCTCCGACGCCTTGCCAGCGTCGATCCGCCGATCGGCCGCCCGGCACGACGACGCATTAGCATGCCCTAACGTCAGCCTATGTGAAGGAGTTCACAATTCCGGGACGCCATTAACCTTCCCAGCCGACCGGGATCATGCCGAGCCGCTCGTAGAGCCTGAAGGCCGCGGTGTTCTTCACACTGTTGGTCTTGAGATCGACATGCGTCGCCCCGCGCTCGCGAAAAACAAGGAACACGTGCCGCATCAGCGCCTCGCCGATGCCCTGCCTTCTGGACTCCGGATGGACGGCGAGGTCCTTGACGAAACCGGATGTCCAGCACAGCGCCGCGCCCGCAAGCAGGCCCTTGCCGTCGATGACCAGGAAGCAGAGAGCGGGATCGAATTCGGCGTCGTCGGCAATGCGCGGCCACCAATCGTCGAACGGCCCATCGGCGCCGTCGTCGAACACCTCTTCCAGCAGCGCGTGCAAGGCCTGCGCGTCACGATGTTCGAAAGCGCGCATGACGAAGCCTTCCGGCCAATGCGGCGCGGCGAGCGTATCGTCGAGCAGCTTGCGCAGGCGGATGTCGTTGGGAGCCGGCGGACGAGGCGTCGTGTTCTCAGGCATGCGCTGTCTCGAGACGCCGCGCGGACCGTCCGCTCAGGCGTCGGGCGGCAGGCGATGCCGCTTGCGGTCGGCGCCAAGTCCCGTCGCCTCGAGCAGGCCCTTGCGCTTGGCGTCGTAGTAATAGCCGGTCTGGTAGAGCGTGTCGGCGCGCTTGGCGTTGCCGCCCGAGACCAGCCAGGCGCCACGCAGATATTTCACGGCGTATTTGAGATTGGTCTCGGCGTCGAACAGGCCGGTCGCCGGGCCGTCATAACCCATGCCGCGCGCCGTCGCGTGCTTGATCTGCATCAGCCCCCAATGGCCGTGATTATAGGCTTTCGGGTTGAAGGTGCTCTCGCGGTTGACGACATGGCGCACCAGTTCGACCGGCACTTCATAGAGCGCCGAATATTTCTCGATCAGCCGCTCGATCTCGCCGCGCGGGCCGCTGGCGTGCTGCTCGGGCTGGCCGGGCGCCGCCAGCAGAGCGGGGTTGTCCGGCGCCACGTAAGCAACCTGTTGGACACCGGGCAACGGGGCGACTTTCGCCGACTGGCCGGTGACCGGCATGGCGACGCCCGCGGTCGTATAGACCGCCGCCTGCTTGAGGGATCCCGCCTGTTTGATCGATCCTGGGCCGGTCGGCGAGCCGCCGGCCGTCAGGACGGGCGGCGGCGGAAACTTGCCGGCCATCGGTGTTGCTCCCGCGAAAGCCGCGGGCTGCGCCAGCGCCGCGCCGGGCTGGACAGGCGGTGGCAAAAGCGCGCCCTGCGTCGCAAGCGCGCTTTGCGTCGCGAGCGAACCAGGCGTCGCCGGCGCGCCGGGCATGGCAGCCATGGCAACGGCATCCCCGGTCAGCGCGGCGGTCTGCACCTGCGCGAGCCCGGATGGCTCCGGCAGCACGGCCACCGTTTCGGGCAGCGCGACCGTCGGCGCGTCGTCGGCCACGACAGGCGTCGAGGCTTCCGCAAGCGCGGGCGCGGCCTTCATTTGCGAGGTCGAGGTGCAACCGCTCAGACCAGCAGCGGCAACGAGCACGCCGATCGCGGTGATTATGATTTTGGTTGGCAAGCCGTGAGGGTCCGGTTTGTCTGTTGTTAAGGAGTCCTTACACCAGCGATTTACCTCCGGCAATCGGGGCCACCAGGCGGTTTTCGGGTGGCGGGAACAGGGCGGAAATGTCATATTGTTCTGGATATGTACTCGTTTTTCGCTGGTTTGCGGAAGGAAAACGCCATGAAACCCGCATCCGAGATCACGGCCGGCCACGCAGTGTTAGAAACAGTGATCGGCTTCATGGGCATCGCCTGGAGCGAGAAGGGCCTGATCCGGCTCTGCCTGCCCGAACGCAGCCGCGAGGCGATCGAGCGCCGGCTGTTTCGTCACCCTGGCGTCTCGACCTCGACCGACCAGCCGTCCTGGGTGGTCGAGCTGATCGCCTCTATCCAGGCCTACGCGGCCGGCGCGGACGTCGATTTCTCCGGCGTGCCGGTCGATCTCGACGGGGTCGATGACTTTCGCCTCGCCATCTACGATGCCGCGCGCAAGCTCGGCTTCGGCGAGACCACCACCTATGGCGAGTTGGCCAGGCGCGCCGGCCATGCCGGGCTCGCCCGCGAGACGGGTGCTGCGCTCGGCGCCAACCCGGTGCCGCTGGTCATCCCCTGCCACCGCATCCTGGCGGCCGGCGGCAAAATCGGCGGCTTCTCCGCGCCGGGCGGCTCGGCCACCAAGGAAAGGATGCTGGCCATGGAAGGCGTTCGCGTCGGCCCCCCGCCCGCCGCGCAGGCCTCGTTCGGGTTCTGAGGGGCGCTCCCCGACCCTTCACCTGCTGTCAGTCGTTGTGCAGGAACCGGCGGCGGAAACGCCGATCGAAGTCCGGTCGCTTGCAGACATAGACCATGCAGGACCTAGTGTCGGCGCTCGGCACATAGGCTCGCGACCTCACCTCGCCCGCGTTGCAGAAGCGCTCGTCGCGCACGTAGCGATCATAGAGCGGCAGCCCCGGCACCCGCGTCGACTGATAGCGCAGAATGACGGCGCCCTGTCTGGCGATCGTCGCCTGCACCCGGTCGCAGCTCATGCGCGTCGGATCATAGCGCGACACCGCCTGCGCCTCGGCGGCCAGCAGCAGGAAGCAGGCGGCAAGCAGAATGGTTGTCACGGTTCTCCTCCCTGGAACGGCGAGCATTTCATCTCTCCACAACGTGTGACCGGTGTCAAAACTTCCGTGCGCCGCTTCCAAACGCCTGAGGCTGCATGCCGTCAGCGCGCAAGCGAACGTCTTGTTTTCTTGTAAAAACTATCCTATATCCGGTGCATTGAATTTGGCCGATCGATCGGGCCGCGATCTTCGCGTTTGCTGACGTCTATCTCCAAAGTTTCGATACCGCCGGCCGGACGTTGGTCCGGTCAAACAAAAGCAAATGTGAAGGACTTTCTATATGGCAACTGGTACGGTCAAGTGGTTCAACGCCACCAAGGGCTACGGCTTCATCCAGCCTGACAATGGCGGCGCGGACGTTTTCGTCCACATCTCCGCTGTCGAGCGCGCTGGCATGACGAGCCTGGCTGAAGGCCAGAAAATCAACTTCGAGATCGAGCAGGACCGCCGCACCGGCAAGTCCGCCGCTGGGTCTCTAAGCAAGGCAGCCTGATTTGGCTTAAGCATTTTGCCGCGAGGCTTAACCGCCAAGCGCCGCGAAATGCGAGCAAGTAAGGCGCGCGCCGGACGAAGGTTCGGGGCGCGCGGCAAGTCACGGATGTACTGACGGTCGCGCGATAAGCGCGCCGGAGCGGAAAGACCGACAAGCTGGAACAGCAGATAGCTGCCAGCCCGGACCGGACGCTCCCGATCAGGCTACCGGCATAGGAAGGCGGGCAATGCCCGCCTTTTTTGTTGTCTGGATTTTTGGAGCTGCTTTCTTCTCCCCGTTCACGGGGAGAAGTGCCCGGCAGGGCGATGAGGGGCAGCGCCGACATTTCAGAACTGCCCATTTTGACCAACTTAGAAAAGATGGCGCCGCCCCTCATCTGGCTGCCGCCATCTTCTCCCCGTTCACGGGGAGAAGGACGCTGTCACCCACGCTTTCGCCAATCGCCGGCTTCAGTCGGGCAGCCACTCGATCGGCACATGCCCCTTGTCGGCTTCCACCCGCTTCAACCACTCCACAACCGCCGGATAGGCCTCGATCTGAAAGCCGCCCTTCTCGGCCGTGTGGGTATAGGCGTAGAGCGCGATGTCGGCGACGCTATAGGCGTTGCCGGCGAAGAATGCGTTCTGCCCCAGATGCTGGTTCATGACGCCCAGCGCCTTGTTGCCGCGCTCCAGCGTTAGCGCCAGCCGCTCCGGCGTGGCGTCCTTCGCCCGTTCCGGAAAGGTCAAAAGCGCCTTGCGCACGGCGATGTAGGGCTCGTGGCTGTATTGCTCGAAGAACAGCCATTGGCAAGCCAGCGCGCGTTCGTATTTGTCGGGCGGCAGGAAGCGCGTTCCCTCGGCGAGATAAAGCAGGATGGCGTTGCTCTCGGCGATGCGCCTGCCGTCGTCGAGCTCCAGCATCGGCACCATCGCGTTCGGATTCTTGGCGACGTAGTCGGGCTTGCGCGTCTCGCCGGTATGCGAGCTCACCTCGACCCGGGTGAAGGGGATGCCGAGCTTCGCCATCAACAGCCGCGGCTTGTAGCAATTGCCGCTGTCGGCCATGTCGTAAAGGATCATGCCTCTTGCCCTCTCCGAGTCTCCTGGGAACGCTCTAACGCGCGCGGCTAGGTCGCATCCAGTGATTTGTTTTTGCGAAAAACCATCAGCGCCGCTGATAGGTCTTCGTAAGCATCAACGTTGCTGGTGCAGGGGCACAACCTTGTTGCCGGCGTCGAGCAGGGCGTCGACGGAAAGCGGCTCGTCCTTGAAGATCGTGCCTGCGAGCGCCGGGCGGGCGAGATGGAAACCCTGCAGCAGGTCGGCGCCGCCCTCGAGCGCGACGCGCAAGTGCTGGGCGTTCTCGATGCCCTCGACCAGGACTTTGGCGCCGCGCTCTTGCAGCATGCCCGCCAGTGGCCGGAAGAAGCGCTCGGCGGCGGCATGGCGGCAGAGCGCGCCGAACCAGGCGCCGTCGATCTTAACGATGTCGGGCGCGAGCAGATTGATGCGCGCCTCGGTGGAATGGCCGGTGCCGAAATCGTCGATGGCGATACGGATGCCGTCGCGCCGCATTTCGCGCACCAGGCTGGCAAGAACGTGATCGTCGGCGGCTTGTTCGGTGATCTCGCAGACCAGCAGGCCCGGCTCCAGCTCGAAATCGCCGAGATGCCTGGTCATGAGCCGGATTTCGGCCAGCGCCCGACCGAGATGATCATTGATCATCGGATTGTAGTTGAAGAACAGCGTGAGCCCTTCGAGGCCGATGTTGCGGTAATTGCCGAGATGCAGCATCCGGCACATCGTTTCGACAAACAGCCGGTCGGATGCGGGAACGCTGCCGAAGAAGATCGACGGGGCCACCGGCTCGGCGACGCGGCGCGGCTCGATCAGCCCCTCGACGGCGACCGCCCTGAGCATCCTGTCCTCCGGCGCGAAGATCGGCTGATAGGCGCTCCACAGACGGAATTCGCCATAAATGCCGAACTGAAGACCGATCTCGTCGGCAAAGATCGCCTTGGCGACATTGCGCCGCCTCTCCTGGCTCTCGTTCATGGCGCGACCTTGCGCCCGAATACCCTTGCCGGCCGCGACCGCTTCGCCGAAGCCGCAGGGCTTGCGGCAGCCGACACCGTGCTCTCGTCAGCCGGAGGCTGCGCGAAGACGCGAAAGCTGGTGGGAGCAAGTTCGGGTCGGGCAAGCACATAGCCTTGCACCATGGAAGCGCCGGCTTTCTCGGCAAGCTCCAGTTGCCAGCCTTCCTCGAGACCTTCGAAGACGGTGTGGATGCCCTGGGTTTCGAAGCCCTGCACCATCGCCGTCAGCAACGCGAAGCCGGCGCCGGACTCCATCAGATGCGTGATCCACTGGGCATCGAACTTGACGATGTCGGGCTTCAGTTCCTGGATCCGGTGGATGTCGGATTCATCGGCGCCATAGTCGTCCACCGCGATGCGGAAGCCATTGGCCCTCAGCGCCTCGACAAAATCGTACAGCGCTTCCTGCGAGGCCGACTTCTGCTCGGTAACCTCGCAGACGATGCGGCGCGGATCGATGCCGGCTTCGTGCAGCACCAGCCGCATATCGCGCAATGCCTTGTCGGCGATGCCGCGATCGGTGAAGACCGACGGGTCGAAATTGATGAAGATGGACGCCTCCTGCGGCAGGCAGGCACCGGCGTTCAGAAGATGCAGCGTGCGCGTCAGCCCCTCGATATGCAGCCGGTCGGCCGCCGGGCAGGTGCCGAAGAACGCCGCCGGCGACTGCTGCTCGCCGTGGCGGAATGGCCGGATCAGCCCCTCGAAGGCGGCGACCGAAAGCTTGCCCTCCTTGAAGGCGAAGATCGGCTGGAACGCGCTTTGCAGCGTATAGATGCCCCAGACACCGGTCGAGGTGCCGTCGTCATGACGGATGATGTGGGCAAGCCCGATGCTGCGCGACAAGGTTCTCGCTCCGCGAATTGGCGCAATCCGATCTGCGATCCTGCCAGTCAAGGGTTTACCGGCCGTTGATGAATTTAGCGTTGCCGCTCACGCAGGCTGACTTTGGTCACGCCTCCTTGACCTCTGGCTCATCGCACAATGCTTGCGCTCCGCGCCATGATGCGACATGAGAGGCGCCGCGGCCGCTCCTGGCCGCTTCCCTAGGAGACTTTTTGTCATGGCCTTTCTCGCCGACGCCCTTTCCCGCGTTAAGCCTTCCGCGACAATCGCGGTGACGCAGAAAGCGCGCGAGCTGAAAAATGCCGGCCGTGACGTGATCGGCCTGGGCGCCGGCGAGCCGGACTTCGATACGCCCGACAACATCAAGAACGCGGCGATCGAGGCGATCCGCCGCGGCGAGACCAAGTACCCGCCGGTATCGGGCATCGTGCCGCTGCGCGAGGCGATCGCGAAAAAATTCAAGCGCGAGAACAATCTCGATTACCGACCGGAGCAGACCATTGTCGGCACCGGCGGCAAGCAGATCCTGTTCAACGCCTTCATGGCGACGCTGAACCCCGGCGACGAGGTCATCATTCCCCGCCCTTACTGGGTGAGCTACCCCGAAATGGTGGCGATCTGCGGCGGCACGTCGGTCTTCGCCGACACCTCGATCGACAACGGCTTCAAGCTCACGGCCGAGGTGCTGGAAAAGGCGATCACGCCGAAGACTAAATGGCTGCTGATGAACTCGCCGTCCAACCCGTCGGGCGCCGCCTACACGGAGGCCGAACTGCGGGCGCTGGCCGATGTTCTGCTCAAGCATCCGCATGTCTGGACGCTGACCGACGACATGTATGAGCATCTGACCTATGGCGACTTCGTCTTCAAGACCATCGCCGAGGTCGAGCCGAACCTCTACGAGCGCACGCTGACGATGAACGGCGTGTCGAAAGCCTATGCCATGACCGGCTGGCGCATCGGCTACGCCGCCGGCCCGGTGCCGCTGATCAAGGCGATGGACATGATCCAGGGCCAGCAGACCTCGGGTGCCTGCACCATCGCGCAATGGGCTTCCGTCGAGGCGCTCAACGGCCCGCAGGATTTCATCGCGAAGAACAAGGCGATCTTCCAGGGCCGGCGCGACCTCGTCGTCTCGATGCTCAACCAGGCGCGCGGCATCTCCTGCCCCTCGCCCGAAGGCGCCTTCTACGTCTATCCGTCTTGCGCTGAGCTGATCGGCAGGAAGACGAAGTCCGGCAAGGTGATCGACACCGACGAAGCCTTCTGCTCGGAACTGCTCGACGCCGAAGGTGTGGCGGTAGTGTTCGGCTCGGCCTTTGGCCTCGGTCCGAATTTCCGCATCTCCTACGCCACGTCGGAAACCTTGCTGGAGGAAGCCTGCACGCGCATCCAGCGCTTCACCGCGTCATTGACCTGAACGGCGCAAGCAGCGCCGAACGCGAATAACCCGGCGTCACGCCGGGTTTTTTGTCGGGTTCGCCCTAGCCGCCATATTGCTCCGGCGTCACCGCTTCCAGCCACTCCGCATGGACGCCGTCCATGGCCTCCTGCATGGCGATATGGGTCATGGCGGTTTTCCATCCGGCGCCATGCCAGTGCTTCTCGCCCGGCGCGAAGGAGATGACGTCCCCTGCCCTGATCGTCTGGACCGGCTCGCCCCAGGTCTGGGCAAGTCCGGCGCCAGTCGTGACATAGAGCGTCTGCCCAAGCGGATGCGTATGCCAGTAAGTGCGCGCGCCGGGCTCGAAACTGACCAGCGTCGCCCTCAGCCGCGCCGGCGCTTCTTTCTCGATGATCGGCGTCTGCAGCACCCGCCCGGTGAAATAGGCCTCCGGCGCGATGATCGTCGGCACGCTGCCGCACGCAATGATCTTCATCGTTCAGATCCTCGAACTCGTTGGTCGGACAAGGGGCCGCGCTCGGCCTCTCGTGGAGCAGTCTCCTCCTGCGGAGAGGCCATTGCAACGGCTTTGGGATGTTGCCGGCGCGGCAGCTCCGGTTGTGTGTCGCCGGCCGCGAGCCGCTCGCCCTCACGGCCTGACAAACCCAAGCCGGCGAAAATCCTATTTTTCTTGCCCTCCCGGCGAACCCGTGTGACGATGGTCTTGGGAAGGGGTGGATAGACCCCGCCCGCGACGGCCGAACAGGCCGGCCGCCGCTCTGCACAGGGTGCGATCGGACGCAAAAACCGGTTTCCACTTTTGCTGATCGCTCTCTTGGGAAACGCCTGAGTGGAGGTCAGCCATGGGTACTCGCGCCGGAGGACGACGCACGGGACCGAAATGCATCGCCATAGTCGGTCCCTTTGCAAGCGGTAAGACGACACTTCTCGAAGCAATCCTCGCCCGCACGGGCGCCATTCCCCGCCAGTCACCCGTTTCATCGGGCAACACCGTCTCCGATCATTCGCCCGAAGCCCGCGCCCACGCCATGAGCGTCGAGGCGACCTTCGCCACCACCGATTTCATGGGCGAGCAGATCACCTTCGTCGATTGCCCCGGCTCCATCGAATTCGCCTTCGAGGCCGAACCCGTGCTTGCCGCTTGCGACCTTGCGGTCGTCGTCGCCGAGGCCGACGAGAAGAAGATCCCGGCGCTGCAGCTGATCATGCGCAAGCTCGACGATCTCGCCATTCCGCGCATCCTGTTTCTGAACAAGGTCGACAAGGCGATCGCGGGCGTGCGCGAGACGCTGAAGATGCTGCAGCCGGCAAGTTCGGTACCGCTGCTCTTACGCCAGATTCCGGTGCGCAAGGACGGCATCGTCATCGGCTCGATCGATCTGGCGCTGGAACGCGCCTACATCTATCGCGAATACGCCGAAAGCCAGGTCGCCGAGATCCCGAACGACGACAAGGCGCGCGAGCTGGAAGCGCGTTTCTCCATGCTGGAGACATTAGCCGATCACGACGATCACCTGATGGAGCAATTGCTGGAAGAGATCGAGCCGCCGAAGGACGCAATCTTCGACGACCTCTCGGCTGACCTGCGCGCCGGGGCGGTGACGCCGGTGCTGATCGGCACGGCTGAGAAGGGCAACGGCGTGCTGCGCCTGTTGAAGGCCATTCGCCACGACGCGCCGGATGTCGAGGCGACGAGGAAGCGCCTTGGCGCGCCGGAAAGCCAGACGGTGGTGCAGGTGATGAAGACCATCCACACGGCGCATGGCGGTAAGCTTTCGGTATCGCGCGTGCTTTCAGGCCAACTGGCCGACGCGGCCGAGCTTTTCCTTTCCAACGGCGACACGACGAAGGTCTCCGGCATCTACAGGATGCTCGGCAAGGACCAGATCAAGCAGACATCGGCCAAGGCGGGCGACACCGTCGCGCTCGGCAAGCTCGACAACGTCAAGACCGGCCAGACGCTGAGTTCGGCCAAGGGCGGCATTCGGCCATTGGTCACATTGGAGCCGCCACAGCCCGTCTTCGCCTTCGCGCTTCGCCCCAAGGAGCGCAAGGACGAGGTCAAGATGTCGGCCGCGATCCAGCGGCTGGCCGAGGAGGATCCTTCGCTCAGCCTGCGTCACAATCAGGATTCGGCCGAGACCGTTCTGTCAGGCCACGGCGAGATGCATCTGCGCGTGGTGCGCGAGCGCCTTGAGGGCAAGAACCAGATTCCGATCGAGGGCCATGCCCCGGCGGTGCCCTACCGCGAGACGATCCGCAAATCGGCGCAGCAGCGCGGCCGCCATAAGAAGCAGTCCGGCGGCCACGGCCAGTTCGGCGATGTGGTGATCGAGATCAAGCCGCTGCCGCGCGGCTCCGGCTTCCAATTCACCGACACCATCACCGGCGGCGTGGTGCCGAAGACTTACATCCAGTCGGTCGAGACCGGCATCCGCGACTATCTGAAGACCGGCCCGCTCGGCTTCCCGGTCGTCGACGTCGCCGTCAACCTGTCGGACGGCTCCTACCATGCGGTCGACTCCTCGGACATGGCCTTCCAGATGGCGGCCAAGCTCGCGATGAAGGAAGGCATGGCCGCCTGCTCGCCGGTCCTGCTGGAGCCGGTGATGAAGGTCGAGATCGTCACGCCTTCCGACGCGACGTCGAAGATCATCGCGCTGATCCCGCAGCGGCGCGGCCAAATCCTCGGCTATGACGCGCGGCCCGACTGGCCGGGCTGGGACGTCGTCGAGGCGACCATGCCGCAGGCCGAAATCGGTGACCTGATCATCGAGCTGCGCTCGGCGACCGCCGGCGTCGCCAGCTACAGGGCCGCTTTCGACCACATGGCCGAGCTCACCGGCCGGCTCGCCGACGAGGCGATGAACGCCAACGGCAAAGCCGCCTGATGCATGTCGCCCAGAAGTGTGCAGGGTTCTGGGAGTGCGGTTCGCCGTTTCCGTGAAACGGTGAACCGCACTGCAGATCGGAGTGCCCGACGGGCTGTCCGCTGAAGATATGAAAACGGCGTCCGGTTCGCCCGGACGCCGTTTCAATTGCGGACCGTCTTCCTGGGAGGCAACGGCTGGTCCGCCGCATCCGGACAAATGGTTCGGACGCGGTAGCTGCCTGAGCCCGGCCATTTCGAGTGATGCCCCCATCTCTCGAACCGACCAACCGCGTCCTATGCTCTGGTTAAACCATAGACTGCGTCTGCGACATGTTACCCGATGTTACATGTCACTGTTACGTGTCGGATTCGGTCGTGTTTTTGCCGGCTCGAAGGCATGCGGGTAACAAAAAAGCCGGATCAATAAAGATCCGGCTGAGTTTGATTGGAAGTGCCGATTAGGGCTAACCTCCAGAGGGGAACACTCGAGGGCGCTAATGGGAGGAGAACGCGCCCTGGAGATGTCACTATATATGTGCTCATCATGCCCAAGAAACAAGCATCTATTTTGCAACACACGCATGCAAAAAGACGCAGGCTGTGGTCCAACCCATTCCAGAAAGCCATAGGACCAGGAAAATTGAGGATTTCAAGCCGCTTCCTGATCTAAAGCGACTGCTTAAATGCCAAATCAAGCCGATTTTGCTCCGAAATATAGGCGACTCGGCAAATGATGCCGATTTCGGCATGCCGAGATTATTTTTGCGGCAGGAGATCGATGATGCGGACTTTTTCAGCAATCGCCGGCAGCGCCCTGTTCCTTGTGGTCGCGCCGGGCGTTGTCGCCGGACTGATGCCCTGGCTGCTGACCGATCATTATCGCAAACCTCTGGCGACTGTGCCGGGCTTCATCGCTACGGGCTCTATTCTCGTGATCGGTGCAGCAGCGATCCTGCTGCACGCCTTCGCCCGTTTTGCCCTCGAGGGGCTGGGCACGCCCTCCCCTGTGGCGCCGACGGAGAAACTGGTCGTGGGCGGCATCTACCGCCATGTCCGCAACCCGATGTACGTGGCCGTGCTGGCGATCATCCTCGGCCAGGTTCTCATCTTTTCGAGCTGGCCGGTGCTGCTCTATGGCCTGGTCGCCGCGGCTGCGATGGTCTCGTTCGTCAAGATCTATGAAGAGCCGACGCTCGCCCAACGCTATGGCGAAGAATACGAGGCCTACCGACGCGCCGTGCCCGGCTGGCTGCCCCGGCTCACACCCTGGCGCGGGCAGTAGTCTCGGCCGGGCATTCAGTAAGACCAGCTGCGCGCCTTGGCGATAACGAAATCGCGAAAAACGTGCAGCTTCGCCTGGTTCTTCATCGCATCGGGATAGGCGAAATAGGTGTCGAAGGACGGCACCTCGGTCTCCGGCAGCAGCTGCACCAGGTTCGAGTCCTTGTTGATCACATAGTCCGGCAGCATGGCGATGCCCGCGCCGCCCTGCACCGCCCGCTTGATGGACAGGATGTCGTTGATCTGCAGCGTCGGCACCCGCTGCGCGCCTTCGAAATCGCCGACCGTCTCCAGCCAGTTCAGCTCCGACAGATGCGAAGGCACCGGCACGCCGAAGGTAACGATGCGATGGTTCCTGAGCTCCGCGATCGAGGCCGGCCTGCCGAACTTGGCGATGTAGGACGGCGCCGCGTAGAGGTGGAAATGCACCGTGAACAGCCGCCGTTGGATAAGGTCGGGCTGCTGCGGCTGGCGCAGGCGGATTGCGCAATCGGCCTGGCGCATGGTGAGGTCTAGCTCCTCGTTGGCCAGGATCAGCTGCAGGCTGATCTCGGGATAGAGCTCGATGAATTCCTGCACGCGCTCGGTCAGCCAGCCGGCGCCCAGTCCCACCGTGGTCGTCACCCGGAGCACACCCGACGGGCGGTCCTTGGTCTCGGTGAGCCGCGTCTTGATGGTTTCCAGCTTCATCAGCACGTCATGCGCCGTGCGGAACAGCATCTCGCCCTGCTCGGTCAGCACCAGGCCACGCGCATGACGGTGGAAGAGTGCTACGCCGACATCATGCTCCAGCGCGCTGACTTGGCGCGAAATGGCCGATTGCGACAGATGCAGCGTCTCGGCGGCATGGGTGAACGACCCAGCCTCCGCCGCTGCGTGAAATACGCGTAGCTTGTCCCAGTCCAGCGCCATGATTCCCCTCGCGTTGCATTTGGCGTCTGAATGAAAAATCAGGCTTTTAAACGGCTTTTTTCAGCCGATTTGTCACTCCGCCGCTTCGCGGTGAACCTCGATGCCAGCCAGATATTTTTCCGCCTCGAGTGCCGCCATGCAACCAAGCCCCGCCGCCGTCACGGCCTGGCGATAGACATCGTCCGTTACATCGCCGGCGGCGAACACGCCGGGCACGTCGGTGCGAGTCGAATCGGGTGCCGTCCACAGGTAGCCGTTCGGCTTCTGCTTCAGCTTGCCGACGAACAGCTCGACCGCCGGCGCATGGCCGATCGCGACGAACACGCCGTCGACCGGCAGCTTCGATTCCTGGCCGGTCACGACATTGCGCAGCGTAAGTCCTTCGACGGAAGGCGGCAGCGGCGCCTTGCCCGGACGTCCGGTGATCTCGTCCACCACCGTGTCCCAGATGACGCGGACATTGTCCTTCGCAAGCAGCCGCTCGCGCAGGATGCGCTCGGCACGGAAATCGCTTCGCCGATGGATGACGGTGACGCTTTTGGCGAGGTTCGACAGATAGAGCGCTTCCTCGACCGCGGAATTGCCGCCGCCGACCACCGCGACGTCCTTGCCGCGGTAGAAGAAGCCGTCGCAGGTGGCGCAGGCCGAAACGCCGAAGCCCATGAAGGTCTGCTCCGACGGGATGCCCAGCCACTTGGCCTGCGCGCCGGTGGCGATGATCAGCGCGTCCGCCGTGTAGACCGTGCCGGAGTCGCCGGTGGCGCGGAACGGCCGCAGATTGAGGTCGACCTCGGTGATGATGTCGTTGATGATATCGGTGCCGACATGCTCGGCCTGCGCCAGCATCTGGCTCATCAGCCAAGGGCCCTGGATCGGATCGGCGAAGCCCGGATAATTCTCGACGTCGGTGGTGATCATCAATTGGCCGCCCTGCTGCAGGCCGGCGACCAGCATCGGCTTCAGCATGGCGCGGGCGGCATAGATCGCCGCCGTGTAGCCGGCCGGGCCGGAACCGATGATGAGAACGGGCGCATGTTTGGTGTTCATGAAAGTCCCCTGCGGCGCAAAGCCGTGGTTTTGTCGGGGTTAATGTAAGGGTTGCGAACCATGGCAGCAAGACGAACGGACCGTCGTCCCCGGAAAGCTGCCGTCAGCCGGATATTCGCAAAATCGCAGCTTTTGTTACCTCTAAAAATCGCGTCGATGAGGGGCTGGCGCGGACACAAAAGTCGTTTAATTACAAATTCGCGAAAGATTCTTGCGCAAGAGCCGAGAAAGCCATGCCGCTCAAAGCCGACCTCGACGCCATCGACTGGAAGATCCTGCGCGAATTGCAGAACGACGGGCGCATGACCAATGTCGAATTGTCGAGCCGGGTCGGCATCTCGGCGCCGCCCTGCCTGCGCCGCGTCAGGCGGCTGGAAGAAGCCGGCATCATCCGCGGTTACCGCGCGCTTCTCAACGCGCCGGCGCTCGGCATGGATGTAGTCGCCTTCTGCCTGATCGGCCTGCACCATCAGGCCGATGCCGAGCTGAAGACCTTCGCCGAGCGCACGCGCGGCTGGCCGATCGTGCGCGACGCCTGGATGGTGTCGGGCGAATCCGATTTCCTGCTGCACTGCGTGGCGAGCGACCTCGGCACCTTCCAGACCTTCGTCATCGAGGAATTGGCTTCGGCCCCGAATGTGGACACCGTGCGCACCGCCTTGACCATCCGCCGCGTCAAGGACGAGGGGCTGGTGGCTTTTTCAAGCTAATGTTCCGGCTTCCGGAAATTTACCCGCAAAAACAACGGGCTTAGCTTCAGATTTTGAATCAACCTGCGATCAAAGCGACCGTATCGCAGTGAGCAGCCCGTCGAGGTCCGTTGCGTCGCGCAACGGCAGCATCGAAAGCCCGCCCATCATCGAGCCTTCGCAGTCGACCAGCCAGCCGCGTGCAAGGCCGGCGCGCCGGCCGGCTTCCATATCGGCCGGCTTGTCGCCGACGATCAGCGATCGCTCGATATCGAGGCCGAGCCGCCGGCCTGCCTCCAGCAGCATGCCCGGATTGGGCTTGCGCATCGGGTGATCGGCGATGGCGAGAGGACCTGAACCGGCCTCGTGATAGGCACAGGCAAGCACCATGTCGACAAACGCGTCTTGCTCAGCCAGCAGTTCGAGCACGCGCCCGTTGACCCGTGCAAACGCATCCCAGCCGAAATAGCCGCGCGCGATGCCGGACTGGTTGGTGACGACGACGACAGGAACACCGTGCTGGTTCGCGGCCGCGATGACCGGCGCAATGCCGTCGCGCAGCGCCATCGCCGCCGGATCGTCGGGATAGCCTGTATCGAGATTGATCGTGCCGTCGCGATCGAGGAACAGCGCCGGCCGGCCCGCTGGAAAGGTCCGGTCACCAACCCGCTCGACCCACAGGCCCGGCTCGGCCAGCGGAAAGCCTTCGCTCTCAGCCATTGCTGAGACGCGCTTCGACCGCCTCGCACAGATGGTGGTAGAGGCACAGATGCCCCTGCTGGATGATCGGCGTCGAGGTCGACGGTACGTTGAGCAGGATGTCGGTCAGCGGCGCGAGCTTGCCGCCGGTATCGCCGGTCAGGCTGATCACGGTCATGCCCATCATGCGGGCCTGCTCGGCGGCGGCAAGGATGCTCGGCGAATTGCCGCTGGTGGAAATCGCAAGCAGCACGGCGCCTTCCGATCCATGCGCCTCCACCTGGCGCGAAAACACGGTGTCGAAGCCGTAATCGTTGCCCCAGGCGGTCAGCACCGCGGCATTGGCCGGCAGCGCGATGACGTTGTAGGCCTTGCGCTCCTTCAGGAAGCGGCCGACCAGCTCGCCGGCGATATGGATGGCGTCGCTGGCCGAGCCGCCATTGCCGCAGATCAGCAGCGCCTTGCCTTGTGAAAGGGCGGTCACGACCGTGCTCACCGCGCGCTCCATCTCGCCGGTGAGGTCGCGCTCGACCATTGCCGAGATCGCCGCCGCGGAGCGGACCAGATAGTCGTTCAAATCGGACATGAGATCCTCAGTTTGCGGCACGCAGCTTGCCGATCGTGTTCGTCGTGCTCTTGCCGGCGACGAGGTCCACCAGCACCACGCGCCCGCCCGCCTTCTGCACCACATCGGCGCCGACCACAGTCTCGATGGTATAGTCCGCGCCCTTGACCAGGATGTCGGGCAAGAGCGCCTCGATCAGCTTGAGCGGCGTATCCTCCTCGAAGACGACGACGGCGTCGACCGAGGCAAGCGCTGCCAGCACGCAGGCGCGGTCATGCTGGTTGTTGACCGGGCGCCCCGACCCTTTCAGCCGGCGCACCGAGTCGTCGCTGTTGAGGCCGAGCACCAGCCGGTCGCACTGGCTGCGGGCGGCATGCAGCAGGCTGACATGGCCGGCGTGCAGGATGTCGAAACAGCCATTGGTGAAGCCGACCGTGAGGCCCTCTTCCTTCCAGGCGGCGACCATCCTGGCCGCCGCATTGGCGTCAAGAATGGCGTCGGTATGAGCCGTCGGCCCATGCGAGCGGAACAGCGCGCCGGACAGTTCCTCGACATTCAATCGTGCCGTGCCGCGTTTTCCCACCACGACGCCGCCGGCCGCATTGGCGATGACCGCAGCATGCACCCGGTCGGCGCCGGCGGCGAGCGAAAGCGCGAAGCTCGCGATGACCGTGTCGCCGGCACCGGAAACGTCGAACACTTCGCGCGCTTGGGTGGAGATATGGCGCGCTTCCTCGGCGGAGACCACGCTCATGCCTTTCTCGCTGCGCGTGGCGACGATGAACTCGAAATCATGCTCGGCGATCAGGTCGCGCGCCGCGGCCACGATCTCGTCGTCGCCGAACACCTTGCGCCCGACAGCCTCGCCAAGCTCCTTGCGGTTCGGCGTCACTGCCGTGGCGCCGGCATAGCGCGCATAGTCGCGCCCCTTTGGATCGACCAGCACCGGCTTGCCGGCGTCGCGGCAGATCGCGATCAGCTCGCCGGCGACGCCGTCGAGCAGGATGCCCTTGCCGTAATCGGAAAGGATCACGATGTCGGCGCGGCCAAGCGCGGCTTGGAAATGATCGATGAGCTTCGCCCGCTCGGCGGAGCTGAGCGGCTTGATCTCTTCCTCGTCGAAACGCAGCACCTGCTGGTTGAGCGCGCTGAAGCGGCTTTTCGACGAGGTCATGCGGTCCTGGCGCTGCAGAAGCCCGTCCGTGTCGACGCCGATCTCGCTGAGCATGCGTATCAGATTGTTGCCGGCCTGGTCGGCGCCGATCACCGAGACGGGTATGGCGGCTCCGCCTAGCGAAACGATGTTGGAGACGACGTTGCCGGCGCCGCCCATGTTCAGCGTTTCGCCCCGTCCATGCAGCACGGGGATCGGAGCCTCCGGTGAGATGCGTTCGATCACACCGCTGACGAAACGGTCGAGAATGAAATCGCCGACCACCAGCACGGTGACCTCGCCGAACCGGGCGATGGTGCGATGCAAAGGTTCCGGAGAGGGCGGATTGTGCTTGATCATCTCGCTCGACATATGCCTGAAAAAGGCAGGACTTGATTAGGTTTCAGCGCCGGAATTGTGGCGCACCTCGCTCAACGCGATGCGGATATACCGCAATTGGGGCGAGCGCAACGGCAAGCCCCGATTGGCAGCGGCCCGAGCCGGCTGTGCAATCAGCTTCTCTGCAGGGCCACGTGGACGCCGAGGCCCACCAGCACGGCGCCGCCTGTACGCTGCATCAGCCGCTGCGCCCGCCCTGAACGCCGCAGCCGGGCGATCATCGCGCCGGCAAGGAATACGCAAACAATATCGGCGGAGGAAAACATCAGATTGACGATGGTTCCAAGCACGATGAACTGCAGCCAGACCGGGAACGCCGCCGAGGCATCGATGAATTGCGGCAAGAACGCCATGAAGAAGATCGCCGTCTTCGGATTGAGCACCTCGACGGCGATGCTTTCGAAAAAGGCGCGCCGGGCCGACTTCCGCTCGATGGCCGGCAGAGCCGTATCGCCGGCCGTCCGCTTGCGGAACATGGAAACACCGAGCCAGATCAGATAGAGCGCGCCGGCGAGCTTGACCGCCAGATAGAGTGGCGGCACGGCGTGGAACAGCACCGACAGGCCGGCGGTCGCGGCAAAGACATGGAAATAGCCGCCGAGATGAATGCCAAGAGCCGCCGTCAGCCCCGACCAGCGGCCCCGCGCCATCGTCTGCGCGGCGGCGTAGAGCATGGCAGGACCCGGAATGTAGGCGAAGATCGCGGTGGTGGCGAAAAACGCGATCAGCAATTCGGTCGACGGCATCTTGATCCCTCACAGTACGCCGGATAGCGAAGGCCGACTGAGCGGAAGCTTTGCGGCCTCACTGTGGCGAGGGACCGGCCTGCCCTGATTTGGCCAGGACGCGCGCCATGAACTTGTCATGGTCGATCACCGCGCGTTCGTGGAAACCTTCCCCGATCGGCCCGGTTTCGTCCCTGCACGACACCTTGAAGCGCAGCTTTCGCCCCTCCACCGCGACCAGCTCGACATCGGCGGTGACGGTCATGCCGACGGGCGTGGCGGCGACATGGCTGACGTCTACATGCGTGCCGACGGTTCTCTCGTGGCTGCCAAGGAACGGGCGCAATGCCTCGATGCACGCCCATTCGATGAAGCCGACCATGAAGGCGGTGGCGAAAACCGGTGGCATGTCGCCGAAGCCCGCAAAGGCCGGCGTCATGGCAGGCACCGTCAGTGTGTCGTCCACCCGAAGGGTTTGAAGATGGCGGCGGCCGGGCTTTAGATCGGACGTCATGGTTGCACCAGGGGCAAGAAACCGCGCCGGCGGCCCTAGGCCGCGGCGCTCGCAAGCAGCTTATCCCGAAAGCCTTTCAGTCTATCCATCCCTACATTCGTCGTAGCCGCGGCCGGTCAGCTTTATCGACAGCCCAGCCCACCTCCCCTATAAGAGCCGGAATCGTACGCAGCAGAGGCCTTCATGATCATCGTCACGGGCGGCGCCGGCATGATCGGCTCCAACATCGTCGCGGCTCTCAACGCCGAGGGGCATGACGACATCGTCGTCGTCGACGACCTCACCGACGGCCACAAGATCGCTAATCTGGCCGACCTCAAGATCGCCGACTATCTCGACAAGGACGAATTTCTCGCCCGGCTCGAGGACGGCGCGCTCGGCCGCGTGGAGGCCGTCTTCCACCAAGGCGCATGCTCGACCACCACCGAGTGGAACGGCAAGTTCATGATGGAGGTGAACTACGCCTATTCGAAGCGGCTGCTGCATGCCTGCCTGGCGTTGCGCGTGCCCTTCCTCTACGCTTCGTCGGCCTCGGTCTATGGCGGCGGCAGCGAGTTCCGCGAGGAGCCGGACTTCGAGCGCCCGCTCAACGTCTACGCCTATTCGAAGAAGCTGTTCGACGATTACGTCCGCCGCAACGTCTTCGACACCGAGCATTCGCAGGTCGCCGGCCTGCGCTATTTCAACGTCTACGGACCGCGCGAGGCGCATAAGGGCGCCATGGCTTCGGTCGCCTTCCATCTGTTCAACCAGGTCGAGCGCGGCGAAAACCCAAAACTGTTCGGCGCCTATGGCGACTTCGGTCCCGGCGAGCAGAGCCGCGATTTCATCCATGTCGGCGACGTGGCGGAGGTCAATCTGTGGCTGTGGAAGCGCGGCTTGAGCGGCATATTCAACTGCGGCACTGGCCGCGCCCAGCCGTTCCGCGCCATCGCCGAGACGGTGATCGACACACTGGGCAAGGGCGAGATTGAATTCATCCCATTCCCCGACCATCTCAAGGGCAGCTACCAGAGTTTTACGCAGGCTGATATGTCCCGCTTGCGCGCGGCCGGCTACAATGGCCAATTCCGCACAGTCGAAACCGGCGTCAGGGACTATGTCGAATGGCTGAAGGCCCAACGATCCTTGTGATCGGCCCACGCTGGGTGGGCGACATGGTCATGGCGCAGTGCCTGTTCGCGGCGCTGAAGGAAAAACATCCGAACGCGGCCATCGATGTGCTGGCGCCGGCCTGGGCGGCACCCTTGGTCAAGCGCATGCCCGAGATACGCAGCCAGATCGATTTTCCGCTGATGCCGGGCGCGCTCGAATTCCGCAGCCGCAGGCGCTTCGGCCGCCTGCTGCGCGGCCGCTACGACATGGCCTATATCCTGCCGGGAAGCTGGAAATCGGCGCTGATCCCGTTCTTTGCCCGCATCCCGCGCCGCGTCGGCAATCTGCGCGAGATGCGCTACGGCCTGCTGACCGACATCGTGCCGCTGCCCGAAGCCCTGAAGCGGCGCACCGCGCGCGCCTATTTCGGCCTGGCGCGCGGCGGCACGTTTCGCGCGCCGAGGCTCGCCGTCGACAAGGCCAACCAAGCCGATCTGCTGGCGCGGTTCGGGCTGACGGGAAGGAAATTCGTGGCGCTCATGCCAGGCGCCGAGTTCGGCCCGGCAAAACGCTGGCCGAGCGATCACTATGCCGGGCTTGCCCGGGACATGATGGCAAAGGGTCTGGGCGTCGTGCTGCTCGGCTCGAAGAACGATGCCGGCGTGACCGGGGAGATCGCGACGCTCGCGCCCGGCGCTATCGACCTTGCCGGCAAGACGCGGCTGGAGGACGCCATCGACCTGATCGCCGCGGCGAAGCTTGCGGTCTCGAACGACAGCGGCCTGATGCATGTCGCAGCAGCCGTCGGCACGCCCATCGTCGCCGTGTACGGTTCGACGTCGCCGGAAAACACGCCGCCGCTCAGCGAGCGCTCCGAACTGATCTGGCTGCATCTGTCCTGCTCGCCGTGTCACAAGAAGGTCTGCCCGCTCGGCCATCTCAACTGCCTGAAGACGCTCGATGTCGCGCGCGTCACTGCCGCGGCCGATCGCCTGCTCAAAGTCCCGGCGGCCGCATGAAAGTGCTGATCGTCAAGACATCGTCGATGGGCGATGTCATTCACACCTTTCCGGCCGTCGAGGATGCGGCGCGCAATTGCCCCGATATCAGCTTCGGCTGGTGCGTGGAGGAGCCGTTTGCCGGCATCGTGGCGCTGCATCCGGCGATTGGAGTGATCCACAAGGTGGCGGTCCGGCGCTGGCGCAAGAGGCTTTTCGACGGCGGCACATGGCGCGAGATGGCCGGCTTGCGCCGAGCGCTCCGTGCCTCCCGCTACGACCTCGTCATCGACGCGCAAGGCCTGCTGAAGTCGGCCCTGGTCGCCATCCAGGCCGGAGCGCCGATTGCCGGCTTCGACCGCGCCAGCGCCCGTGAGCCTTCGGCGACGTTGTTCTATCGGCGCAAATACGCCGTGCCGCGCGATCTGCATGCCATCGAGCGCACCAGGCGGCTGTTCGGCCTGGCGCTGGGATACCAGCCTGACCTGTCGGCGCTCGAGTCCGGCATCGTGCCGCCGGCGGGCGCCCTACCCGGCGTTGAAGGCAAAACCGCTTTCCTGCTCCACGGCACCAGCCGCGAGGACAAGAAATGGCCGGTCGAGGATTGGATCGAGACCGCGCTCCAACTGGTCGACCGGCACTTCACGCCGGTGGTCACATGGTCGAATGAGGCGGAAAAGAAGGTGGCAGAGGCCATCGCCGGTGCCGTGCCAAAGACGGTGCTGGTTGCGAAATCGCCGCTCGCGGACGTCGCCGCGATCCTCGGCCGCTCGACGCTGGTCATCGGCGCCGACACCGGACTCACCCACCTCGCCAGCGCCTTCGGCCTCCCGACCGTCGCTATCTTCCTGGCGACCGAACCCGGTCTCACCGGCCCGCGCGGGAAGTTTGCATCGACCTTGCTTGCGGCAGGCGGCGGCAAGGTCACGCCGGCTGAAGTGGTTGCAGAGGCTGAGCGCCTGCTGGCGCGGTGCGCTATCTCCCCCCTTGTGGGGGAGAATGGATTTTCACGGTCTTAGCCGGAGCACTTCGCGGAGGCTAAGTCGTAGAAAATCCAAGAGAGGGGATTTCATAGGGCGCCTGGCCTTCGTCGCGCGGCGCTTTTCCCCTCTCTTGCGATTTCTAACACTTAGCCTTCGGCTAAGGTGTTGAAATCGCTTTCTCCCCCACAAGGGGGGAGATTGGAGCTAAATGAACTGCACCTGGACGATCTCATACCCCCGGGCGCCGCCGGGAGCGTTGACCTCGATGGCGTCGCCGACTTCCTTGCCGATGAGGGCTCGCGCGATCGGCGAGGAGATCGAGATGCGGCCGGATTTCACGTCCGCTTCCTGGTCGCCGACGATCTGGTAGGTCTTCTTTTCCTCGGTGTCCTCGTCGACGAGCACGACGGTCGCGCCGAACTTCACCTTGTCGCCGGAAAGCTTGGAGACGTCGATGACCTCGGCGCGTGCGATCAGATCCTCGAGCTCGTTGATGCGGCCTTCATTGTGGCTCTGCGACTCCTTGGCCGCGTGATATTCGGCATTTTCGGACAGGTCGCCATGCGAGCGCGCTTCGGAGATCGCCTCGATGATACGCGGACGCTCCTCTTGCTGACGCCAACGCAGTTCTTCCTTCAATGACGCGAACCCCTCGCCTGTCATCGGGACCTTGATCATATGCCTGACCTTTCCTGCCGCCACCCCCGCTTGTCGGGAGCAGCCTTGTCAAATGGGTACAAAAAGAAAACGGTCCGGCAGCCTCGGGCTAACGGAACCGTTTCACCACAATTTCCCTGAATATAGCGATCTTGGCGCGATTTTCACGTGCAAAAATGAAGTTCGGCGAAATGATCACCGCTTTCGCGCGCGCCAGCCGGCGGTGAACAACAAAAAGCCGGCTACGACTGCTCGCAGCCGGCCCGAAGAGCTTGAAGCCCTGTTCAGCTCCGCAGGAAATGTTCGATCTGTTCGGACAGCATGCCGTATTCGCGCGAGCCCGTGCCGGTCCGCTTTTCGATTTCCTTGAGCTGTTCCTGAGCGCCGGCGAGATCGCCGATCTGCAGATGCGCTTCGCCGAGATACTCGCGCACAAGCGTGTAATTCGGGTCGATGCGCAGCGCTTCCTCGTAATAGCCGAGGCCGACGGTGACGCGGCCCGAATGGCGGTGCGAATAGCCGAGATAGTTGAGGATGCGCGGATCCTGCTTGTTGGCGGCGAGCGTCAGCACCGAGATCGCCTCGTCATAGCGCCCGGCCATCGCCAGATCGTGGCCGGCCTCATAGATGCTGTCGTCATCCAGCATGCCATATTGCGGCTTCACGCATTTGTTCTTCTTCTTGTCCCAGACCTCGCCCTTCTTGCACTGGGTAGTGGTTTGACCGCTGCCGCCACCTTCACCGGCCGCAAAAGCCGGGGCGACGAACAGCGGCAGCGCCGCAATAGCCATGACCTGAACAAGCAATCGTCTGCGCATCGATGCCTCCGTGAGCGTGACAATGGCAGACTAACGCGGGCCCAATCCGGTTTCATCCCGAAAAGCCGTCGTCCGGCCGAACTATTTTGGACGACCCGAAAGAGAGCCTTGCCTCCGGACGTGACGCGCGCTGCAAATCCGCTATCATCGGGGCCACGCGCATCACGTGGAGAAGGACCGTGCAGCAGCGCCGCGAGAAGGAGTGGGAACTTTCGATCGACCCGGACACGGTGCGCCTGTTCATTCTCAAGGCCAAGGCGCTGAGCGCCGCCGTCAACGAGGACTATGACGACGGCGCCGAGCATGAGGTCGAGTTCGACGGCGACGCGCATGCCAGCCATCATCATGACGGCCTTGTCGAGGAGGCCGCGGAAAACCTCACCGAGGAAGAACTCCGCGAGCTGATCAACGATCTCAACATCGACGAAGCGGCCGAGTTGATCGCGCTCGCCTGGGTCGGGCGCGGCGACTATGACGCATCCGAATGGGCTGACGCGGTGGCTGCCGCCAGGGAGCGCCCAAGGAAGCGCACGGCCAAATACCTGCTCGGCCTGCCGATGCTTGCCGACTGGCTGGAGGAAGGCCTTGAAGCCATCGGCGCGTAACGCGCCGGTAACCGATTGTGATCGGCAAGGCCGGCGGTGCAGGCAACTTCGCGACGCGATTGCCGTTTCGGGGCGATGGCAACGCTGAGCATTTCCGGATTGTGCAGATTGGCGTTGCCTTTGGCGGCGGCAGCCTTGCTGGTAACGCCGGCCACGGCCGCCAAGTATCATCACCGCCACAAGAGACACTTGCCGCCGGCCAGCGAGAGCGCCGCTCCGGTACCGGAGACGCCGCAAACGACACCGGCGCCAGGCTCGCGTCCTCAGGATATGGAAAACCGCGCCGACAAGTCCGGGCAAGGCAAAAGCCGCCTCGACAGCAATGACGACTTCCTCAACCAGGAGAAGTCGCATCCGAAATGGGACGCCCTTCCGCCGCGTTCAAAGGGCGCTCAATCCGGGGCGTGGGCGGAGCCCGATCCGCAAACGCCGGAGATTGTCCCCACGCCGCCCGAAAAACCCGCCGAACTGGAGCCGGATCCGCCGGAAACCGCGCCGCAACCGCCGGAAAAGCCGGCCGATGCCGGCGAGGAAAAGATGCTTCCCGATCCCCGCTCGGCCGATGTGCCGGCCGACAAGATGCCGCCGGAGGAAACCGCGTGCCGGGAGCGGCTAAGGGCGCTGGGCGTCGAGTTCGAGGAGCACAAGGCCGAGCACGACGCGCAAATCGGTTGCTCTATCCCCTATCCGATAATTTTGAAGACGCTCGGCAAGTCCATCGGCATCAGCCCGGGCGCCGAGCTCAATTGCCCGATGGCCGAGGCGGCGGCGCGCTTCATGGCTGATGTCGTCCAGCCCACGGCAAAGGCTGAACTCGGCGCCGATTTGAAGGCGGTCAACCAAGCCTCGGCCTTTGTCTGCCGTCCGCGCAACGGCACCCGCAAGCTGTCGGAACACGCCTTCGGCAACGCGCTCGACATCGCGACCTTCACCTTGTCGGACGGGAGCAAGATCGAGGTCGGGCCGGCGCCCCCGGAAAAAGATGCGAAGTTCCTCGACGCGGTGCGCAAGGCCGCCTGCGGGCCTTTCAAGACCGTGCTTGGGCCGGGCGCCGACGCCGACCATGCACTGCATTTCCATCTCGATCTGGAACCGCGACGTCACGGCGGCACCTTCTGCCAATAGGCACAATTCCGGAAGTTCGGTCGCGTCCCCGGCAAGAACAGCGCCGCATTTCCGCCCCAGGCGTGAATGCCGGCGCTGATCTTTCCTTTACTGTTGCGGGCTAACCTTGTGCCATTCGGGGACAAGGACGCCTTTCAATGGCTCGAAGACTTGGCGCTGTGCTGGTGGCGGCGCAACGGAACAAGTGCGCGCGGATCGCGATTGTCGGGCTGGCCGCCGGTGCCATCGCGACGATGTCGGCCTGCACGACGGGTGACGTCTTTGCCCTGCAGCCGGCCGTCGATGTCGGCAGCCAGACGGCGGCCGTGCCACAGCCCGACGCGCCGCAAAATTCCGGCATGCAGCGCCTCGTGCCGTCCGATCCCTACCTGACCCAGGCCGCCTATCCGCGCATGGACGAGCCGATGTCGCCTCTCGAGCAGATGCCGGCCAGCGAGATCGACTGCCGCAACGAGCTGAAGCGGATGGGCGTCGTCTATCAGGACGTCCAGCCGATCCATGAAGGCCAATGCGGCATCGATTTCCCCGTGAGAGTCTCCGCGATCGGCAGCGTCGCCATGAAGCCGGCGGCGACACTGACCTGCAACATGGCCGCCACCTTCGCCGCCTGGACCAAGAACGAGCTGCAACCTGCCGCCCGCTGGCGCTATTTCTCCGGCGTCAGGGCGATCCATCAGGGCTCCAGCTATTCCTGCCGCAACATCGCCGGCGAAGGCGTGCTCTCCGAGCACGGCAAGGGCAACGCCCTCGACGTCATGAGCATCGAGCTCAACAATGGCGACGACATCGACGTGCGCAAGCCCGGCCTGTTCGCCTTCCGCACCCGCGGCTTCCTCAACAATGTGCGCGCCGACGGCTGCGAATATTTCACCACGGTGCTCGGCCCGGGCTACAATTACGACCATCGCAACCATTTCCATTTCGACATCAAGAACCGCAAAAGCGGCTACCGCGCCTGCCGCTGAGGCGGCTCTACCCGAAAACGGCCAACACCGCATAAAATGGTCGCGCAAGGATTTGGGAGCGGTTGGTCGTGGGTAAGCGAAGCCTGAGGCGACGAGCGGCGGTCTGGCTTGCGGCTATTTGCGCCTTCTATCTGGCGCTCGCCTATGTCGCTGCGCCGGAATTCTGGACCTGGCGGGAGCGCGGCTTCCGCACCCGCCCCTTCGAGATGGTGACGCATACGCCGCAGGGCATTCCCGGCGATCCGATCAATGTCGGCCTCATCGGCACTGAAAAGGAGGTGGTCCACGCCTTCGCGGTCGCGGGCTGGGACACGGCCGATGCCGTCACGCTCAGGACCGCGATCGATATCGGTGAAAGTGTGCTGTTTTCCCGCCCCTACCCCGATGCGCCGATGAGCCGCCTGTTGTTCGAGGGCCGCGCCCAGGACCTGGCCTTCGAGAAACCGGTCGGCGACAGCGCCGACCGGCGCCACCATGTCCGCTTCTGGCTGACGGACGCGGTCGGCGACGACGGCCGCTCGCTCTGGCTGGGCGCCGCGAGCTTCGATCGCGGCGTCGGCCTCAGCCACGACACGGGCGCCGTTACCCACCATATCGGTCCGGACATCGACGCCGAGCGCGACTTCCTGATCGGCGACCTGAAGGCTGCCGGTCTGCTTACCTCAACCAGCGAGATACCGGGAATCGGCGCCACCAAGACGGGACGCAACGGCGGCGGCGATCCTTATTTCACCGACGGCATGGCCGTCATCGGCGTGTTGAGCACACGGAAGTGACGGCACGACGAGAGCCGAGCGGCAGCGCAGGACTGTCATGCTGATGGGGGCCCGGTCGGCGGCTTCAGGCTGTCCCTTATGGCTTTTGCTTCCCTGACCAGCGACGACCAATTCGACCCAAGCAGCGAGATCAGATCCAGCGCCTGCGCCTCGGTAATACCGGTCTCTTCCAGAAGCTTCTGGACGAGGCCACGTTTTGGTTCGAGCGCCATCGGGCAACCCCCAACAAGCTATCCTAACTATATCATTTGATATTGGTTCCGCTCTATCCCATTGATTTTCCATGGTCCGCTTTTGAGATTTCCTGCTCGAATGTCAAACGCGCCACGGCCTGCTGACGCGTCATCCCGAACGACCCTCCGGAAGCCGGTAGGTCTCGCGCCAAAGCTGTCATCTACCAAAAATACCGGCAGGCTATTTTCGAATGCACTGCAGCAATGCTATTGACCGCCCATGCTTTACGTTGAAATCGCCGTCGTTGCCGTCCTCATCTTGGTGAACGGCCTTTTGTCGATGTCGGAGCTTGCCATCGTCTCGTCGCGGCCCGCCCGCCTCAAGGCGATGATCGACCGCAACGTCAAGGGCGCCGGCCGCGCGCTGGCGCTGGGTTCCAATCCGGGCAAGTTCCTGTCCTCGGTGCAGATCGGCATCACCCTGGTCGGCGTCCTCTCAGGCGCCTTCTCGGGCGCGACGCTCGGCGACAGGCTGGCGCAATATCTGGCGTCGACCGGCATCCGCGAAACCATCGCCGACCCGGTGGGCGTCGGCATCGTCGTCGCTCTGATCACCTATGCATCGCTGATCGTCGGCGAGCTGGTGCCGAAGCAGATCGCGCTCAAGGACCCCGAGCGCGTCGCGGTCCGCGCCGCGCCGGCAATGACGATCCTCGCCACCGTCTCGGCGCCGCTGGTCTTCCTGCTCGACCTCTCCGGCCGCGCCGTGCTGTGGCTGCTCGGCCAGGCCGGCGAGGCGGAAGAGAAGGTCACCGACGAGGAGATCAAGATGCTGGTCGCCGAGGCCGAGCATCACGGCACCATCGAATCCGACGAGCGCCGCATGATCGCCGGCGTCATGCGGCTCGGCGACCGCGCCGTGCGCGCCGTGATGACGCCGCGCACCGAGGTCGACTGGCTCAACCTGCAATCCGACGAGACGGCGATCCGAAAGCTTCTGATGGAAACGCAGCACTCGCGATTGCCGGTCGGCGACGGCAATGTCGACGCCATGGTCGGAGTCATCCAGACGCGCGACGTGCTGGCCGCCCTTCTGGCCGGCAGGGTGCTGGATCCGCGCCAGCATGTGCGCGACGCACCCATCGTGCACGACCAGGCCGACGCGCTCGACGTGCTGCAGAAGCTCAGGGAATCGGACGTGCCGATGGCGCTGGTCCATGACGAATACGGCCATTTCGAAGGCATCGTCACGCCGGCCGACATCCTCGAAGCCATCACCGGCGTGTTCCGCTCCGACCTCGAGGCCGGCGAGGAGGAGAATGCCGTCAAGCGCGACGACGGCTCGTGGCTGCTCGCGGGCTACATGCAGGCCGACGAGATGGCCGAGGTACTGGGCATCGACCTGCCGGAGAACCGCGACTACGAGACCGTCGCCGGCTATGTGCTGTCGCATCTCCACCATCTGCCGACAACCGGCGAGTGCGTCGATGCGCAAGGGTGGCGCTTCGAGGTGGTCGACCTCGACGGCCGCCGCATCGACAAGCTGATCGCCACCCGCCTGCCCGACGGGCATCGCCCTGTGGCGCGCTGAGCGGAACCTTCGCGGCAACTTGCGGTTTCAGGTCATGGGGAATAATCCAGGGCCGAAGACAAGCGAGAACACGACGAGCGACTGAAGGCGGAGAAGGAATTCCGGGTCCGCTTTCTCACGAAGGAAACCGGCATCACCGAGGCCCAGGCCCGCGACCTTGTCGACTTGATCGGCATCGACGCCAACTCGCTTCTTCGGGAGGCGCGGCTGCTGAAGAAGAAGACATAGGTGGAGTTCAGTGACTATCACAGTTCGAGCCGGATTCCGCCGATCTCGACATTCAGCAGTGACGGCTGGATTGCCGTCCATAAATTTCAGCTAAGGCTTATATATTTATACTGCTTATATTCTGTATTTCTAATGTTGCTTTTCAGTAACGGTGCGCAATAAATCAGTAATCGACAATTCAACTTGACGACAGGAATCAAACACCAAGTTAACCTCTTGGCGATTTGGTCGGTACGCCGTGCGGGCGATCCGGCGTGGCAGGCGGCAGATTCCGGGCGGGCAGACCAATGAAGACGAGCGGCGGCGCGCTTCGGCGCATGCGGGACGGGATGCTCCTTGCCGGTGTGAGCGGCGCGGCAATCGCCTCCCTGCTTCCAGGCGCGGCCTCGGCCGCGACCTATTTCGTCAGCAATGAGACGGAACTGCGCAACGCCATCAACTCGGCCAATACTGACGGCGATGCCAGCTCATCGATCGTGATGACGCAGAGCATCAGCATCCTGGCCCCAAACTCGCTGCCGACACCGACCAAGTCGCTCTCTATCGACACGCAGGGCTTTACCTTGTCGGGCACGCCTGCCGGTTCAAGTTCGGGCAGTATCCGCTTCACCGGCGCAGCCGTCACCAGCGGAACGCTGACCTTTTCAGGCACACTCGTCGGCAGCGACCAGTTTGGTGCCGCAGTACCCGGCGCCGGCCTGGCCTTCAACAGTGGGATAACCACCGTGGGCGGCACGACAGCCCAGGTTGTCAACAACGGGTCGATATCGGGTGGTGCAGCAACATCCGGCACCAACGGCGGCCTTGGCGTGACGCTCACGAACGTCGTGACTTTCGTCAATAACGGCACCGTGAGCGGCGGAACCGGAACGAACGGGGCTCTCGTGGGGGCCGCCGGGGCCGGCGTGGCCATCTCGGGCACCGGTGCAACGGTCATCAACAACGCCAGCGGCACGATTCAGGGCGGCAACACCCAAGGCGGATATGCCGGCGCAGGTGTCTATGTAACCGGGACCGCAGCCAAGCCCGGGACGGTCGTCAACTACGGCACTATCCGCGGCGGCTCTGACCTGACCGGTGTCGGCACTGGCAACTTCGCGATCAGGAGCCGGGGAGCTGGTATTTCGATAACCAACTACGGGACTCTGGAAGGTGGCAACGGCTCGGCCGCGATCGGCCCCGATATCAACTCCTCCTGGACAATCTCGGTGGTCAATGCCGGCACAATCCGCGCGGGCGCCGGTTCCACCACCGCCATCCAGTTCGGCAACAACGTCGCCTCCAGCTCCACGCTGGAACTTCAGGCCGGCTCGCAGATCTTCGGGAACGTCATCGCCGGTGCCTTAAGCACCAGCGACACGCTGCGTCTCGGCGGGAATAGCTCCGCGGTGCTCAACGGCGTGATCGGCGATACGGGTCAATACCAGAACTTCGACGTTCTTGAGAAGACCGGTAACAGCACCTGGGCGCTAGCGGCGGACAACCCCGCGACGCAAGCCTGGACGATCTCGCAAGGCACTTTGCAGATCGGCAATGGCGGCACGACCGGCTCGATCCTCGGCGATGTCACCAACAACGGTACGCTCACCTTCGACCGCTCCGACACCTACACCTATGGCGGCATCATCTCCGGCAGCGGCGCGGTGAACCAGATCGGCACCGGCACCACCATACTCACCGGAGCCAACACCTATACCGGCGGAACCACGATCTCCGGCGGCGTGCTTTCGGTCTCCGCCGACACCAATCTCGGCGCTGCTCCCGGGAGCCTGACCTTCAACGGCGGCACGCTGCAGACGACGTCCGCCTTCACCAGCAGCCGCAATGTCAGCCTGACCGGCAATGGCACGGTCCAGACCGATGCCGACCTTGGCCTGACGGGCGTGATCAGCGGCAGCGGCCTTTTCACCAAGACAGGCGCCGGCACGCTGACCTTGTCGGGCAACAACTCCTATACCGGCGGCACGCGAATCCTGGGCGGAACCCTCGAGGCCGAGGGCGGCAACGCGATCGGCGACCAGTCTGCCGTGATTGCCCAGGCCGGTGTGTTTCGCGTCCTCGACAACGAGACCATCGGCACGCTCTCAGGCGATGCCGGCACGGTGGAGCTTGTCGGCGACCTCACGACCAGCACGAATTTCGCCAACACGACCGCGCTTTTCTACGGCGGCATCACCGGAACCGGCGGCTTCGTCAAGAACGGCGCCTACCGCCAGGTGCTGGCCGGCAACAACAGCTATCAGGGCGCGACACAAATCCTGGGCGGCACGCTCTATGCGGTCGGTTCGGGCATCGACTCCATTCCCGACGCCTCGGCCGTGACGGTGGCGGCCGGCGCCACGCTGTCGCTCGCGCGTCCCTCCATCTCCTCAATCTTCACGGGCATAGACAGCGACGACGAGACGATCGGTTCGTTGTCGGGCGCCGGCAATGTCGCTCTCGGCGACAGGAAACTGACGATCGGCAGCGACGCCAGCACCGCGTTCTCCGGCTCGATCTCCGGCGCCGGCGGCTCTCTTGCCAAGCTGGGCACCGGAACGCTCACGCTCTCCGGCACCAACACCTATACCGGCGCGACCACGGTCGAGGCAGGCAGGTTGCGCGTGGACGGCTCGCTCGGAAATACAGCCGTCAGCGTCAACAGTTCCGGCACGCTGTCGGGCGTGGGAACCATCGCGGGGCCGGTGACGGTGGATGGCACAATCGCGCCGGGCGACAGCCCCGGCACGCTCACGGTCGGTTCGCTGACGCTCAACGCAGGCGCGAATCTCGACTACGAGCTCGGCACTCCAGGGACGGTCGGCAACGGCGTCAACGACCTGATCGTGGTCAACGGTGATCTCACCCTCGACGGCACGCTGAACATCACCGATGTCGGCGGCTTCGGCCCTGGCGTCTACCGGCTCATGAATTACGGCGGCGCGCTGACTGACAATGGGCTTGAGTTCGGGACCACGCCCGTCGCCGCGAGCGACCTCTTCATCCAGACCAGCATCGCCGGTGAGGTGAACCTGATCTCCAGCGCCGGCGTGACGCTGGGCTTCTGGGACGGCGGCAATACGGGGCTGCATGATAACGGCGTGATCGACGGCGGTGACGGCGTGTGGGATGCGACGAACCGCAACTGGACGGAAGCCGACGGCGCGATCAACGGCAAGTGGGGCCAGGATTTCGCGGTGTTCGCCGGTCAGGCCGGCACGGTCACGGTGGATGATTCCGCCGGCACGGTCGGCTTCACCGGCATGCAGTTCATGACCGACGGCTATGTGATCGCCGGCGACACGCTCACCACCAACACCGCCACCACGACGATCAGGGCCGATGCCGGCGTGACGGCGACAATCGCCGCGCAGATCGCCGGAAGCGGCGGCCTGGTGAAGACCGATACCGGCACGCTCGTGCTTTCGGGCACCAACACCTACAGCGGCGGCACGACGATCTCGACCGGCACGCTGATCGGCCAGGCAACGAGCTTCGGCACCGGCGACATCGTTGACAACGCGGCTTTGGCTTTCGACCAGCCGGTCGATGCCACCTTTTCCGCCATCATCTCCGGCAGCGGCACGCTGGCCAAGTTGGGGAGCGGCAATCTCAACCTCACCGGCACCAACACGTTGAGCGGCGCCACCACGATCGGGGCCGGCAAGCTCTCGGTCAACGGCTCGCTCGCCAGCTCCGCCGTGACCATCCTCAATGGCGGCGCACTCGGCGGCAACGGCACGGTGGGGTCGACGACGCTGCAAGCCGGCGGCGTCATCGCGCCCGGCAACTCGATCGGCCAGTTGACCGTCCAAGGCAATTTTGTCGGCACCGGCGGCACGGTCGAGATCGAAGCGATCCTCGACGGTGACGCTTCTTCCACCGACAAGCTTATCATCACCGGCAACACCTCGGGCACCGCCAACATCAAGGTGATCGGCCTTGGCGGCGGCGGCGCGCAGACCCTCGACGGCATCAAGATCGTCGATGTCGGCGGCGTCTCCGCCGGCACCTTCAACCTGCAGGGCGACTATGTCTTCCAGGGCGACCAGGCCGTGGTCGCCGGCGCCTATGCCTACCGTCTCTACCAGAACGGCGTCAGCACGCCGGCCGACGGCGACTGGTATCTGCGCTCGGCGCTGATCAATCCTGTCGATCCGGGCGGCCCGACCTCACCGCTCTATTCACCCGCCGTGCCGGTCTACGAGGCCTATGCCGGCGTGCTGCAGAGCTTCACCCAGCTCGGCACGCTGCAGCAGCGCCTCGGCAACCGCTCATGGACTGTCGCCGACCAGCCGGCGACAGGCAGCGCCACCCAGGGCGGCAACCCGATCTGGGGGCGCATCGAGGCCTCGCACAGCGAGTTCGAGCCGGGCACCAGCACCACCGGCACCGATTATGACGCCGATCTATGGCGGCTGCAGGCTGGTCTCGACATGCTGCTCTCCGAGACTGCCTCCGGCATGCTGGTCGGCGGTCTCACCATCCACTACGGCACGGTGAAATCGGACGTCTCCTCGTCCTTCGGCACCGGCTCGATCGACGCAACCGGCTACGGCTTCGGCGGCACGCTGACCTGGTACGGCAAGAACGGTTTTTATGTCGACACCCAGGCCGAGCTCACCTGGTTCGACAGCGATCTCTCTTCCGCGACGCTCGGCAAGAAGCTCGCCGACGGCAACAATGGATTCGGCTACGGCCTGGGCATCGAGGCCGGGCAGAAGATCGCGCTCGCGGGCAACTGGTCGCTGACGCCGCAGGCGCAGCTCTCCTATGCGTCGGTCGACTTCGACAGCTTCACCGATCCTTACGGCGCGCTGGTCTCCAACGGCAGCAGCGACAGCCTGACCGGCCGCCTCGGTCTCTCCGCCGACTATGAAAGCGAATGGAAGGGCAGCGCGGGCCAGACGAGCCGTTCGCATCTCTATGGCATCGCCAATCTCTATTACGACTTCCTCGACGGCACCGATGTCGACGTCTCCGGCACCAGGCTGACCAACAAGCCGCAGCAGCTTTGGGGCGGCCTCGGCGTCGGCGGCTCGCTGAGCTGGGCCGACGATCGCTATTCCGTCCATGGCGAGCTGCTGGCGCGCTCCAGCCTGGAGGATTTCGGCGACAGTCATGCCTTCGGCGGTTCGGTCGGCTTCAGCGTGAAGTGGTAGGCTGGCACCGACAGGCCGAAAAAGGCAACCAGCGGTCGCTGGAAACTTTGCGATGCGCATAGGAATTTAATCCTTGGTGGGGCGATTCTCGCAGGAGGTCGCGGTGGTTCGGCGCAACAAGGCAAAGCAATTATCGGAGTCGGAGCTTGAGCGGTTCCTGATGGCGGCGGGAGAGCTGCATCGCAGTATCGTGGCCCCGTTGATATCGACGCAATGCGATCACTACCGCTCCATGCAAACCCTGCACGAGGCGTTGCTGAAAGCGGTGAAGGACATTACCGGCAAGGACGCTGCCTTTATCCGCTGGTTTGGTGCGGGGTCGCAGTAAATTGAGTCGCCCGCAGCACTTGCGCGCCCCTCAATGCGCATCCGGCGGCGGCGCCTTCGGCGTCACGTTGCGCAGGAACGGCACCAGCGCGGTGGCGATGACGAAAGCCACCATGATGACCAGGAACGCGTCGGCATAGGCCATCGTCGAGGCCTCGCGATAGGCGAGCAGCCAGAGCTGCTTCAACGCGGCGGCATGGCCGTCGTCGACGGCGCCGGGCAATTGGCCGTAGCGCTGCGCAACGTTGTCGACAAGGCGCATGGCCGCCTCGCTCTGCGGCGTCAGATGCGAAGCGATCGTCAGGAAATGGAAATTGGTGCGGTTGTTGAGGATCGCGCCGCAAATGGCGATGCCGACCGCGCCGCCGAGATTGCGCATGGTGTTGAACAGGCCACTGGCATATTTAAGCCGCTCGGGCGGCAGGCTGCCCAGCCCGAGATTGACGCTGGGCGCGACGGCGAAGACCTGAGGGAAGCCGCGAAAGATCTGCGGCAGGAGGAGCTCAGCCGAGCCCCACTGGCTGGTGATGGCGGAAAAACTCCACATCGAGGCGCCGAAGGAGGCCAGGCCGAACATCATCAGCCAGCGTGTGTCGAAACGCTTGGCGAGGAAGATGTACACCGGAACGCCGACCAACGAAGCGACGCCGGTGGAGAACACCGCTAGCCCCGTTTCAAGCGCGTTGTAGCCGCGCACATAGCCGAGGAACAGCGGCGTCAGATAGATCGTGGCGAAGATGCCGATGCCGGTGATGAAGGAGAGAAAACAGCCGATGGCGAAATTGCGATTGCCGAAGGCTCGGAAGTCGACCACCGGCTGCGCATAGGTCAGGCTGCGGACGACGAGCAGGATGAGCGTCACCACGGCGACGACCGCGCCGTTGCGGATTGTGGCGTCGTCGAACCAGTTCCAGCGCGAACCTTCCTCCAGCACATATTCCGCCGTGCCGAGGCTGACCGCCATCAGCGCCATGCCGACATAATCCGCGCCCTTCAGCAACGACAGATCGCCCTTGTCGATCTTGACCAGCAGCGCGACGAGCACGGTGATGACCGCCCCGGGGATGACATTGACGTAAAACAGCCAGTGCCAGTTCAACGTGTCGGTGATCCAGCCGCCGATGACTGGCCCTAGCGTCGGCGCGATCGAGGCGATGCTGCCGACGACGGCGGCGGCGTAGACGCGCCTAGGGCCCTGGAAATAATGGAAGGACGAGGTGAACACCGTCGGGATCATCGAGGCGCCGAGCAGCCCCTGCAGCGCCCGGAACACGATCATGCTTTCGATGTTCCAGGCAAAGCCGCACAGCATGCTGGCGAGCGTGAACCCGGCCGCCGAGATGGTGAAAAGCCAGCGCGTTGAAAACACCCGCGTCAGCCAGCCGGACAGCGGGATGACGATGATTTCCGCCACCAGATAGGAGGTCTGCACCCAGCCGATCTGATCCTGCGCGGCCGATAAGCCGCCGCCGATATCCTGCAGCGAGGAGGCGACGATCTGGATGTCGAGCAGCGCGATGAACATCCCCACGCACATCACCATGAACGGCAGGATGCTGGCGAGGAAGGATTGCGGGGCGGCCGGCGCTGACATGGCGCCCTCAGTGCGATCCGGTATCGACGGTGACGACAGTGGACAGGCCTGGCCGAAGCGCCACCTTGCCCGCCTGGTCGGCGTCGATCGCGATCCTCACCGGCACACGCTGCACGATCTTGGTGAAATTGCCGGTCGCGTTCTGCGGCGGGATGACACTGAAGATCGCTCCCGTGGCGGGCCCCAGGCTGGTGACATGGCCCTTGAGCGGCTGGTCGGGAGCGATATCGGCATAGACGGTCGCGGGCTGCCCGTCGGCCATCGCCCGCAACTGGTCTTCCTTGAAATTGGCGTCGACCCACAGGCCCGAGGCAGGAACGATGGTCAAAAGGTAGCTGCCCGGCGAGACATAGGTGCCGACCTGCGCCAGCCTGTTGCCGACGATGCCGTCGATCGGCGAGCGGATTTCCGTGAAGCCGAGATCGAGCTCAGCCGTGTCGAGATCCGCCTTGGCAGCCGCGACTTCCGCCGTCGCTTCCGAAATCTGGGTGTTGAGGACGTCGAGCTGTTGCCTCGACGCCGCAAGCGCCGCCCGCGCGGCGGCGACGGAGGCCTGCGCCTGGCCGTCGGCCGCGGCGCTCTTCTGGGCATCCTGCTGCGAGCCGGTCCTGGCGGTGGCGAGCACCGCGTAGCGCTTGGCATCCTGCGCCGTGAAGAGAGCGGCGGCGCTCTTGGCCTCGAGATCGGCGCTGGCCTGCTCGATCAGCGAGTTCTGCAGCGAGATCTGGGCACGCAGATTGTCGAGCGCCGACTGCTTCTGCTGCACCGATGCCTGCGCGCGTCCCAGCGCCGCCTTGAACGGCCTGTCGTCGATGCGGATGACCGGCTGGCCGGCGCTGACATGCTGATTGTCCTCGACGAGCACCTGGTCGATATGGCCGGCGACGCGCGGCGCCAGCGGCGTGACATTGCCGCCGACATAGGCGTCGTCGGTCGTCACCATGAAGCGGTTGGCCTGCCACCACTCGGCGCCATACCAACCGGCGGCGGCGATAGCGAGCAGGGCTGCGCCGAGCAGCAACGGCTTGCGCCGCTTCCTCGCCGGCTTCGGGGCTTCAACGACGGAGACCTGCAACTCGGCCGGGGAAAGAGCCTTGTTCATCTGCTTCGCGCCTCTTCCTGGCCGCCATTCTCGATCAGCGGGAGGCCCGGCCCTTCGCTGCTGAAGCGGTAGCGTTGCCGCATGCGATCACTGGCCCTCGGTCCGGTGGCCAAGGCGAAGCCGCCGCTGTCGAGCTGCCTGCCGGTCTCCTTGTCGACCAGGACCGGATCGGCCCAGCGCCCGTCCGCCGTGTCGACCACGACGAGGCTCGGGCCTTCGGGCGCCAGGTGCCGGTTGCCCCAGGCAAGCAGCGTAAGCAGCACCGGCCGGAAATCGCGGCCCTTGGCGGTCAGCACATATTCATGGCGAAGCGGCCGCTCGCAGTAGGCGCGCTTCTCGAACAGCCCACGCTCGACCAAGCTGTTCAGCCGCCGCGTCAGGATGTTGGGCGCGATATCAAGGCTCTTCTGGAACTGGTCGAAGCGCGTCAGGCCCTGAAAGGCGTCGCGCAACAACAGGATGCTCCACCACTCGCCGACCTCGTCGAGGCTGCGCGCGATAGGGCACGGGCGCGTTTCGAAACTCGTCCTGGCAACCATTCTCGTGACTCACTATCAAGATGCAAGTGACAGATAGCCGAGTTAGTAGCATGATGCAAGTCAGTATGCGGCGCAGATTTGGGATCGGCCGACACGAAGTCGTGAGCGGCCGTAGTGCCTGCTGGCTGTTTGGCTATTCGCGGACGAAGGTGTCGAGGCTGGTGCCGAAGGCACGCCAGGTCCCGACCTGCTTGCGGGAAGCGATCTCACCCTCCTGGCGGTGATGGTGCTGCCCGTCACCGTAAGCCACATCGTCTCCAGCTTGCCGTCCCGCAATATGCCGGTGTAGCTCACCGCGCCGGGCCGGCCCTACCCTCGCCAGCGGCCGTCACTCCAATCACATCGCCATGCGCGATGCCGGATACCGGCACGGTCTGTCCAAAGAAGCTGCTGTCTTCGAGCGCCGTGCGGGACGTGCCTTCAATCCGGCCGCCGTCCTCGCGGGTGATATCGAGGAACGGACCCATACTGATTGCGCCATCTGCCGAGCCAAGGCATTCCGCTCCTCCACGACAGTCTTCGTCTTTCAGCGGATTCGGTCCTGCATCTAAAGCACCGCTCCGAGCGGTCAAGGACCGCCAAACGTCGCCGGGCGAACGCAGGACAGTGCGCCAAGCTGGGTCCAAGGAATATGGTGGTTTTGAGTCCACCGCACATTGAAAAGGGCGACGCAAGCGCCGCCCTTCGGGAGGATGATTTTTCGCAGGCGCTTTAAGCGGCCTGGGCTTCACCGGCAATCGCGTCGGCAGCGCGGGCCGCCTTCAGCACCTTCGCCCACCAGGCGACGTCGTTGACCAGCGCCACGGCCGCCTGGTTCAGGTGCTCGAGATCCTCGAGCTTCTTCTCGCCCTGGCGCACCGCAAGGAAATCGCCCCAGGCGATATGGACGGCCGACTTGACCGGCGCCATCTGCAGCTCGACGGCGATCAGGCGGAGCTGTTCGACCGCGCGCGCGCCGCCGACCGAGCCATAGCCGACGAAGCCGGCGGGCTTCTTGTTCCATTCATTGGCAGCGTAGTCGATGGCGTTCTTCAAGACACCGGTCGGCGCGTGATTGTATTCGGCGGCGGTGAAGATGAAGCCGTCGAACTCGGCGACCTTCTTCTGCCAGCGCTGCGCAACTTCGTTCTGCGACGGCGCCCAGGCGGAGGATGCGACCTCGTCGAAGAAGGGCAGCGGCCAGTCGCGCAGATCGACGATCTCGACGTCGATGTCGGCATGGGCCTTGGCGATCTTGGCAATCCACTGCGTCGGCACGTCGGCGAAGCGGGCGGCGCGCGTCGAACCGACGACGATGGCGATTTTGGGCTTGGACATAAGGGGCTCTCCTTGCGGGAATTTCTGGTATCGTTTGGATACCGGCGCTATATGTGATACTGACAAACCAGCGCGCAAGGGGGCACGTTTATGTTACTGAGGCACCCGCATATCACCGAAGACTGCCGTGCCGTGTCGGAAATCCTGCAGCGGGTTGGCGACAAATGGACCGTGCTCGTGGTCGGCAAGCTGGGCGACGGCGCGATGCGCTTCAACGAATTGCGCGCCGCCGTCGGCGGCATTTCGCAAAAAATGCTGACCACCACCTTGCGCGGTCTGGAACGCGATGGCTTCGTCACGCGCAAAGTGTTTCCGACCATTCCGCCACGCGTCGATTACGAGCTGACCGAGCTCGGCCATGAGCTGCTCGTGCCGGTCGGCGCGCTTGGCGAATGGGCCCGGAAGAACACAGATCGGGTCCGCGAGGCGCGGGCGAGATTCGACAGCCAGCAGCCTTGAAACCCTTGTAGTTCAAAGGTTTCTGAATCATTGGATGAACCGTGCGGCGCGGCGCCGGGCCTGTCGTGCCTTCCGGCTTTGATCGGATTTGCTGCCGCTCTCCAGCCAGCCTCGCAGGCGTCGCCACGCAACCGTCTCGACAAGGATGACTGTCTTTAGCCGGCCACCGATCAGGCGCTTGCAGCGATAGTGTTGCAGCACGTCGTCGAGCAGTTCTCCGGCTGCGCGAATTTCTTGTCGATCGCCCTCGAGCCCTTGATGCAGGCGACGCGTGGAAGGTCTTTCCTGACCTCCACATAGGCCGTTATGCCGAGCAGGCAGACCAGAGCAATAAGGGCTGCCACGAGCCAGCCGTTCAGCATGTGTTGACGCATTGTTTTCCCCCTCGCGACCACAAATTGGGGCGCGAAGGCAACCATTGGATGTCGCGAAGCGCATCTCCCGCTCGGGCGTTGTTACAAAACGCAAGCCCGGGAGAATCGGAGACCTGTCAGCTCTCGGCCGGAACCGGCTTCGGCTTGCCCTCGCCGTCGAGCGCCACCATGACGAAATCGGCATGGGTGACCTTCTCCATCAGGTCGGAAAGGTAGCGCTGTGCCCAGGCCTCGACCTTGAGCACCATCGAGGTGCGGCCGACGCGCTCGACATGGGTGTAGATGCAAAGCGTGTCGCCGATCTTCATCGGCTTGGCAAAGGACATCTCCTTGACCGCTGCGGTGACCACGCGCCCCTTGGCGCGCTCGGCGGCGCGGATGCCGCAGGCAAGGTCCATCTGCGCCATCACCCAGCCGCCGAAGATGTCGCCAGCCGCATTGGCGTCCGACGGCATGGCGAGCGTGCGCAGCGTGAGGTCGCCAAGCGGTTTTCCGTCCGCGTAATGCACCATGCGCCAAATCCTTCTGAAGCCGCTACTTCGATCCCGTAGCGAGGCAACGATAATAGGTCAACGCACCTGTCGCCGGGTATGCTGCATGGCGCATGCATTAAAGGTAGACTGCGCGCAGTTATCGACGGACAGCTGATACGTGTATCGCCCCAGGGGGCCGCTAGGGACCTGCCCATGCCGGAAGAATGGTCAAACGCGCAGGACGCTCGCGCATACAAAGATATCCGGGCATTGGTCGATAGATGGAGAAGTCTCGGCCATAAGACATACCCCGACGGAACAGATTGGATCGGTCACACGCCGCACCGCGCGCCCGAGGCGTACTTGCATCAAATATATGCACCACTTGGCGCTGCCGGGATTGAGCAGATGGAGAATGAACTTTCGCGCAGGATTCCGGACAATTTCCGCTGTTTTCTCATGCTGCACAACGGCATAGGTTTGTTTGCCAATTACATAAATCTATATGGCCTGCGACTTAGCTGGTCGCGCACAGATCTGGTGGAGGCTGGCCAGCAACCCTTCTCCATAATGGAACCGAATGTAAAGCGGCGACCTGTCAATGCGCCGGACGATATTCTTTTTGTTGGCTCACTCGGCCGCAAAAGGGATTTAATCGGCATGAATCCGAACGGGCGGGTTTTTCAGTGGGCGAGCAATGACCCTCTGTCTGTTTCGGCCAAATCATATTCAAGCGTGTTCACCTTCCTGCTGGAAGAAGCCAATAGGGTTGTGGCCCTGTTCGACGAGGATGGGCGCAGGCGCGATTCTGACAATTGAGCCCTAGAATTGGACTCCGACAGGGGCTCCAGGCTGAGATTCCACCGAATTGGACGGTCGCTTTTTTCACAAGCGATGCCGGAAGGTCCGGCGACGACGTGAACCGGCAATGTCTAGGCTAGGCCGCGAATTTCGGAGCGCGCCCGCTTATCATGCAGACTTATGATTTCATCATCGTCGGCTCCGGCTCGGCCGGTTCGGTCGTGGCCGACAAATTGTCGGCTTCGGGCCGCTTCTCGGTGCTGGTGCTGGAGGCCGGCGGGACCGACCGGCGCTTCTACGTCCAGATGCCGCTCGGCTACGGCAAGACCTTCTTCGACCCGGCCGTCAACTGGAACTACAAGGCCGAGCCGGACCCAGGTCTCGCCGGCAATGCCGACCACTGGCCGCGCGGCAAGCTGCTCGGCGGCTCCAGCTCGATCAACGCCATGGTCTTCATTCGCGGCGCGCGCGAGGATTTCGACGCCTGGGCCGCCGCCGGCAATCCCGGCTGGGGCTATGACGATCTGCTCCCCTCCTTCAAGGCGATGGAAGACAATGCCGCGGGCGCCGACCGGTGGCGCGGCGTCGGCGGCCCGCTGCACATCACCGATTGTTCGCGCGCGGTGCATCCGCTGACCAAGCGCTATCTCGCTGCCGCCGAGCAGACCGGCCTGCCCTTCAACCCGGACTTCAACGGCGCCTCCCAGGAAGGTGTCGGCGTTTACCAGATCACGACCAAGAACGGCCGCCGCATGTCGGCCGCCCGCGCCTTCCTGCGCCCGGCGATGAAACGCCCCAACGTTTGCGTCGAGACAAACGCGCTAGCGACGAGAATCCTGTTCGAGGGCAAGCGCGCGGTCGGCATCGAATATGAGCAGAACGGCCAGACGAAAACCGCCCGCGCCGGCCGCGAAGTGATCCTGTCAGGCGGTTCAATCAACTCGCCGCAGCTGCTGCAGCTCTCCGGCGTCGGCCCCACGACACTGCTTGGCAATCTGGGCATCCCGGTTGTCCACGCCAACGACAATGTCGGCGCCAATCTGCAGGACCATGTCGGCATCAACTACACGTTCAAAGGCAAGCTGCCGACGCTGAACCAGATCCTGCGGCCCTGGTGGGGCAAGCTGCTCGTCGGCATGCAATATATCCTCTTGCGCTCCGGTCCGCTGTCGCTGTCGATGAACAATGCCGGCGGCTTCTTCCGCACCGATCCGTCGATGGCGCGGCCGAACATGCAGCTTTATTTCCAGGCCTTCTCGACCGTCATCCCGAAGAGCGGCGAACGTCCGATCCTGACGCCCGATCCCTGGCCGGGTTTCTCGATCGGCCTGTCCAACTGCCGCCCGTCGAGCCGCGGCGAGATCATGATCCGCTCGAGCAATCCGCGCGACTATCCGAGAATCACGGCCAATGCCTATTCGACCAATGCCGATGTCGACGAGATGCTGGCGGCGGTGAAGTTCGTGCGCAAGATCGCCGCGATGCCAGCCATGGCCGAGATCATCGAACAAGAGGTGCTGCCTGGTGCCTCGATCCAGTCCGATGCCGACCTCATCCAGGATTTCCGGAAGCGCTCGGGCACGGTCTACCACCCGGTCTCGACCTGCCGCATGGGGCCGGACGCCACGCGCGCCGTCGTCGATCCACGGCTTCGGGTGCACGGGATCGAGGGCCTACGCGTCATCGACGCTTCGATTTTCCCTGACAACATCACGGGCAACACCAACGCCGCCTCGATCCTGACCGGATGGAAAGGCGCCGACCTGGTTCTGGAGGATCAGAAATGAAAATCACCGACGTGAAGACCTGGGTTGTCGGCAACCCGCCGCCCGGCATCGGCGGCAAATATTTCATCTTCGTCAAGCTCACCACCGATGGCGGCGTCGTCGGCTATGGCGAAGCCTATAACGCCACCTTCTCGGCGCATGTCACCGCCAGGATGATCGAGGACATGGCCGAACGCTACCTCGTCGGCCGCGACCCGCACGATCTCGAAAACCTGTTCCGCCGCGTCTATTCGTCCGGCTTCACTCAGCGCCCGGACGTCTCCGGCATGGGCTGCTTCTCGGCGCTCGAAATGGCCTGCTGGGACATCATCGGCAAGGAGGCGGACCAGCCGGTCTACAAGCTGCTTGGCGGCCAGGTGCACGAGACGCTGCGCTCCTACACCTATCTCTATCCGCATAGCGGCAGCGTCCATTCGGAAGATGCCCGCGGCAAGAACGTCTACAATGACCCCGACATGGCCGCCGCCTGCGCGCTTGAATATGTCGAGCAGGGCTTCAACGCCGTGAAGCTCGACCCGGCCGGCCCCTACACTGCCTATGACGGCCACCAGCCGCGCTTGATCGACATCGACCTGTCGGCGCGCATGATCAAGGCGATCCGTAAGGCCGTCGGTAACAGGGCGGACATCCTGTTCGGCACGCATGGCCAGTTCACCGCTTCGGGCGCGCTGCGCCTGGCGCGCGCCATCGAGCCTTACGATCCGCTGTGGTTTGAGGAGCCGGTGCCGCCGGATATGCCCGAGGTGATGGCGCAGGTCGCACGCGGCACCTCGATTCCGATCGCCACGGGCGAGCGGCTGACGACGAAATTCGAGTTCGCCCGCGTCATCGAAAATCGCGCCGCGACCATCCTGCAGCCCGACCTCGGCCGCTCTGGCGGCATCCTCGAAACCAAGAAGATCGCCGCCATGGCCGAGGCCTATCACATCCAGGTGGCGCCGCACTGCTATTGCGGCCCGATCGTCGGCGCCGCCAACATCCAGCTCGCGGTGACGCTGCCCAATTTCCTCATCCTGGAATCGCTGAAGCAGTGGGACGGTTTCCATGCCACCCTGCTCAAGAAGAAGATCGAATGGCAGGACGGCAATGTCATCCCATCGAAGGAGCCCGGCCTCGGCGTGGAGCTCGACGAGGCGGTCTGCGATGCGCACCCCTATAGCGGCAAGGACCTGCATCTGCAGATGATGCAGACGCCGCTGATGCCGTGATGCTCGCTTACGCCTTCATCGGCCTCGGCCATCTCGGCGGCAACCTTGCCGCCAGCCTGCTGCGCAACGGCTTCCCCGTCACGGTCTTCGACCGCGACCCGGCGGCTGTCGAGCGCCTCGTCGCGCTCGGCGCCACGGCGGCGGCGAGCCCGGCCGAGGCGGCCGCCCGCGCCGGCAATGCGATCACTTGCCTGCCCTCGCCCAAGGTCAGCGAAGCGGTGCTCGCCGGCCCGGGCGGATTGCTCGAGGGCCTGCCGGCGGGCGGCGCCTGGATCGAGATGTCGACCAACGGCCGCGACGAGATTCTGCGGCTGGCGGCCCTCGCCTCGGCGAAGGGCATCGAGACGTTGGAATGCCCGGTCACCGGCGGCGTGCATCTGGCTGCAGCGGGCAAGATCACCGCGCTCGTCGGCGGCGACGCCGCGCTCTACGAACGCCACCGCCCGGCCATCGAGGCGATGTGCGCGAAATCCTTCCTGATGGGTCCGGTCGGCTCGGCGGCGGTGATCAAGGTCATCACCAACATGCTGGCCTTCATCCATCTGGCCGCCGCGGGCGAGGCGCTGATGCTGGCGAAGCGAGGCGGGCTCGACCTCGCCCAGGCCTATCACGCGATCGTCGCCTCCTCCGGCAACAGCTTCGTCCACGAGACCGAAAGCCAGCTCGTGCTCAACGGCTCCTACGACATCGGGTTCACCATGGACCTGGCGTTGAAGGATCTCGGCTTCGCGCTGGCCATGGGCAGGGATTTCGGCGCGCCGCTCGATCTGGCGACACGCGTCAACGCAATCTTCGAGCAAGGCAAGCGCGCCTATGGCGGCGACGCCTGGTCGACCAAGATCGTCAAGCTGCTCGAGGATGCGGTCGGCACGGAGCTTCGCGCGCCAGGCTTCCCGGCCAAGCTCGAACTGTAATCCAGCAAGAATTTAGCCAGCTATTTCAATCGTCTGGCCGTGCCGGCTGAATCAAGCCCTCAGCCAGTTGATTCAACCTCTGAGCCTCAGCGCGCCGGGCAGGATCTCGAACGTCGCCGGAATCCGCCCCGGCGACTCGCCGTCTATATCGACCAGCGCGCCATTCTTCTCGGCATCGCCCAACGGCTCGACCAGCACCTTGCGGCCGCGGAGGATCGTGATCGCCGGATGGTTGCGGTGGCGGCCGCCATAGAGCAGGCGGATGTCCCTTATCAGGCCAAGCTTGCCGGCTGCGCGCAGGATGACGATGTCAAACAGGCCGTCGGCTAGCTCGGCGTCCGGCGCGATCATCATGCCGCCGCCGAAGAATTTGCCGTTGGCCACCGCCACCAGCGCCATGCGCGCCTCGACCGGCTCGCCGTCGTCGATGGTGATCCGGACGTCCTGGAAGCGATAGCGGACGAACTCCAGCACCGTGCGCCAGAAGAACAACGCCTTGGCCGAGACCCTGCCCTTGCGCTTGTCGGCATTGACGGCGCGATCCGTCGCGCCGGACAGGCCGAGGCTGGCGATGTTGATGAAATGGCGGCTGGCCAGCGCGCCGTGGTCGTCGATGTAGCAGATGCGGCCAGCATCGATCTTGCGGCCCTCGGCCCCGGCGATCCTCTTCAGCGTGGCGTCGATGCCGCGCGGCAGGCCAAGCCCGCGCGCGAAGTCGATGCCGGTGCCGCAGGGCAAGAGCCCAAGCGCGCTTTCGCGGCCGCTCTCCTGACGCGCCTGCAGGAGCCCGTCGGCCACTTCGCTGGCGGTGCCGTCGCCGCCGGCCGCGATCACCAGCTCACATCCGCCGGCGGTGAGGTCGATCGCCAGCCGCTCGGCGTCGCCGGCGGCTTGCGTCTCGCGCAGGTCGAAGTCGCCGAAATTCGTCTTGAGCGATGCCGCCACCTCGGCCCAGTGCCGCTTGAGCCTGCCGCCGCCGGCTATCGGATTGAGAACCACCCCGACCTTCAATCCGACCTCCCCCGAGGCACATCGCGCGAAATGCGCGGCGGAGTCCGCGCTGGCGCCCGAAGTCTTTTGCCGACCCAAACTCTTTTGCCGACATTGAAACGCGGACGGGGCGGCGCGACAAGGCTCCAACATCGAAGGTCGCTAAAAAAGCGGGGGAGGCTGTCTAAGAGGTTCGGCCGCCGAATTCCGAGCTTTTGCCTGCGGTCCCCGATAATCCCGCTATCCACAGGCGTGCCGGCATTCCCCAAACCGCTTACCCGGCGTACATTCAACCCATCTCAGGCGGCCACTGAACGCCCCAGCCGAAAGGCAAAAGCGCAAGGTGGATTTCCTGAGGCCCGTACGGCCCAGAACGAGAGCAGGCTCGCCTGTTGGAGGGACGGATGCCGAGACCTACGGGTGCCGCGGAAAGCGTGCCAACGCCGACGGCGGACCGATGCTGCCATGAAGGCCGGGAAAAACCTTCGATGGCACGCTGGGCGAAGCCCGCAAGGGTGGAGATCGGCGTGGTCTGGAACGGGCGCTGCCCTCGGGCGGCGACTGGCAGGACCGTCAAAATCAAGGCTGGCCTGGCGCGACGACCTTGCGGAAGTTGCTGCCTCGACCGGTTCCTGATCTGACAGGGAGGCGCTGGGAGAAATCCCAGCGCCGACTGTCTTTTTGGGGGCAGGCAGGCCTGGCTGAGGCATTTCGGTCACAGTTGCCGCCTGAGCAACCTTCGGAAACCGCCCGTCATCCACATTTCACAATCGCGGCCAAATCCCGCCTTGTTCGGCATGGATTGATGCAAGTGGGGAATGGGAGCGATTTCGAAGGGACAAGACCGTGATCAAGACCGCCCTTGTCGCCATGACCATTGTCGGTTGCGACTGCGACGCGAAGCTCTGCGAATATATCGGCGAGACGCCGGCCAAATGGGCAACGATCGCCGACTGCGAAGCGGCGATGAAGAGCCAGATGCTGCACCAGCGCAATTTCAACTATCCGCTGGTTTCGGGCATCTGCCGCGTCAAGGGCTCGGCCTCTTCCTCCGAGCTTGCCGCGAAAGCCTCCAGGCCGGACCTGAAGCCCAGGAACCGCGTGGTCGAAACCATCGCCCCGCTGCCGCCCGAGCTCGACCATCGCCCAAGCGTTCCAGTGGGCGGAACCGTGACGGCCAGCGAAACGGAAGCCGCGAAGCCTGTCGCCTTCGATGGGTCGGTCGATGGCGGCCGCGCCGTGCTTTACCGCACCAAGGCCGGCTATGCCGTAGTCAAGACCGATCTCAGCCGCGCCGCCGGCGCGACGGTGGACGCGGCGAAGCGCTCGGCAAGCTGGTTGGCCGGATTGACTGGGCTGTAAGCCCATCCAATTCAGGTCACGCCGGCCTCACCTGAATATCGGCACGCCTTACAGCTTGACCTTGAGAGTGTCCCAGAACTTGTCGATCAAAGGCTGTTCGGTCGCATTGTCCTGGTCGCCGATGCGCGTGATGAAGAGCAGCCCCTGATCGGCTGTGCCGAAGCCGACGATCTCGAAATCCGCCCTGTCGGTGCGCGTCTTGACGGTGGCCTTGAGGCCGGTCAGCTCCTTGCCGTCGGCGAGCTTGCGCGTCGTCGGCTGCTGTGTCAGCTGCCCGCCTGCCTGGACCGTTTCCCTGGTCATCTCCTGCAGCATCAGCTGGTTGAGGGAGACCGGGTTCATCTCGTCGTATTTCTGCACCACGACGAGGGTGCCGAGCGCCGATGCCATCAGATACTGGGCGACGCCGTCGCCGAGATCGGTCTTCGTGACCGAATAATTGCTTGGATGGACGAAGGAGAAGGTGCCGCCAGAGAAGGTGGCGAAGTCATTGTGCTCGAGCCTCACCTTGCTGGTCTTGCCGCTGGGGAGCTTCACATCGATATCCTCGCCCGGATCGATGTCGACGGTCACGCCATCGATGGTCAGCTTGAAGGCCTTCGGGTCTTCGGCACGGACAGCCCCGGCGCAAAGCATGATCGCGCCGAACGCCGCAGCCGCAATTGTCAGTCGCATGTCCTGTCCTCTCAGCGCAATTTCGACGTAGCGCTTATCATTTTTTGAAGACGATTGACGTTGTCACTCTGCAACACCCGGTTGATCACATCCCCGCGATGCGGAAAGATAGCGGCCTTTCGAAAATTGGGGGGCCCTTCGATGACCTTGGCTGTTCGCGCCGCACTGTGTCTTATCTGTGTGTTGGCGCCGGCGATCGCCGACGCGCAGGCTACCGACCCGAATGACGACCGTGTGACCATATTCGCTCCGGGCGATCCGGAAATGGCAGCCGCGACAAAGCAGGCGCTTTCTAGCCTCGACGAGTTCCTCCGGCTCGCCGACAGCCCTCCGGCCGGCACGTCGCGCTTCAAGCTGAAGGTGAAGATAAAGGACGGCAATATCACCGAGCATTTCTGGGTCGTGCCCTTCCGCCGCACCGAAGCCGGATTTGTCGGAATCCTGTCGAACCAGCCCGCCGAGGTGCATAACGTCGTGCTCGGCCAGAACATCGAATTCACCAGGGATGACATTTCCGACTGGGGCTACACAAGGAACGGCCATCAGGTCGGCAGCTTCACTGTCTGCGTGATGTTCAAAAGGATTTCGAAGGAGGAAGCCGACGACATGCGCGCCAAGTACGGCTTCGACTGCTGAGCCTAGCCAACCGACTCGTCTTTCGCGCCGATCTTGCGCACCAGCGCCGCCGTCGCCAGCATCGCGCCGAGATCGGTAATCATCGGCGCGACATGAATGTTGTAGTCGATCGGCTGTGCAATATCCGGCAGCTCGAAGAAGTTCTTCGATCGCGGCATCAGCAGAAAGCCGTCGCTACCACTGAGCGCCACCCGCGCCTGGTCGTAGGGCCATGTCTCGCGCAGCCAGGTCAGCGCCTGCGCCATCCGGCCGGTGACCAGCGGCCGCGCCGCCTCGACATTGTCGGTGCGGAATTCATAGCTGTCATCGAGGTCTTCGACGCCGGATGACAGCTCCTGCATCTTGGAGGCGAACATGCCGCGGAAGAAATGCGCCACCTTGCCGGCCTTGCGCGCCGCGACCAGCGTTCCCGGGAACGGTTCGATGGTCTCGAACGCGACGATCACGCCCTTGAAGGCGATCGTCTCGTTCTTGCCGGAGCCTTCCCAGAGCCTCGCCTCGTAGAGCTCGAAGGGAAAATCCTCGTAGCGTCCGGAAATGACGTCGTCGAAGCTTTGCCGGTTGAACGCCCCGACGGTTTCGCGCGGCATCCTGTCGAAGGAGTTCGGCCGCACGCCGTGCTGATAGCGCACGTCGCGCACGAAGCCGAAGATCATCGGCAGCAGCGTGTCGCGAAACGACTGCTGCAGCCGGGTCGCTGGCCGCAGCGCCTGGAAATAGAGCACCACTGCCGCGACCATGCCGCCGAGATAGAGAAAGACATGCGGCGTCGAGAGCCACTGTTCGTGCGGATCGGCGGCGGCGTTGAACAGCCAGGCTGTCAGCGCGACGAAGACGACGACCAGGCCGACAAAAACCGGCACGCGCCAGCGGACCTGTCTCTGGGCCGACGCCCTTTTCGCCTCATACGCCTCGATGCCGCGCCTGATCCCCGCGATCACCGCCTCGCTCGGCATGAAATCCGCTGCTTCCATGGCCACCCCGGCCGCCACTGAGATCGGCTTATGATAACGGCTTTAGCGCGAAAGTCGCCTGCGCTTGCGACGGGTGGAGCTAGTCCCCCGAAATCGGGAAAACCGCCTCCAGCCGCGCCGCACCCCGTCGCTTGAGCGCGCCGTCCAGAGCCTCCACCGGCACCAGCCGCTCGTGGTTGCCTGCTCGCAGTCGCATGAAGAAATGCTGCCGGTAGGCGGCGATCCTACCGCGCGTCGCCGGATCGGCGCTGACATCGACCACGAATATCGAGCCGATGCGTGCCGGCCATGGCGTGCTGGCCAAGGCAGTGCCGAGGAAATCGCCGAGCCCATAAGCGGTGACACTGCCGTCGATGCGCTCGACGGGCTGCACGACATGGGCATGATGGCCGACGATCAGCCCGGCGCCCTTATCCGCCAGCAGCCTCGCCAGCGCCCGCGTCGCCTTGCGCGGAAAATGCCGGAACTCCCAGTCCCAATGCGGCACCGCGCAGGTAAGGTCGACGCCGGACATGGCGTCGCGGGGCCATTCGGCGGTCTGCATCGAGATCCGTTCCTCGAACGGCGCGGCGCCGGTATTGCGCCAGAGCGTAAAGGCCGCGAAGCCGATCGTCAGCGATCCGGCGGCATGACTCTGGACAGGTCCGCCGGCAACCGTGCCGATCATCCGGATCCCGAGCCGGTCGAGCGCCGCAAGCGTTTCCTCGAAACCGGCTATGCCCTGATCGAGCACGTGGTTGTTGGCCAGGGACAGCACCAGCCTGTCGCGCGCGATGCCGACAGCAGCAAGCGCGTCCGCGAGAAAGCGCTCGCTCATCGCATGATGCGTGCCGAGCCATGTGCCCATCGCCGCGCGTGGCCGTTCGACGATCGGGCTTTCGCAATTGCCGACCACGAGGTCGGCGGATGAAAGCAGCCCAGCAATCGCCGGATCGCATTCTGGCGCATTACGGTTGGCGACTGCCGAGATGTCGCCGACAAAGGCCAGCCGCACGTTCCGCATCGGCGGCGGATCGATCAACCTCGCCGCCGGCGCCACAAAACCGCTTCGGTCGCCGCCAAGCGACGGTCGCAGCAAGCGTGGCAACCAGGACAGTTTGTAGGAAAGCGGATAATTCGACACGGCCAGGTCCAGTTTTGCTTTCTCTAGACTGTCTGCCCAGCCGATTGAAGCCGGCCGCCGTATCGAAAGCTGTCCGCCAATCGGCGCCAGGCGACGCCACGAGCCAAATGCGTGTATGCTTGCGACACGACGCAGTAGAGGGCGATGACGATGCGTAGAACGATCCTTGCGGCAGCCTTGTTTGCATTCCTGCCGCCGTCCTTCGCCTGGGCGGAGATGCCGGACGCAGCCAAGTCCTTGTTCGAGGCGAAGAGCGTGGCCGAGCGCAACGCGGCGCTGTCGACGCTGGAGACGGCCGCGGCCAAGGACCCGGCCTCGGCATATGCTGCCGGCGCCGGCGAGTTCTTCACCGCGCTCGAGCTCCTCGCCGGTGGCCTGCATCGCCACGGCTTCGATAGCCCGAAATCCTTCATGCTGCCGCTGATGCAGTTGCCCGTGCCGGACAATCCCAACCCGCAGCCGCTGACCTATGAGGAATTCCGCGCCATCTTGGTCTCGTTCCGCGACCGGCTGGAAAAATCCGCCGCAACGCTGGGTTCCGTCCCGGCCAACGCCGACATCGGCATGGTCGTCGACCTCACCCGCGCTGGTATCGATCTCAACGAGGACGGCGCCATCGCGCCCGACGAAAGTTTCGCCGCGATCATGGCAGCGCTCTCACGCGGCAGCGTCGACACGAGCGCTGCCGCGCCCTCGCTCACCTTCCGCTTTGATCGCGCCGACGGTTTTTGGCTGCAAGGCTATGCGGAGTTCCTGATGGCGCAGGCCGATTTCTGGCTGGCGCATGATTTCAAGGCCATGTTCGACGGCTCTTTCCACATGCTGTTCCCGCGCGCCAAGCTGCCGCTGCAGGACGCGCTGGTGCCGCTGGACGGCGGCATGAGCGGCAACATGTTCGCCTCGGAATGGCGCTTCGCCGACTTCATCTCGCTGGTGCATCTCGTCAACTGGCCGGTGATCGAGCCGGAACGCCGGCAGGCCGCGCGCCGGCACCTGCTGGAGATGATCCGGCTGTCGCGCGAGGACTGGAAAGCAATCCTGGCCGAGACCGACAACGACCGCGAATGGCTGCCCGGGCCGCAGCAGAAAGGCGCCAATCCCCTCACCGGCCTCGACGTCGGCCAGGAGCAGGTAACCGCTTGGCTCGCCACGCTGACCATGGCCGAGGACCTTCTCGAAGGCCGCGTGCTGCTGCCGCATTTCCGCATCGCCGGCAAGGGCATCAACATGAAGCGCTTCTTCGACGAGCCGAAACCCTTCGACCTCGTTCTGTCGATCACCGGCCCCGGCATCGCGCCCTATCTCGAAAGCGGCAAAATCCTCACCAGCGACGATTTCGACCAGATCCAGCGCGAGTTCGGCGGTGCCGGCTTTTTGACGTTTGCGCTGTGGTTCAATTGAGGGTCGCAAGCCTTGGGTTCCTCGCCCCCATGAAATGGGGGAGAGGTGGCTCGGCGAAGCCGGGACGGAGAGGGGAGCGCCGGTTCGGGACGGCGAAAGCGCCTCGAAGAGCAGGGCTTCCGCCTTACGAAGCCGCTCCCCGTCCGCTTCGCGGACACCTCTCCCCCGCCTCTGGCGGTCGCCAAGAACCTGGTCTGCGTTAGCCTCTCCCAGCGGGTCATGACGCCGCTCCTGACAGCCTTCTGTCAGCAGCATCCGCGCCCGGCCGGCGTCCATTCACTCGGCCCTTTCCATTTCGGCCGAGTCCACCCATATTCGGGCCATGGCCAGACATCCTGACAAGAAGACGCCTTCGCAAGACGGCGCGCCGAAGCGGCGCAGCCCGCTGACCGACTTCCTCGACGCCGCCGAGCCGCTGAATCCCGGCGGCTTCGCCGAGGCGCCGCAGGCCGACTTCACCGGCGCGCCGCTGACCGGCTCGATCTCCGATTGGGCCGGGCAGATCGAACGCGAGGCGGAAAAGCAGCCGAAGGCAAAAGCCCCGAAGAAGATCCCCGAACGCTCCTCGGCGCCCGGGCGGACCGCGCGCGGCACCTCGATGGGCGGAGCGGCCTCGGCCAAGGAGCGCGCCGCCGCCGGCCTCAACCCGGTCGCCGGCCTCGATATCAGCCTTGAGGACGCCGAGCAGGTTTCGTCCAGCGGGGTTACCGCGACCGTAGCGGCGCTGTCGGCGCTGATCGAATCCGGCAATCCGCTGCACAAGGACGGCCAGCTCTGGACGCCGCACCGTCCGGCCCGGCCGGAAAAGTCGGAAGGCGGCATTTCCATCAAGATGGTCTCGGACTTCGAGCCGGCCGGCGACCAGCCGACCGCGATCAAGGACCTCGTCGAAGGCGTCGACCGGAACGACCGCACACAGGTGCTGCTCGGCGTCACCGGCTCGGGCAAGACCTTCACCATGGCCAAGGTGATCGAGGAAACGCAGCGCCCTGCCCTGATCCTGGCGCCCAACAAGACGCTGGCCGCGCAGCTCTATGCCGAGTTCAAGAAGTTCTTCCCCGAGAACGCGGTCGAGTATTTCGTCTCCTACTACGACTATTACCAGCCGGAAGCGTATGTGCCCCGGACCGACACCTATATCGAGAAGGAATCCTCGATCAACGAGCAGATCGACCGAATGCGCCACTCGGCGACGCGCTCCCTGCTCGAGCGCGACGACGTCATCATCGTCGCTTCGGTCTCCTGCATCTACGGTATCGGCTCGGTCGAGACCTATACGGCGATGACCTTCCAGATGCAGGTCGGCGACCGGCTCGACCAGCGCTCGCTTCTCGCCGACCTCGTCGCCCAGCAATACAAGCGCCAGGACATCAACTTCGTGCGCGGCTCGTTCCGCGTGCGCGGCGACACGATCGAGATCTTTCCCGCCCACCTTGAAGACCGCGCCTGGCGCATCTCGATGTTCGGCGACGAGATCGAGTCCATCACCGAGTTCGATCCGCTGACCGGGCAGAAGACCGGCGAGCTGAAGAGCGTCAAGATCTATGCCAACTCGCACTATGTGACGCCGCGCCCGACCTTGAATCAAGCCATCAAGTCGATCAAGGAAGAACTCAAGCATCGCCTGCAAGAGCTTGAAAAGGCTGGACGCCTGCTGGAGGCGCAGCGGCTTGAGCAGCGCACGCGCTTCGACCTGGAGATGCTGGAGGCGACCGGCTCCTGCGCCGGCATCGAGAACTATTCGCGCTATCTCACCGGCCGCGCTCCGGGCGAGCCGCCGCCGACGCTCTTCGAATATGTGCCGGACAATGCGCTGATCTTCATCGACGAAAGCCACGTCACCGTACCGCAGATCGGCGGCATGTATCGCGGCGACTTCCGCCGCAAGGCGACGCTGGCGGAGTACGGTTTCCGCCTGCCCTCCTGCATGGACAACCGGCCGCTGCGCTTCGAGGAATGGGACGCCATGCGTCCGCTCTCCGTCGCGGTTTCGGCGACGCCTGGCGGCTGGGAACTGGAGCAGTCCGGCGGCGTCTTCGCCGAGCAGGTCATCCGCCCGACCGGCCTGATCGATCCGCCGGTCGAGGTGCGCCCGGCCAAGAGCCAGGTCGACGATGTCGTCGGCGAAATCCGCGAGACGACGAGGCTCGGCTACCGCACGCTGGTCACCGTGCTGACCAAGCGCATGGCCGAGGACCTCACCGAATATCTGCATGAGAACGGCATTCGCGTCCGCTACATGCATTCCGACATCGACACGCTGGAGCGCATCGAGATCCTGCGTGATCTCCGCCTCGGCGCCTTCGACGTGCTGGTCGGCATCAACCTCTTGCGCGAAGGCCTCGACATTCCGGAGTGCGGCTTCGTCGCCATCCTCGACGCCGACAAGGAAGGGTTCCTGCGTTCGGAAACCTCGCTGATCCAGACCATCGGCCGCGCCGCCCGCAATGTCGACGGCAAGGTCATCCTCTACGCCGACCAGATCACCGGCTCGATGGAGCGGGCGATGGCGGAGACCAACCGCCGCCGCGAGAAGCAGATGGAGTGGAACGCGGCCAACGGCATCACGCCGGAATCGGTCAAGTCGCGCATCGCCGACATCCTTGATTCCGTCTACGAGAAGGACCACGTCCGCGCCGACATCTCGCAGTTCACCGACGATGCCGGCGCGATGATCGGCAACAATTTGAAGACGCATCTCGAGGCGCTCGACAAGCAGATGCGCGATGCCGCCGCCAATCTCGACTTCGAGAAGGCGGCACGTGTCCGCGACGAGATCAAGCGGCTGCGCGAGATGGAGCTTGCGATCTCCGACGACCCGCTGGCGCGCGAGGTGGAGAGCCAGAGTCCCGCATCCGGCCGCGAGAAGGGCAAGCACAACAAGGGCGTGGCCAAACATCGGACGGCCGAGGAACAGGAGCGCTTCCGCAGGCTCGACGAAGCCCGCGCTGCCGAGGAGGCGGCAAAGGCTGCCCGACCCAACATGTTCCGCAAGCCGCATCTCGACGAGATGGGCGCCGACGGCGCCGTGCCGTTGAAGAAGCCGCTCTTCGCCAAGCCCTCGCTCGACGACATGGGCCCCGGCACGGACATGGCGACGCCCGCCGGCGCGGTATCGCGCTCGCTGTTCAAGAAGCAGACGGCGCAGGAAGCGCATGGCTCCGACTTCGGCATTCCCGGCGACCGCACCAAGCCGTTGTTCCGCAAGAACTCGCTCGACGAGATGACGGTGCGGCGGACGGAAAAGCCCGTCGAGGGAAAAGTGCCGGCGAAGCCAAAGCCGATCTCCCCCCTTGTGGGGGGGATGGCCGGCAGGACAGAGGGGGGCGCGAAGGAACGCGACGCTTCCAGCAAACCCATCGTCCGCCAGCGTTCGGGCATCGGCTCCTACGAGGACCCGGCCGACGAGCGCCGGCAAAAGCGGCGCCCGGGCAAG
>CCNC01000181.1 GCA_000824845.1 Mesorhizobium sp. ORS 3359 | reverse complement strand
GGCCGGATGAGGGGTGTTGCAGGGAACGCCAGCGTCCCACTTCGCTGGAACATCCCTCATCCGTCTCGGCGCTTACGCGCCGATCCACCTTCTCCCACAAGGGGAGAAGGGAAAGACTCACCCCATCTTCCCTCGCGCCGCCACCGGCAGCGTCTCCAGCACCTTGTCGCCGTCGATCAGATGCACCTGGTCGAACAAATTCGTCACCACGCAGCAATGATCCGGAACGACGCGCACCCGCTCACCGATGCGCAAGGCGGCGCCGTCGGTAAGCCTGACGGTGCCATGCTCTTCGCTCAAGCCGGTGACACGGGCGCCCGGCATGCCGAGCAGCTCGCCGAAATCCGGCAGGCCGAGTGTATCGGAAGACAGCGCCTTGCTGCCTGAGTCGAGGATGGCGCGGGTCGGCGTCGGGTGGCTGACGACGGTGGCAAGCACCGTCAGCGCGCAGTCGTCCAGCGTGCCGACGCCTTTGGCGACCTGGTAGCGGTCGAGATAGATGTAGGTGCCGGGCCGGTATTCGGTGACGATGCTGTTCTCGCCCGAGCGCCACATATCCGGCGTGCCGCCGCTGGAGACGCGCACGCATTCGAGCCCCGCCGCGGCAAGCGCGTCGTGCGCGCTTTTCAGCCAGGCCTCGGCTTGCGTCGCGCGCCCGGCCGCCGGATAGGTCATCAGCCCGCCGAAGGCGAGGCCCTTGGCCTGGTCGATCACCTTGGCCAGCGCCACCGCATCGGCCGGGGTCTGCACGCCGCAACGACCCATGCCGGTGTCGCACTCGACCAGCACCTGCAGCGGATGGCCGGTATCTGCGAAGGTGGCGGCCAGCCCCTCCAGCGTCTCATGGCTGTCCGCCGTCACCGAAAGAGTAACGCGCCCATGCAGCGCCTTCAGCCGCTCCAGCTTGGCGCGGCCAAGGATGTTGTAGGGCAGGAAAATATCCTCGAGCCCCGCATCGGCCATCACCTCGGCCTCGCCAATCTTCTGGCAGGTGATGCCGACGGCACCAGCCGCCACCTGCTTCTTCGCCCAATAGGGCAGCTTGTGCGTCTTGATGTGCGGCCGCAGCTTCAATCCATGGGCGTCGGCATGCGCCTGCGCCTTTTTGATGTTGGCTTCGGCGCGGGCCGCATCGATCAGGATCGCCGGCGTGTCGAGGTCGTCTATGCTTGGCATGAAAGTCACCATTCAAAGCATGTCTCCCGGGAGCGGGATCCGGTTTCTGGACAAGACATGCGCAAAATCGAAAAGTCCGGCTGGGTTTATGGTCCCGATCCGGCCGGATGTCACGGGGCCAGAACAGCGGGTTTGCGTCGACAGCGGACCGGCATTGGGCTATTCGGATGTCAGATTTCAGCAAGGCATCGGCCGGAGGAGAACCACCATGAAGCGCTCCAAGATCAACGACATCATCCGCGAAGCCGACGCCTTCATACGCTCCTTCGGCTATATCATGCCGCCCTTCGCCTATTGGTCGCCGGAAGAGATGAAGGCGCACAAGGCCGACTCTTCCGCCATCTTCACCTCGCGCCTGGGCTGGGACATCACCGATTACGGCCAGGAGAAGTTCGACGAGCTTGGCCTGTTCCTGTTCACCGTGCGCAATGGCCGCTACGAGGACATGAAGCTCGGCATGGGCATGCTCTATGCGGAGAAGATCATGATCTCGCGCAAGGACCAGCTCTCGCCGATGCACCGCCACAACATCAAGGCCGAGGACATCATCAACCGCGGCGGCGGCAAGCTGGTGCTGGAGCTCTTCATGCACGACCGCGACGGCGGCATCGACCCGAAGGCCGAAGTGTCGGTGCCGGTCGACGGCACCATCACCAGACTGCCGGCCGGCGGGCTCCTGAAGCTCGATCCAGGCCAGAGCGTCACGCTGCTGCCCGGCGTCTGGCACGCCTTCTGGGCCGAGGGCAAGGATGTGCTGATCGGCGAGGTTTCCACCGTCAATGACGACCTCACCGACAACGTCTTCCGCGAGCCGATCGGCCGCTTCTCCAACATCGACGAGGACGTCCCGCCGCTGCACCTGTTGGTATCGGATTATGAGAAGTGGGTAGGGTAGGCCAGGGAGGCTCCCCTACCGCGCATACTTATCCGCCTTCCTATTCCCGAGCAGCAGCTTGCGTTCCAGATGCGCGCGGAGCTCGCCGTAGTAGGCGGTAAGGAAAGCCTTTGAATCGACCGGCTCGACCCTGGCGCCGATCTTGCGGGCGATCGTCTCCGCCACCGCCCTGAGCGCGGAATGATCGTCGCGGCGCAGCACTTCTTCCAGTTTCTGCAGCTCCGCGATGCCGTAGGCGTCGAGCTGCGTTGGGCTGAACTGGAAGCGGGCCGCGACCGAGTCCTTGCGCAGCGACAGATCCTCGACCAGCGCAACTTTCGGCGCCTCGACCACCCAGGTGCCGGCGAGCAGGTCGCCGATCCTCAGCCGATCGTGGTTGAACAGCGGGAACAGCGAGAACAGCAGTGCCCACACCAGGCCAAAAATGGTCGACAGCGTGTCGGCGACATCGGCGCTGGCGCGCGCGGCGAGGATCGAAAGCGGCAGGAAAACCTCGATCTCGCGCATCAGGTTGCGCGCGATGACCTGGTCCAGCGTGAGGCCGGCGCCGCTGCGCGACGCGACCCTGACGCCGACCATGCGCTTGCCCGGTGTGGCTGCCCGCCGTCCCGCCTCGAAGGCGATGAAATAGACGTTGCGCAGGAAGAAGATGAAGATGATCCAGACGATGAACAGCGGCTCGGCATCCCGCACGCCAAGCCCGCCAAGGCCGAACAGCGCGACGAGACTGACCACGATTGCCGCCATGACGATGATCACCACGTCGAGCAGGAATCCGGAAGCCCGGGTGCCTGCATCCGCCAGTTTCACGCGCAGGTCGACGCCCTCCGGCGTGACAAGCGGGCGGATCAATGCCGCAGGGTTCTTGACCTTCGCTGTCCTAGCGGTCGCCATGCCGTACCATCCGGAACAGGTAGAAATAGCAGATCCATAAGGCGAGCATGCCGCCGCCGATCGAATAGCGCACGATGTCGCTGGTGATCGTCTGCCGGCCGATGCCCTCCAACAATCCGGCGAAAAGCAGCATCACCGTGACGCCGATCATGGCGGTCGCCGCGACACGTCCGGCCCGGGAGGCTGCGGCCATGCGGGTCAGTTCGCCGGGAAAGGCGATGCTGGTGCCGATCCGCATGCCCGCAGCACCCGCGATGGCGATGGCGAACAGTTCGGTCGTGCCATGAATCGAAAGCCAGCCGCCAAGCTCGAAGCCTAGGCTCTTGGCGGCATAGATCTGGAAAATGGCGCCCAGCATGCAGCCATTCATCAGGATGATCAGCACGCTCGGCACGGCAAAGGCGAAGCCAAGCGCGAAGGCCAGGATCGACACCTGCGTGTTGTGCGTGAAGAGATAGGCGGCAAAGCCGGACAGGAAATGGTCGCCGCCGCCGTAAAGCACGCTGCGCAGCGTCTCGGCCGAGGAGTCCGGATTGCGCCCGCCGGCCAAGCTCGGCGCGATGATGGTGTCGTACCAGCGCTTGTCGGAGGCGACCAGCCAATAGCCGGCGATGGCGCCGATAACCGTCAATCCGACCGATGTCCACACCTCGCGCCACAAGTCGCGGATCGCCGCCGGCCAGTCGTGCAGGAAGAAGTCGCCGATGCGCGTCCGCAAGGAGCGCCGCGCGCCGTAGAGATAGAAGTAGCCGCGCAGGCACAGCGCCTCGAGATAGGCGATCAGCGCGCTGTCGAGCGATGTCGCGCGCGCCACCGAAAGCGAGGACAGCGCCGAACGATAGAGCAGGGGGAGCGACAACAATTCGTCTTCCGACAGTGCGCGCGGCGCGCGTTTCTCGACCCGCGCCAACAGCGCCTCGAAGGCTTTCCAGTCGGCCTCGCGCTCCTGGCGGAAGCTCGCCAGCGACTGGCGCACCGCATCAGTGCCGGCGGCGAGCGTCATAGAAGGTTCTCCTCCTTGAGCTGGATATAGCGTTCGACCAGCGCCGGGCCGAGCCGCTGATGGTCGGCCTCGATGACATGCGCGCCGAGCAGCCTGAGCCTGCCGATCACCACCTGCCGCTGCTTCAGGAGATCACCGGCGGTGACGGAGCGGGCGACATCCTCTGGCGCCGCCGGCGCCATGTCGGCCAGCGTTTCGAGCTCCACGTCCCGCATCAGCATGAACAGCACCAGATGCCGCTCGGTCAGCCGGCCGACGGTGCGCAGCATCAATTCGGCGCTGATCGGGTCGACGAAATCGGTGAAGACGATGACCAGCGAGCGCCGATCGAGCCTGGCTGACAGCGTGGTCAGCGCTAGGGTGAAGTTGGTCTCTTCGGTCGAATAGTCGATCTCGGCGGCGCGCTTCTGGATCATGGTGAAGCTCGGCGAGCCCCGCACCGCGCCGCTGGAGACGCGCGGCCGCGCATCGAAGGAGAACAGGCTGACGAGATCGCCGCCCTTGAGTGCGATGAAGGCCGACAGGAGGGCCGCCGTCACCGCGCGGTCGACCTTGGGCACGCCGTCGACCGGCTCGCACATCAGCCGGCCGCTGTCGATCGCCAGAACGATGTTGTTGTTTTCCTCGATCCGGAATTCGCGCGCCAGAAGCTTGCCGTGGCGGGCGCTGCGCTTCCAGTCGATCATCCGCCGGCCCATGCCGGGCTGGTAGTCCTTCAGCGCCTCAAACTCGCGGCCCTGTCCAGCGCGCTTCTGCGCATGGCCGTCGGCAAGGGCCGAACGCTGCAGAAGCGTGATCGCCTCCTCGCGCGCGCTGTTGACGTTGGGCAACACCGCGACCCTGCGGTCGATCGGCAATATGGCCTGGTTCCAGACCAGCCCGAACGGGCCCTGCCAGCGCAACCAGAGCCGGTCGAAACTGGCGATGCCGCGGCGGATGGCCTCGAATTCGAGGTCGAGCGTGCCGCCATTGGCCGGCAATGCGCCGCCCGTGCCCGCGACCGGTCGGACGCGCTGATCATGCCCGATGCGCGCCTGCAGGCGCCGCAGCCTGGCGCCGCCACCGGCCGCGATGTGCAGTGTGAAGCGTCCGCCGATGCCGACCTGGGGCGGCGCCGTCAGGACCGCGTCGAGCGAGGCGCGGCCTCTGCCGGCGGCCGCGTCCACCGCCAGGAAGGCAAGCAGGACGCAGATCCACAGCAGGCCGAGATACCACATAGAAGGCAGCGCGAGCGCTATCAGGAAGGCGGGGATCGCCCCCGCCGCCGCTGCCCAGACCGCTCGCCCGCTCGGATAGATCAACGCGGCGCTTCCGTATGGTCGACGAGGTCGGAGACGATCTGCTCGACCAGCCGCCCGTCGATCTGCGCGGCCGGCGAGAGAACCACACGGTGGCGCAGCGCCGGCACCGCCAGAGCCTTGACGTCATCCGGGATGACATAGTTGCGGCCGTCGAGTGCCGCCCTGGCGCGCGCGGCTCTCGCCAGCATGGCGCCCGCGCGAGGGCTGGCGCCTACCTCCAGGTCGGGGCTTTCGCGCGTGCCGCGCACCAGCGCCGCGATATAGCCGACAACATCGCCGACCAGCGTGACGTCGCCGACGGTGGCAAGTGCGGCTTCCAGCATCTTGCGGTCGGTCTGCGCCTTGATGCCGTATTGGCCGATGTCGTGCGAAGCCGAGCCGCTGCCGTGGTTGACGATGATGGCGCGCTCTTCCGCAAGGTCCGGATAGCTCACCCGATGCTTGAACAGGAAGCGGTCGAGCTGAGCCTCGGGCAGCGGATAGACGCCCTGATGCTCGATCGGGTTTTGCGTTGCCACCACCATGAAATTCCTGCCGAGCGAATGCGTGGTGCCGTCGAAGGTGACGGCGTGTTCCTGCATGGCTTCGAGCAGGGCGGCCTGCGTCTTCGGCGGCGTGCGGTTGATTTCGTCGGCGAGCAAAAGGTCACAGAAGATCGGGCCGCGCGTCAGCGTGAACTGCCCGGTCTGGAAATTGTAGATGTTGGCGCCGACGATGTCGCCGGGCATCAGGTCGGGCGTGAACTGGATGCGGCCATAGGCGACGCCCAGCGCCTGCGCAAAGCAGCGCGCGGTCATGGTTTTGGCGGTGCCCGGCGGGCCTTCGAGCAGGATATGGCCGCCGGCAAACAGCGCCGTCAGCATCAGGTCGACCGTGTCGTGCTGGCCGGTGATCGCTTTCGCCACTTCTTCCCTGATCGCGTCCGCCAGGGCCTTCACTTCATCGACGTTCACCGAGCCTCCTTGCTGTCCAGTCATGCAGCTGTTCGGCTGCTTCATGCATAGCTGCCAAATTGTTGGATTCGTTCGCGGCCTGGAAGCGCCGGGTGAAGCCGTGCGCCTCGCTTTTGTCGCGGGAATCGAGCCAGCGGTCGAGTGCCTCGCCCTGCAGCCCGTGCGGCGCGCCAAGCAGCGCGCCGGCGCGCTGCCGCATCAGCGCCGCGTAGCGGTCGCCGAGCCCCTGCAGCCGCCCGGCGCGCCTGAGCAGCGTCGCCGTGGTGTCGACCAGCGCCCGCTTGCCGAAAGCGATGGCGCGGCCTTCCGCCCTCGGCGGCCCGAAGCGGCCGAGCCCGTGCAGGAAGGCAAGCGCGGCCGCCACCAGCACCGAAAGCGTCAAAGCCAAGAAGGGCGGTTCGACCAAAAGCTTGGCGAGATCGTATTTCTGGCCGATGCCGTGCAGCGTCAGGTCGAACATGACCGCGCCCTTAGCAGGCTCCAGCATGGCGATCATGTCGAGCGCCGCGGCTGCCGTCTGCTCGTCCTTGAGCCCGGCATTGTTGATGAAGTCGGGATCAGTGAGGATGTAGAAGGGTTCGTTGTCGAGCTCGGTGAGGATGGCTTTGCCGTCACCGGCCGCGATGAGCGGATGATCATCCGCCACCCATTGCAGTTCGTCCGGCGCGGCGATCTTGCGGCCTTGGACATCGATCGTGTCGACCGTCGGCTTGCCTTCGCCAAGCTTCGCCTTGGCGATGCGGCCGAGCCAGTCATTGACGACCGAGTTCGGCAGCCGTTCGATTTTCGTTTCCCAACCGTCCCGGCCCAGCAATGGCATGGTCTGCCACTTCGGCAACACGAAAAGCGTGTCCTTGCCGGAGCGCAGCTTGATGAGGTGATCGAGCGCGGCCGGGTCGCTGCCCGGCGCGATGGTGACGACGAGCAGGAAGGTCGAAGCCAGCGGCGACTCCAGGTCCTTCTCGCCGCGCTCCATCGGCGGCGCCTGTCCATTGGTGAGCTTCAGCCATTCGACAAGCCCGGCATAGCCGGTGCCGCCTTTCGAGAACGGCGTAGCGCCGCCTTCAGGCTGGCGGAAATCGGGCGCATAGGTGGACAGGAGGAAGAAGCCTGCAGCGGCCAGAAGACTGGCGAAAATGCCCCAGAACAACGTCTTGCGGCTGAACGGCTCCTGCACTGCTTCCGTCGTTGCCACGCTCATGCCCAGGCCTCCCGGAAGGCGAAACGCTCATAGGCGCCGCGCGCCTGCTGCCAGCCTTCGGCGCCGACGGGCCGCCGGGCAAACAGGGCGGCTTCGACGATGCGGGCGATCTCGCTGAAGGCGGCGCGGGGCCGGCTGGGGATCGAGCCGGCGGCGGCGATGTCGCGCGCGGTTAGCGACGGCCGCAGGAAGTCCGGTATGCGGGTCGCAATGTCGGCGACGCTGCGGCGCAACAGAAGATGCACCGCCTCGTCAAACTCGCCGCGCGCGGCGAGCGCGTCGGCCTCGGAGAGCAGCACCTGGGCGACTTCAGCGTCCGGACGCCATTCCTCCTTCTCCTTGGTCTCCTGGCGCTTGCGCCGCCAGGGCAGGCGCCAGGCGACGCCTTTGGCTTCAAGGAGGAGCAGAAAGGCGATGATCGCGACGCCGAGAATCACCGCTCCCCAGAACAGATAGATCATGTAGGGGCCGAGCTTGGCCAGGCCATCCATCAGCGGCTTCAGCCACTCGGGCGGCTCGGGCCGCACATAGGCCGGCAGCCCGAACTGGATCGAATCGTCCGCCAGCAGCTGCTTGTGCAACTTTGCCAGCCGTCCCGCGTCTTCCGTCCCTGCGGCTGTCACCCGCCCGTTTCCCCTGCAACCTGCGGTTCGGAACTGACACTGGCAATACGCCATGACAATTGCAAGTGCACTGGACGCAGCCCCGCAATCTTGGCAAATTAACTTTGCAGTTACCGATCGGATGCGGCGATGACTCGGGGGAAATCATCATGACCACTGCGACATTGGGACAACCCGGCAGGTTCGAGATCGGCAGGGTATTCAGCAATACCTTCGCCGTCATTGGCCGAAACATCGGGCTTTGCGTGGGGCTAGCGGCTTTGTTTTCCGGGTTGCCGGCGCTGATCATACGGCTGCTGACCCAGCCGCAAATCGATGCAATTGTGCGCCAGGATCCGGCCGCGATGGCCGATCCGAGCGCAGTGTTCCGCAACTCCTACATTACCGTCATCGCCGGACTGATCTCGTTCGTGTGCGCGCTGCTGCTGCAATCGGCGCTCGTGCGGGCAACCATCGAGGACCTCAACGGAAAGCGGCCGTCCTTCGGTGACTGCATCCAGATCGCGATCCGCTTTCTGCTGCCGACGCTGGCGATCGGCATTCTTGTCGCTCTCGGCGCGGGCATTGGCCTGATGCTGCTGATCGTGCCGGGCATCATCCTCTGGCTCGGCTGGTCGATGTCGGTGCCCGTACTGATCCAGGAGCGGCGGGGCGTTTTTGGCTCGATGTCGCGCAGCCGAGCCCTGACCAAGGGCAGCCGCTGGTCGCTGTTCGGCCTGTTCCTCATTCTCATCATCATCGCGATGATCATCCAGTGGGGAATCTTGCTCGTTCTCGTGCTGTTCGGCGGCATCATTGCCGAAATCGGGGCCGCGCTGGTGCAGACCGTGGTGTCGATGGTGCTCTCGATCGCCACGGCGGTGAGCTATGTCGAACTCCGCCAGGCGAAGGAAGGCGCCAGCATCGACGAACTGGCGGAGATCTTCTCGTAGGCCGCAGGAACCGACCTGATGGCTTTGGCAAATCCAGGCGCAGCCGGTAAATTCCGGCTGGGCGGGGTAATCGGTGACACGCTCTCGTTCGTTGGGCGAAATCCGGTTCTCGCGCTGGCGGTCGCCGTGTGCTTTTTCGTCCTGCCGTCAATCCTGAGCGCTCTGCTGACTTTCGCTTACCGGGAGAAGGCGACGTTTCTGGTTGGCGGCGGCCGGGTCGAACCTTTCTCTGTTACTATCTATGTGGGCTTTTTGCTGCTTGCCGGGCTTTTGAGCGCCCTGCCGGCCTTCCTGGGGCATGCGGTGCTGTCGACGGCAGTCCTTGAAGACGCCAGAGGCCATAGTCCGTCGATCGTGAATTGCATTCAATCAGCCTTTCACCGTCTCGTTCCGGTGCTCTGCATCGGTTTTACGATCTACCTGTTGTGGTTTTGTGCGCAGCAAGCGGAGGTCGCTGCCCAATTGCTCTTTCCGACTTTCGGCGGTGGTGTCGCCTTCCTGCTGGCGGTCGTGCCCAGCATCGTTTGGGTGCTGGGCAGCCTGGCGGCTGTTCCCGTCGCTATGCGCGAGGGGCTTGGAGCTATGGCCTCGATAAGGCGCAGCCGCGCCCTGACCAAAGGAAATCGCTGGCCGATATTCGGCCTGTTCCTGGCTCTCTTTTTGCTGACCCTCGCCCTCAGGCTGGGACTTTTTCTCGGATTCGACCTCGCGCTTATGGCCGCCCCTGCTGTTGTGGTCATCGTCAACGCTACGGCAAACAGCGCCGTCACCGCGATCGCATGGCTGCTGGCATCGGTTACCGCGACGACCACATACATCGCCTTGCGGCGAGCAAAGGAAGGCGGAGGCGTCGACGAATTGGTGGACGTTTTCTCCTAGCAAAAAGGGCCGGGTCGCCGACGGCGGCAATTGCCCTCATTCGCAACAGCAATGCTCCGCCTGCACGCTCGTCCGGCACAGGCATGACGAGGTGATCGCCACATCCGCCTTGGCAAGCGCCGCAGCCAGCTTCGCCTGCAACCCCGGCAGCTCGTCCTTCTCGCCGCGCCGCTTGAGGCATTCGACCAGCCCGTGCAGCGCCCAGACATTGTCTGGGTGCTGGGCGCAGCGCTGCACGGCGCCGCTCAAGCCAAGATCGTCGCGATAGACCTGTTCCGCCTCCGTCGCGTGGCCTTGATCCAGCAGCAGCGCCGCCAGCGCGTGGCGCGGCGGATGCATCCAGGCCCATGGCTCGGTGTAGGACAGATTATCGTCAAGCTCGACCGCATGCCGCAGATGACGATAGGCCTCGTCATGCCGGCCCCGGTGATAGGCGAGCTCGCCGTCCAGAAGTGCCGCGCCGACCGCAAGCGAGGCTTTCGTCGGGTTGCTGAGGAAGCGGCGCTCGGGCGGAATGCTCTCTATCTGCCGGTTAAACAAATCGCGATTATGTTCGGCGGAGCCGAAGTCGCTCAACGTCGCATGCGCCACGCCCTTGGCGTAGTGTTGCAGCGCGGTGGTCACCACATAGAGATCGGGCTCACCGTTCATCGGCTCGTCGATGATCTCGCGCCAGCGTCCGAAGCGCACCTGAACATGCGATTTCATCGCGTGATAACCCTCGACAGTCTGCGTCAGCTTCGGCCGCTCCGGAATGCTGACGACGTCGCGCGTCACCAGGCTGCGCACCTTGTCGGCCGCCCAGAGCGCTGGGCGGTATTGGCCAAGGAACATGCAGGTGAACATCATCAGATGCAGGTCGTGGCAGCATCCAAGCAGGTAATAGGTCGGCTCGCCGGTATAGTCGAGATAGAGGTCGTTGGCGCGCACCGCCTTCTCGCTGGCGATCTTCGCCTTCTCATACTCGCCGCAGAGCACGTAAATGTGCCCCGGCATATGGTTCATGTGACCGGCATCGGGGCACATCGTGCCCAGCCGCTCCGCCGAGCGCATGCCGCGCTCCGGCTGCGTCGACATTTCGAGCAGATGGATGTGGAGATGCAGCGCCGCCGGGTGTGGCGCAGTGCCGGCTTCGTCCGAGAGCCGGATCGAGCGTTCGCAGATTTCCAGCGCTTCGAGCACATCCGAATTCGGCGCTGGCGCGCCGGTTTTGAGGTTCCACAGCCGCCGCACCGTGCGCATCATCAGCGCCTCGACCGTCAGCGCCATCACGTCATGGTCGTCGGGATAGTCGCGATAAACCTCTCGCATCGCGGCGGCGTAGGCGTCGTCCCATTGCTCAAACTCGGCCGGGCTCACCCCATGCGGCTGCTGGAAGCGGGCGCCGAGCGCTTCGATCAGCCGCCGCTCGACAGGACTCGCCTTCGCCGCATTGGCCTGCGCCAGCCGCACGTGCTCGAAACAGCGCTTGGCGGAATGATCGGCCTCGGCCTTGCCATGCTCCTTCCAGGTCAGATTGTAGAAAGGCCCGGCGGCATAGGCGATGCCCCAATGCACGAAGGCGCAGCCGGGATCGCTCTCCAGCGCCTTCTCGAAGCATTTGATCCCTTCCTCGTGGTTGAAGCTGTAGCACCAGTTCAGCCCGATATCGAACCAGAGCTGCGTCTCGGCCGAGGATGTGGTGATGGAGCGGCGATAGGCGCCGAGGTCGAAGTGATCCATGCCTTGCTGCTTCTCGTATTCCGCGCCGACCGGTCGAGCGCAATCTGAGCTGAAAGGCAATCGCTTGGCAAACGGCTTCTCAGCTATCGAACCGCGCGGGGCGGAACGACTCAAGCAACGCATTGGGTGTGCCGCTGACAATCTCACCAGCGAGCAATTCTCCCACCACGAGGCCCAGCGTCGCGCCGCTGTGGCTGAAGACGACGTGATAGCCGGGAATGCCGGTCAGCTGGCCAACGACCGGTTCGCCATCGGCCGGAATTGGTTTCGGGCCCATGTGAAGGCTCTCCAGGACAAGCCTCGGATTACCCTCCAGCACCTTGGAGGCTTCCTCGAGCAGCCCCGCGATCGTGGATGGCTTGGCCTCGTATGTGCCATCGTCGCGCACGATCACTTCCTCCTCCGACCATGCCGAATCCAGCGCGAAGGTGCCGTTTGGCGTCGGCCTGATGGCGACGCGCGGCGTGTTCAGCACGGCTCGGAGGGGATGTTGGATCGGCTTGCTGAAGACGAGGAGCGCACGCGTGGTGCCGTCGCCGATACGCCTGCCAACCTGGGCAGCCATGTCCGGTACTGCCGGGCCGGTCGCAACCACCACTGCATCGGCAGCAACCACCTGGCCGGAGCCGATCCTTACACCGTTGGCGCGGCCATTGGCGAGCGTCACCTCGGCGGCGCCGGCATCGGTTGTCACGCGCCCGCCAAGTTCGCGAAATTCCCTCAAGAGGAGGTCGATCAGAGAAGGCAGGTCCACCCAGCCTTCGCCGGCATTGAAGATGGCGCCCTGAGGCGAGACAGCGCGCGGGTCGACACCAGGCGTGACGGCGCTGAGTTCCGAAGGCGCGAGCAGCTGTGTCTGGTAGCCAATCGACCGCTCGTGCCGGTGGATTTCTGCTATCTGATTGGAAGAATTGTCGGCGTCCCAGGTGAGGCCGCCGTCGAACCGCAGCCAGGCGCTGCAATCGTGACTGGCCGCAAAAGCCTTGTAGCGATCAAGGCCTTGAACCCGCAGCTTGTGATATGCCGCCGAGCGCTTTCGCGCCGAATTGAGCCACGCCAGTGAGCGCGACGATGCCCCATTCGCAACGGGACCGTCATTGACGAGCGTCGTGTCCGCGCCAAGCCGGGCGAGATGGACAGCCGTCGATACGCCAAAGATGCCACCGCCGATGACGACGACCTTGAGTGCGGATTTGCTAGTCATTTATGCAGCTTTCGATTTTCGCAACGGGTTGAGTTTGAGGGGCTGACCGCGTCGGTCGCCTGGCGCGGCGTCCTTCACAGCACCTCGGCCAGGAACTGCTTGAGCCGTGGACTCTTCGGCCTGTCGAAGATCTCCGCCGGCGGCCCGACCTCGACAATGCGGCCTTCGTCCATGAACGCGACCTGGTCGGCTACCTTGCGGGCAAAACCCATCTCGTGGGTCACGACGATCATGGTCATGCCGCGCCGGCCGAGATCGGCCATCAAGTTGAGCACGCCTTTGACGAGTTCGGGATCGAGCGCGCTGGTGACTTCGTCGAAGAGAATGACCTCGGGCTCCATCGCGAGAGCCCGCGCGATCGCCACGCGCTGCTGCTGGCCGCCCGAAAGGCGGCTCGGACGGTAGTCCGCGCGGGCGGCAAGACCCACTTCCGCCAGGCGTGCTTCGGCCGTGCGCCTGGCCTGGCTTGCCGGCATGCCCTTGATCCTGGTCAGCGCCAGCATGACGTTCTCGATCGCTGTATGGTTCGGGAACAGGTTGAAATGCTGGAAGACCATGCCGACGCGCCGGCGCAGCATCTCCGGTTTCATCGCGAGGATGCTCTGGCCGTCGAGCAGTACGTCGCCGGCCTTGGGTTCGACCAGCCGGTTGAGGCAGCGCAGCAGCGTCGACTTTCCCGAACCGGACGGCCCGATGACGCAGGTGACAGTGCCGGGTTCGACCTTGAGCCTTATTTGCTTCAGGACCTGTAATTCGCCATAGGCCATGTCGAGATCGCTCACTTCGAGGCTGCCGGCTTTGATCGCTGGCCGTGCCGCGCCCGGCGAGGCGGTGTTCTTCAACTCGCCGACCTCGACCAACCCGCTGACCGCACCGCCCGGCCTCTGCTTGCCGAGGCGCAAGTGGTTGTCGATAGTGTTGACCACGTGGGTCAGCGGCACGGTGATGATGAGGTAGAACATGCCGGCCAGAAGCAGGGGCGACAGATTGCCGGTGACCACTGCCTGGTCCTGGCCGATGCGGAAGATCTCCCGTTCGGAGGCAAGCAGGCCGAGAAAGTAGACGAGGCTGGAATCCTTGACGTTGCCGATGAACTGGTTGACCAGCGCGGGAAGCACGCGGCGTACGCCCTGTGGAACTACGATCAGCCGCATGCCCTGGCCGTAGCTCATACTGAGCGCGCGGCAGGCCTCCATCTGGCCGCTTTCGACGCTCTGGATACCGGAGCGGAAAATCTCCCCGATATAGGCGCCAGCAATCAGGCTGAGCGCCAGGATGCCGAGCGGGTAGGGCGAGGGGCCGAAGATCTCGCGCCCGATCCGGGCGAAGCCCTGGCCGATCAAGAGGATCGTGAGGATGGCCGGGAGCCCGCGAAAGATGTCGGTATAGACGCGTGCCGGAATGCGCAGCCAGGCAGAGCGCGAGATGCCCATCACGGCGAGCACCATCCCGATCAGGATGCCAAGCACTGTCGAGGCCGCGGCGAGAATCAACGTGTTCTTCAGCCCGACAGTGAGCAACGACGGCAGCACCGATGCCATCGCGTCCCAGTCGAAGAAGCTCCGTTGAAGATTTGCGAGCCAGTCCATTCGTCGTCCTGCAATGCGAGGCGGCGCAAATCGCCGCTCGGCCGGTCATTTGCCGTCTGCCAAGGGAGTGGCCGCCGGCGTTCGCACCGGCGGCCGCGTTTGGGTCAGTTCTTTTTGGGGAGGTATTGATCCGGCATCGGCGATCCGGGGAACCATTTCTGGTAGAGGTCCCGCCAGGTGCCGTCCTGCATGGCTTCGTGGATGCCCTTGTTGAGCGCCTCGCGGAACGCGTCGTTGCCCTTGCGCACCACAAATCCAGCGGGTGCGTCAAACGACGGGATGTTGACGGCGATCTTCAAGCTTGGATAGCGCTCGCCATACTGTTTGGCGGCTTCATAGTCGAGGAAGTGACCGTCGATCGTGCCGTTGTTGAGCGCGGCGATGGCCGAATTGTTGTCTGGGAACTTCACCAGGTCGGTGTTCTTGAAATTCTTGGTGGCATAAATCTCCTGCAGCGTCCCCTGGACGACGCCGAGCCGCTTGCCGGCAAGGCCGTCGGCGGAAGTGATCTTGGGGTCCGACGTCAGCACCGACAGATATCCGGCGAGATAGCCGTCCGAGAAATCGACGGTCTTCTTGCGCTGCTCGGTCGTTCCGATCGCGGCGACCGCGACGTCGAAGCGCTGGTTGGCGACGGATGGCATCAGCGCCGAGAATTCCTGGCCGGTAAAGGTCACCTGGGCCGGCTTGAAGCCCATCCGACCCGCCACGTTCAGGAAGAATTCGAGATCGAACCCCGTGAACTTGCCGTCCGCGGTGGTGAAGGCATAAGGCTTGGCATCTCCCATTGTGCCGACGCTGATCGTATTGGGATCTATGAGATTGTATGGATTATCCGTCGCCCACGCCTTTGGCAGCGATAGGACGGCAAGCGCGACGGCTAAGATGAAGGCGCCGACGCACTGACGCCGGCTTGAAATGAAAAGACGTCTGATGTGCATGGTTGTTCTCCACTCTGAAGATCGGTCCGTGCGGGGGGCACAGCGAACAATTTCTGTACGGCCTGCGATCGACGCCATGGGGCGTTCTTCTTGTTATGAGACCGGTCTCAAGCGCAAGTGAGACCGGTCTCTTGACATTTGTAGGCACGACGACGAGCATCCGTCAACGAATTTGAAGAGCGATTTTTCCACAATGAAGCGGCCGCCCAAGATATCCTCGATCACTGTCAGCGACGTTGCCCGGGAGGCGAAGGTTTCGAAGGCGACCGCTGCGCGCGTCCTGGGTGGCTATGGCCGGGTCAGTCAGACAGTGCACGCGGCCGTGTTGGAGGCGGCCAAGGCGCTGGGCTATCGGCCGAACGAGCTGGCGCGCAGCATGACGACAGGCCGTTCGGGCAGTATCGGCGTCGTCGTCGGCGACATCGAGAACCCTTTCTTCTCGCTCGCGGTGCGCGGCATAAGCGATGTCGCAAGGTTGTCAGGCATCAATGTCATTCTGGCCAACTCGGGTGAGGAGGTCGAAGCGGAAAAGAGCGCCATACGCGTGCTCCTGGCAAAGCAGGTCGACGGCCTGATCGTCACGCCCGCCCAGGCTGGAGACATCGCCCACCTTAGGGAGATTTCCTGCCCGCTGGCGCTGCTCGATCGGGCACTGCCGGAGCTCGACGTCGACACGGTAACGGTGGATGACCGCAACGCTGCGCTACGCGCGACCCACATGTTGACCCAAGCCGGGCACCGCAGGATCGCCTATGTCACCGCCGCGGTGTTGTCGGGGGATTTTCGCGGTGCCGCTTCAAGGATCAATACTTCCACGGTGCGGGAGCGCATCCTGGGCTTCCTCGAAGCCTGCCGCGAAGCCGACATCGAGAATGCGGAGCGCAATATTCATTTCGGCAGCAGCCGATCGGAGAGATCCCATGTCCTGCTGCTGGAGATGCTCCGGAGCGCCGACAGGCCAACTGCAATCCTGGCCTCCGACAGCGTCGTGGCGCTCGATCTCTTCAAGGCGATCCGGGAATGCGGCCTCGGCATTCCGCGGGACATATCGCTGGTCACTTTCCACGATGCCGATTGGACCAGCGTGACGACTCCCCCGATCACCGTGATCGATCAGCCGGTCTATGCACTCGGAAAATCGGCGGCAGAGCTTCTCATCCGCCGCCTGAAAGGCGATGATCGGCCCCCTGAAAGGATAGTCCTGCCGACGACCATCATTGAGCGGATGTCAGTAGGTGCTCCCCTGAGCCTGCCGCACGATCAATCCTGACTATACGGGCTGCAACAAACCGGCCGGCGCGACGGGAAGGTCGCGCCGGCCGCTCGTCCTGGGAAGATCAGCTCTCCAGCCAGACCTTTTCGAAATGCTGCTCGAGCGCTTGGTGCTGTTCGCAGCCTTGCACACCCTTGCGATAGGTGCGGTAGACCGAGCGCCAGTAGGGCTGGATGATGATGCCGCTGTCGCGCAAATTGGTCTCGATCTTGGCCATGATCTCCTTGCGCTGCGCGGCGTCGGGCGTCGCAAGCGCCTTGTCGAGAAGCTCGTCGAACTCCTTGTTCGCATAGGCGCTTTCGTTCCAGGCGGCGCCCGACTTGTAGGCGAGCGTCAGCACCTGGACGCCGAGCGGGCGGCCGAGCCATTCGGTGCAGGAATAGGGGAACTTGCTCCAGTCGTTCCAGAAGGTCGCTGCCGGCAGCACGGTGCGCTTGATCTTGAAGCCCGCCTCGCGGATCTGCGCCGCGATCGCGTCCGCGGTGCTCTTCTGCCATTCGATGTCGACCGAAATCAGCTCATATTCGTGGTCGGCCTTGCCGGATTCCGACATCAGCTTCTTCGCTTGGTCGACGTCGCGTTTGGCCGGGCCGATGTCGGCGAATTCCGGATGCATCGGGCCGACATGATGATTGTCGGCGGGTTTTCCGCGGCCGTCGAGGCCGAGCTTCAGCACCGCCGCATTGTCGACGGCAAGCTGGGCGGCGCGGCGCACCTTGACGTCGTCATAGGGCGCGTTGGAGACATTGAAGCGCGCCACGATGGTCGAACCGGTGGCGATCTCGGAATTTTTGAGCCCCATCTGCTCGGTCTGCGACACGGCGTCGGAAGCGGTTTCGTGATCGGTGTCGATCTCGCCGGATTCGAAGGCCGACAGCATGGCGTTGGGGTCGGAGCCGTAATCGACCCATTTGATGCCGTCGAGATGGAACTCGCCCTTCCACCAGGGCTTGTCCTTGCGCTTCACCTCCGCGCCGGTCTCGGCGTCCCAGCTCACCAGCTCGCAAGGGCCGGTGGTGATGGCCAGGGCCTTCCTCGGGTCGGCTTCGCCCTCGTAGGAGCGGTGCATGATCAGCGCCGGATAGTCCGCCATGCCGGCGATCAGCGAGATGTCGGGCTTCGGCAGGTTGAGCTTGACGGTGTAATCGTCGATCTTCTGGATGCCGCCATCGACCGGCTTCTTGGTGTCGGCGTCGACCAGCGCGCCCATGCGCGCGGCGACCGAATTGCCGGCGACCGAGGCGTCGCACCAGCGGTTGAGATTGTGGATCACATCGTCGGCGTTGAACGCGTCGCCATTCGACCAGGTGATGCCCTTGCGCACATGCAATGTGATGGTCCTGGCGTCGTCGCTGGTTTCCCAGCTTTCGAGCAGCCAGGGCTCGAAGGAAAAGTCGGTGTTCCAGCGCACCAGATATTCGTTGCACTGGCGCGCGACATTCGACATCTCGACGCCGTCGAAGGTGCGCGGGTCCTTGAACCCCTTGACGTTCATCGCGACGCGCAGCACGCCGCCCTTTTTCGGCTCGGCGGCGCGGGCAGGCGAGGGGGCTATCCCGCCCAGCGCCATCGCGCCGGCGGCGCTGACGCCGAAACCGGCCATCAAGGCCAGATATTCGCGCCGGCTGATCGCGCCTTTCCTGAAATCGTCGGCGATCGGCTTGGCACGCGGGTGCAGTTTCCTGTCGGTCAGCATGAATTTCATCGTCGTTCCCTCTGTTGTTGGCGCGCGTTGCCCACGTCGCGGTTTTGATTTGCAATGACGTGCACGAGCCAACGGTCGCCCGGGATCGCCAGGCGCGGGGACGGATGCGACCGCCGGGGCGCCGTTGCCTGCGATGGAATGATAGGTCCGCTTTCCGCGGCGAAATGTTTGGTTTTCCGCAGTTCTTGTGCGCTGTTCCGCACGTGATGCAGCCAATCTCCTCCCTTGTGGGGGAGATGCCCGGTAGGGCAGAGGGGGGCGCTGTCCCGCCAGCGTCTCAACTGGTTGCCATGACTTTTTAAGGCAATCTTGGACGCTACGGCGCTGAGGGGCCGCGATCCTTCGCGCCCCCCTCTGGCCTGCCGGCAATCTCCCCCACAAGGGGGGAGATTGGCGCTCCGTCGCCCGCGCCAAGTCTTGCGATGTCGCCGATGATTCTTCGAAACGCCTCCGCCGCGCGCGGCACAGTCAGGCGTGCCCGAAGAAAACTGTGTACCAGTCGCTTCTCCTCGCGCCACCACGCTTGTCCCCCAGCGGCAATAATCCGGTCGCGATAGGTCTCGCCATCCGACGACAGCGGGTCGCATTCGGCAGTGACAATCACTGTCGGCGGCAGTCTGGAAAAGTCACGATCCGTGAGCGGCGAGAACGTTGGGTCGTCGGGTGACTGCCCGGGCGGGGACCGGACGCGCCGGTAGAACTCGATATCGGCGAGCGTCAGCAGCGGCGCCTCGGCGTGCTCGACATAGGAGCGGCCGGTCTCGTCGCCGCCCAGCCCGGGATAGATCAGCACCTGCCCGATCGCGCGCCGCGCATGACGCCGCGTCGCCTGCGCCACCGCGGCGGCGAGATTGCCGCCGGCGCTTTCGCCGCAAAGCACGACCGGTAGCGTGCTCGTCGCGGCGACCCAGTCGAACACGGCCAGCGCGTCGTTGAAGGAAGCCGGATGCAGATGTTCCGGCGCCAACCGGTAGCCGGCCGAGACCACCTCGAATCCGGTGCCGGCGCAGATTTCGGCGCAGATGTCGTCGTGGCTGTCAAGGCCGCCGAGGATGAAGCCGCCGCCGTGATAGCAGACGACGATCGCCGCCGGCTTACCCTCCATGCGATAGCGGCGGACCGGGATCGCATGCGCCGCGGTAGCGACGATGCCATCACTGGTGGTCACACCCTCGGGACGGCCTTGGAGAAACGCCACGCACATCCGGTCATAGACCGCGCGCTGCTCGCCGATCGGTGCCGCAACGATCTCCGGCGGGTACCAACTGTTGACCTTGTCGATGTATTCCCAAAGCTCCGGGTCGAGCCGATCGGCATATTTGCCGCGGCTCGCCGGATCGGTTGCGTTGCCAGCCACTGCCGTCAGAGCTCGGCGTAAAGCCGCGCCGCGTTCTCGAAGGTGAAGCGCAGCGGCACCGAACCCTCGACCTGCCATACATTCACCGTATCTCCCGCCAACAGCCGGCAGGCGTCGAGCGTGTTGCAAACGGCGCCGCCATAGAGCCGGTTGGCGAGGTTCAGGATGCCGGTCTGGTGCATGGCGGCACTTGCGCTGCCGCAGGCGTCCTTGACCAGCAGCACGCGGAAACCAAGCGCCACCGCGTCCTTCACCGTGGCGTCGATGCAGGCCTCGGTCCAGACGCCGGCGATCACCAGCCATTCGATGCCCGCCGCCTTGAGCTTGTCGGCGAAATCGTTCCTGCCGAAGGCGCTTGCCTCCTGCTTGACCAGCATGGCCTCGCCGTTCCGCGGGGCCACTTCATGGCAGATCGCCGTCAGCGGATCATCCTTGTCGGAGAAGGCCGACTTGCCGCTCTCTTCCACAGGGTGGAAAGGCCGCGCCGCCGCGAGGTCGACGATATAGGCCCAGTGATGGAGTGGCACGAAATTGCGCCGCGCCGCCTCCTGCAGGCGCTGCACATTGGCGAGGATGTCGGCAAAACCCTCGACCAGATAGCGCTTGTCCTTGCGATGCTCCTCCTGGAGATCGATGAACACCGCGGCGACCGTGCCACGTCGGATGGAAATGGGCGTTTTCATGCGGAATGTGCTGTCGGTGCGTGGGCGCTACTTGTCAAGAAATTCGTCTTCATAAGGAAACCGCGAGAGCAGCTCCGTCCCGGTCTCGGTGATGAGAATCTCGTCCTCGAGCTTGACGCCCTCGCGACCGCCTTTCTCTCCGATATAGCTTTCCACGCTCACCACCATGCCCGGCACGATGATGCCGTCCCGGCCATAAGTCTCGTAGTCCATCGAGTGGGCTATGAAGGGCGTCTCGCCATGCATGCCGACGCCATGCATCACCGATGTGTAGCGCTGGTCCACAAAACGATCCGGGATTTTCCACGCCTTCTCGGCGATCTCGCGGAAAGCCATGCCGGGCTTCACGATGCCGATATTGTGCTGCACCTGGTCGTGCGCCATGCGGTAGAGCGATTTCTGATAGGGGGTGGGCTTGCCGGGGCCGCAGCGGAAGGTGCGCGAGAAGTCGGAATAATAGCCGTAGCAGCCGATCGTGTCGGTATCGAGCGCGACCAGTTCGCCCGGCCTGATCTTGCGCCCGCTCGCTTCGTTGAACCATGGGTTGGTGCGCTGCCCGGAGGTAAGCAGCCGGGTCTCGATGAACTCGCCGCCCTGACGGATCACTTCGTGATACATGATGGCGAACAGCTCGTTTTCGGAAACGCCGGGCTTGATCGCCTCGCGCACCGCAGCCACCGCGGCTTCGGCGCCGGCCATCGATGCTTGCAGGCACTTCACTTCCTCTGGCGTCTTCACCGCGCGCACCGCTAGGATTTCGCCCTGGCAGTCCTTCACCTCGCAGCCGCGCCTTTCGAGCGCCAGCGCCTGCAGATGGCTGCAGCGGTCGAGCCCCAGCTTCATCGAGCCGCCGCCATGCTTTTTCAGAAGCTCGGTGATCTCGTCGGCGAAGGGGCCGGCGGTTTCGTCGTCGCGGCCGGAGACCGATGACCAGACCAGCTTGGACGGCCGCGCCTCGTCGATCGTGTCGAGCACCATTGAGACATGGTAGCTCTGCGGATATTCGAAGAGCACAATCGGCCCTTCGGTCGGAATGAAGAAGTAGCGCGTCGAGTTGCGCAGGAAATAACCGAACATGTTGCGCGAACCGGTGGCGTAGCGCTGGTTGTAAGGATCGAACAGTACGACGCCGCCATAGCCCGCCTCGCGCATCCATGCGCGCAGCTTGGTAAGACGTCCCTTACGCAGAGCATCCGCATCGATGAAGGACGGCTCGGTGTCGGACAGCCACATGCCGCCCGCGGGATCGGCCGCTGCGGGGTGGCGCATGCCCTCCTTGAAGTCCACATCCTCGGTGCTGTCGGGATCGAATACGACGATGCTCATCAGAAGATCTCCTGTTGCGGAGACCATAGCCGGCCAGGGTTTTGAGCTTGTGCGGCATTCCGCGATTGTTGTGCCGGATGCCGCAGGGCAATGGGCAGTGTAGCGATCCTTCGCGCCGCCCTCTGTCCTGCCGGACATCTCCCCCACTAGTGGGGAGATCAGATGTCGCGCAGGGCTTCGCCAATTGTCGACGTTGAAAGAAGGGCGCGGCGCCGAGGCTGCCAATCTCCCCCCAAGTGAGGGAGATGGCCGGCAGGCCAGAGGGGGGCGCTCTCCCGCCAGCGTCCCATCGCGCCAGCGCGCACTGCACCCTAATGCCGCCGCATCGCCTTCGGCGCGTGCCCATGCTCTTCGCGAAACGCCCGGGCAAAACTGGACATCGAGGCAAAGCCGCAGGCCAGCGCGACATCGCGCACCATCAGTGTCGAATGCGCCAAAAGGTCGGCCGCCCGCTTCAGCCTGAGCCGCCGGTAGTAGCCGTTGGGCGAGATATCCAGCTCGGCGCGGAAATTGCGCTCGAGCTTGTCGGGCGACACGCCGAGCCGCTCCGCAAGTTCCGCCATGCCGAGCCGCTCCTCGACCGCGTCCTCCATGATGGCGATGGCCGATAGAACCAGCTCGTTCTGCACCCCGGTGCGCAGCCTGAGCGGCATAAGCTTGCGGTCGACGCTGGAGCGCAACTGGCTGTGCACGAACCATTCGGCGACACCCGCCGCGAGTTCGGCGCCGTAATCGCGGGTGATGATCTCCAGCATCATGTCGAGGCTGCCGACGCCGCCGGCGGAGGTGAAACGCTTGCGGTCGATGACGAAGAGATCACGCCGAAGCTCAATATCCGGAAACGCTTCGGTGAAGGCGGGCTGGCTGGTCCAGTGCAAGGTGCAGGCATGGCCGTCGAGCAGCCCGGCGCGGGCAAGGAAGAAGGCAGCGTCCGCGACAGCGCCGATATGCGCGCCGCCACGCAGGCTCTTGCGGATCCAGCTCATCGCCTCGTCGGCCACGACATGGTCGGCATCGCCGCCGGAGCAGACGACGATACGGTCGACCTTCGGCGCGTCCGCCGCGCAAAAGCCCGGCTGGATGACGACGCCATTGGAGGCTTCGACCGTGCCCGGATCGGCGCCGACGATCACCCAGCGGTAGCACTCGCGCTTGGCAAGGATGTTGACGGCGCGCAAGGGTTCGATAACGGACGAAAACGCCATCATCGGAAAGCCGGGAAAGACCAGGACCGCGAAGGTGAGAGGCGCTCCGCCGGCCTGTTTTTCCACGTTGCGTAAACTCATGGCTGGCGGCCGTAACGTGGTAGGACGATATCGGCGGTCAGCGGCGCGAGCTCCATGCCGCTCGCCAGCGCCGGGTTAAGCCAGATCATCTCCTCGATCTCCGCCGCCGGGGTCGGCTCGTCTTTGATGGAAAGCTCGAACACCTCGGCCTCGACACGGGCATCCGGCTCGTTGGCGGCTGGCGCCGAAAACAAACCGAGATGCGAGGCAGCGCCTGGATCGACGACGATGCCCAGTTCCTCGCGCAATTCGCGCGCCAGGGCTGCGGCCGGCAGCTCACCCGGCTCGATCTTGCCACCGGCTTGCATGAAGGCTTTTGTGCCGCGCTTGCGCACCAGCAGCAGCCTGCCGCCTTGGTCGCGGATCACCGCGGCGGCGATGCGGATTGTCCTGGCCCTAACTGTTCTGGAATGGCTGGAGGTCACGACAGGCTGTTTCCCGGCGGCGTTTTTGGTGGCAGAGAGAGGTGAACTGTAGCTGGCCGCGCGGCCGGCTTGCAACGGAGAGACAACACGATGTTCGCGGCAACCGCCATCGACACCAAGGACAAGCCGGCCTTCTACAAGGAGTTGGCCGCGCAATTGAAAGCGTTGCTGGAAGGCGAAGGCGATTCCGTCGCCAATGCCGCCAACACGGCAGCGCTGATCTACCAGATGGTGCCCGACCTCAACTGGGCCGGCTTCTATTTCCTCGCTTCCGATGACGAGCTGGTGCTCGGGCCTTTTCAGGGCAAGCCGGCCTGCGTGCGCATCGCCGTCGGCAAGGGCGTCTGCGGAAAGGCCATTGAGCTCGACATGTCGATGCTGGTCAAGGACGTCAACGAATTCCCCGGCCACATCGCCTGCGATGCCGATTCGCGTTCCGAACTGGTGGTGCTTTTGCGCGATGCCGAGGGCGCCTTCGGCGTGCTCGACCTCGACAGCCCGCTGCCGGGCCGCTTCGACACGGAAGACCAGGCCGGCATCGAGAAGCTCGCCGCGATCTATGTCGCGGCGTGCGAGTTCGAGGATGACGACGAAGATTGAGAGGTGAGGCCGACCCCGGCCTGCCTTACGCGAACCTCACCAGCACCAGGCTGAAGCCCGCAATGAAGAGGAAGGCCGAGAAGGCCAGCATCAGCGGCCGCAGGCCACGCGAGCGCAACTCCGAAATATCGGCCTGCAACCCCATGGCGGCGAGGCCCATGGTCAGCGTGATCTGCGTGGCCAAGGCAATCGCCGAATGGATCTGCGCCGGGATCGCGACCAGGCTGTTCAGCGCCACCACCGCGACGAAGGCCGCGACGAACCAGGGCATCGGCGGCTTGGCGCCGGAAGCGTCGCTGCTGCCGCGGCGCGCCATCAGGCCGAGCGCGATGACCATCGGCGCGAGCATTGCGACGCGCGTCAGCTTGGCGACGGTCGCGGTCTCGCCGGCGAGCGTGCCGTTCTGGAAGCCGGCGCCGATCACCTGCGCCACCTCATGGATCGAGGCGCCTGCCCACAAGCCGAAAGCATGCTGGTCGAGCCCAAATACGGGTGCCAGCAGCGGGAAGCCGAGCATGGCGATGGTGCCGAACAGCGTGATCGCGGCAACGGCATAGGTGACATCCTCGTCGCGCGCGTCGGTGACGATGTTGGTGGCGACGATCGCCGAGGCGCCGCAGATCGAGGTGCCGGCGGCGATGAGCTGCGCGAGCTTCCGGTCGACGCCGATCAGCCGTCCAAGCGTGACGGTGAACAGGAAGGTGGTGCCGAGCGTGGCCGCGACGATGCCGACGCCGCCGAGGCCGATGCCCGCCACCTGGCCGAGCGTGAGCTGGAAGCCGAGCAGCACGATGGCGAAGCGCAACAGGCGCTTTTGTGAAAACGCAATGCCGGCCTTGGCGTGTGCGGGCACGCCGAGCATGTTGGAAAAGATCATGCCGGCGACGACGGCGAGGATCATCGGACTGAACAACGTAAGACCGGAGAAGCCGCGTGCCGAGTAGGCGACGCTGGCGATCATCGCCACCAGCACCAGTCCCGGCATGATGCCGGCCGCGATCGCGGTCAGGGCAGGGTGCCCACGCCCGGCGGCTGCCGTGTTCAGGTGATCTGGAAGATCGTTCGCGGTGACAGGCAGGAAAGACAATCGAATTCTCCGGGCGCGTTCGACGCCGGAATGCCATTCCGGAACTAATCTTTCCAACGAATTATTAGAGTTATAACGATCGATTTTTGCGAACGATTGGCGAGCCGCTAGCGGTTGGCCCAATAACCGGCACCGGCCGAGCCTTGACGCTTTCCGGTTCCTCCTCCAGCTTGCCGCCATGTTCTCCCGCGCGCCCGCCAATACCAAGCGACGCCGCCTTCGCCGAGTGCGGAGCGGCCGGCCGATTGCGCGACGATAAGCCCGATACGATAAATAAGGTTCGTTCGTTTCCCGCCCCGCCCGCGATTTCAGCCGGCGGGGTTTTCATATCTGGAGCCTCGCAATGACCATCGATTTTCCCATCCGGTTTCGGACGGCCGAAGCGGCGGACGCCGCCGCCATCCGCGATATCGTGCGCGCCGCCTATGCCAAATGGGTGCCGGTTATCGGCCGCGAGCCGCTGCCGATGCGCGCCGATTACGACAAGGCTGTCGCCGAGCATCCATTCGACCTCGCCATTGCGCAGGATCGCATTGTCGGGATGCTTGAGTCCGTGCTCGCCGACGATCATCTCTGGATCGAGAATCTCTGCGTCGCGCCGGAGGCGCAGGGCAAAGGGATCGGCCGGCTGCTACTGGAGCGGGCGGAGGGCAAGGCGCGCGAGGCCGGGCGCCATGAGCTTCGCCTGCTGACCAACGGCGCGTTCGAGGCGAATGTGTCGCTCTACAGGAAACAGGGCTACACAATCGACCGCGAAGAACCATTCATGAATGGCACGACCGTTTATATGAGCAAGAGGATCGCCGGATGACCGCCAATCGGAGCGCGACAGCAACTCCCCGGATCAGGCTGAAGCAACTGCCTGGCCTATACGCGATTTCGAGGCTGGAAGCTGGACATGGCATTCCCGATTGGGCGGACGGGCCGGGTTTCGTCAGCATCACCAGAACCGACGATGAGCTTTCGATAACCTGCCTGCAGGAGCGCGTTCCGGATCTCGCCAGGCAGGATCGCGACTGGGTCGCCTTCAAATTCGAAGGCCCCTTTGCCTTCGGCGAAACTGGCATCGTGCTATCTGTCATTCGGCCGCTGTCGGAGAACGGCCTCGGCATCTTCGTGGTGTCCACCTTCGAAGGCGACCATCTGCTGGTGAAGGCCGCCGATCAAGCCGCGGCGGCCCGGCTGCTGGGTGACGCTGGACATACGCTGCTGTAATCGGTCCCGGTGAGCGTCAGCCGGTACGTCAGGCTCGACGGACGGCTGGCTCAACCGCCCGCGCTTGCGTTTGACACGGCGCTTGCGGCATCGTTATCTCTGGCTGTATACGACGACCCAATCCACTGCAATCGAGCACCCACGGCTGGCCGAGGAGGAAAACCAATGTCCCACAATCTGCAATTCTATATCGACGGCGCCTGGGTGGATCCGGTCCTGCCGAACGCGCTCGATGTCATCGATCCCTCGAACGAGGACGCTTTCGCGCAGATATCGCTGGGCTCCAAGGCCGATGTCGACAAGGCGGTGGCCGCCGCCAAGCGCGCCTTCGCCAGCTTCGGCTTCACCTCGGTCGAGGAGCGGCTCGACATCCTCAACCGCGTCATCGAAATCTACAAGAAGCGCAGCAAGGACCTCGCGCTCGCCGTCTCGCGCGAGATGGGCGCGCCGCGCCAGATGGCGCTGGACAGCCAGGTCGGCGTCGGCCAGGCGCATCTGGAGAAGATGGCGGAAGTGCTGAAGACCTTCCAGTTCCGCCACGTCAAAGGCTCGTCGCTGATCGTGAAAGAGCCGATCGGCGTCGTCGGCCTGATTACGCCGTGGAACTGGCCACTGAACCAGATCACCTGCAAGGTCGGTCCCGCGCTTGCCGCCGGCTGCACCATGGTGCTGAAGCCGTCCGAGATCGCGCCGCTCGACGCCATCATCTTCGCCGAGATCATCGACGAGGCCGGCGTGCCGAAGGGCGTCTTCAACCTCATCAACGGCGATGGCCCGACCGTCGGCCAGGCGCTGGCCAGCCACCTGGATGTCGACATGATGTCGTTCACGGGGTCGACCCGTGCCGGCATCCTCGTCGCCAAGGCGGCAGCCGATACCGTCAAGCGCGTGCACCAGGAACTGGGCGGCAAGTCGGCCAACATCCTGTTCCCGGATGTCGATCTGGAGCGGGTCGTCACCAAGGGCGTCGCCGGCTGCTTCTCCAACAGCGGCCAGTCCTGCAACGCGCCGACCCGCATGTTCGTGCCGCTCGACCGTCACGATGAGGCGGCCGGTTACGCGAAGAAGGCGGCGGACAAATTCACCGTCGGCCCGGCCGACGCGTCCACCTCCAAGCTCGGCCCCGTGGTCAGCCAGCTCCAGTTCGACAAGATCCAGGATCTGATCCAGAGCGGCATCGACGAAGGCGCGACGTTGGTCGCCGGCGGCCCAGGCCGCCCGGCCGAGCTCAACCGCGGCTACTATGTCCGCCCGACCGTCTTCGCCAACGTCACGCACGACATGCGCATCGCCAGGGAGGAGATCTTCGGCCCGGTGCTGTCGATCATGCCTTACGACACGGTCGAGCAGGCAGTCGAGCAGGCCAACGACACGGTCTATGGCCTGGCCTCCTACATCCAGGCCAAGGACATCGAGAAGGCGCGCGAGGTGGCTGCCCGCATGCGCTCCGGCAATGTCTACATCAACTACCCGACCTGGGATGCCGGCCTACCCTTCGGCGGCTACAAGCAGTCCGGCAACGGCCGCGAATATGCCGAATACGGTCTGGAGGATTTCCTCGAGATCAAGGGCATCGCGGGGTATGAGGCGGCGGAGTAGGGAGCCCGGGTTCACAACCGGAAGAGTGTCCAGAGCGAGCGGCAGCCGCCACATCCACTTCAAACGCGAAAAGGTCTCGCCGGCGAGACGTCGCCTTGCGAGCTTCGGGCAATACACCGTAACCACGCTTCTCGGCGACTTCCAAGCTCGTCACGAGCGTGTCGAAGTCTGCGGTTTACCCGCGGCCGGCCTCGATGATACCGACCATCGCCCGGGTAAATTCGACCATACTGTTTGCCGTCATGGCTGCATTGTCGGGAGATTGCCCGATATGCTCGGCGGCTCCGCAACATGATCGTCGGATGCTGTCGTAGTAGGGATCTCTCTCATCGTCCGGCATCGTCGCCAAATTCAGGGCACGGCGGTGGATCATGCGCAGCAGCTGCGCCAATGCTGTTTCGACACTCATGCGTTTGCTCCGCATCGGTCGAGCGTCTCGGCACACTGAGTGCCGGATCGTCGATCGGGGACATTCCCGATTCGAGCAGGCTGCGCCGTAGCTATTAATATATAGTTGACTGCTAATATAACCGGAAAAGCAACCGGAGTTCAGCCGACATCGATACCCGTTGCGATGAACTCACGGTTCAAGTGTGGGAATGCGCGGAGAAAACTTTGGCTGGGGAACCTGGATTCGAACCAGGACTAACGGAGTCAGAGTCCGTGGGTCTACCGTTAACCTATTCCCCAGCAGGCGCGTCTGGTATCGCGCTAGCCAAGCGGCTCATGTGCCGCGAGCGCTGCCTTGTAGCCGCCATCGGAAAATAGTCAAGCCCGCAACTGAGATCAACCGCAGCCTTTTTGCGGATGCTCCCCGTGCAAGCGGGCAAAGGGTTCAACCGCCGCCTTTGCTGTATTGCGAGTGCTCGAAATAGAGCACCATGCAAAGGCCGATCAGCAGCGGAATGATGAGATAGAACAGGCGGAACACCAGAAGTGCGGCAAGCACGCCGACCGGATCCATGTCCGACAGCCCGGTGAGGAAGACGACCTCGAACACGCCGAGCGCGCCCGGCGCATGCGACAGGAGCCCGATCGAGAACGACACCATGAACACGCCGAGCACGACGAAATAGCCGGGATTGCCGGTCTCCGGCAGGGCGAAATAGATGATAGCGGCGGCGGCCAGCAGCTCGACAGGCCCGACCAGCAACTGTCTCGCCACGATCGGCAGCGCCGGGTAGTGCAGCTGGAAGGAGCCGAACTCCAAAGGTCTCAGCCGAAGCCAACTGCCGAAGGCATAGGCGCCGACGAGGATGAGCATGGCGACCCCTGCGGCGAAGGCGGCGCCATGGTGCGGCGCGCCGGTGAAGCGATCGATGATCTGCGGCTCGAACAGCAGAACGAGGCCGCCGAGGAAGACGCTGGAGAGAATGAAGGTGAACCAGCAAATCGCCACCAGCACGCCGATCTCCTGGCCGGTCAGCCCCCTTGTGCCATAGGCGCGGTAGCGGATCACCGCGCCGGAAAACACTGAGCCACCGATATTGTGCGACACCGCGTAGGTGGTGAAGGAGCACAGCGTGACGAACAGCCACGATACTTTCTTGCCGATATGCAAGAGCGCTATGTGGTCGTAGCCGGCGAGCGAGGCATAGGCGACGACCGAGCTCAGCGCCGCCAGCACCCAGCCGCGCGGCGGGATGGCGGCGATGCCGGCCCAGACATCGTCGAGCGATACGCCGCGCAATTCGTGAATGAGCAGCCACAGCGAGAACGCAACGGCCGCGATGCCTATGACCGGCCAGAAATAGCGCCTCCAATTCATGGCGTCGTCATCTTGCGTTGCTGCTCATTGTTTGATGGTGCCCAGCCTCTTCGAACCCGCATTTGAGACATGCCTGATTGAAGCCGGCTATTCAACCGGCAAGACATTGCCCCGACGTGAGCCTGCCAAAATTCGAGCCCCGCGCTCTTGGTGATTGCGAACGGCACTGCTACTCTGTTGCCAACTTGAAACAAATCGAGGTGCCTGCTGCGTCCGTTCCCGGTTCGCGCGGCGCCGGAAGGAACTGAAGTGGAAGACCACGATACCGGCGCGGGCGCGTCGGCAGTGGGCATGTCCGGGGCATCGCCGGCGCAGTCGGCAGGCCCGCAACCGGTGCGATTCAGCCGCCACGCGGGTGCGCACCAAAGACATGCCGACCCCAGACATGCCGACCCCAAACATGCGGGCCAGAGACAGACTGGCGCCAGTCAGCCCGACCAGCATGGCGATCAGCCGAAAGGCAAGACGCGCAAGCGCCGCAAGCGCAAGCGCGGCCGCAAGGTGTTCGCGCGTGACGAGAACGGCGCCGTGCCCAATGCCGCGCCTGCCAGCACGACGGCAAGCCAGCCTCAGAGTCCGCCCTTGCAGGCCGAGCGAAGGCCGCCGCTACAGTCTGCGCCACGTCCGCCCCAGCAGGAATTGCCTGTCTTCGCCGCGCTCGACCTCGGCACCAACAATTGCCGGTTGCTGGTCGCGGTGCCTGGCCGTCACGGCCAATTCCGCGTCATCGACGCTTTCTCGCGCATCGTCAGGCTGGGTGAGGGGCTGACGGCCAGCGGCCGTCTCGGCCAGGCCGCGATGGACCGCGCTGTCGAGGCGCTGAAGGTCTGCGGCGAGAAGCTGCGCAACCGCAAGATCAGGAAAGCCAGGCTGATTGCCACCGAGGCCTGCCGCTCGGCCGCCAACGGCGTCGAGTTCCTGGATCGCGTCGAGCGCGAGGCCGGGCTGAAGCTGGAGATCATCGACCGCCAGACCGAGGCCCGCCTTGCCGTTTCCGGCTGCGGCTCGCTGGTCGAGCGCGACACGCAAGGCGTGGTGCTGTTCGACATCGGCGGCGGCTCGTCCGAAATCGCGCTGATCGACCTGACCGGACGGCGCTCGCCACGTCTGGCCAATCACATCGTCTCCTGGACGTCGCTGCCCGTCGGCGTCGTCTCGCTTGCCGAGCGCTTCGGCGGCCGTACGGTGACGCGCGAGACGTTTGCCGCGATGGTCGACGATGTGGCCGCGCGGCTGAAGGCTTTTGACGGCCGCGACCGGCTCGCGCATGTGCTGGCCAGCCCCAACTTCCATCTGCTTGGCACCTCCGGCACGGTGACGACGCTGGCCGGCGTGCATCTCGATCTCGAGCGCTACGACCGCCGCCGCGTCGACGGGCTGTGGATGGACCGCGACAGCGTCGATCGCATGATCGAGCGGCTGATCGGCTGGGATTTCCAGCAGCGTTGCGCCAACCCTTGCATCGGCGCCGACCGCGCCGATCTCGTTCTCGCCGGCTGCGCCATCCTGGAGGCGATCCGCGGCGTGTGGCCGTCCGAGCGGCTGCGTGTCGCCGACCGCGGCCTGCGCGAAGGGATCCTGAGCGAGCTGATGGCGGATGACGGCGTCTGGCGGAATGATGGGCGCCGATGACGAAGAAACCCGAAAAGCCGGGCTCTGGAAGCCTGCGTGTGCTCAAGACCCGCATCAAGAAGAAGAGCGGCCTGAAGGAATCGTCGCGCCGCTGGCTCGAGCGCCACATGAACGATCCGTATGTGCAACGCTCCAAGGCCGACGGCTACCGCTCGCGCGCCGCCTACAAGCTGATCGAGATCGACGACAAGCACCATTTGCTGAAGCCCGGCATGAAGGTGATCGACCTGGGCGCCGCGCCTGGCGGTTGGTGCCAGGTGGCGGCTGCGCGGACGAAGTCGACGGCGGAAAATCCCCACGTCGTCGGCATCGACTATCTCGAAATGGATGCCGTTCCGGGCGCAATCATCCTGCAGATGGACTTCCTCGATCCGGACGCGCCGCAAAAGCTCGCCGAAGCGCTCGGCGGCCGGCCGGACGTGGTGCTGTCCGATATGGCGGCACCCACGACCGGGCACCGCCGCACGGATCATCTGCGCACCATGCATCTGTGCGAAGTCGCGGCCGATTTCGCGTTGCACGTCCTGAAACCCGGCGGGCATTTTCTCGCCAAGACCTTCCAGGGCGGCGCCGAGAACGAGCTCTTGTCGCTGCTGAAGCAGAACTTCCGCTCCGTCCATCACGTGAAGCCGCCGGCTTCAAGGGATGAATCGGTGGAGCTTTATCTGCTGGCGAAAGAGTTTAAAGGCTAGCGCCTCTCCTTCTCCCCTTGTGGGAGAAGGTGGCGCCGAAGGCGACGGATGAGGGGTGTTCCGGCGGAGTGAG